>NZ_JACJSV010000046.1 GCF_014698335.1 Microcystis viridis FACHB-1342 | reverse complement strand
GTATTCATGATTCTACCGTTTAATTGTTTCTCTTTATTTTGCCTTAGCTAACGTTTTTAGTCTCTAAGCATTTATACTTATTGCAAAATTGGGATGCTCCCAACCACATTTAGGACAACAAGATGTTGAAGTTTGTGAATCTTTTGTCAGAAGACAATGTTCTAAATCTTCATCGTAATTTAACCAAAGTTTAATTATCCAAGAGAAGATATTGATAAAAATAGCAATCATAAAAAGCAAATCCCCAACATTTATCAAGCAATTATTTTTATTAGTAAATATTCTACACAACTCAGTCCAGATAAGCAAGATGGCTTACCACTACTACCGAATCACTACCCAACATACCTTCGATACCCACAATGGGAGATTTACTCGAAGGAGGGGCAGAATCCCGGGAGCATCCCACTTTTGCAATAAGCAATTGTACTTAGATGCGAAATACTTATATGGCAAGCCTTTTCGGGAGTTCATAGATTTTCAACGGTTCTCTAAATTGTGTGATTGGAACCAGAATCGTTACTACAAAAGCCTTCTTACCCTTCTGAGCATTTATACTCATTACATAATTGGGATGCTCCCAATGTGGTTCTTATCATACCATCAAAAATGGTTCTACACATCATGGCAAGCCGAAACGTCAGTGTAAAGAATGTGGTCGTCAGTTTGTGATCAATCCCACTAATAAAACCGTATCTGACGAAACCAAACAATTAATTGATAAACTCTTGCTCGAACGAATTTCCTACCGAATCACCACCTTTGGCTAAAGAACTAGAACAATTGCAACCTTTCTGGCAGCGTTCTGAAACTTTGCCCAAATGGGATGTGACGGTTCTGCCCTCCTAGCTGGCATCTTATTTTTACGCAAGTCCCTATTGGGGATGGGGAAATGGGGGAATGGGGAATTTAGCTAAAAACCCCAACACCCCAAAACCCTTTCAGTCCCAGAAAAAGTCAACCAAAGTCAACTATTTGCTTCCGAGTTGCCAAAATCTGAGGAATTTTCACCTATAGACTCGTTGACTGGGGAATTTTCCCCGGAGTTTAAGTTTTTGCGACTGCCTTTGTGAGAATTTTTGCCCCCTTCCCGTCCAATAGCTGCCATGTGGGACCGATCTCGGCTAACCGCTTCACCACCTTTTCGTCCCGCTTCGCGAGCTTCTTCGGAGGTAAATTCGTGGGCTGTCCCTTTTTGATGAGCAGCTTTACCACCTTTACTAGCGATTTCCCTTTGTTTAGCTTGATCCATAGAGGCAAAACCGCGTTTACTCTTACCTGTCATAATATCCCTCCTGTGTGAATGCTGATTTTAAAAGTTCTTAAAGACTTATGCGAGATTTTTAAAAGATCAAAATCATGGTCTTGTGGGTGAGCAAAACATTGAGATTGCCCCGCTTTTTTCCTCTAAGAACTATGGATCCCTACCTACGATTATAACTCATTAGCTTGACTTCTAGGGAACCAATTACAGCAATCAAAGAGCAGATTTTATGTTAAAAAATATTAAGAGAATCGAGCATTTATCAGTCTAAAGATATAGAAGTTATCTTAATAGTGAGGTACAAAGGTTGCTTTTGCAGGAGTCGGTCTTCAGTTATCAGTTATCAGTTATCAGCTTTTTTCTCCCTGCTCCCTTCTCCCCACTTCCCCACTTCCCACTGAAAAGGCTGCCATGCAGCCTTTTTTGGGTGTGCAGGCAGCCTAAAGCCTAGTTTTTGGGGATTTAATCGGAAAAAATTAGGGTAAGACTTGGGTTTTTTCGATCAACCATTTATCTCCTTGCCGTACCAAATCATAGCGCACCTTCAAGGACTCATTATAGGAACGATTGACAATTTCCTTGCCATTATGGAAATACATGGCCTTTTCGTTGACTATCGCTTCCACCGTGGCTAAATTAGGATTTTTCGCATTATTAGTGACTGATCGCACATCCACTTGATGATCGTAGCGCCAATAGTTATTTCCCTGTAAAGCCGCCGCCCGTTTTTGCCAAATTTCCAAAGCTGAACCCGTTAAAACCTCTTTCAATGGCTCTTTTTGGTGTTCACTGCCAAAAGCCGCCGATTTTGCTGCTAACCAAGCTTGAATCGTCTCCTTGGCCTTTTCCTTGTCTAAGGGATTCCCTTCCATCACCTCCGCGTTAGCCGAAGGAATTTCTAGTATGGGAGTATTTAAAGAAATCGGTAACTGTTCCCCTTGCAAGGCTGCCAAAGGAGATTGACTATCGACAATTGCCTTTACCCCCAAGGACAAAACCACGAGCGTTCCCACTAATCCTACTCCCAATATCGCCACTCGATCGAGTCGTAGTTTTCTGCGGACTGGTCGTCTCCGTTTCGGTGCGACTAGGGTAGTTTTTACCGTTTCTACGGCTGCTGGCCCGGAGTTGCCCGCTGCTGGGTGGCGCGAGCGACTAGGACGACGACGGGGGGGATTAAGTGCCGGTTGACGATCGGCTGCTGTCACCACCACACTGCCCTGAGTATAGGGGGTGAAAGTTTCCTGCTGAGGGGTGGCTCTCAGGGCAGGTACAGCAGTGCCTGTCCGCTCACCGTTAGCTCTAGCTAAAGACGGTTTTTGGGGACGAGAATGGGAAGAATAAGCAGATTCCCTCATCGGTGTCGCTCCTGGCACTGGGTTTAAATGGGTGGGGGGGGTGTGGGTTTTGAGAACATTTACTTCCGATTCTAAAGGTTCCCCAACCTTTTCTTGAACTGACACGGGAACTTTTTCGTCAGGAAAACCTGACAATTCTTCCAAATAATTTTGTACCTCTTCCTCGGCAAAATACTCTTTGAGTGAGGCTTTCCGCTCGACTAAATCACTAAAATGGCAGAAAACTTCTGTTTGTAACCAACGCTCACCGTAACGACATAACCCAGGTAGAAGATCGGGAGATTGCCCAGATTGTTCCTTAATATAATTTAATATTTCTTGCTCTTGACTTTTTTCTAAAATTGTGCTTGCTTGTTCGGTTTGACCGAGCAGCAGGGCGCAGATCGATCGCTCGATGGAAACATCCTGATGTTTTTGTAATTGCTGCAGGCGATCGCTGGCTGCCACAATAGCGGCGGGTTGTTTTTGGGCGAAACCGCGGGCAATCAAGGCATAAACCAGCAGATAATTACCCACCGCCGAGGGGCGTTCTGCCTCTTTTGCCCAGATTTTCTCCTGTTCGGCCTGAGTCAAATAAACCCGTAACTGTTGAATAAAGCGTAAAAAATTATCCACCCCCAACCCAGAGCGATCGTCGCCCTGGCCATCGATGCCACCGCGAGCGGCCAACATATCCTCCAAGAGATTTAAGCCCCGCTGACGGGCAAGACCGGGGTTTTTTTCTTGGGATAACAATTCCAGAACCTGGTAGGGACGCAAGCGATCGCAATCATGACGAATCTCGCCGGCCACTTGTGGGAACATTTGTTCTTGTTCCAAGCAGATCAAGGCCTTGGCTGCGGTGCTGGCCGCCTGTTCATAATTTTTATCCTGCCAATATTCCCGACTTAATTCCCCGTAGGCCAAAGCCAAGGTTAAGATCATATCTGGGCGAGTAGTTGGCTCCAAATCTAGATAAGTTTCAGCCAAACGAATCACTAACTCGTATTCTCCCAACTCTTGCAGGATGAGCAAAGCTCCCACCAGATCGGCGGGGGCAATGGTAATCTGGGGAGTGGGATATTCTGAGGAAGCGGCGGCCACCTCCCCACCCTGAGAATCGAGGTTTTCGGCGCTGCTATCTGGGTTGAGAAGCAGGGGATTGGGAGCGAAAAATTGGGCATCGTAATCACGACGGCGATCTGGATCACTTAACACTTGGTAAGCTTCATCTAACAAGTGCTGACGGGCAACGATCGCTGTTTGACTGTATTCTTGACGTGGCAATTGCCGTCCCCGATCGGCGTGGGCCAAATCAATCTGCTCGGCATTCACCTGAAAAGGGATTCCCAATATCCTGTAGTAGTCAAGAGGAATTCGCACGGTTAGCTGTACCTCAACTCTGGAGAGTCCTTAGTGAATTAAATGATGTAAGTGAGAGCGGAGCGAGTAAAATAACAAGATACCATCTTATCCTAGCCAATCTCTGACTGACTAAGATTAGATTTGAGAGAGAAAATACCAAGAACCCCTTGGTTTAAGACCAAAAAATTCACTGCCAGAATTCTCGAAAAATCTACCGCTTCCTCTCCCCTTGCCTTTTTGTTGTCTAAATGATACTACAGACCCTATGATTTCCGAACGTACTTTACCAACCTTTAATCCTGCTTCCATCATTATCACCAAAGCTGAAGGTCTTCGCCTATACGAGGATATGGTTTTGGGGCGGATGTTTGAAGATAAATGTGCCGAAATGTATTATCGCGGCAAAATGTTCGGTTTTGTCCATCTCTACAACGGTCAGGAAGCCATATCTAGCGGTATTATTAAAGCCTTGCGTCAGGGAGAAGATTACGTTTCTAGCACCTATCGCGATCACGTCCACGCCCTTAGTGCCGGAGTTCCCGCTCAAGAGGTGATGGCGGAGTTATTCGGCAAAGCTACCGGTTGTAGTAAAGGACGGGGCGGCTCCATGCATATGTTTTCCGCCGAACATAAGCTTTTAGGGGGTTATGCTTTTGTGGCCGAGGGGATTCCCGTCGCTACCGGGGCGGCTTTTCAGAGTAAATACCGTCGGGAAGCCATGGGTGATGCCAGTGCCGATCAGGTAACGGTCTGTTTCTTTGGGGATGGGGCGAGTAATAATGGCCAGTTTTTTGAGTGTCTGAATATGGCCGCCCTCTGGAAGTTGCCGATTATCTATGTGGTGGAAAATAATAAGTGGGCGATCGGAATGGCCCACGATCGAGCCACTTCTCAACCAGAAATCTATAAAAAAGCCAGTGTTTTTAGTATGGTCGGTGTGGAAGTGGACGGTATGGATGTGGTCGCCGTTCATGCCGCCGCCAGAGAAGCCGTGGCCCGCGCCCGCGCCGGTGAGGGGCCGACTTTGATTGAGGCCTTAACCTATCGTTTCCGGGGTCACTCTCTAGCAGATCCCGACGAGTTACGCAGTGCTGACGAGAAACAATTCTGGGGCGAAAGAGATCCGATCACTCGCTTTGCCGCCTACCTCTACGAGCGAGATCTGGCCACGAGAGAAGAATTAAAAGAAATCGAGGAGAAAATTCAAGCTGAAATCGAGGCAGCGGTTAAATTTGCCGAATCTAGCCCCGAACCCGATCCTAGTGAACTAACTCGCTTTATTTTCGCCGAAGACGAGTAATTTCAGTGATCAGTTACCAGTTATTCAGAGTTGAGTTTTCAGTTCACTGATCACTGATTAGTGATCACTGATTACTTAAGGTATTCTATGAGGGGGAGAAGAAAAATGCCCCCTTCAATATGGTTGTTGTTGAAAAAATCTGTAAAAAATCGTTGCGTTCTTGTATAATTCGCTAAAATCCAGAGAAATAGCTTTTGCCATGGCGACTACAGAAGCATTGAACCCCAGTCAGTTCGCATTCTTAACCAACCTCACCGCTGATCGTTCAAGTTTACCCAACCCACAAGAAGAAATGGACAAAGTTATCATTCTCGTTAATGCCGAAGCTCAAGCCAGTGGTCAGATGTCTCGGCTATCGCCCGTTACCGAAAAAATGGTGATTGCCTTAAAAAATGCGGTTCCTAAATCCTTGGCGGTGGAGGTGACGGGGACGGCTTCCTTGTGGTCAAAAATGGAGTCGGGTAAAACCGGCCAAAATAATTTAATCTGGTGTCCCTTAACAATTCAATTACCCAATTGGGTGAATTTTCCGGGTAAAAAAGTTTATCAAGCTTGTCGGGATATCGAGGAAAGACGCGCTTGGGTTGCCCATACCCTGCACTATAAAACCAGTCAGGGAGATTCTTCTTTTGGGGATCTTTGGTTGCCGATCACGGTGACATCTAAGGGTTTAGAATACGGTGAAGTAATCGGGGAGGGTATGATCCCTAATGCCTACAGTCAGCCGATTAGTCTAGAAAGAGAGAGTCTTAAGTCTTTATATCGGCTGGCAGCGCAATTACTGGATAATTTACAGGCTCCTGCTTCCGTTTATTTGCTACAGTTTCGTCTGGCTCATCGAGAAGTGGTTTTTGATCGTCTCTGGCCTTTTCCTGCCGCACCTGCGATCGCTTCCCTACGCGGTCAACAGACGGATCTCTATGCAGCCTACTGGAATTGTTTACGTCGGCAAGCAATGGTCGATCATTCCTTGGCTATTTAATCCAATAGCAAAGAAAAACTGTCCAACTTTGCCCACAATAGCGATTAATCCCTCAACTATCTAGGGTTTGCTGAATAAGTACGGGCGAAGCATTCGGATAGAAAATCTACCTTTTCACCGATAGGTTATTGTCCGAATGCTTCGCCCCTACAGGACGCGGGCCGATGAAGACGCAAGGTTTTGAACGACGATTCTCTCAAAATCTTGCACCTGTTTCGCGAGAAAAGCCCCAAAACCTTTACTTTGCCTACATTTCAAATTTATTCAGCAAACCCTATCTAAAATTAAATCCCTGACGATGTTAGCGATCGCAAATTCACTATAAAAACTTCTGGAGGGGATGTAAGACCAAAAGCTGGGCGTAAGTTCGTCTTAAGGCAGTCCCCCGTGAAATAGGAAGCTCTCAACGACCTTGAGAGTAGTTCAAAGGCACTGTCTAGCAGTAATCTATTAAGTTGACAAAAGGGATACTTTAGCAGAATATTTAGCGTAGCGGCCGCCATAAAAACACGGCTTTTGTCCGTTCAACCTCTCGAAAATGCCGAAATATTCGCTAATTATCCCGATTTATAACGAGGAAGAAACCATTCCAGAACTCTATCGCCGTGTCAGTGCCGTCATGGATAGTTTAGATGATTCTGTGGAACTGATTCTGATTAATGATGGCAGTGGGGACCGGTCCTTAAAATTAATGCGGGAACTACAGGAAAGAGATGCTAGGGTCTGTTACATTAGCTTTGCTCGCAACTTTGGCCATCAGGCAGCAGTAACAGCAGGACTAAATTTCGCTAGGGGTCAAGTTATTGTTGTCCTCGATGCCGACTTGCAAGATCCACCGGAATTGATTCCCAAAATGATTGAGTCTTGGCAAGCAGGTTATCATGTGGTTTACGCCCAGAGAACAAAACGGAAAAAAGAAAGTTGGTTTAAACGCCTAACTGCCTACGTTTTCTATAGATTGCTGCGACAATTAGCCGACGTGGATATCCCTGCGGACACGGGGGATTTTTGTCTGATGGATCGTCAGGTGGTGGAAGTATTAAATTCTATGCCAGAACGGAATCGTTATATTCGCGGTTTGCGCGCTTGGATTGGTTTCCGACAAACTGCTGTTAAATTTGAGCGGGATCCCCGGTTTGCTGGCGAAGTCAAATACACTTTTAAAAAATCCCTAGCTTTAGCGATTAATAGCTTGGTGTCTTTTTCTAAGATTCCCCTGCGTATTTCCACTTATTTAGGCTTATTTTCTGCTTTAATTGCCCTGTTGATGGCTTTACTGGTTCTCTACTGGCGCTTACAGCAACCCGACTCTCCTGTTACTGGTTTAGCTACTATCTTGATCGCTGTGTTTTTCTTGGGTTCGGTACAATTGATCAGTATTGGCATATTAGGGGAATACGTCGGGCGAATTTACGAAGAAGTTAAAGGCAGACCAGCCTATACAATCGCTGAGATCGCTGGGTTGGAAATTAATTAAACCTTCCCAACAACTATCAATTAATTCTTGTCGATTAAAGATTTTGTTAACTTCTTAAATAAGCAATAAGCTGTTGACTATCTAAATTACTGGTTAAGACCGCCTATGATCGAGAAGAGAGGGTTTGATCATTTGTCCTAAAATTTCTAATAGGCAGTGCAGCTTACCCCATTCGTACAAAAAAATTAGCAGAGCAGCTAATAGAAATTAAACTCCAATAGCAGAGAAAAACTGTCTAACTTTGCCCACAACAGCGATTGATCCCTAAACTATCTAAAATTAAATCACTAACGGCGTTAGCGATGGCAAATTCACTATAAAAACTTTCGCGGAAATCAAAAGCTTGCATCTCGGTAACGATCGCAATCACCAAGTTACCGAGATCGTTTTCCCCTTCCAAACGCTGACGCAGAAAAATTTGACTAGCACGTTCAGCGATAGTATCGTTAATAGCTTCGGGAATAAATTCCGCATCTAACCAACGATGCAAAGCGGTGCGCAGCCAAGTTTGTTCCTGTTGGGGGTTTTCGATCGGTGGTAAAGTAATAGGCGGAATTGGTGCGGGATGATCGGGCATAATTAGAGAATGATCAGGCTACGAGACTGAATTCTTGGGGGGAGTTGTGGATACCGCCTCTATTATACAAGGATACGCACGCGGTTACTTTCTCATGGCTGATGAGGGGGGGCGATTGGATTGGTATTCTAGTAAAAATCGCGCTCTTATTCCTCTAGATCGGCGTTTTAGCTATCCCAAGTCCCTAAAACGAGTTTTGAATCAAAATCGCTTTACCGTGGCTATTAACCGCGATTTTGCTGGGGTTTGTGCCGGTTGTGCCGATCGCTCGCTGACTTGGATTTCCCCGGAGTTAATCCAAATCTATCAGCAATTACACCAAGCCGGTTGGGCCTACAGTTTCGAGACTTGGCAAGGGGATCAATTAGCGGGGGGGATTTTAGGTTTAGCAATTCGCGGGGTTTTTATCGGAGAATCGATGTTTTATAAAATTCCCGATGGTTCTAAGGTAGCCATGGTCAAGTTAGTTGAACACCTCAGAGAACGGGATTTCTGTCTATTTGATGCCCAAATGCAAAATCCCCATCTGGCTAGATTTGGGTCCTATACTATCCCCGAAAAAGAATATCATCTCCTATTGAAAAGCGCTCTGTTGAAGCATTGCCATTTTGTTTAAGTATTGTTTCCGATTGTAAGTAGCTAGACACAATCTAAGTACAGGACAAGGTGGCGCATCTTAACAATTTTTGACAAAATCAACTTTGTCTGAGTTGCTTACCCAGTCGGCGATTTAGGCATATTTGAGGAGAATTGGCCATCTCAATTGTTAAGCAAAAATCGACCAAATGTTAAGATTTCGTAACTATTTTGATTGACTTGTATCACCTGAAATGCCCATGAGGATCACAAAATTGGCCAATTGTCAATAGCTTTTGAGATGCTCTCATCCTGATTGGCGCGAGTTATGCTATACTATAAGCTTAGGCTTTTCGTTACTTGGCATGATTCGATCAGGGGGCATAAATCGAAGCAATGTCTTTCTGTGTAAGGGTTTTATCCTTTATAACCCCCCTCCATTGCATAGCACAAACCGAAGAGCCTAAACTGCTAAAAGCTGAACTTTTTCTGGATCGGCTAGAAGAAATCACAGACCAAGCTTCTGACGGTATTCAGAAAGCCAAGCTTTAAACCGTTCGCAGTACCCAAATCAAACTATCTCTTTCATTTAATCAACTCAAACTACTGGAGAGGCTCATGGTTGAAACTACAACAAAACTCAAAAAGTTTACGATTTTACATTCCAATGATATGCACGGCGACTTTTTAGCGGAGGCTAAAACTGGACAAGGTGGTTTGATCGGCGGGTTATCATTGCTTTCTGGTTATATCAATCAAGTGCGTCAAACGGAAAAAAATACGGCTCTTCGTTACTTGTTATGGTTCGATAGGGGGGCATAAATCGACTAAATCCTTATCTGGCAAGAGACTTAATTGATTAGTTCGCTCTAGATAAAAAACAATTGACAAAAATTGCTAAATGCCTTTCTCTATAAGGGTTCCATCCCTTATAACTCCCGTCCATTGCATAACACGAACCGAAGAGCCAAAATTTAGAAAACTTAGGAGAAGCTTTATTAGATTTTCAGTCAGTAGAGGATTTAGAACAATGGCTAGAAAATGAGCGTTTTTAACTTTACTGTCCAAATAAAACCGAACTATTACCAGAGCCTTGGAACAAGATCCAAGTCATCAGCAGATTAGATACAAAAATCGCTAAGAGCATAGTGACTACGGCTGCGGTCGTAGCTTGGCCAACTCCTTTAGCACCGCCATCGGTCGTTAAACCCCAATTACAGCCGATAATCGCGATTAAAGCCCCAAAAACCAACCCTTTAACCGGTCCACTCAGCACGTCTCCCACGCGCAGGAAACCGCGAACCGAGTCGAGAAAAACTGAATTAGCAATCCCGTATAAACTTTGGCCGACCAGCAAACCGCTACCTAAACCGATCAGCAACGCCATAATACTCAAAGCGGGAACCATCAGACAACAGGCAATTAAACGAGGCAGCACCAGATATTCCACGGGATCGGTTTTGAGCATATAGAGTGCGTCGATCTGCTCTGTCACCTTCATGGTGCCGATTTCCGCCGCAAAAGCCGATCCTACCCGACCGGCTACCACGATCGCCATCATAATCGGACAGAGTTCCCGACCGAGAGCAAGGGCCAAAATTCCCCCCACCATACTGCCAGCACCCAAAGCTTGGAACTCCCGGGCCACTTGGATAGTAAAGATCATCCCGATCACCGCAGCCGTGATCATGGCAATAATCAGGGAAGCAGGCCCGGCTGCCACCATTTGTTCTTGGGTGACGCGCCAATCGGGTTTGCGCGTGAATAGGAAGTAAAAAACCCTGCCGGTTAAGAGTATCGCTAACCAACAGCGCCGAAACCAAGAGCTTAATTCCTTGCTAAAAATCGCCAATAAATCCTTCATGGCCACCAAAATCGATCGGACTAGAGAAAAGTCTATCCTGTTTTGTCTTCTAACTCCCATTTCCTACCACGCTATGGATAGCGCAGAATTTTTATACTGAACTAAAATAGCGATCGCTGATTAGCTGGTAGTGAATAATTAGAACTCTTGCAAATTGATTATATGTTATAGCAATAGGTTGGCCAATTCAAGTCTGAATTGCATCACTATCTGAAAAAAGAGCGGAAGTTAGGGAACTGGTTCCTCGCTATCCACTTTCGGGGTTGGGTTTTGGGGAGATTGCTGAAGTTCTTGCCAGCGAGTTTCTGCCAGTTGTTTTTGTGTTTGCACTTCTTGGTCATTGGAACGATAACGAAGTGATTCTTGATAAGCTTGAATCGCTCGCTCGTATTGACCGAGTTTAAACCAACTATTGCCTAAACTTTTCCAGGTTTCGGGGTTATCTTTTTGTCTTTGAATCGCCTGTTGATAGGCGGTTATGGCTTGGGAATAGTCGCCTAAACGATAGCAAGCGTTACCGATACCGATAAAAACTTCAGATTTTCGGGAAGAAATACGGCGAGCTTTTTCGTAGGATGCGATCGCTTCTTGAAATCTTTCCAGTTGATGAAGTAATGCGCCTTGATTTAACCAAGCTTGATAATAATTAGAATTGGCTTTAGTTGCTTGAGTAAATGCCTCCAAAGCTTCTGAATTGCGGCCTAATTTTTGCAGAATAATCCCTTGACTATAGTGAGCTTGGGAAAATTGGGGATTAAATTGTCCGGCTTTGCTATAACTTTCTAAAGCATTATTAATTTTATTTAATTGATACAAACTATTACCTTTTTGATACCAAATTAAGGCATTATCTGACTCGATCGCTAGAGCCTGATCGTAGGCTTTAACTGCCCCTTCATAATCCTCAAGATTTTGTAATGACCAGCCTTTTTTATACCAGATTTTGGCATCATTTTGCTGAAAAGTTAACAATTTGTCAAGAGCTTTTTGGGCGGCGGAATATTGTTGCAGTTCTAGATAAATATCGGCTTTACCTTGCCAAGCTTGACTAGCGGCAGGATTAAGAGATAAGACCCGCTCAAAACTTTCTAAAGCCTCCTGATTTTTATCTAATTTATCTAAAGCTTCCCCGCGACCGAGCCAAGCTTGCCAAGCGGAATCTGGGTTAATTTGAATAGCTTTTTCGTAGGTATTTAAAGCTTCCGAGTATCTTTTTAAAGCCAATAAAGCATCGGCTTTTCCTTGCAATGCCTCAAGATAATCGGGATTAATTTTTAAGGCTTGACCATAGGAATTAAGGGCATCAGTATAACGTTTGAGTTGATAAAAAGTCTGACCTTGTTGATAGTAACCAAGAGAATTACGAGAATTTTGCCAATAGTCAAACCCCAGATAAGCACCAGCTATTAAACCAATTGTCCCCGATACAAACAAGATTTTTGTTAGCAAAGATTTCCCTTGACGAGCAACTTGACTTTGAGATTTCACTGCCTGGGTAATTTTCGGATCGAGATGATGAATTTTTCCTAATTTTCTCAGAGCGATTAATGCTTCACTGGCGCTGGTATAACGCTGACGAAAATCATAGCGGATCATGCGATCGATAACATCACTAAACTCGGCGCTAGTCATGGCCAAATGTTGCCAGAGAATTTCCCCCGTGGGAGCATCCAAGGGAATATCTTGGGGAGCTTTACCGGTTAAAGCTTGTAATCCAATCATACCAGTGGCATAGATATCGCTACTAAAACGGGGATAACCTTGGGCCTGTTCACTGGGGAAATAACCGGGGGTACCGATAGCGACTGTAGAAACGGTTTTACCTTCTTTAACTACTTGAGTGCTAATTTGTTTGACAGCACCAAAATCAATTAAAACCAATTGATCATCTTGGCTGCGACGAATAAGATTGAAGGGATTAACATCGCGATGGATCACCTGTTTCTGATGGACAAATTCGAGAATTGAGAGAATTTCTGTTAATAAAGCCACTACTTTCTCTTCATTTTGCCTATAGACACCGGCAGTAATTTCTGTGGCTAAATCTTCCCCTTCAATGTATTCTTGCACGAGGAAAAATTGCCCATTTTCCTCAAAATAAGCAAATAAACGGGGAATATGGCGATGATTGCCCAATTCTTGCAGGATTTTCGCCTCGGTTTCAAAGAGTCGTCTAGCGATGGCTACAGTTTCGGCATTCCGGCACTGGGGTTGAAATTGTTTGATCACACAGCGATTTTGATTGGGTAACTGGCGATCGCAGGCCAAAAAAGTCTGTCCGAATCCCCCTTTTCCCAATTGACGGATAATTTGGTAGCGATGACTAAGGATTTTTCCGGCAGCGAGTTCCATAGACGATGGCAATCCGAGGTTTTTTACCATTCTAGGCTTTTCGACTCTCTTTTGCGGTCGATGGACAAAATGCAGAAATTCTGCCATTCTACTTTTTTCCCTATAGAAAGGGAAAAAATTCCCTGTGGAGGGGACTGACATGACAGACAGAAAAAAATAATCTAGAAACAGAGAAAGTTCACTGTTGTTTTTTGAGAGGATAACCGCTATGTCTATCAATCCTGTTACCAGAGCCAGTACAGCCTTACTGATTACCCTGCTCATGGGTTCCACGTCCGGCACTTTTCCCGTCCTCGCTCAAAGTAATATTAATCGGCAAAGTCTCATCGCTCAACAAATCTCGATTCCGGCGGGAACAGTTATCCCTTTGAATTACGAGAAAGCCGATAAAATTTTAGTTTCTAAAAGTGATGTTATTCCTCTGACTTTAACCGTAGCCAGAGATATTCGTAACCGGAATGGGAGTGTGGTGATTGCAGCGGGAAGTGAAGTCAAGGGTACTTTACAAGCGATGGGCCAAGGTGTGCGGTTTATTGCCGAGGAAATTCGCCTCGATGGGGGTAATCGCACTATTCCCCTCAATGCCACTTCGCGATTAATTACTACCACTGAAACCGTGCGTAAAGGGGCAAAAACTCAAGATATCTTAGCGGGAACCGTCGCCGGTGCGGGGGCAGCCACAGCGATCGCTGCCCTTACGGGCGATCGCAAGATCGAAGTTCTCGATGTCTTAGCGGGGGCAGCCGTGGGAACCCTTGCAGGATGGGGTTTACCGACGGCGGGAATTGTCGGTGGTAGTTCCGCGCAGTTATACTCTGTTAACCCCGATCGAGATTTAAATATTACCCTGCAATCGCCCCTAGTGATCAGAGATTAGTAAACGGCAAACCATCACCAAATCCGCCAGCAGACGGATTTGGTGTCAATCGTCGGTTATTTCTGGATTTAAACGGAGCGATCGATTTGTTAGATTTTTAATAGTCGGTCTGTCAACCGATAGACAGAAACAGTTAAAACATCAGAATTCAGAGATCAAAGAAAGTATGAAACTTCCTACAGGGTTACGGCGAACTATTACCCACGCTTTGGCAACTTTTCTGGGAGTTATGCTCGGTTTTAGCAGTTTAGCGGCGGTAAATGCTCAAAATCTGCCCACTGCTGCCGCCGATCTGGCCAGAATTCCCCCGGAGATGACGGCGGAAAGTTTTGTCGCTAAGGCAGTGGCCCGCACAGGTGCGGCAGTGGTGCGAATTGACACCGAAGCGATCATTACTCGTCCCAATAGCCCCTTTTTTGATGATCCTTTTTTTCAGGAGTTTTTTGGAGAACAGTTTCGTCTTCCCACCCAGCAGCGAGTGGCGGGCCAGGGATCGGGTTTTATTATCGATGGCAGTGGTTTAATCTTAACTAATGCCCATGTGGTCGATAATGCCGATAAGGTAACGGTAACTTTAAAAGATGGTCGTAGCTTCAAGGGAGAAGTACGCGGTACTGATGAGATCACTGATTTAGCCGTGGTGAAAATTAATCCCCAAGGGGAAAAATTACCTGTGGCCGTCCTGGGCAATTCCGCATCCATACAAGTGGGGGACTGGGCGATCGCAGTAGGCAATCCCGTCGGTCTAGATAATACGGTAACTTTAGGAATTATTAGCACGATCGGGCGCTCGGCGGCTAAGGCGGGTATTCCCGATAAACGCATTGATTTTATCCAAACCGATGCCGCTATTAACCCCGGCAATTCCGGCGGTCCTTTACTCAACGCCCAAGGGGAAGTCATCGGCATCAATACGGCGATTCGTGCTGATGCCATGGGGATCGGTTTTGCCATTCCCATCGACCGGGCCAAACAGTTACAAGCAACCCTAGAATCAGGTCAAAAGGTGGCCCATCCCTATATCGGTGTGCAGATGGTTAATCTAACTCCCGATTTAGCCCGGGCTAATAATCAAAACCCCAATTCTGCCATGATCGTCCCGGAAGTGTCGGGAATTTTGGTGGTGAAAGTCCTACCCAATACCCCCGCCGAAAAAGCCGGGATCCGTCGCGCGGATGTGATTGTTAAAGCTAATAATCAACCGGTTAGCGATGGCGCTGAGTTACAGGAAATGGTGGAAAAAGCCGGGATCGGTCAATCTTTACCCCTAAGAATCAGAAGGGGGGAAAGGGCGATCGATCTCACCGTAATCACCGCCCAAATGTCAAATCAGTAATCAGTAATCAGTAATCAGTTATCAGTTATCAGTTATCAGATGTAAGTTTTCAGTTCACTGTTTACTGTTCACTGAAAATACTCCCCATCACCAAATCGGTTTTTTTCCTTGAGAGAGTTCTCGGTTTTTCCTCTCGCCCCTATAATCTGTGTGTAAATTAGCTTTATTTCTTTGCGAGGATAATAACTATGGATCCGGCTCAAGTTAGCAATCAAATGTACTTTATCAGGGATTTAGCGATTAGCTTCGGGGCGAAATTAATCGGGGCGATCGTACTCTGGTTTATCGGTAAATGGTTGATTAATCTAGCGGTTAATCTGCTCAAAACCAGTTTGGCGAAGGGCAACGTCGATCCTACCATCATTAGATATATCATTTCTTTCATCCTCATTGCCCTGCAAGTTGTCCTGATCGTGGCGATTTTGGGCTTTTTTGGCGTTGAAACCACTTCTTTTGCCGCACTTTTAGCCGCTACTGGTATTGCGATCGGGGCTGCCTGGGGGGGGCTGTTGGCCAATTTTGCCGCCGGGGCTTTTTTAGTTATGTTCCGTCCCTTCAAGGTGGGCGATTTTGTCTCTGCGGGAGGTATAACTGGCACGGTGGACGAATTGGGTTTATTTGCCACTACTATTAACACTCCTGACAACATTAAAACTGTAGTCGGCAATAACAGCATTTTTTCTGGGAATATTCAAAATTTTTCCGCTAATCCCTATCGTCGTGTGGAGTTGACCGCTCAATTAAGTCACGGGGTAAATGTCCCAGAAGCGATCGCTCTGTTAAAGGATAAAATTAGCCGTATCCCCAATGTTTTGACTGATCCCGCTCCCGATGTGGAAATTTTAGAATTTAATCCCTCCGGACTTCTCTTAGCAGTACGTCCCTATTGCAGTAACGATAACTATTGGCAGGTCTATTTTGACACTAATAAGGTTATCTATGAATCCTTCGGTGAAGCGGGCTATCCTATTCCTGCTACCCACACGGTTTTACACAATCGATAGACCGGGTTAAGCGAAGACCAGTTTTATGCCGAAAAAGCCGGGATCCGTCGCGCGGATGTGATTGTTAAAGCTAATAATCAACCGGTTAGCGATGGCGCTGAGTTACAGGAAATGGTGGAAAAAGCCTGGATCGGTCAATCTTTACCCCTAAGAATCAGAAGGGGGGAAAGGGCGATCGATCTCACCGTAATCACCGCCCAAATGTCAAATCAGTAATCGGCAGTCCGGAGTCAGTTATCAGATGTGAGTTTTCAGTTCACTGATCACGGTTCTTCGTTACTTGGTATAGTTCGATCGGGTGGCATAAATCGACTAAATCCTTATCTGACAAGAGACTTAATTGATTAGCTCGCTCTAGATCGAAAACAATTGACAAATATCGCAGCAATGTCTTTCTCTATAAGGGTTTCATCTCCTATCATCCCGTCCCGGCTCTTCTCGACTTTGTGTGATAATTTTTGCTTATGGAATCGTGAAATGTTGACGGAGAAAGACTTTTACGACTATTTTGCCGAAGAAACTATCAGTATAGGCTTCGTTTCCACACAGAAACCGGAAGAGCCTATAAGGGTTTCATCTCCTATCATCCCGTCCCTTGCATAAGACAAACCGAAGAGCCCAAAAAAGACCAGGTAAGGATGAGAAAGTCTTAGAAAAGAAGATACAATAAATCTTGAAAAGTTATCGTTTAACTGGATATCTTGAATACTAAATTGAGAAAAAGATTAGTTATAAAAAAGTCTATAAAGGTCGTGGAAGAGGAGTCTATTTATAAGTACCTAAGCAAAATGGCTCTCTTAGGTTTGGTGGGCAAAATGTATTCTAAGATACATTCTCAAGAGCGAGGGGGTGGAACGAAACACAAAGACACAAAGGACACAAAGACTGATCAATCATATTGTAAGTTAAACTTATCACACAGAACCTAGAAGAGCCGCAAAATTAATTACACATATCTAACCACCTCTTGCCTCCTGCCTTTTGCCCATCTTCACTAGGAAATTTATTTTGCACGACTACTTATGAGATGCAGCCCTTTCACCTTGAGGATTTATTCGGTAACGAGAAAATGCTATGATTCGGGTTGAATTTACCAAGTTTATTAAATTATGCGTTCTCCCCAATTAATTGTTCTATTGCTCGGTTTATCCCTTCTCCCCGGTATCTCCCCCCCTTTTGTCCATGCTAATCCCTCGATAGTGCCGGTGAAACAATCGGGTAATCGCGATTGGGGACAAAAAATCAGTGAAGCGGAAATTAAAGCAATGATTCAAGACATTGAAACCGCCATTAAAGATAAAAATATCCCCCTAATCCTCAAACACTATGCCCCGTTTATTTCCTCGCAATTGACCATTAAAACCGATGCTAGTACCGAAATTTTTGAGTTAGATGGCATCACGGAACATAAAATATTTTTAGAGGAATCCTACAAAAATATTAAAAGTATAGAGGTTCTTTCTGAGAATTGGGACGTGGATATTCTTGCTAATAACGAGATGGCGATTATCACTCGCGAGCGGGTAGTCAATATTACCAATACTGAGGGTGATAACTATATAGTGGCATCGGAAGCGGTGGCTAAAGTCGCTCCCATCGACGGCAAATTGAGGATATTTTCCATTCAAGAAACCGCCGAAGTGGGACGCAGACCAAAAAAATAATTAACTTCTCCGGTTGGGACTGGACCAACCCGACTCCCGCCGTCTTCTTCCCTCGATAAAACCGTCATCGTAGTCTCTGGAATTGCGCGGATTATCATAGCGGGCAAAGTTAAAACCGTCCTCTAGTCCGCGCTGAAATTCTTGCTCTGGTGGCACAAATCGATAACGTTGTCTATTATCCTGTACCGCTCGGTTGATTAACAAGGCCCCCGCTCCAATACCCACGGCCTCACCAAAGGTTAAAGACCTAGCATAATTGATGTTAATTGTCAAGAGAGTTGTTGTTAAAATTAAGGCTTTTCCCCAATGTTGACTCATAAAATCCTCCTTCAAAAAATCAGGTTGACAACAAAACCAGTACAGATAGAGAGTTTCTCACAAAATCGACCACCGACTCCCTAAAATGAAAACTTTGTACCTCATCATTACGATAAATAAGATCAAGAAGTTTTAGAAGAATGGGAGTGAAAGCGAATACCTAGGAAGACATCGTAGAGAAAACTCCAGAAATTCTTACCTTGCAGTAAACCCAAAGACTGTTCACAGTCTTTTGCGTCTAAAAGCGGTTTAGTGGCATAGTATGCCGGTTGGTATTTGTACCAGGGAATCGACGGCCAAAGATGATGCACGAGATGATAATTCTGCCCTAAAATCAGCAGATTTAACAGGGGACTGGGGTAAACTCGGGCATTTTTCCAACGATTACGCTCTTGGAAAGGACGATGGGGGAGATAATCGAAAAATAAACCGAGGGCAATTCCCACCACTAAAGCGGGAACAAACCAAAAATTCATCACATAGCTGATAAAACCGTATTGACAGGCGACGATGACTATGGTAGCCACAAAAAGACGACTGAGGAACCATTCCAGTAGTTCGTATTTTCGCCAGAGTTGCCGCTTAAAAAAGAAGATTTCGTGATAAAAAAATCTGGCCGCAATCATCCACAACGGTCCACCAGTGGAGACAAAATGATCCGGATCATTTTCGGGATCGTTAACGTGCGCGTGGTGCTGTAAATGGACTCTAGTGAAGACCGGAAAGGCAAAACCGAGCATTAAAGCACTACCATGACCTAAAATAGCATTAAATAGCCGATTGCTATGGGCAGAATTATGAGAAGCATCGTGGATAACTGTCCCCGATAAATGTAAAGCGAGGACATTAGCACTAAAACAAATCCAGTCCGGCCAGGACCATAGCCAATAGCCACAGGTAGATAGGGTTATTAGGCTCAAGGCACTGAAAAACATGGTAACGTTTGGGTTGAAGCCCCCCGGTGCTTTTAAATACTCTTTGGGGACTGTCAGCAACATCTCGGCCGACTGCATTATGGGTGTTGCTCCTTATTGTGTTCGCTTTACTGGCGTAAATTATCATACTACGCCTTTTTCATAAAGTTTTGTAACATTATCTTAATTAATCTAAAGTTATGAAGAAAGTAAGGATTTGTTATATGGTCTTCCCCCCCAGTCCCCGAAGGAAAAGCGAGGCTACAAGAGAAAATCACGGGCGCTTAACGCCAGTTTCGCACTTAAATGATTAAAAAATTCGGCTAGAGACTCGGCTTGAGAAGGAGCGATCGCCTGTTTCCCCCCTATCACCGATTCTACTCTATCCCGATCGCCGAAAATATCGACAAGACACTCCCTATCGATATCGAATTCATCAAGTAAAGATTCTAACGTAGCGGTAGGATTTGTTCGGGCGATCGGATAATGTTTCCGCTCGTATTCTTCCACTAATAACACCAATAAATCGAATAATAGTCCTTCGTCATTGCTTAACTCCCGTGACATCATCCCTTCAATTATGCTTAAAAATCGCTCGTATTCTTGGGAGTTATTAATCGGTTTCGGTTGATACTGCAAGCGACCTTGAACCTCTACTAAATTTTTCCAGTTAGCCTTACTAGCGAAGTTATACCAATCGCTAAGAGCTTCTTCTGCGTCCGAGTGGCCTTCCCAAAACTCTCGTAATTTAACTTTACTGATCACGCCCATCGATCGCTAGTTTTATTGTTGTTTTTAACTTAGATAAACATCGATCGCTCTGATAATTATAGTGTATGTCAATTTTACCGATCGCCCCCCGCACCCCAGAAAAGCGCACCACTTCGCCGCTCTCTTGGCAGATCCCCCTCAATCCCCAATCGAGTAATCAATAGCTAGATAAAGCATAATAAATATAAATAGAAACAACCTTGACAAAATCGGGGGGGGGGGGGGTAAGATTTGGCTAGATTTTAAACAAATTCAAGTCAGAATATGTCCCTGAAAAAATACTTCAACAAACCCCTAACCGTCGCCCTCGCCACAGTAGCCACCGCCACCCTCGCACCGGTTGCCAGTGCCGCCACTTTTAACTTTTCCTACACCTCCAGCTTAGGAACCATCACTGCGACGGTGGACGGAACCCTGCAACCAGATAACAACAGGGTATTCGTCAGTTCTATCAGTAATACCACCTTTAACGGCTCTCCCGCTCCTGCCCTCCCGTTCATAGGTTCTTTTGACGCTTTTAACCTTTCTGGTGGTAGTCTAACGGGTCAGGCGGTGCTATCCTTAGACGGATCGGGACTAGATTTTATCGCTTGTAACACCACGAATTGTAATGATCTATTCGGCTTTGGCACCTCTAACGACATTGCGGGGAACGTGGTTACGGGGTTCGCTTCCGACGGTAGTTACGGTTCTACTGTTGAACTCTTCGTCCTCGCCAATTATTCCCTGACCACCGTTCCCGAACCAGCGACGGTTCTCGGTTTACTCTCCGTTGCCGGGGTGGGTTTATTGTGCAAAGGCCGGAAACTAGAAAAGTAATTTTGACGGACTAAAAATTAAATTGATTGGGAACGGGTTGTGCGATTGTGGCAGCCCGTTTTAGTCTTTGATCAGGATCGGGAGATCGATCGCACAATTAACCAAAGGGAATAAATCAGATGGTAGATAAAATCACTGCCAACGACATATTGGAACGTTTACGAACCCTGAAACCCGAACTAGCGGAACGATACGCGATCAATCGAATCGGCATTTTCGGCTCGGTAGCCAGAGAGGAAACCCGACCGACGAGCGATATAGATATAGTGGTATGTATGCCCCCCGATCTGCTTAAAAGAGTCAGACTGAAAGCCGAACTAGAGAACCTATTCGGACGGGAAGTGGACGTGATCCGCTATCGGGATTCTCTGAATCCTTACCTCAAGGCACGGATCGATCGAGAGGCCATTTATGTGTGATCGATCGCTTCTATTCGAGTTATTACTAGAGCTTGAAGAGGCGATCCGCCGGATCGAGCGGCGATTTACCCGGATTCAAAAAGCCGATGATTTCATCGCCGATGATGATGGACTCGATCGATTGGATGGCATTAGTATGATGTTGATTGCGATTAGTGAAAATATTAGAAGACTCGATCGGCTAATGGCAGAGAGTTTAGCGAATCGCTATCCGGAAATTCCTTGGTCGGAGATTAAGGGAATCAGAAATATTCTCGCCCACGATTATTTTGACATCGATCCAGAGGAAATTTATCGGATTTGTAGGGAGGATCTGGCGATTTTGAAGCGGGTACTCGGGAAAATACGTCACGACCTCTTGTAATTATCGAAATTTCCCAATCAAACTGCTCCGCTCGGTCTTCACCCCGACATTTTTGATAAGGTTAAAAATCGCTTGGAGGGTTTAAGGTGATGGAAGGAAAAGAAACAGGACTAAATGAACGGGAACTAGAGGAAATTCTGGAAATGGCACGGGATGCGGCGGAAAAAGCCCGATCGATGTGCGAGGTAATCACAGAAAATTCAAAAAAATGGCGAGAAAGAGCGAAACAATCGCCGCAAGTGAGATCGGGTGGCTGAAGTAACCGAACCGATATTTATGGGGAATAGTCGGGGGTTCGATCGATACGATAAACTAAACGATATCCACTCCAGAAAACCGCGATGGTTCAAGCGACCGAATATCTCTATATCGTTCGAGACGACGAGATTTTACACGGGGAACCAATTATCAAAGGAACGCGTACACCCGTCCGCGCCATCGTCGAAACTTGGCGTCTGGGGGTCGCTCCCGAAGAAATACCCCTAGGAATGCCCCATCTGACGTTAAGTCAGATTTTCAGTGCGTTGACCTATTACAGCGACCATCTAGAGGAAATTAACGCTTATATCGAGCATAACCGCGTTCCCGACGACTTAATCGATCCGCTGCTAAAAAATTCGTGAATAATCTCTTTATCCGTCTCTATCTAGATGAAGATGTTAACGTTTTAATCGCCGAGTTGTTGAGAGCGAGCGGGTTTGACGCGATTACTGCGAGGGATGCGGGACAACTTAACGCCACAGATAAAGCACAACTCGCTCACGCGGTGAGTCAGGGGAGAACCTTAGTCACTCACAACCGAACCGATTTTGAAGAACTGGTTCGCGATTACTTCGATGCCGATCGAACCCATTACGGGGTGATTTTTGCCGTCCGTCGCCCTCCGCGAGAGATCGCAACCCGTTTACTGGTTATTCTTGATCGAGTGACTGCGGACGAAATGCGAAACCAAGTTCGATATATTTAATCGCCAAGAAAAATCGCCGTGACCCATTTTTAGGTTCTAGAATGGTCGGAAGTTGGATTCGGTGTAAAGGAACCCTTGTCACATCGAAACATTTCCTTAAGATATAAGACCGAAGGTCCAGTCTGGATACAAAATTGATATACCTAGAATCGCTACTCTGGCTCACCCTCTAGGCCATTCCCTTCCAGACTGCTAGGCTATTAGACAAGATGAATAACAATCAAACTCCACGGAAACAAGGACTATACGATCCCCGATTTGAACATGATGCTTGTGGTGTCGGTTTTATCGTTCATAAAACGGGTAAAAAGTCCCACGATATTGTTGAACAAGCCTTAACAATTTTACTAAACCTCGATCACCGTGGCGCGTGCGGTGCGGAAAAAAATACCGGAGATGGGGCGGGTATTTTATGCCAAATCCCCGACCTATTTTTCCGGAAAGTGACCAGTAATCTAGGTTTTACCTTACCGGCAGCGGGACAATACGGGGTAGGAATGCTCTACACGGCCCCTGATGCCGAAATTCGCGGGAAAAGTCGCCAGGAATTCGAGAAAATCGCCGCCGAAGAGGGGTTAAAAGTTCTCGGTTGGCGTGATGTTCCCACGGATAACTCCAGTTTAGGCAATTCGGCCAAATCTACCGAACCCTTTATCGAACAGGTTTTCATCGAACGCGATGCCAATTTAAGCGATGATCTGGCCTTTGAACGCAAATTATACGTTATTCGCAAACGTTCCCACCTCAGTCGTCAATCTTTTAATCGTTACTGGTATCCTTGCAGTATTTCTAGTCGTACCATTGTCTATAAAGGGCAATTAATGCCAGTACAGGTGGGTGACTATTTTCCCGATTTACACGACCCCGACTTTCAAAGTGCTTTAGGATTAGTCCATTCCCGTTTTAGTACCAATACCTTCCCCAGTTGGGAACGCGCCCACCCTTACCGTTATATTGCCCACAATGGCGAAATTAATACCCTGCGAGGTAATATTAACTGGATGCACGCCCGTCAGTCGATGTTTGCCTCACCCTTATTCGGGGAAGACATCAAAAAAATCCAGCCGGTTATTAATATCGAGGGTAGTGACTCCTTAATTTTTGATAATGCCCTAGAATTAATGGTTTTATCGGGGCGTTCTCTCCCTCACGCTGTCATGATGATGATTCCTGAACCCTGGGCGGCCCACGAATCGATGAGTGATGAGAAAAAAGCCTTTTATGAATACCATTCCTGTTTGATGGAACCCTGGGATGGTCCGGCCTCGATCGCTTTTACCGATGGTACGATGATGGGAGCAGTGTTAGACCGCAATGGTTTACGTCCTTCCCGTTACTACGTCACCAAAGATGACCTAGTAATTATGGCATCGGAAGCGGGAGTTTTACCCATTGAACCGGAACGCGTCGCTTTTAAAGGTCGTCTGCAACCCGGCCGGATGTTCCTTGTGGATATGAAAGAAGGTCGTATCGTGGCCGATGAGGAGATAAAAGAAGCTATTGCCAAAGCTCATCCCTATCGCCAGTGGTTAAACGAAAATTTAGTCAATTTAGATGATTTACCGGCTGTGGAAACTGCGCCACCGGAAACTTCTGTTTCCCTAATCCAACAGCAAACCGCTTTCGGTTACACTTTTGAAGAATTACGTCTTTTATTAGCCCCCATGGGCCGGGATGGAGTGGAAGCAGTGGGTTCCATGGGTTCCGATACACCCCTAGCCGTCTTGTCCGATCGCCCAAAACTGCTTTATGATTACTTTCAGCAGTTATTCGCCCAAGTCACTAACCCCCCGATTGACTCGATTCGCGAAGAAATTATCACCTCTCCCATCACCACTATCGGCGCGGAGAGAAATCTCCTGGATCCGCAGCCGGAAAGCTGTCACCTGATTAAACTTAACTCTCCCATCCTCACTAACGCCCAATTAGCGCGTTTACAGGGCAATAGCGAATTTAAAACCGTGACTATTCCCATTCTCTTCGATCCCACTTCGGGAGTCGAGGGGATGCGTAGCACAATTGAGGCAATTTGTCAAGAGGTGGACGAGGCAATTTTAGCGGGCGCGAGCATTATTATTTTAAGCGATCGAGGTATCGATAAAAATCACGCTCCGATTCCCTCACTGCTGGCAGTTGCCGGTTTACACCACCACCTCATCCGGCAGGGAACCCGTACCAGAGTCGGCCTTGTCCTGGAATCCGGCGAACCCCGGGAAGTGCATCACTACGCCCTTCTCCTCGGTTATGGTTGCGGTGCGATTAATCCCTATCTAGCCTTTGCCACCCTCGGCAGTATGATCGAGGAAGGATTATTGGTAGGAGTTGACCACCAGAGTGCCTGTAAAAACTACATAAAAGCCGCCACCAAGGGCGTAATTAAAGTGGCCTCTAAAATTGGCATTTCTACCCTGCAAAGCTACCGTGGGGCGCAAATATTCGAGGCTATTGGCTTAAATCGATCGGTAGTCGATCGCTATTTTACTTGGACAGCTTCCCGCATTGAAGGGGCCGATTTAGCAATTATTGCCAAAGAATCCCTACTCAGACATGGCCACGCTTTCCCCGACCGGGATGTTAATGTGCATACCCTCGATATTGGCGGTGAATATCAATGGCGTAAGGACGGGGAAGCCCATCTTTTTAGCCCAGAAACCATTCATACCCTGCAACAAGCGGTAAAATTGGGCAAATACGACCTCTTTAAGCAGTATTCCCAACTGGTCAACCAACAGAATCAAAAATTCTTCACTCTGCGGGGACTATTAACCTTTAAAAACCGGGAAAGTATCCCCATCGAAGAAGTGGAACCGATTGAAGCGATTATGAAACGCTTTAAAACCGGGGCCATGAGTTACGGGTCCATTTCCAAAGAGGCCCACGAATCCCTCGCTATTGCCATGAATCGTATCGGTGGCAAGTCGAACACCGGGGAAGGGGGCGAAGATTCCGAGCGCTACACTTGGACAAATGAACAGGGAGACTCGAAAAATAGTGCCATTAAACAGGTAGCTTCCGGCCGTTTTGGTGTCACCAGTCTTTACCTCTCCCAAGCGCGAGAATTGCAGATAAAAATGGCCCAGGGGGCAAAACCGGGCGAAGGCGGTCAATTACCGGGTAAAAAAGTCTATCCTTGGATTGCCAAAGTCCGTCACTCCACCCCCGGAGTTGGTTTAATCTCTCCCCCACCCCACCATGATATCTACTCCATTGAAGACCTAGCGGAGTTGATTCATGACCTAAAAAATGCCAATCGCGCGGCCAGAGTGAGCGTAAAACTGGTTTCTGAGGTGGGAGTTGGTACAATCGCCGCCGGAGTCGCTAAAGCTCACGCTGACGTGGTTTTAATCTCTGGTTTCGATGGTGGGACCGGAGCCTCACCCCAAACCTCGATTAAACACGCGGGTTTACCCTGGGAGTTGGGACTAGCAGAAACCCATCAAACATTGGTGTTAAATAATCTTCGCAGTCGCATTGCGGTGGAAACCGATGGCCAGATGAAAACCGGCCGCGATGTGGTGGTAGCGACGCTATTGGGGGCCGAAGAATTCGGTTTTTCGACCGCGCCACTGGTAACGTTAGGCTGTATTATGATGCGGGTTTGTCATCTTAATACCTGTCCGGCGGGGGTAGCGACCCAGGATCCGTTATTACGGAAGAATTTCATCGGAGATCCCGAATATACGGTGAATTTCATGAAATTTATCGCCCAGGAAGTGCGGGAAATTATGGCCGAATTGGGATTCCGCACCTTAAATGAAATGGTGGGGCGAACTGATGTATTAGAGCCAAAACAGGCTGTAGAACATTGGAAAGCGAAAGGAATTGACCTAACTCCGATTCTCTATCAACCGGAGGTAGATGCAGAGGTAGGGCGTTATTGCCAGATTCCCCAGGACCACGGTTTAGATAAGTCCTTGGATATAACCGTTTTAGTGGATTTATGCAAAGATGCCATTGAAAAAGGCGAAAAAGTCAAGGCGACACTACCGATTAAAAATATTAACCGCGTGGTGGGGACGATTTTAGGCAACGAAATCACTAAACGTCACTGGGAGGGTTTACCCGAAGATACCGTACATCTCCATTTTCAGGGCAGCGCGGGGCAGAGTTTCGGTGCTTTTGTTCCCAAAGGAGTGACACTGGAGTTAGAAGGGGATGCCAATGATTATGTGGGTAAGGGTTTAAGCGGTGGCAAAATCATCGTTTATCCGCCCAAAGGTTCCACTTTTGTGGCCGAGGAGAATATTATCATCGGTAATGTGGCTTTATACGGTGCAACCAGTGGTGAGGTGTATATTTCTGGGGTTGCTGGGGAACGTTTCTGTGTCCGCAATTCTGGAGTTAATACCGTGGTTGAGTCCGTTGGCGACCACGCCTGTGAGTATATGACGGGGGGTAAAGTCGTTGTTTTAGGGCCCACCGGTCGCAATTTCGCGGCGGGAATGAGTGGTGGTGTCGCCTACGTCCTCGATGAGTCAGGGGATTTCGCCACTCGTTGCAATACCCAAATGGTAGCTTTAGAGACCTTAGAAGGGGAAGAAATCAACGATTTACGCGAATTAATTCAACGCCATGCTGATTACACCCATAGTCAAAAAGCGGCGCTAGTTTTAGCAAATTGGTCAGAAATGTTGCCCAAGTTTGTTAAAGTAATGCCCAAGGATTATAAGCGGATGTTGCAGTGTATTAAAGAGGCGTTAGATTCTGGTTTAACTGGCGATTCTGCCCTCGATGCGGCCTTTGAAGCCAACGCCCGCGATGTGGCAAGGATTGGCGGTAGTTAGTTAGTACAAAAATATTGTAGGTTAACATAAAGTTAACCTACAATAAAACTACTATAATTAATCCTTATGCAAAGGAAAATTTGAAATGTTAAAATGGTTAACAAAAGCTATAAGCATAATAATAAGTTTAGAAAACTATGCTGCTTTTGCTAATTCATGTCCAGAGGACTGGCCGCAAAGATTAATCAATAACACTTGGTTTGAAGCAATTGGTTTTATCGAAACTCAGCAAGGAAAATATAATTGTCAAGTTTTAGAATCAGGAATTACTAGCGTTTTTTTCGCTATTAAGTGTAATAATGGTTCGGTTATCTATAAAACCGAAGATTTTTGTTATGAAGATGATCCATCTAGAGACAATCCTAATAGAAGATGTGCTGATTTTATATTTCTAATTGATAAAAATGGTTCTGAATTTAAAATGAATTATGAAATAATAATGAACCAGATTTGTAATAATGGAATAATGACTCAGCAACTCAATTTTATTGCTTTTCAATCAAGTTTTAGGTTTAGTGGTTCTGTTATTATCAAATTACGTTATCGTCCTGTCTTAAAGCCAGAAGGTTTTTAGGAGATTAACAAAATGTATAATCTAAATCTTGATCAAAAAGTGCGAGGTAAAAGAATGTTAGAAACTAAAGCTCTGAAAGATATAGAGTTAGCTTTTAGACAGTTTGGCTATGAAGGGGAAGATGTATTCAATGTAATTGCCTATTCTTACATTGATGTTTTTGCCATTGAAACTACTAAAAAGCTCGATAAGATTATTATGAAAGGGCGATGCTTATCAGAAATTGTATTTCAAGACAAGACTCTTCAAGAAATAATTTATTGTCAGATAAAAAACGATGTCAATGGAAAAAACCTACCTATTTTTTATCAATACTTTTTAGCTAAAAGATTCAGAGACATTACGGGAAAGTTTTTTACCCCACACGCAATAGCAGAACAAATGGTCAGTATGCTTCCTATTAAATCGGATGCTTTAATAATGGATCCTACTTGTGGCAGTGGAACTTTTCTAAAAGAAGCGGGAGAACGTTGGCAATATAAACCTTGTCATCTCATTGCCAATGATGTAGATGAGATGTTGGTCTGTTTAACGGAATTAGTTTTAAGAATAAATACTAACCAAAGTCACAATATTTCTCTATTTACGTCGAATATTTATCGTCCCGATCAAGAAATTCAAACACTATTTGGTCAAGTAGATTACATTGTAGCAAATCCACCGTTTTCACTGCCAATAGACTTGTTAGAATCTCAAAGCGACTTATTCAATTTAGGCTATAGAAATAGCGATGCTCTATTTATTGATTTAGCTCTAGAGTTATTAAAGCCTGACGGACGTTTAGTTTGTCTTTTGCCTCATTCAATTATCTCAAATAAAGAGTACGAAAAGTTACGTCAAAGTGTCGAGAAAAGTTGGTTATTAACTGCCGTTATAATATTACCTGAAGGCGTTTTTCAATCAACTTCAAATACCACGACTCGTGCCGATATTATTGTCTTGGACAAAAAAGGTAAAAATACAATAAATAAAAAGACGATTTTTTCTAATATTTCTTCAATTGGCATCCCCCTGAACAATCAGCAAAAAAAGACAGAAAGCAACGATCTAAAAACATTGCTAGAAAACAAGGAAGTCGCCAAAGTTCTCGGTATTTAAGTATAAAAACAATGAAAAAAAACGGGCATACTTTTTTGACAATAGTAGATACCTGTAAGATAGAAGCAGGTATCTGGAATCCCTATCATTACAAAAAGAATGAATTAGGTTATACTCTATCAGATTTTGTTGATATTCAAAAAATTATCAATCATAAATGCGATATTAGTTTGTGTCATTTTGCACCGATAGAATATAAAAACATTCCAAAAGGAGAACTATTAACCTTTGTCCTAGAAGATAATTATTTGGCAAAAGGACGATATAGTGTTGTCGGTGAACAATCTCTAATTTTTGGCACTATGAGAGCCTATCTTGGCAATGTTTTAGTAACACCAAAAGCAACTTGGATCGAAAAAGATAGTCCCTTATTCTATCCTATTAATTCAGAGTTTGTAGAGATCATACCCAAAGATAACCTACCTTATTTTTGGTGGTGTTATCTCAAATCAGCTTTATTTCTCCATCAAATGCCAGCAGGGAGTGGTGGAACACGTCCAAGAGTAAGCGTAGAGAATTTGGAACAGATACCTGTAAGCGTTCCTACATTGCAAGAACGGACAAAAATAAACTCTAGTTTAATAGTTCTAGCAGAGCAATCTTGGCACAACCTTCTTACTTGCAGACAGATAATGAAACAGGCAAATTTATCAAATAATTAATGATTATGCCCGATATATCACCACAAGAAATTCAATCACTACGCAATATTTTTAAGTCATTGATTGGCATAAAAATAGATTGGTTGAGTATTCCAGATCAAGCACTAAAAGGATTTGAACCTAGCCAAGTGGCTGTAATTGTTAACACACTTTTAGATGGAGTTTTACCCCAAATTCAATTAATTTTAAATTATCAAAATCAGGAAAAAATTACAAACATTGGACTAGAGAAATCTCCCAGTCAAATTGGAGAACGAGAAAGTTATCCCGACTACATTCATATTTCAGGCAAAAGAGTAGAGTTAAAAGGTTTATTTGTAGATAATAAAACTTTACAACTCAAAAGACCACCGACACCAAGAGAACCATCGGCAAGACTAAAAGAAAATATTACGATTGATAGTATTGATGCCGAAAAAGATGTTTTATTGATTGCAGCTATTCAACTTCAAGAAGAAAATGGTTTTTGTTCACCATTTATCGTTGACATTGAAGTGTTTTCAATGATCGATTGCATTCGAGCAAGAGATCAACGATTGATAGAAACTGGCGGTAAATGGATTGATAATGTTCCCAAGGTGATTAGTAATAATGGCAGGAAAAAACAAAGGGCAGGGGAAACATTGGCAGATAATGATTATGAAAAAGATACTAATTTTGGTAAATTAAAACGAATACCATATCCGCCACTACAAGATTTTTTAACTAAATGGACTTAAAAGATCATTAATACTTAGGGCTTGCTAAATATCAGTGGAGGTCATGCTAGAAAATGGCTTGGGGTTTTTTTGGCAAAAAAGTGCAAGAAACAAACGTTGAGAAATCGAAATATGGACTTAAAACCCTTGCACTTTCGCTCTTTGATCGCGAAGGTTTATGCTTCGAGGTGTGCGAGATCATTCTATTATTCTGATAATTTTGCCAGTGGGAGATTATTATCGGTAATTAACAATTCTTCCCCTAGTTTGAGATTGTATATCATTTCGGGCAGTTTGGCTTGAGCTTCTTGGAGAGAGACAATCATAATTTTACGGCAAGCGCGAAGATGAAAGGATTTTCTAGTCCGATAATTTCTCGATTCTAACCGATCGAAGCCCGGAAGGTGTAGGCGAACCGAAAACCCTCTCCATTAAGGACTCGTGTTAAACTGATTAATCATGCTGGTGTCTAGAAGCGACCTATGCCGAACTTAACCTTAAGCAATGAACAAGTGATCGAATTAGTCAAACAACTCCCCGAAGCACAGCAACAGGAAGTTTATAAAATTCTCATCCTCAGTCAGTGGAGACAGTTGGAACCAGTATTTAATGAAGGAGCAGAAAGAGCTAGAATCGTAGCCAAAGAACGCGGCTATGATTGGGATACTATGACCGAAGACGAAAGAGAAGAATTTATCGATGAAATCGTTCACGAAAAATAGTGACCTATGTAGTTGTTTTTCATACAAATATATTAATCTCTGCTTGGCTGTCTAAAAGCAGCCCTACATTTTCCTGCTTATCGTTAGCGAAGACGGGATCGGTATCTTCAGTAACCTGCCAAGAGATTTTAGACGAATTAACCGAAAAACTCCAGCAGAAATTTCAAATATCTGAACGGGGACTTAGAGAATATATCGCGGAAATTCGTCAATTTTCTAGCCTTGTTCCGATAACAAGACAACTGAGAGCGGTTCCCAACGATCCCGATGACGATATGATCATAGAATGTGCGATCGCTGGCAAGGCTACCCATATTATCACGGGGGACAAACATCTTCTTTCACTGGTTGAATATCAAAATATTCAGATCGTGAAAGCAAAAGACTTTTTGGACTTTTTAGATCGAAATAATAACCATGAATTATGAACTTTACTCAATGGGATTTTATTAAAAGATATTCGCGAAGCAAGATTATCCGCAGGAGACGTGGGGACATTGGTAGAAAAACATCAAATCGAGGGATTAGAAACGGGTTATAGTGTCGAGTTTTCCGATAGGTTGAGAAAAACGATCGCCCTACCAAAGACGTTGAATACCGTACCGATCTAAAATAGTATCTACACTAATAATCGGAATATTTTCAACAATGGCTTGAGCTACCAGAAGGCGATCAAAGGGGTCTTTATGATAAAAAGGAAGGGTGATCAGCGCATCCGTATGTTCTGGTGTGATGGCAAGGATATTAAATTGATATTGATTAAGGCATACGTCGATAAAATCTTTGTAAGATTGATGTAAAATGAGTTTACCGATACTGATTTTGATGGCGATTTCCTAATAGGATGCTGGGCTGATTAATATTTCGTTATTTTGGTTAATAATTAGTTGATGGGCGGCGCTACTTAGTGGGGATTCGTTGAGTGTGTACCAAAGCAGAGTATGGGTATCGATTAGACATTTCAATGCAGATACTCCGCAAAGTCTTGTAAGTGTTCTTCATCATCGGCCACGATGGTAATCATTCCTTTACATAGGCCAGGCCCCGGACGTTGGGGAGATGTGGGGGTTTGCCCGATTAATTTGGCTAGTGGGAGATTATTATCGGTAATCAACAATTCTTCTCCCGGTTTGAGATTGTATATCAGTTCGGGCAGTTTGGCTTGAGCTTCTTGGAGAGAGACAATCATAATTTTACGGCAAGCGCGAAGATGAAAGGACTTTCTAGGCCGATAATTTCTCGATTCTAACCGATCGAACCCCGGAAGGTGTAGGCGAACCGAAAACCTTCTCCATTAAGGACTGGTGTTAAACTGATTAATCATGCTGGTGTCTAGAATTGACCTATGCCGAACTTAACCTTAAGCAACGAACAAGTTATCGACTTATTCAAACAACTCCCCAAAGCACAGCAAGAATGAGCCTTAATACTATGAGCAAAATTTTGATCGAAGTCAGTCCCGAAGCGGCAGAAGTCTATCAATCCGCATCCCCGGAGGAACAAGAACGCGTCCGGGTTCTTGTCGATTTGCTAATTAGAAAGCCAGTTAACAGCGATATCGATTTCTTGAGAAAACTAATGGACGAAATTAGTGATGAGGCGGAAGCTAGAGGATTAACCCCCGAAATTTTAGAATCTTTACTAAATGAGCCTTGAATATTCTTTTATTCTCGATACCAACGTTTTAGTAAGCGCGCTTCTGTCGAAAAACGGCAAAGCTCGTCAGGCATTAGACAAAGCCCAAAATATCGGCAAGCTTTTAATGTCCGAATCTACTTTGTTAGAATTGATCACTGTTTTCAATCGTCCCAAATTCGATAGATATGCCTCCTCAGCAAAAAGGCGGCTATTTATAACGGCGATAGAAAGAACCGCGGAAATTGTCGTGATTCGAGAGAAAATCAAGGTTTGCAGAGATGAGAAAAATAATCAGTATTTAGAACTAGCGATCGATGGTCAAGCTACCTGTATTGTAAGCGGCGATTCTGATCTATTAGTTTTAAATCCATTTCGAGAAATCCCAATTTTAACGATTCAAGAATTTCTAGATCATGACTTTTCCCGTTAGCGATCAGTCCCCCCACCCACGAGCCGGCTAGAGACTCGTGTTAAACTGATTAATCATGCTGGTGTCTAGAAGCGACCTATGCCGAACTTAACCTTAAGCAACGAACAAGTGATCGAATTAGTCAAACAACTCCCCGAAGACCAGAAACAGGAAGTTTATAAAATTCTCATCCTCAGTCAGTCGGACCGATGGGAATCCTTGTCTAACTACGCCATTGACAAAGCTCGAATCGTAGCCAAAGAACGCGGCTATGATTGGGATACCATGACGGAAGAAGAAAAAGAAGAATTTATCGATGAAATCGTTCACGAACCATCATAATATCCACCGAATTTACAGAGTGTATTTCACCATGAATATTACCTTAAATCCCGAATTAGAACAATTAATTAACTCTCAATTAGCGACAGGAAACTATAACAGCGTTGAAGATTTATTAAAAGACGCTTTGTTAAATTTAGCGGACAAACAAAACCGTCAGACTTTAAACCAACAAGTTAAAGAACTCTTTGATAAAACTCAATCCTTACCCGGCGTTCAGGATATTACCGAAGAAGATATCGCCGCAGAAATTGAAGCCTATCGGAGAGGCGAATGAAAGTCGTGATCGATACGAATATTCTAGTTTCGGCAATTTTAAAAGGAAGGTTGCCGAGAACGGTTATACAATTCGTGATCGAGTCTAATAAAATCGAATGGATTGTTTCCGAAGCTATTTTAACTGAATATAAAGATGTTGTCAGCCGTCCTAAGTTTAAGCTGTCGGAAGGAGTGATAAGAGAATGGTATAGGATTTTCGATACAGTTCCTAGATTAATTGATGTTCACAGCACCGTTGATTTCCCTAGAGATCGATCGGATGCTAAATTTCTAGCTTGTGTGATGACAAGTGATGCTGACTTTTTGATCACAGGTGATAAAGACTTTGAAGAAGTAGATAATTTAGGATCGACAACTATAATTTCTGCCTCAGAATTTAAAGCACTCGTGATCGATCCCGTTGCGGATGAAGAATCTTGAAATCCTGTTGATCCCGCGATACTCGATCGAAGGAGTCTTTATGATAAAAAGGAAGGGTAATCAGCTCCTCCGTAGGTTCTGGTGTGATGGCAAGGATATTAAATTGATATTGATTAAGACATAATTAGCTGGTTATAATTAAATTAAAAATGGACTATGCGGAACTTAACCTTAAGCAATGAACAAGCACTCGAATTAGTCAAACAACCCCCCGAAGCATAGCAAGAATGAGCCTTAATAATATGAGCAAAATTTTGATCGAAGTCAGTCCCAAAACAGCGGCAGCCGATCAATCCGCATCCTCTGAAGAAAAAGAGCGTGTTCGGATTTTTATTGATCTGTTGATGAGAAAGCCGAGTAAAGACGATAGGGACTTTCTTGGTAAGCTGATGGACGAAATTAGCAATCGATCCGAAGCTAGAGGATTAACACCCGAAATCCTAGAATCTCTATTAAATGAGCCTTGAATATTATTTCGTTTATATATTGACTAATGCGACAACTTTTTCTAAGCTTATAGCACTAATTATTGAAATATTTCTTCCTCTTTTTTGTGGTTTTATTTCTCGATCTCTTTGGGCAATTAAGGCTCTAGCATAGAGTCTCAAAAGGGCTAAATTTACCCCCGATTCATCGATAAAAATTAGTTTTGATGCCTCAATTTCCCGCACTTGTGACCAGTATTCTACTCTTTTTTGCTCTACCCTGTCACTTTCTTTTTCCGCCGCGTGTAGTGTTTTTTTTTGAAACTGTAATTGAGTTTTTGCGTCAGCCGCCCCAGGGTGGCTCTACTGACTTTCACCTGTGTCTTTTCATACAGTAATTCTGATAATTCTTCGAGAGTTGCATCATTGTTAGCTTCGATGATTTCTATTAAAATTATCAGTTGTTCACTATTTAACTTGGTTGGCGGACTTCCCCCTTGCGGACGAGGACGGATATCTCCTGTTTCTTTATATTGCTTCAATAACTTCTGAATAAAGCTTTTAGCCACGTCAAATCTCTGGGCTAGTCCTCGAATGGAAATTTTTTCTTTCTTCCAGACATCGATAATTTTTTGGCGAAAATCTACAGAATAGGGTCTCATAGGAAGCTGGCGAGTTCTATTATTTGTCTATTTGCTTTCTATTGTACCTCATAGCTCCAAGAATTTCTATAGACAAGATTTAGGATCAGAGTGATCGCTAGATTAAAGGTTAAGTAATGTTAAGATCATAATTCTTCATGAAGAAAGCGCATGATCGCCGAGTGACTGTAGCTAAAAATACCAAATTTTGCCCCAGTCACAATAAAGTAGGGATCAAGCGCATTCGATCGAAGCAAGAATTTTCTCCCCAGTATCTATGAATCAATCAGAAAGTTGCGGTAAGGTCTATCTCGTCGGTGCGGGTCCCGGGGATCCCGGTTTGTTGACCTTAAAAGCGAAAGTTCTCTTAGAAAACGCCGATGTTGTCCTCTATGATGCCCTAGTCAGCCCCTCGATTCTAGCCATGATTAACCCCAAGGCCGAACAAATCCATGGGGGTAAGCGTCGCGGTCGTCATTCTCTGGTACAGGAGGAAATCACCGATTTACTGATCCAAAAGGCCCAGACTAATGCCGTGGTTGTTCGTCTCAAGGGAGGTGATCCCTTTGTTTTTGGTCGCGGGGGTGAAGAAATGCTCGATCTGATCACCGCCGGAATTAGCGTCGAGATCGTGCCGGGGATCACTTCAGGAATTGCCGTGCCTGCCTACGCCGGTATTCCCCTCACCCATCGCGATTATAGTTCCTCCGTTACCTTCGTCACCGGCCACGAGATGGCGGGTAAATATCGTCCTCAAGTTAACTGGTCAGCGATCGCCCATGGTGCGGAAACAATTGTCGTTTACATGGGTGTGCATAATTTACCCCATATTATCGGCGAGTTAACCAAGGCGGGCAGAAGTCCAGAAACACCAATCGCCCTGATTCGCTGGGGAACAACACCGCAACAACAGCAGTTAATCGGTACTTTCAGCACGATTATGGACCAGATTGAAGCCACCGGCTTTGAAGCCCCAGCGATCGCTGTTATCGGTGCAGTGGTGGACCTTCACGATCTCTTGCAAGCGGGACAACCTTTGCTATCGAGGACAATCCCCCCCACCCCCATTTCTCCCTGATTCGGTTGCCATGCGTCAATATCAAAAATCCCTGACGATTACCACCAGTCCCAAGAATTTCCATCGTCTCACTGCCCCCATAGAAGCGATCGTAGCCGAATCGGGCATAACGACGGGATTATGCAGTATATTTGTCTGTCACACCTCCGCTTCCTTGCTGATCCAAGAAAATGCCGATCCCGATGTTCTCACCGATTTGGCCAATTTCTTCGCCAAGTTAGTCCCGGAAGATAGCAGTCTCTACTATCACTCTACCGAAGGGCCAGACGATATGCCCGCTCACATTCGCTCGGTCCTAACCCGAACATCGGAACAAATCCCGATCGCTAGGGGTAAATTAGTTTTAGGCATCTGGCAAGGTATCTATCTCTGGGAACATCGTCAGAGTCGTCACCAAAGACAAGTGGTGGTTCATATCACCGGGATCTGAAGCTTTGCGTATAGTTTTGTAATAGAAACTTTACTCGTACCCCTCATCGGAGTAAGATTTTTTCCGTGTACGATCAAATTGTTCGCTTTTTGAACAAAGAACTTCATATTTCGTAACAAAAGGAAACAATTTATGCGAAAATTGTTCGCTCTGGCCCTGGTGCTATCCCTCTGGTTCACCTTTGCCGCTCCAGCGTCGGCTGATTTGTCCAATCTGACCCCTTGTAGCGAAAATCCCGCTTTCCTACAAAAAGCGAAGAGTTTCCGCAACACCACTCCTGACCCCGAATCGGGAGCCAAACGCGCTCAAACCTACTCCCAAGCTCTCTGTGGACCGGAAGGCTATCCCCACCTAATTGTTGATGGTCGTTGGGACCACATGGGCGATTTCTTTATCCCTAGCATCCTATTCCTGTACATTACCGGTTGGATCGGTTGGGTTGGTCGGGCCTATTTAATCGCCGTGCGCGACGACAAAGATGCCGAAATGAAGGAAATCATCATCGATGTTCCCCTCGCTCTCAGCAAAATGTTAACGGGTTTTCTCTGGCCCTTGGCGGCTTTACAAGAAGCCACTTCCGGTAAATTAACCGTTAAGGATTCGGAAATTACCGTTTCCCCTCGTTAATTTTTGTGTCAAACCCTTGACTTTTTATTCCCTAGGAGAACTCAGATGGAAGGACTTACTAAATTTCTCTCGTCCGCACCCGTGTTAATTATGGCGCTGCTGACTTTCACTGCCGGGATTTTAATCGAATTCAATCGCTTTTATCCCGATCTCTTATTCCACCCGCTAGGTTAAAGCCAATCTCAGGTGATTAAAAGGGATACAGAGTCCACTGTATCCCTTTTTAATGGCAATGATCCCAGGGATTGGGGAATATTAAGAAAAGAAAGACACTGGAGACGACAGGCTCTCAAAATCGATAAGATACAGGTATCTGCAACCCCAGAGGTGGGACAAACCATGCTGTTAGATAGAGATTTGATGCTAGAAAAGCGGCTGCGGTATCAAGAATTACAAGAAAAATTAAAAGAGATTTGGCAGGGAGAAAACGTTCTCGAATCGGATGAATGCGATTATGATATCCTAGTTATCCCTTCTTTTAGTATCGATCAGAGAGTCGGTCAAAAAGTGGCGGGGTTTTTACATTACGAAGAAAGATTATTATTTTCTCTGATTCGATTGCGACACCCGAAAACTCGTTTAATCTATGTAACAGCGCAGCCACTTTCGCGGATGGTGATTGATTATTACCTGCAATTGTTGCCTGGGATTCCTTTTTCCCATGCTAATAATCGTCTGTTATTACTGACAACTCACGATAACTCTTTTCAACCTTTAACCCAAAAAATTCTGGACAGACCGCGCTTAGTAGCAAGAATCCGGCAAGCGTTGCGTCGAGATCGGGCCTATATGGTTTGTTTTAATTCTACTAATTTAGAGCGAGAATTGTCTTTACAATTAGATATTCCTTTATTTGCCTCTAGTCCAGATTTATTGTATTGGGGTTCTAAAAGTGGCAGTCGCGAGATTTTTGGTCAAGGCAATATTCCCCATCCTGACGGTAGTTTACAGGTAAATACGGTCAAAGATTTGTTATACGAAGCTGCTAGTTTGTGGTCCCGTCAACCGCAACTAAAACGCATGGTAGTGAAGTTAAATGAGGGGTTATCGGGAGAAGGAAATGCAGTTTTAGATTTACGTCCTTTAGGGGAAATTGTTGATAGTAACAGCCTAGATTTAAGCGAGAAAATGAATCTCTTGGCTAAACTATTAGACAAGATGAGTTTTCAAGCAAGGGATGAAAATTGGGACAGTTTTTCTGGCAGAATTGCTGAATTAGGGGCAATTGTCGAAGCTTTTATTGAAGGAGAAGAAAAGCGATCGCCGAGTGTGCAAGGTTATATTACACCCACGGGAGAAGTGAAGATTCTTTCCACTCACGATCAAATTTTAGGGGGTCCCGATGGTCAAATTTATCTAGGTTGCCATTTTCCCGCTGATGAAAATTATCGCCTGCAATTACAGGAATTAGGTCTAAAAATAGGGGAAATTCTGGCAGCCAAGGGAGCAATTGAACGCTATGGAGTTGATTTCGTCGCTGTTAAAAATCCAGAAACTTTAGTCTGGGATCTACAGGCGATCGAAATTAATCTGCGAAAAGGAGGAACCACCCATCCTTTTATGACTTTGAAACTTTTAACTAATGGTAAATATGATCGAGAAACTGGATTATTTTTCAGTCAACCTCACCAAGAAAAGTATTATATTGCCTCCGATAATCTCCACAAACCCCAATACAAAGGTTTACTTCCCGATGATTTAATGGATATTATTGCTAAACATCACTTACATTTTGATAGTAGCAGTAAAACGGGAACGGTTTTTCATCTCATGGGTGCGCTGTCAGAATTTGGTAAATTAGGGTTAACTTGTATCGGCAATTCTAGTGAGGAAGCGGCGGCAATTTATCAGCGTGTGGAACAGGTTTTAGATTGGGAAACAGAGCCTAGTTCCATAAATTTAGGTTATTATTCTGGATTACCGATCACTTGGATATAACTAGACTGATTTACTGGGTATAATTTTTTGTCTGAGAGATTTAATCATCCAAGCAGGCAGTTTCTGGCAGCCAATGACCGATAGTTTTACCTTGGTTAAAAGTTGTCTTGACTGCGATGCACTTAACTGGTTTAAATGACCTCTAAATATTTGCTATCGAGCAGAAATGAGCCTCGATCGAATTTTACACCCCAATAACCCCCCGGCCGGCGATCAATAACCGTGCCTATATCGTCGATATTGAGCAGATCCGGCGGCCGTAACATAGGCATGGGATCGGCGGTTTTCAGGTAAGGGGGAATGGCAATCAGACGGACTTTTCCCCCGATGCTAATTTCACTCATGGTACTGACTAGATGCGATCGTGATAATCTTCCAAGTTAGCATATTTCAAATCATTCTCAAGATAGATTCCCCAAAGAATAGGTGTTGTGTAAGCTGTCGTCGTCCACCTTTGGTGTTGGGTTAAGGTGTTGCCTAACCTAGCGGCGCGGGTGGCGATCGCTATCAGTACAACCAAAAAAACCAAAATCTGAATCGTTAGTTGGGGAGAAGAATGTAAAGATTTCTTAAATTGTATTTTTTGATACATTTGTGGGAAGAGAAATGTGTAAAAAAACGTTGTCTCCCTTTGTTCTTGGGTTGGGGTGTTGCCTGACCTAGCAAAGAAACGACAAAAGTAGGCTAATAGCCTCAAAGCATAAGACTACAAGCTTACACACAAAAAACACTACTCAGGAATAAAAAGTGTCTGAAATCGACGAAGGGCAAGCTATAATTGAGGATTGCTCTCTCCAAAATAAAGTTTTTACTGGCGATGCTTTACACTGTCAGAAAAAAACAATCAGCTTAATAATCAAGAGTAAAAATGATTATGTTATCACCGTTAAAGGAAATCAGAAAAATCTTTATCAGCGAATACAAGACCTGAGTAATTCCTCAAAGCCAGAAAGTTGCTTTCTCAAACAAGATAATAGTCATGGACGAAAAATATCAAGAAAAATAGAAGTTTTTAAAGTGAGGAAAAATGAAAGACAAGGGTTTGAAAATCTGCGCCGAATTATTAAAGTAGAAAGAAGGGGTAGTCGCGGGGATAAAACTTATGAAGAAACAGCTTACTATAT
>NZ_JACJSV010000045.1 GCF_014698335.1 Microcystis viridis FACHB-1342 | reverse complement strand
ATTTGACAGCGTAATTTAACCTGTTCTAAACCTTCAACGGCATTGCAAACCCGTTCAACATACTGGATCGCCCCTTGGGAATAATCCGTTGCCCAATATTCAAGACAATGCTTTGCTACCCTGGAGAGTAACAAACCTGTACCACAACCAATTTCTAAACCGCGTTCTGGTTGCAAGGCTAAGATGCGACTAACAGTGTTTTCAACCCACTCTCGCATCTCTGAAGCAGGAAGCGGTTGGCGGGTATAACTGCTATTCCAAACCGTGATATTAAAAGTGAGATCAGCTAGGCTGTCTTGCCCTTGACTATAGGTTCTTTCATAGAGACTCTGCCAATCACTGATATATTCATTTTGCCATTGAGCTAATTGCTCTGGTAGGGCCTCATTTTGCAGGGCAGGAACCAGGTAAGCAACGAGACGTTTATTCCCAGTATTATCTTCCTTGGCAACGACTACACTTTCAGCTAAGAGGAAATATTGACTTAAAACGGTTTCAATTTCTCCAATTTCGATGCGAAAACCCCGAATTTTTACCTGATTGTCAATACGTCCCAAAAATTCTACATTGCCATCGGGTAAATAACGGGCTAAGTCTCCCGTTTTATAGAGTTTTGAGGGTTCTTCTCCCCCCTTATCAAGGGGGGTTAGGGGGGGATCAAAGGGATTGGCAATAAATTTTTCAGCCGTTAACTCAGGGCGATTGAGATAACCTCGTGCTAACCCTGCTCCGCCTAAATGTAATTCTCCTGGTACACCAATCGGTACAGGTTGTAGGTTTTGGTCTAGTAAATAGATTTGGACGTTGGCGATCGCCTTACCGATGGTCGGGGCCGAAAAGTGATCGAACGTTGGTGATTTGACCAGTCCAGAGGTCGCAACCACTGTATTTTCCGTTGGGCCATAGTTGTTAATCACCTGAAAGGGAAGGGACGCAGCAGGATAAAAATGAAGTTTGTCACCCCCCAGTAACAGGGTTTTGAGGCAAGAATGCTCAGGCCAATCCAAGGATAATAATTTTTCGGCTACAGGGGTTGGCACAAAACTAATGGTAATTTCTTGATTAAGTAACCAATCGCGTAAATCTGTTGGTGAAACCAAAATATTTTGGGGAACCAGATGAATACAAGCCCCTGCGGCGAGAGAAGGCCATAATTCCCAAACCATAGCATCAAAAGCAACTCCAGCTAATTGGGTCGTTTTATCTAAAGAACTAAGCTGAAAAGTTTGTTGATGCCAACTGATTAAATTGAGTAAGGCTTGATGGGGAATTAGTACGCCTTTGGGTTGTCCTGTGGAACCAGAGGTATAAATACAATAGGCTAGATGACTGGATTCTACCTTTAGGTCTGGGTTTGTCTGAGGCCGGGATGCAATCTCTGGCCAGTTTCTATCTAGGCAGATAATTTGGGTTTGAGTTTGGGAGAGTTTTTCTGCCAGTTTCGCTTGGGTTAAGAGGAGCGAAAGTTGAGTATCTTCGAGGATAAATTGGGTGCGTACTGAGGGATATTCTGGATCAATAGGGAGATAGGCCGCTCCTGCTTTGAGAATCCCTAAAAGTCCGATTACCATCTCTAAAGAACGGTCAAAATAGACTCCGACGATTTGTTCTTGACTAACCCCTAATAACTGAAGATAGTGGGCTAACTGATTGGCACGATTGTTTAATTCTCTATAGGTTAAAGCTTGATTTTCAAAGATGAGCGCGATCGCCTCTGGCTGACTGACTGCTTGAGCTTCAAATAACTGATGGACAAGCTTATCTTTAGGATAATCGGCTTGGGTTTGATTCCAATCAACTAAAAGTTGCTTTTGTTCCTGTTCTGACAATAAAGGTAATAGGCTTACCGACTCTTGAGGATTAACAATAATCGCCCTGAGAAGATTCTGAAAATGTTCCAATAGACGGGCGATCGTTGAGCCATCAAATAAGTCAATGTTGTAGCAACAGAATCCAGCTATGCCGTCGTTAACTTCTGATAAATGAATCTCTAAGTCAAAACGGGCAGAATCAAGCTCCCAAGACACTTCTTCAATAGCCAACCCAGGTAAATTCCAGGTTTCATTGGCCGCATTTTGAAGGGCAAACATCACCTGAACAAGGGGATTACGGTCTAATTTGCGCTCTAGTTGTAATTCTTCCACTAACATTTCAAAGGGCAAGTCTTGATGCTCATAGGCATCCTGAGTGACTTCCTGTACTTGTTTTAAAAAAGCGGCAAAGCTGGGTTTTTCTGATAAATCTAACCTCAACGCCAAAGTGTTAACAAAAAAGCCAATTAACCCCTCAATGTCTTGGCGATTACGGTTGGCGATCGCCGAACCAATGACGATATCAGTCTGGCCACTATAACGGGATAAAACCACCCCAAAAGCGGCCAACAAAGTCATAAATAAAGTACAACCCGACTGTTGACTTAATGCCTTTAATTCTTGGGTCAGTTTCCTATCTAGCTCAAATCTTTCTGTCTTGCCTTGAAAGGTTTGGATTGCGGGACGAGGGCGATCAGTGGGCAGTTCCAGCAGAGGAGGAGCATCTGCCAATTGTCGCTTCCAATATTCCAATTGAGTCCCTAAAACCTTACCCTGTAACCACTCTCGCTGCCAAACAGCAAAATCGGCATATTGAATTGGTAAAGTCGGTAAAGTTGGTTCTTTACCCGCAACAAAAGCCCCATAGAGATGGGACAATTCACGAACAAAAACACCGATTGACCAGCCATCAGAAATAGTATGGTGCATATTAATTAATAAAATATGCTTTTCCGGTTGCAATCTGAGGAGCGTTACCCTCAGTAAAGGACTCTGGGTTAAATCAAAGGGGGTTTGGGATTCCCGATAGGCCAATTTTTCTGCTTCTGTCTCCTTTCCTGTCAAATCAACCATCGCTAATTCCCAAACAGGATAGGGATTAATCACCTGCACTGGAACCCCGTCAACCGATTGAAAACTGGTACGTAGTGATTCATGACGCTGAATGATGGTTCTTAGGGCTTGTTTGAGGGCTTCGACCTGAAGAGGCCCGCTTAAACTCAAGGCCCCTGTCATGTTATAGGTTCCTGTGGCTCCTTCTAATTGATACAGAAACCAAAGTCGCGCCTGGGCAAAGGAGAGGGGTAATTGGGTATCACGGGCAGTCGGAAGAATGGTTCTAGAGCTAACCTGCTCCTCTGAACCCAGTTGCTCAAGAAATTGAATGATTTCTGCTTTACGGTTTTTCAGTTCTGTTTGAATCTCTGGGGTCAATAGGCCCTGGGGAGCATTACAACGCAGGCGATCGCCGTCCATCCAGAGTTTAATATCTTGATTGGCTAAATCTGACAAAAAGGTTTCAATAGATTTCATAGTTCAATTTCCTCGCGATCGCCTGATAAGTTATCAATAGGGGTTTGTAGTTTTTGTAAAGTGGCATGAATGTCCGTTACGGCTAAAGCCAAATCCGCCACAGTCGGTTGTTCAAACAGACGACGCAGGGGTAACTCTAGGGCAAAACTTTCTCGTAACCTTGAAATAACTTGAGTGGCTTGCAAAGAATTACCACCAATCTCAAAAAAATTATCATCAATTCCTACTTTTTCCAGTTTTAAAACTTGACCAAAAATAGCGGCGATCGCCTCCTGGGTAGGATTGTCAGGAGCCACATAATCTACCGAACGATGTAACTCTGGATTGGGCAACGGTAACGCACGACGATCAATTTTGCCATTGTTGGTTAACGGTAAATTTTCTAGCACAAGCCAATAGGCGGGAATCATGTAGTCGGGAAGTTGCCGTTTAACAAACTCTCGTAATGATTGAGTCGTACAAGCAGGATCATTAAGGACAACATAGGCTACCAAAGCCCGATCTTCAGGGCGATCGCTTTCATTCACCAAAACTACCGCTTCTCGTACCTGAGGATGGGAAAGTAAAGCCGCTTCAATTTCTCCTAACTCAATGCGAAAACCGCGAATTTTGACCTGATTATCAATCCGTCCCAGATACTCAATATTGCCATCGGGTAAATAACGGGCTAAATCTCCCGTTTTATACAATTTTGATGGTTGCTCTCCCCCCTTATCAAGGGGGGTTAGGGGGGGATCAAGGGAAGCAAACGGATTTGCAATAAATTTCTCCGCCGTTAACTCAGGCCTGTTTAAATAACCCCGCGCCAAACCAACCCCGCCAATGTGCAATTCTCCGACCACCCCGATAGGTAATGGCTGAAGATAAGAATCTAAAATGTAAATTTGGGCATTGGCGATCGCCTTACCAATCGTGACTTTCAAATCATCCTGATAACATTGTCCAATCGAAGCACAAACACTTGTTTCCGTTGGACCATAGGCATTAAAAAAGTTTCTTCCCACCGACCATTGTTTCACCAAATCCAGAGGACAAGCTTCACCCGCCACAATTAAGGTTTGTAAGTTGGGTAACAATTCCTTGGGTAAAACCGCTAAAGCTGAAGGCGGCAAAGTCACATGGGTAATTCCATTCTTTACTAACTGTTCAATTAATGGCTGACCTGGCAACAAATCATCTTTTGGAGCAAGACAAAGAGTCGCTCCAGAGCCAAAAGTCATCAAGATTTCCGAAATACAAGCATCAAAACTAAAAGAAGCAAATTGCAGCACACGGCTCTTATGGTTGACTCCAAAACGCTGAATTTGAGCAAGAGCTAAATTAACTAAACCCTTATGCTCAACCATTACCCCTTTCGGTTTTCCTGTAGAGCCAGAGGTGTAAATCACATTCGCTAAACTAGCAATAGTTAATCCATTTTGAAGATTATCTTGAGGATATTGAGAAACCTGCTCTTCAATCTCATCTAAACAAATAACATTAGCTTGAGAAGGAGGTAATACGGCCAATAAAGAACGTTGGGTAATCAAAAATGAAACCTGACTATCTTCTAACATAAATTGAAGACGTTCAATGGGATAGTCAGGATCAAGAGGTACATAGGCTCCCCCAGCTTTGAGAATTCCTAATAAGCCAACAATCATTTCCAAAGAACGTTCTACCAAAATGCCGACTAAGACCTCTGGCCCGACTCCTAAAGTTTGCAAATAATGGGCTAACTGATTGGCTCGACAATTTAACTCGGTGTATGTTAAATGTTGGTTTTCAAAGACGACCGCGATCGCATCGGGAGTCCGTTCAACTTGCGCTTCAAATAATTGATGAATACACAGATCTTGAGGATAGTCGGTCTTGGTATCATTCCAATCCACTAATAACTGTTGTCGTTCAGCAGGACTTAATAAGGGCAATTCCCGCAAATTTTGTCGCGGATCATTAATAACTGCCTCAAGTAAGGTTTGGAAATGGCCTAACCAACGCTGAATCGTTTCATCCTCAAATAAATCCGTATTGTAGTCACAGTCAACCAGAGCTTCTCCGCCTATTTCTGTCACATTCAAGTGCAAATCTCGATCCCTAAAACTAACCTTTTGAGGCAGTAAACTAATCTCTAATCCTTTCATTTTGGGTAAATTAATGGCTGGTTCTAAATTGAAACTGACATCAATTAAAGGAGAGCGACTGGTATTACGCGGTAAATCTAACTGATTGAGCAACAAGGCAAAGGGATAGTCCTGATGTTCATAAGCCGACAACAAAACCCCCCGCATTTGTTTGAGATAATCAGCAAAAGTGGGATTCCCTGTAAATTGACTACGAATGGGTAAAAAATGAGTGCAATACCCCACCATTCCTTCACTATCTAAAAGGCCACGTCCAGACGCTGGCAGACCCACCAGAATATCATCCTGTCCCGTCAAACGATGAATGAGAATGTTATAAACTGATAACAGAGTCATTAGCAAAGTACAGCCCTGTTTACGACTAAATTGTTTTAGTTTTTCTGTAAATTGGCTATCTAAAGTTAGACTTTGACGATTGGCTTGGTAACTGGGTAAAGCTGGACGAAGTTTGTCAGTGGGTAAATTCAAAACGGTCGGATTGACAAGCGTTGTTAACCAATAAGCTTGCTGTTTTTTCAGTTCTTCCCCTTGGCTGGGCTGGCTTTGCCATTCAATCAATTCTCGAAACTGTTTTGGGGTTTTAAGATTAGCCGTAATACCCTGACATTTGGCTGAATATAACTCTCCTAATTCTCGGAGAATTACCCCCATTGACCAACCGTCACTGATAATGTGATGGGCTGTTAATACTAATAAATGTAATTCTGGTTCTAATTTAAGTAGATGCCAACGCACCAGAGAACCTTGGCTCAAATCAAAGGGTTTTTCACTTTCTTCCTTTAACCATTGTTCTGCTTGCTGTTGGGCCGAAGCTTGGTCAAGACTGAAGTCTAAGATAGGGCAGTTAATTTCGACCTGGGGCAGGATTTCTTGACTATCTCCCTGGGCATTAATTTTGGTTCGTAACGCTTCATGGCGATCGCTGATTTGTTGAATCGCCCGGGTCATCGCAACGGGATTTAACGGGCCGCTTAATTGCAATGTCACTGATTGATTATAGGCAGTCGAGCCGTTGTCTCCTAATTGGGCCAAAATCCACAGTTGTCGCTGGGCTTCGGTGAGAGGGACTTGATCACTCCCTACCTTATCAAGGGGGGTTAGGGGGGGATCAATTTGAGGCGTTGGCACTGACCAGGAAGGCTTTTTTGCGGGGATAAAACCTCCCTGACGCAATTCTGTGACGCTATCTTTAACCGCTTGGACAAATTGAGCAAGATCAGCTTCCGTATGGGCTGTCGAAAGAAAATGTTTACGCCATTCCCAGACATAAATACCTTTTTCTACCATGTGATAAAAAAGTAAATCCAAATTGCCAGAGAGGGCAAACCGGAAGAAAGAACTAAACTGTTCAATTTTAATGGGAACGTCTTCTGCTTGAAAATAGCGATTGAGGGTATTGGCTAAGGCCGCAGTGCGTTCTGTTAATTGTTGTTGCAGACCTGGCCCCTGCTCCTTCAAATGGCTAAGAACAGCCCTAGCCGCCACCATCGCTAAAGGATGCTGATTAAAGGTTCCGCCAAAAAAGGTTCTGTCCACCCCAGGATAGGATTTATCGCCATAACGCCACATTCCCCCGTCAATGCCGTCCAGATAATCGGCCTTACCCGCTATGACCCCAATGGGCATTCCCCCCCCAACGACTTTGCCATAGGTGGCAATATCCGCCTGTACTCCAAATAAAGCTTGCGCTCCCCCTGGATGTGAGCGAAAACCCGTAATCATTTCATCAAAAATTAGAGCAATGCCCATCTGACTGGTAATTTGTCGCAGACTTTGGAGAAATTGCTTGGGTTGTAGTAGAGGATTGCCACTTTGAACCGGTTCTACTAAGACCGCCGCTAAATCCTGTCCCTGGCTTGTTAAATAATCCAAAGCCTCCGCACTGCCATAGTCTAATACCACCACATCGGAACCAAGGCTGGGGGGAACCCCTAGAGCTAGGGGAAGGGAGTGGGGTTGATTATCAATAATTTGGTTTCTAAAAAGGGTTCCGTCCGCATGGCCATGATAGGAACCTTCAAAGATGGCAATTTTACTGCGACCTGTTGTTGCCCTAGCAATACGGATGGCAGCCATGACTGCTTCGGTTCCAGAGTTGCAAAAACAAGCTCGTTCGGCTCCTGTTAGTTCACAAATTAAGGCGGCCACTTCTCCCACTATCGGCGATCGCGGATTGAGATGAATACCTTCGGCGAGTTGGCTTTGTAGGGCCGACATAATGAAGTCAGGTTGATGCCCAAACAGCGTTACCCCTTGCCCCATCGTCATATCAATATATTCATTACCGTCCACATCCCAAATTCTTGACCCTTGAGAACGTTGGGCCACAATGGGATAAAGCATCTCTTTAATGGACATACGGAATCCGACCGAGGCTCGACTATCTGCTAAAACAGAGCGATCGCGTTGCACAATTTGCTTAGAAGTTTTGGTACGTTCCGTAAAGCGAGCAATTAATGCGTCTAGATGTTGCTGTTGTTGGGGAGTTAATCCACCTGTGGGTGGTTTTTTCGGCCCCCAGGGAGTGGCTGTTACTGTCGGTTGGGGAGCAGAAGCTTGATTACTGGTTTGACGGGTGCGACTGGCTATTGGCCCTAGGTTCGCCGCTAATTGCTGGGGGGGAATCAACTTCTGATTAATCCCGTTGGCTCTATTTTGATCAACCGCAGAGGGGGGATTTTCCTTGCTGATGGGGATAGTCGGGGCAAAATTGGCCGTTTGCAAGACCTCTAACTGTTTGGCCATCAGTTGTAACTGTTGACCCATAATATTTTCCAGGGCAGAACTAGGAACGCTTGAACCTGATGCTGCCAGAACCCTTGGCTGTGGTACAGGCTCTTGAGAAACTGTGCTATTTGGGGCGATCGCCGAAACCTTTGGAGAAGCCGTTTGACCTTGAAAGCCGTTGGTATTAGAACTCAGCACGACATTGGGCGATCGGTTATTTGAGCAGGCAATGGGCGCAGAAAACACCTCGGTATTAACTTGAGTATTCTGGAAATCATTAGCCAGATTTTGAGCCAAATAAATAGCTAAAGCATCTAAATTTGATAACTCCTCAAATAACTGACGCATAGCAATTTTAACGTTATAGGTATTCTCAATCCGTCTGACCGCCTCAACCATGACAATGGAATCTGCCCCCATCTCCAGGAAAGGTGTATGAACATTGACATCAGCAGGGGACAATTGCAGTAAATTTCCCACTAGGGTTTGCAATGTGATTAGAATCTCCTGTTGTTTTTGATTGCTGGAGATAGCTTGGACATTAGTGGCATTGGTCGTCATGGTTGTTTCTTCAGAAGTCGGTTTAATGGTTTCAAGCCAATAGCGTTGACGTTGAAAAGGATAGGTCGGTAGAGCCAGTAAATGGTGGGGATAATTTTGATTAAAACCTTCCCAGTTTATTTCGGCTCCTTGGCAATCATAGAGAATCGCCAAACTATTTAGTAGGCTTTGTTCTTCTTCTTGAGGAGGGGCGAGGGAAAATAGCCAGGTAGCTGATGTTTCTGGACAACATTGTTGACCCAATCGAGATAAAGTCGGTTTAGGGCTAACTTCTAAAAAAAGACTGAATTTCTGCTCGATCAGCGTTTGGATACTCCCATAAAATTGTACAGGGTTGCGTGCATGATTTCGCCAGTAACAAGCCTCAATCGTTGCTCCTTCTGGTAGAACTTCCCCCGTTAAATTAGCAACTAAGGGAATTTGCAGGGGTTGGTAGGAAATAGCAGCAGCTTCCTGTTCTAAGGAATCTAAAATTGGCTCCAACAGGTGCGAGTGAAAAGCATGGGAAACTTTGAGAGGACGAACTTCTATTCCTGCTGCCGTTAAATGAATGATAATCTCAGCAATAATCGGCGCTTTTCCTGAAATAACAAAATTTTCTGGTCCATTAACAGCAGCGATCGCTACTTCGTTTGTATAAGGCTCAATAACAGCTTTAACCCGCTCTTCTGCGGCAAAAACGGCGATCATTGTCCCTTCTTGAGGGAGAGATTGCATCAGTTTTCCTCGCTTGGCAATTAGCGTTAATCCGTCTTCTAAGCTTAAGGCTCCGGCAACAGTAGCCGCCACATATTCACCGACACTATGACCAATTACTGCCGCTGGTTCTATTCCCCAGGAACGCCATAACTGTGCTAGGGCATACTCGAATGCGAATAAAGCAGGTTGGGTATAGGCAGTCTGCTCCAGGTAAAAACTCGCTTTTTCCGGTTCTAGGTCAGCAGGATAAAGAATTTCTAAGAGGGGTTGATCTAAATGGGGTCGCAGGATTTCAGCACAGCGATCCAAGGTTTGGCGAAAGATGGGTTGGGTTTCGTACAGTTGACGACCCATACCTACATATTGAGAACCTTGACCGGCAAATAGAAAAACAATTTTAGGTTTTTTCTTTTTGTTAATACTCTTCGGTTCTCTCATCCTTTCTTGGTTACTAAAGTTCTCTAACTTCTGCAACATTTCTAAGCGATCTCTAGCCACTACTCCTAAACGATGATTAAAGTGCGATCGCCGACTATTGGCCGTAAAACAAACATCAGCGAGAGGAATTTCATGATGATCAGCTAAATACTTTTGATAACAACGGACTAAGGCTTTTAAGGCTTCTTCATTCTTGGCAGATAAAGTTAGCAAATGCAAGGGACGTTCTATCAACTTCTGCCCATTTTGTTGATTATTTTTAACGGTGACAGGAGCTTCGCTAAGAATCACATGGGAATTTGTCCCCCCAAACCCAAAGGAACTGATACCGGCTAAACGTCGTTCGACACCGTTTTCACCAGACTTAGGGGGTTTGGTCCGCCAGGGTTGAGCCTGAGTGGGAATCGCAAAAGCTGTGTCAGCTAGGGAAATATAGGGATTAAGGGTTTTAAAGTGGAGATTAGGGGGAATTTCTTGGTGTTGTAGGCAGAGAACGACTTTAATCAGACCCGCCATTCCCGCCGCCGCTTCTAAATGACCAATGTTGGTTTTCACAGAACCGAGCCAACAGGTTTGATCGAGCGATCGCTTTTCACCCAAAACCGCTTTCAGAGATTTAACTTCGATCGGATCCCCCAATTCTGTCCCCGTGCCATGGGCTTCGACATAGCTAATCTGGGCCGGTTTTACCTTGGCATTTGCCAGGGCCTGACGAATCACCGCCTGTTGAGCAGGGCCATTAGGGGCCGTGAGTCCATTACTTAAACCATCCTGATTCACCGCGGAACCTTCAATCACTGCTAAAATGCGATCGCCGTCCTGAATGGCATCCCTAAGACGTTTAAGTACGACTACTCCACAGCCTTCCGAGCGCACATAACCATCGGCCCTCGCGTCAAAGGTTTTACAACGACTGTCGGGGGCGATCATTCTCGCTTGGGAAAAAACAACGGTTGTCTCTGGCGACAAAATGAGATTAACTCCCCCCACTAAGCAGAGGTTCGATTCTTGACTTTGCAAACTCTGACAGGCCAAGTGAACGGCGACGAGGGAAGAAGAGCAAGCGGTATCTACGGCCAAACTGGGGCCACGCAAATCAAACAGATATGATAAACGGTTAGCCGCAATACTGGTGCTGTTGCCTGTACCCACATAGGCGGTCAAGTTAGTAGGACTTTGATAAGCCAAACGATGATAATCCACATCACTGATACCAATAAAAACCCCTGATTGGCTACCAGCTAAGGTTTCAGGCACAATGGCAGCATTTTCTAAGGCTTCCCAGGTGACTTCCAGTAGCAGTCTTTGTTGAGGATCTAGATAGGTGGCTTCTAGGGGAGAAATTCGGAAAAATTGAGGGTCAAATTGATCGACATTTTTTAGAAAACCGCCCTGGCGACTATACATCTTCTTGGCAGTGGCAGGTGTGGGATCGTAGAAACGCTCAATATCCCAACGTTCAGGAGGAATATCGGCGATCGCATCCACCCCATTTCGCATGAGTTGCCAGAAAGCCTCTGGATTGTCAGCCCCTGGAAAGCGGCAACCAAGACCAATAATTGCGATGGGTTCCATTCAAATTCCTCTCAAATTCCTCACTGCGGTTTTTCTAATTTAATACGGTTACAGTTTCTTTAAATTGAAGAAAAGCTTTAATGTTATTGGTGATCGCCCGTTCAATTGACCCCCCAGCTTTCATGAGCCGCATTTCACGGTTAACTGGCCATAGATAATCCAAACTATCGGTCAAACGTAACATATTCTTCAGCATTTTTTGATGATACTTAACTTGTACATCGAAGCCCTGATGCTCTTGACATAAACATCTTTCTAGCCAATATAGAGACTCCTCTGCTGACATTCCAAACAAAGGAGAACGCAAAATCTTATCGTAATAGGATAAAAAAGCAGCATCCTGTCGGAAAATAGACACCATCCCCAAGGATAAACTTCCTAAAAAGCCTTGTTGCATCCGATAAAAAACTAAATTGCCGATAAACTGTTCATAGGCTGTTGGCTTAGAAAACTCTTTGTATAAATCACGGCCAATCAATTGGGAAGTCGTGGTATGAAAAGCTTCATCTAAAAGATGATAATGGGAAACTGCTGTAGGAACAGGAATAAACTCCCCTTTTCTTTCTAGTTCTCTCAAATAGCGAGAATATTGATATTCATAGTTTTTTAAGCCCATATTACCCGTTAAACGATAGGTATAGTGCTGACAGGCTAAAAAGGGAGAACTGCCCCAATGAAAGGCAAAAAATTGCAGCAAAAACTGAGGATTTGCCACCCCAAAGTAGCCTTTGTTAGAAGCATTTAGAAATACACCTTTTTTCTCTAAATCTAGCAAATGAGAAGAATAATACTTTGATGAGTTGTTGAGCAGAGCTTTACTTAAAGAACGTAAACCTTTATATTGCAATTCTGAGTAGGAGGAAACCGAAGTAAGATTTAAAATTTGTTCTCCCACTCTTGAGGTTATTTTCTTACTTTTATCCGCTTTACTGGTAGTATTTTTGTTGGGTTTCAGCTTAAAAGCCTGTTTGCCTAAAAGAGCAAATTTTGTTTTACTACCAATAGTTTGAAAGGCATGGATATGGTATTTTTCTTGATTGCTTTCATGATCCAAGGTCAAGCAAAGAGAATCGTAGCCACCGACCTTAGCAAAGACACCCGCCGTCACTTGATTGTAGTTAATCGTACTGGCTTCACTAGCAGCAATGTAATCATACTGTGCGCCCCAATATAAATGATTGAGAGCTAACTTTTGAGAAGCGGAAGCTTGTTCATAGAGGGGAGTTCCATACAAAATCGACAGTTCAGGGTCTCCCCATAGATGCTCACTATTACTGGCATAATCAAAGCTTTTTGCAAGGGTTTCAATTTTTTCGGTATAGTCAGATTCGAGATTGTGACGATAATTAGTATTATTCAGTTTGAGAGTTCTAGGGGATTGCTGATTGTCAATAGGGTTACTGTCCGACATGATTTTAGATTTCTCAATAGTAGTAATGATTTTTGTTTTGGCCAATTCAAGCTGTTAGTTTGCTCAAGTCGATAAACTTGAATGAGTTGTTCTGGGTTAAGCTGTTGGGGGATTCATCTAGGTTTTCCTTTCTTGATGGTACAAGTCAGAAGTCAGATTACCTTGATGGGATTCCTTTAGGGAATACTCCCTAGTGGGACACTTCGTTTTTGGATTGGCGAACAATTCACTTTACCAGAACTCAGTATAATCATCCATCTTTGCTAGGATGATCCAAAAAACGCAAGTTTTTTAAAACTGTTATTTTTTAGCCAACTTTCGGGAAAAGTCCCAAGCTTTTTCCCTACCCCCCACACCCCACACCCTGTCTCATTTTCAAGCGGCTTGCCACCCCATCAGCCCAAAATGTCAGGGTTCACTAACCTGTTTCGCCAACTTTTCTAGTGTCGGATAATCGTAGATCAGCGTGCGATCTAAATCTCGTCCTAGCCAATCTTCTAGATCAGCGATCAAGGCAACTGCCATAGAAGAATCGAGACCATATTCATCAAAGGGAACGCTCAGATCAATCTCATCTTCGTCCACTTCCATCATCTCTGTCATGTAAGCTACTAACCAGTTTTGAATTTTCGTTAGGGTCGGTTGTTTTTTGTCGTTTGGGATTTCTGTGGACATTAGACTCAGTTTGCTTTCTTTAGAAATGTAGTTAAAGTTTAAGGAATTTTCAAATCCAGAGACGTGGACTTAAGGGGAGAGAAAGAATTGGTCGAAGTTTCAATCGACATACGAATTTAACACATTAAGTGCCGATCGAGAAATTTTCTTAGCCCAAAATTTCCAGGCTTCCCTCTAAAAATTTGGCCCGACAGCTACGACGCTGAATTTTACCGCTAGAGGTTTTTGGTAAACTGCCAGTCCTGATCAGCGCGATCGCATAAACCTGTAAATCATATTCCTGGACAACAGCTTTACGAATGGCTCTTTTTACCTCATCTATATCTACCTTACGGAGCCAGGTGCGCTCCACTTCCTGAACGACCACGAGCTTTTCTTCGCCCTTATTTTCAACGGTAAAAGCAGCCCCACAACTGGGACGCAGAGCGGGATGACTATTTTGGACGGTTAATTCAATATCCTGGGGATAATTATTGCGTCCTCGAATCAGAATAATTTCCTTGAGCCGACCTGTGACAAATAATTCACCGTCTTTGATAAAGCCCAAGTCTCCTGTTCGCAGAAAAGGCCCGGCTCCTGTATCTGCCAAATAAGCTTGAAAGGTTTCCTGAGTCTCTTGAGGTTTTCCCCAATAGCCTTGGGCGATTGTTGAACCTGATACCCAAATTTCGCCGACAATTTCAGGGGAGCAAGGTTTCAGGGTTTCAGGATTGACAATGACGATTTGAGTATCAATCGTTGTCCAGCCGCAGCCCACGAGGGTCTGCACATTGGTATCGGTTTCAGTGGCTCCCACAATCTTATTTTTTTCTAAAGCATTAGCCTGAACGGGATAAAAGTAAGGGGGACTGTCATAACTAACCGCCGTAACTTTCAGGGTGGCTTCTGCCAAACCGTAGCCAGGACAAAGGGCCGTGGCTTTGAAACCAGAAACTTGAAAAGCCTCCGCAAACTTTTTTAGTACCTCCGCTCTGACGGGTTCAGCCCCATTTAAGGCCATGCACCAATGGCTTAGGTCTAACGTGGCCCGTTTTTCAGGGGGAATTTTCCGCACACAAAGATCATAGGCAAAGTTGGGGGCTGCACTATGGGTCGCTTTTTTATCAGAAAGGGCCTGTAACCAACGTAACGGTCGTTCCATAAAGCTGGCAGGGGACATCATGTAACAAAGAAATCCTTTGTACAAAGGCTGAATAACCCCATAAATCAGACCCATATCATGGAAGGTCGGTAGCCAAGTGACCATTACGCTATCTTGATCATGGCCCCAACCACCATCTAAATCGGCTGAATTAATCAACAAATTATGGTGACTGACCATTACTCCCTTTGGAGTTCCCGTTGAACCAGAGGTGTATTGTAGAAAAGCGAGACTGTTTTTTTCGAGGGTTGGTTCTAGCCAATCCTCCCTGAGGTGATGGTCAATTTCATCGGTAACAATCCACTGCATTGCGCCTAATTCAGAGTCTTTAGCCCATTGGTTTTTTAAACTGGGAAATAAAGCGGCATTGGTGAAGGTAAATCGGGCTTGAGAATCGGCAATAATCGCCTGTAAACGCAAAAGGTTTTGATTGCGTCGGGGTGGATAGGCGGGAATGGCAACGACTCCCGCATACAAGCAACCAAAAAAAGCTGAAATAAAATCTAGTCCTGGGGGATAGAGCAGTAAACCCCTTTCGCCCTCGGCTTCTAAGGATTGTAGATAAGCGGCGATCGCCCTAGCCTTTTGATCCAGTTCCCCATAGGTTAAACGAGCTTCTTCGATTTCTCCGTCTCGCAGAAAAATATAGGCGAGGCGTTCCGGTTGACTGCTTGCCCGATAACGGAGTAATTCAACTAGGGTTGAGAATTTATTAAAGGGTTCTTGCAGATCACCATAGTTAATAGTCATCTAAGTACAGGAGGAAAAACTTGAAAAGTAGGCGGGAGTAGGGTTTTATGAGAAATAGCACTAATCTCGAAATCCCCGTGAACCAGTATAAGGGAGCATCTCACCTTTGTAACCCCTAAATCAGGTTTTATGTCAAGCTATTTTAAAAGCCTTGCCAGAAACCAGTTTTAGGGACAAGTATAATTACTCACTTGCATAAATGAGATGCTCCCCAGTATAACGCCTTGAAACAAGCTCTCAAACCTCCTAAAGGGATGGCACGGAGCAAGACTCTCTTTACTCGCTCCATTGAAATAGCTCCCATTGTAGTCCAGTGGCTCCCTATCCCTCAACCCTGGCTATTGAGTATTGACCGCACCAATTGGTCATTTGGTAGTCATACCCATTCTCTGGTGATGCTCAAGAAGAAAAAAGGCAACTCAAACAGCGATGAACGGATGCGTTTTATTAAACCTCTTGCATAATTAATTTTTGAGGGTTCAAAAACGGCAAAAATAAGAACTAAACTGCCTAAAATCTGTAAATAGACTATTTAGTTAATTATTATTCATTCTTAATTCTCTTGACTACTGGCTACTGACTCCTAACCCTAACAACAATTTTTAGTTTTCACAAGAGGTCTAATGTGCGGCTAACTAATTGACGAATCCATCCCTCTAGCTCCCATTGTCCCGAAATTCTGCTCGTATTTGCCGATTTTTGCCATAATTTTTCAAGAATTTTCATAAGACTTTGTATTTTTGCCAAAGAACTTAAACTTTTCCAAATAAATATATATTTTTATCAGAAATAATATATATTTAACAAATATCTCTTGACAAAAATTCCAAAATCTGGTACGGTTTCCTGCTCTAGATAATTTCTGGCCAACTAGCTACCACCGAGGCCAATTTATCCAAATCCCGACGATCTTCGATAAAGGGAAAAACACCTAAAACCGGACAATTAGTCAAGGATTGAATTAAATCGATCGGTGTTAACTGCTCTATTTCCGTCTCCGTGCGCGGTTCGAGACAATTAAGGATAATTCCGCCCAAATTGACCTTTTTTTGCTCTGCTAGGGCAATATTAGCCACCGTTTGGGAAATCGCCCCCAATTTCACCGGCACCACCAAAAGGGTTTTTAACCGCCATTGAGCCGCTAAATCCGCCAAAGTTAGCTCGTGGGTGACAGGACAACCTAAACCCCCCAAACCCTCAATTAAAACCAAATCTTGGCTTTTTTGTAGGTTCAGCAGAGCTTGCCACACTGTCCCTAAAGGAATATCTCGACCTTCCAAATCAGCAGCCACAGGAGGCGCTAAGGGTGCTTGATATTGCAGCGGTGTGATCATTTCTAATTGACCCTGAAATAAGCCCTCATACCATTCTCGATCGCCTTGACCCGTTTGCATTAATTTCATCAGCCCCAAGGCCTTGGATGGATAGTATTTTTGCCAATAAGCCACTAAAGCAGTGGTGACAACGGTTTTACCCGCATCGGTATCCGTAGCCGCAATCAAAAGACTATTCATAAAACTCCCAGGCTCAGTCAAGATCAGGTGAAATCACCAATATTTATTATCTTATCTCCCCTCTTACCCATCACCCCACACCCCACACCCCACACCCCACTTCCCAGATATTGCATGGGTAAGATGCAAAAAGAAAAAAAACTGCAGCCAAAAAGGTGAGATGGAATACACTAAAAGTATAAGGTTATCAATTTTGCTATTTTTCAAGTTGCATCCTAGGCAACAGAATTGCAATTATCCCTCTAGTTAGAAATTGGACGGTTTGCCCTGTGGTTTCATCACTTCCCAAGCCCAATAACTCTTTAACAACGGTTCCCCAGCGTTGTTCTGGTGCTTATGCCTTGATGGACAGTCTCAAACGTCATGGCGTTAAGCACATCTTCGGTTATCCCGGAGGTGCGATCCTGCCCATCTATGACGAACTCTACCGCTTTGAAGAGCGGGGAGAATTACAACATATTTTAGTGCGCCACGAACAAGCGGCCGCCCATGCCGCCGATGCCTACGCTAGGGCCACCGGCAAAGTCGGGGTCTGTTTCGGTACTTCCGGCCCCGGGGCGACCAATTTGGTGACAGGCATCGCTAACGCACACATGGACTCCATCCCGATGGTAATTATCACCGGTCAGGTCAGCCGGGCGGCCATCGGTTCCGATGCTTTCCAAGAAACCGATATTTATGGTATTACTCTCCCGATTGTTAAACATTCCTATGTGGCTAGAAATGCCCGGGAAGTAGCGAGAATCGTCGCTGAAGCCTTCCACATCGCCAGTACAGGACGACCGGGACCGGTTTTAGTCGATATTCCCAAAGATGTCGGTTTAGAACTATGCGATTATATCCCCGTCGAACCGGGAGATGTGAAACTAACCGGTTATCGTCCCACGGTTAAGGGTAATCGCCGTCAAATCGAGGCCGCTTTGCACCTCTTGGAAACCGCCGAAAAACCCTTACTTTACGTTGGCGGAGGTGCGATCGCGGCTAATGCCCACGCCCAAATTGCCGAGTTTGCCGAGCGTTTTCAGTTACCCGTCACCACCACGTTAATGGGGATCGGTGCTTTTGATGAACATCATCCCCTCTCGGTGGGAATGTTAGGAATGCACGGCACTGCCTACGCTAATTTTGCCGTGACCGGGTGTGATTTATTAATTGCCGTCGGCGCTCGTTTTGATGACCGAGTAACGGGGAAATTGGACGAATTCGCCTCAAAAGCTAAGGTAATTCATGTGGACATCGACCCGGCGGAAGTGGGCAAAAATCGCGCCCCTGACGTGCCGATTGTCGGGGATGTGCGGGTAGTTTTAGAACAAATACTCCAAAAAGCCAGAGAATTTGATTATCCCACTAATTCCGATCGCACCCAAGCTTGGTTAGCCCAGATCGAGCGCTGGCGCCAAGATTATCCCCTGCAAGTCCCCCTACCGGAAGGCAGACTTTCCCCCCAAGAAGTAATCGTTGAGGTGGGCCGTCAGGCACCCCACGCCTACTATACCACCGATGTGGGCCAGCATCAGATGTGGGCGGCCCAATTCCTCAAAAATGGCCCCCGACGTTGGATTTCTAGCGCGGGATTGGGGACGATGGGTTTCGGTTTACCCGCTGCGATGGGGGTAAAGGTGGCTATTCCCGATGAGGAGGTCATCTGTATTAGTGGTGATTCCAGTTTCCAAATGAATCTACAGGAATTGGCCACCCTAACCCAATTTAATATTCATGCCAAGACGATTATTATTAATAATGGTTGGCAGGGTATGGTACGTCAATGGCAAGAAGCTTTCTATGGGGAACGTTATTCTAATTCCAATATGGAAGCGGGAATGCCAAATGTGGAACTGTTAGCCCAAGCTTACGGCATTAAAGGGATTACTATTCGCCATCGAGATGAATTAGCCGCAAAAATTGCCGAAATGTTGGCCCATGATGGTCCAGTTTTGGTCAATGCGATCGTGACTAAAGACGAAAATTGTTATCCCATGGTTGCCCCCGGCCAAAGTAATGCCCGTATGATTGGTTTACCGAAAATTGTCACCGGGGGTTGTGAAATGCACAATTGTCCCAGTTGTGGCGCGGTTAACAGTTGGAATAATAAATTCTGTCCTGAATGTGGGGCGAAATTGTAGCTGAAAATTGTTAATTAATTAACCAGCCTCCGTTAAGTATAACGGAGGTTTTTGGCTTTTTCTCTACTGTGTGAACATCATAAGTAGGTAGGCGTTAAAAATTATCAGAAACCCCCCTTATCAAGGGGGGCAGGGGGGATCGAACTTAAAATCCATTTTTAATTTAATCATAACCAGCTACTTAGAAATTTTCAAATAGAAGCAATGACAGCCCTAGAAAAAGCCTTAGAAAAAGGAGCGAAAAACTTGATCGCCACCGTGATTAAATTAGGCATATCTCAGTGACAACGGCAAGAGCCTGACATCAACCCCATGGACGACAATTAAGAATAACAACCTAAAATCTTTTCGCTAATTTTGCCATAGACTGCACCCTTTGCTTCTAAAATGGGCTATTGCGGCTAGATACCAATATTGGTCTAGCATTTGCCCGTAGACTGAAAAAAGCACGTTATAAAGATTATGGCCAAAGTTCTGGTATCCGATTCGATCGATCCGGTAGGAGTAGAAATTCTGTCACAGGTTGCCCAAGTGGACGTGAAAACAGGACTATCCGCTGAGGAAATCATTCAAATTATCCCCGAATACGACGCACTGATGCTCCGTTCCAGTACCCGCGTCACCAAAGAAATCGTCGAAGCGGGCAGCAAACTGCAAATTATCGGCCGCGCGGGGGTAGGAGTCGATAATATCGATGTTCCTGCGGCCACTCGTCAGGGTATTATTGTCGTTAACTCTCCCGAAGGTAACACGATCGCCGCTGCCGAACACGCCTTGGCCATGATGTTATCCCTTTCCCGTCATATTCCCAATGCCAATCAGTCGGTAAAAGCGAATAAATGGGAAAGAAATCGCTTTATCGGCACAGAAGTTTATAAAAAGAACCTAGGAGTCGTCGGTTTAGGTAAAATTGGCTCCCACGTCGCCACCGTTGCTAGATCCCTAGGCATGAAAATTCTCGCCTACGATCCCTTTATTTCCAAAGAACGCGCCGATCAACTCGGTTGCACCCTGGTGGATCTAGAATTACTCTTTGCTGAGTCCGACTTTATCACTCTCCACGTCCCGAAAACTGCCGAAACCCAGCATCTCATCGGTCGGGAAACCATCGCTAAGATGAAACCCACGGTTCGCATCATTAACTGTTCCAGAGGCGGCATTATCGATGAGTTGGCTTTAATTGAAGCCCTCGAATCCGGTAGAATCGCCGGGGCAGCCTTGGATGTATTTGAACAGGAACCTTTAGGCGAATCTAGATTAAGAGAATTATCTAACGTCATCCTCACTCCCCACCTAGGTGCATCGACTACGGAAGCACAGGTGGGTGTAGCTGTTGATGTGGCCGAACAAATTCGCGATGTCCTCCTCGGTTTGCCAGCGCGTTCGGCCGTTAATATCCCCGGACTAACTCCCGATGTTATGGAAAAACTGCGCCCTTACCTGCAATTAGCGGAAACTATGGGTAATCTTGTCAGTCAGTTGGCAGGAGGTCGCTGTGACTCGTTAAATGTCCGTTTACAGGGAGAATTGGCCACTAAAGACAGTCAACCTCTGGTGGTAGCGGCAATTAAGGGCTTACTTTCCCAAGCCCTCCGGGAACGGGTAAACTATGTTAATGCGGCGATCGAAGCTAAGGAACGCGGTATCCGGGTAATCGAAACCCGGGATGCTTCCACCCGCGACTATTCGGGATCGATTCATTTGGAAGCTAATGGTTCCATGGGTACCCATTCCGTCACCGGAGCGCTGTTAAGTACGGGAGAAATCCGCATTACTGACCTCGATGAGTTCCCCATTAACGTGCCACCGAGTAATCATATGTTATTTACCCTTCACCAGGATATGCCCGGTATTATCGGCAAAATTGGCGCACTTTTAGGCAGTTTTAATGTCAATATCGCCAGTATGCAGGTAGGACGCAAAATTATTCGCGGTGATGCAGTTATGGCCCTGAGTCTCGATGATCCTCTACCGGAAGGTCTTCTCTCGGAAATTACTAAAGTCCCCGGTATCCGCGATGCTTACACAGTGAAACTCTAGATTAAATCAGTTATCAGTAAACAGTCAACAGTAATCAGTGAAAGGAAAGCTCTGCACTTGCCACTTAATACTGTTGACTGAAAACCCAAATCTGATAACTGATAACTGATAACAAGGGCCGAATCTCAGACCTAATTGGTTAAGCTAAAAGCTTTGATGTGCTTAGTTTCTAACCTTCTTTTTAGGTAGGAGAATTGTCAGATTCTGTCTTTTGCCTCTTGCCTGTTGCCTCTTGCCTTCAGAAGCTGATAACTGATATATGTCTAATAGTTGGTGGGAAATTACGGTTTTGTGCGAACCTAGTCTCGAAGAAACGGTTTTCTGGAGACTGGAAGATTTTGGCTGTTCGGGAACGGCCACTGCTAAAAAACAATCCTCTTTAGAGGTTAAGGCCTATATACCAGAAATTAAAGCGCAATTGCCCGATTTAGAGGCACTAAGCCTCTGGTTAAAGCAGGATGCTTTGATTTTAGGTTTTTCTGAACCTGTCAGCTATTGGCAGTTAATGGACGAGGAAGACTGGGCCAGCAGTTGGAAACAACATTGGCAAATTAGCGAGATCGGCGATCGCTTTTTGATCTGTCCTGCTTGGTTAAATCCCCCGGAAAATAACCGGAGATTGGTGATTAAAATTGACCCCGGTTCCGCTTTCGGCACAGGAACCCACCCCACCACCCAATTATGTCTAGAATCCCTAGAAATGCTTTTAAGTAGCAATCCAGAGAATAAAATTATCGCCGATATCGGTTGTGGTTCCGGCATACTGGCGATCGGGGCGATTTTATTGGGGGCTAAAAAAGTTTATGCTGTCGATATAGATCCCCTGGCGGTGAATGCGACGTACAGTAATCGCCATCTCAACGGGATTAACCCCGAAAATTTAGCTGTTAATCAGGGTAGTGTCGAGGAGTTATTAGAATTAATTCCCGATGGTGTTGATGGCATCGTTTGTAATATTTTAGCCGAGACAATTATCGCTTTAATGCCCGAAATCACCCGTCTGGCAAAACCCACCACTTGGGGAATTTTAAGCGGCATTCTTGTCACCCAAGCACAAGCAGTTACAGATATTTTAGAACCCCAAGGCTGGACAGTGGCTGCCCTGTGGAAACGTCAAGAATGGTGCTGTCTTCAAATTCGTTGCACCCTCGATTAATATAGCTCTCGGCCGTCAGGATACGGTCGTCAGGATACAAAAGGCAAAAGGCAGCTTTGTTCTCCCCACACCCCACTTCCCACTTCCCACTTCATAATTCATAATTCATAATTCATAATTCCCCCACACCCCATCACCTCATCCATGACTCAAGATAGTTTTCGCATCAGTTTTGCTCCTTTATCTTTGCAGGAAGTATATCAATTAGCCGATGATGGGGCTAATGGGGCTATTGTACTAATGAGTGGTACTGTACGGGAGCAAACCGACGGTAAACCAGTTATTTATCTTGATTATCAGGCCTACGAACCCATGGCGATGGAGGTTTTCCGGCAAATTGCTCGGCAAATTCGGCAAACCTGGCCCGATACCAATCGAGTTGTCATTCACCATCGCACTGGTAAGCTCAAAATCGGTGAAATTAGCGTCTTAGTAGCGGTGGGTTGTCCCCATCGAGGGGAAGCTTTCGCAGCCTGTCGTTATGCTATTGATACTCTCAAGCATAATGCCCCCATCTGGAAAAAAGAATACTGGTCTGATGGTTCTAGTCAATGGGTTAGTATTGGGGCCTGTGAAACGGAGTGTTAGGTCTAATAACGTAAAATCAAGGCAATTTTTTGGTAATCGTTCAAGGAATCCTCCTCGACTAAAGCTACACGTCCTCCCTTGGCCAATACCACTTCGATAATTTCATCCACTGCGTCATCAATTACCTCCGTACCACCGACGTTTTCCACCAGTATCAAGTCACCATTTTCGCTTAAAACTGCGGGTACATGGTAATTTTTCTCCACTAATAACAATTTTCCTCGACCTTCCTGCGCTAAACGCCACACTTCTCCCAGGGTAGAGATAACTTTTTGAGCGCTGACTGCCGCATCCAAAGCTTGCAGAGCTTCAGTTTTTTGATTCTGACGCACTGAATGCATAATCGGCAATACTTGCGGAATTAATTCTGGCAGTGAGGTTTTGTCAAAATTGCCGGTTAAAGTGCCAACAATTGCTGATGTGTACTGTGAAACTTCTTGAAAGAAGGAAATTTGACGAACCACTCCACCCACAATCAAAGGGGAAGAATCATCAATGTCAATGTATTCACCCAGAGCATTATCTACCTGTTGGAAAAATCGCCGGATTCTATCATCTAGATAACTGGTATCGGCATCAAAGGGCAGTGGTGCGGTGGCCCCCGGTCCAGTCATTTCTAGGGGAAAATTCTGATCGCGAATTTCTTCAAGAGTTTCTCCTGTAGCTGAGATTAAACGAGTAGAACCCTGACTTAATAGTAACAGCCAATAGGGTTGTTCTCGATGTAATCCATAAACTAAATCCCGTGTGGCAAAGGTTTTATCGATGATAACTCTTGCCTGGACAGAAAAAGGCAGGTTATAAAGCTTGGCAATATCCGGACCAATATAGAGAGCTAATCCATCTAGAGTATAAGGATAATCTATTTCAGCTACTAGACTATCGAGGCGATCGAACAAAGGTTCGATTTCACGCTTAGAGAATTCTTCCGATAATCGGTGCTTTGCTTCATCGACCAAATTTTTAACGAGAATAGGGTCTTGTTTGTTATCCGGTGAGGTGCGATGGGTAGGTAAGAGAATGGAAAGGGCGGGTATTTGAGTTAGGGATTGTAGTTTCTTAAGTTCTTGACGAGTAATCATTGATTTTAGCTTGATTGATAGGGTTAAGGAACTAAAAATACTGGCTTTATCCAGATTTTCTCGATTTATTCAGTATTCCAGCTAACATTTTAGGGAAAAAATGTAATTATATCTAGAAAATTAAGAAATTATACTGAATTGCTTTGGCAGAGATTGAGGGAATTTTTAACCAGAAAACTAGGAATATTATTGATTTATCGATCGCCCACCATCAGGACAGAAAATGTTCAGGATGGGTAAATAACCCATCCTCGGAATAATTAGGCCGCTATGGCAGTTTTTTCCGCTATTAATGCCTCTTGGCGTTGAAATTCGGCTAATTGTGCCATAATTTCATCCCGAACAATCTGACGGTATTCCAGGAAATGCTCGTTGTGGGCGCAGACAGTGATATAGTGTTCGGCATTGGCGGGATTATGGCGCAAAATACCGAATAAATTCTGCCAGAATTTCCAGCGAGTGGAACGTTTAAAGCCCTGTCGCCAGATAATTACCGCTAGGGCATAGAGATCGGCCCGACGAGGCAGTTTAAAGGCTGGTTTAGCTTTAGGTGCGCCTAATTTCAGGAAACAGCGATAGGTGCGATCGAGAAATACCTCTGGATCGTACAATTTCCAGAAGGCTTCAATATATTCTGTGGCAATATCTTCGATCGGCCGGGTGGGAACGAAATTCATCAGGGTACTTTGGTTAATGTCCTGTTTCCCCGTTAATCGTAGTCGTCCTTCTTTTTCCAAGCGAGTCCATAGGGCGGTATTCGGTAAAGCTTGTAACATTCCGAAGAGAGCCGTGGGAATGGCCGCTTCTTCGACAAAATTAATAATGCGATCGGCCGCTCCTTTTTTCTCGCCATCAAAACCGATGATAAATCCCGCCATGGGGCGCAATCCGGCTTTAATAATCTTTTCTACCGTCTCGGTTAAGGAACTACGGGTATTTTGGAATTTTTTGGTTAATTGTAAACTTTCTTCGTCGGGGGTTTCAATCCCTAAAAAGACCGCGTCAAAATAACAATCGACCATCATTTCCATTAATTCGGGATCGGCGGCTAAATCCACCGATGCTTCCGTGTTAAACCGGAAAGGGTACTGGTGTTCTTCTTGCCAAACTTTTAATTCTTTGAGGAGTAATTTAACGTTGCGCTTGTTGCCGATAAAATTATCATCCACCATGAACACGCCCCGGCGCCAACCTAATTCGTAGAGATAATCTAATTCTTTTAATAATTGTGCGGGGGCTTTGGTGCGGGGTTTACGACCGTAGAGAACGATAATATCGCAAAATTCGCACTGGAAGGGACAGCCCCGCGAAAACTGCACCGACATGGAATCATAAGCTTCAAAATCGAGCAGATCGTAGCGGGGGATCGGGGTAATTGTCACATCGGGTTTTTCTGTGGTGCGGAAAACACCTTTAGTTTCTCCTTTTGCCAATGCTTCCACAAACATCGGGATGGTGATTTCTCCCTCATCGAGAATCAGAAAATCGGCCTCAGCAACTTCGTGGGGGATAGAAGTGGGATAGGGACCCCCCACGGCCACCAGTTTACCCCGTTGCTTGGCTTCGTGAATTTGCTCGATTAAATCTTGACGTTGGACGATCATACCCGAAAGAATGACTATTTCAGCCCAGTCCCATTCTGCTTCTGTCACTGCCCGAATATTGCGATCGACCAGTTTAAATTCCCATTCCTGGGGTAGAATCGCCGCCACCGTCACCATACCCAGGGGAGGAAGTAAGACTTTGCGATCGACTAATTCCAGAATTTTGTTATAAGACCAGAAAGTCGGCGGAAAAACGGGATAAATCAGTAAGGCACGCATATTCACTCCTCGCTCGACGGCGATCGATTCTTGACCTTTCGCTTGATTGTAATCTTTTTCGGTCAGGGATGGGAAAACCGTTATTTAGTCTGAGAACTAGGATCAGGCTTGATTTTCGGCCGCCATTGCCCACCCTTGACCCTACCCCCATAAAAGTTTATGGCCAACATCAATAAAATTTATGTAAAGAAATGTTGCATAGTCTGGAAAGTTATGTTACATTAAATATCAAGCACTTGACTTAAGCGCAATTTTCTTATAGGAAGGCAATTCACCATGGATAAGCAAGAAAACAAACTCGGTTTCACCGCTTTCGCTGAAAACTGGAATGGTCGTTTAGCCATGCTCGGTTTCGTTATTGGCGTAGCTACGGAATACTTAACCCACAAAGGCATCCTTGCTCAGTTAGGCTTAATGTAATTTCGGCCTCGACTGCTGTGCATCTACAATCATCTTGAATAAATCCTTAAAAAAAGGGGAAGAGCATAGCTCTTTCCCTTTTTAAGTGGGAGGTTGGAGAGATTTTTCAGTGATCAGTCAACAATAATCACTCATGGTGAAGCTAAGAGGTTTTAGATACCAGATGATAGAGTTGATTAAAACTCAGTTTTTGGGAGTTTTCAAAGAAATATTGGCGATAATGGTAGTTAGCTAGATTGAACAAATTTTTTGACAAGAAGGCATAATGGTCGATTTCTGACCATAAGGGATGGTTTTGACTGATAATATGACGTTCAACTACCTTCATATCTTGATTATACCTGATAACGTTCTTAAAATCTATCGGTGGCCAAAGTTACTTATTTTAGTTATCTAGCTACAGAAATGAGTAACTTTAAAAGGCTTTAGGTAGGTTTTTGGTTTCTGTGGTTAACCCAAATTATCCCTATTCTTTTTCCTTCCAGACAAACACCAGAAGAGCTAACTCTTGGGGTTGATGCTTTTCGTTTTTGAATTGGCGCACTGATAACTGATTAAGACATTTCTAACATTCTTTGAATCGGCAACAGTGCCTTAACTCTTAAATCTTCAAAAATAGTAATTTCTGGAGTTTTATCTCGCATACAGAGATACAATTTTTCGAGAGTGTTCAGTCTCATATAGGGACACTCATTACAAGCACAGTTATTTAAAGCTGGTGCGGGTATAAATGCTTTCTCTGGCGCGGATTTTTGCATCTGGTGAATAATCCCCGGTTCTGTGACGACAATAAAGGTTTTTTCGGAACTTTTCAGGGAATAATTTAATAGTGCCGTCGTGGAACCAATATAATCGGCATGGCGTAAAACCGATGATTCACACTCAGGATGGGCGATAATTTTTGCTTCTGGATGGGCAACTTTTAATTCTATTATCTTGCGTTCGGAAAAAGTTTCATGGACAATACAACTACCCTGCCAGAGAACTAAATCTCTGCCAGTTTGCTGACTGACATAACGGCCTAAATTGCGATCAGGAGCGAAGATAATCGGTTGATGGACAGGGATTTGATTCACTATTTTGACTGCGTTGGAACTGGTGCAGATAATATCACTCATGGCCTTAATTTCTGCACTGCAATTGATATAGGAAATCACGATATGATCGGGATATTGGGCTTTAAAACGAGCAAAATCTTCAGGATGACAACTATCAGCTAAAGAACATCCCGCATCTAAATCCGGCAGCAATACCAACTTATCCGGATTTAAGATTTTAGCTGTCTCTCCCATGAAGTGAACCCCCGCAAATACGATTACATCTGCTGGCGTTTGGGCAGCCTGCTGGGATAAACCTAGAGAATCACCAATATAATCAGCTATATCCTGTATGTCAGAATTTTGATAGTAGTGAGCCAGAATAACGGCGTTTAATTCCCTTTTAAGCTCTTTAATTGCCGTAAATAGGTCATCAGGTAAGCTCGATCGATTTGCGGGTTGAACAGTTGTGAACACGGTGAGATTTATGGTTATTTTTACCAAATACTAAACAAGTCTCTACATCATAGCAAATTTTTCCAAGGAGAGACCACAAACAAAAAAAGCTTGATACAACAGCGCTCAAACGACTGACAACCAAGCCCCGATAATACCATTTTTCAAAAAGTATATAGCGTGTTCTATTCGCACGAGGTACATTATTGATGTTCAAAAGCTTAATCAGCAAAGGTTTAAATGTGCCGTACAGGTACGAGAACCGCTATAGTTTATTTTTGGGAAATCCCTAAACGCTGATATTCTATCTGGATACAAGCATCCATAATCACATTTAAACCCGCCTCGATCGCCCTTTTTTCCGCAACTGGGTGATAAATTTTCAATTGTGTCCAAAGGGTAGCAGCCTGAATAGCAATAGCTGACTCGACAATTTCAGGTAGATAATCAGGATGACGAAAAACGTTAACAATATCCACGGGTTCAGGGATAGCCTCTAGAGAAGGATAGCACCTTTGACCATCAATTTGCTTGACCATCGGATTGACAGGATAGACTCGATAACCCACCGCTTGCAGAAATTTGGCTACCTGATAGCTGGCGCGACTCGATTTCTCAGAATGCCCCACCACTGCGATAATTTTACTATTGCTGAAAATGGTTTTGAGCGCACCATCGTCTCCTTTAATATTCGGCATTGTCCCACCTATCTTAGAACAGAGTTTCGTTTCCCATAAAGATGAAGTGTAACCTAATTTGGTATCGACTTTTAACTGCAGCTTTAGCCCCTCTGGAGAACTGGCAGCAATGTTTAACTTTTATATCGGAAAAACAGTTATTACCAATCCCAATCAATTCCTCGGTATCTGTAGGAAAATTTACCCGATGGTTGCCCCTAAATCCTCTGACTTTAGTTAGTACAAAACCTCATGAATTATCTTAGTGTTATCATTCCGACTCTTAATGAGGAGTTAAGAATTGCAGCAACGTTAAAACAGATAGGTGAAGGAGTAGAAATTATTGTTGTCGATGGGGGAAGTACAGATAAAACCAGAGAAATAGCTGAAAAATTGGGAGCAAAAGTAATTATTTCACCGAGTAAAGGTCGTGCATTTCAGATGAATTTAGGAGCCAAAATAGCGAAAGGAGATATTTTGTTATTTCTACATGGAGATACTTTACTTTCCCAAAATTATCAAGAGCAAATTATCAATACTTTATCTCAATCTGGGATAGTAGCGGGGGCTTTTGAATTAAAAATTGATGGAGAGGAAAAAAACCTGCGTTTAGTGGAAAAATTAGTTAATTGGCGTTCTCACTGGTTTTCTCTTCCCTACGGAGATCAAGGAATATTTTTAAAAGCCTCAATATTGACCGATTTAGGGGGGTTTCCTGAGTTACCAATTATGGAAGATTTTGAATTAATACAAAGATTGAAAAAAAGGGGTAAAATAGCCATAGTTTCTACTGCGGTGATTACCTCAGCAAGACGTTGGCAAAAATTAGGAGTTGGCAAAACTACCTTAGTTAATCAATTAATAATTATTGGTTATTATCTAAAAATTCCGCCGCATTTGTTGAAAAATTTTTATCGTTTATGGTAATTAGGGAGAACTACCACTAGATTCTGATTACTTCTGGGAGTCTGTCGATAAAAATTTTTGTCTCCCGAAGTACCGATCGATAGGATAATTGATCATTGTAACATCTGCTCTGAGAATATGTCTCTCGATCGCCGTCAATTTCTTTATCTTTTAGGTGCCACCCTTGGCACAGCCACTCTTGCTGGTTTGAAGCCTCCGGCCTTTGCTGCTACTGGTCCCTATGGTCTTATTGCCCTACCCTATAGCTATGATGCCCTAGAACCTTATATCGATAAGGAAACGATGCAATTTCATCACGATAAACACCATGCAGCCTACGTTAATAATCTCAACACGGCAGTGGCAAAATATCCAGAATTGCAGAAAAAAACAGTAGTAGAATTGATTAAAAATCTTGACTCTTTACCCGCCGATATTCGCACCACTGTCCGCAATAATGGCGGCGGCGATCTTAATCATACGATGTTTTGGCAGATTATGTCCCCCGATGGCGGTGGCGAACCAACAGGAGAAATAGGAGCGGCAATAATCGCTAAATTTGGCAGTTTCGAGGAATTTAAAAACGCTTTCAACCAAGCAGGTACTAAACTTTTTGGTAGTGGTTGGACATGGTTGGTTTTAAATAAGTCAGGACAACTAGAAATTATCAGCACTGCTAACCAAGATAGCCCCCTAATGATGGGATTACAGCCAATTATGGGCAATGATGTTTGGGAACACGCCTATTACTTAAAATATCGTAATCAACGGGCTGAGTATTTAAAACAGTGGTGGAATGTGGTTAACTGGGAGGAGGTAAATCGCCGCTATCTTCAGGCAAAAGCTTAACCATGACAACTTTTACGGTAACAGTTCCCGCTACCACTGCTAATATTGGGCCCGGCTTCGATTGTCTCGGAGCGGCCTTAACCCTATATAATCAGTTTACTTTTACCCTGCTGCCGGCAACGACAGCTAACCCTGTCAGCATTATTGTCAAGGGGACTGAATCAGCTAAAGTTAGCCAAGGTGCTGATAATTTAATCTACACTTCTTTTTTGCAAGTTTATCAAAAAATAGGACAGAATCCGCCCCCTATCGCCATCGAGATCGGTTTAGGGGTTCCCCTGGCTAGAGGTTTAGGTAGTTCTGCTACTGCTATTATCGGTGGGTTAGTGGCTGCCAATCAATGCGCGGGCAATCCTTTATCTATGGGGGAAATCGAAGCATTAGCGATCGCCTTGGAGGGCCATCCAGATAATGTGGTGCCGGCTTTACGGGGCAACTGTCAGCTATCGGCAGGTGATAGCACAAATTGGGCTATTTGTCAAGTATTTTGGCAAAAAAATCTCATTCCCGTCCTAGCGATTCCCGATTTTGAACTGGCTACGGCAAAAGCTAGGGCGGTTTTACCGGAAACAATTAGCCGTCAGGAGGCTATTTTCAATATTTCCCGCTTGGGTTTATTATTGCGGGGATTAGAGACGGGTAACGGCGATTGGCTGAGAATTGCCCTAGAGGATAAACTGCATCAACCCTATCGCCAATCTTTGATCCCGGGTTACGAAAAGGTGAAAAAAGCCGCCATTAATGGGGGTGCTTACGGGATGGTAATTAGTGGCGCAGGTCCGAGCCTATTAGCTTTAACTAACCCCGACAATGCCCAAAAAACAGCCACAGAGATGACCAATGCTTGGGAGGAAGTGGGGATTAACTCCAGTGCCAAAATTTTGGCTTTAGATACCCTAGGGGCCCAAGTAAACTGTTAAGCCTCCAATTTACCTGTTAAGAGTCCCTGACATTTGAGATAAAATTAAGTAAAAAGCTATGAGGAGTCAGTCATCAGTCATCAGTAATCAGGAGTCAGAAATCAGGAGATTATTTTTATTTATTCTCCCCACTCCCCACACCCCACTCCCCACTCCCCCTAATCTTGCCACTTATGACCGTAGGATCCAGCTTACAACAGTTAAAAATAGCTTCATCGGGAAGATTACCCAGCAGTTACGGGGTCTATTTTAAGAATACCCTGGTGGCCCTCTGTCATGCTCTTGAAGATCATATTTTGCAAACTAGCAGCCCAGACAGTACAAATAAACCACTGGTTTTAGTCACCTTTCAACAGGGAAAATGGTATTTACAGGAAGCAGAGCGCTATTTAGATATTGCTCGCTCTTCTCGTCATATTGCGATCGCTGCCGTGGCCGATAGTGGTTTTTCTGAGCATAAAACCGGCAGTTTAGAGAATGTTTCGCTAGTGAACTTAGATAATAGCGATAGTTTGGTGAATGAGTGGAATTTAATCATTCTTTCCCCCGATTACGCCTCCATGGTACTCTGTCATGAGTTATCCCCAGAAGAATACCGGTCCGATAGTCAACCCCAAATAGACACGGAGCGAAAATTCTACGGTTTATGGACATTCGATCGCGATTTAGTTGAAAAAGCCGCTAGGATCTTAATTGAGCGTCTGCATCCCTATAATCCCAGTCTAGCGGCCGATTTAAGCAGACAACAGCAGGAAATTAGTCAAAATATTAATCCCATTCCCACGGATTTAACCGGAGTAGTCTCTCGCATTGTCACCTATCTGCAAACCAGTCAACAGCAGTTAGTCACCGTCAGCAGACAAGCGCGAGAATTAAGCGACTTAGAAGGACAAGCATCCCGTTTAAATAAAAATTTAGCCGCTAATAAACTGCAAGCTTTTCTAAGAATGGCCCAAAAAGTCGATGAAAGAGATATTGATAATCCCCTTGCTTCCCTACAGGTGGCCGCTTTAGCGGAAATGTTGGGACAATTGCTCGATTTACCCACCCTGAGATTACGACGCTTACGATTAGCTGGTTTATTATACCGCATCGGTCTAGCGGAGGCTCCGATCGAAGTTTTTAGACAGCGTGCCAGTCAGTTAGAGGGAGCAAATGCGTTATTTTGGCGGGATCGATCGGTGTTAGGCGCACAATTACTCGCCACTATGCCCGAATTAGCCCCAATTCAACAGATTATTTACCATGAGTTTGAATACTGGGATGGTAGCGGGGTTCCCAACGGTTTAAAAGGGGAAGAAATCAGCCTAGAGTCGCGAATTTTAGGATTATCAGCCTATTTTCAGGAATTAACTCAACCGCGAGGCGACCGACTAGCTCTAGATTTAGGAGAGGCCCTAGAGCGCTGTCAAAATTATAGCGGGATTCGTTTCGATCCCGCTTTGGTAGAAAAATTAAGTTCGGTAATTCGTCTGTGCGAAATGGGGTGGATGCAATTACCCGATCGCCCTAGTCAAGTCCCCGCCGTCTGGTTAGAATCAGTTTAGGATTAGGGTCTGCTGAAAAAGTTTTTCCTGGGGGTAGGGTGTGGGGTGTGGGGTGTGGGGTGTGGGGTTTTACCCATTTTCAGGGGGTCAATTACCTAATTTTCAGGGAAAAAGAGCCTAAATTTCCCCCCCCGATCCCCCCAAGGTCTGGCACTTTTTGATGGGAAAAAAGTCTAAAATTCTTATCCAACAAGGTTTTTAGATTTATTCAGCAGACCCTAGATTAGACTCCGATTAAACTCTGCATGGCACGTCTCATATTAGCCGGTTTAAAAGCTGCCATGGCCGCGGTCGGTTCATAGCCGCAATGTACCATACAATCGGCACATTGAGGATTGCCACTAGCCCGACCGTAGTTATCCCAATTGGTTTCTGCTAAAAGTTCCCGAAAGCTTTTGTAATGACCTTCGTTGAGCAGATAACAGGGTTTTTGCCATCCTAAAAGACTATAGCTAGGACTACCCCAAGGGGTGCATTCATAGTCTTGTTCACCGATGAGAAAATCGAGAAAGAGAGGATTATGGTTAAAATTCCACTTTTTCTGACCTGATTTCCAGGGTGAGAGAATTTCTCGGAATAAAGCTCTAGTTTGCTCCCGTTTCAAGAAACTATCTTGATCCGGGGCCCACTCATAACTGTAACCGGGGGAAATCATCATGCCATCGATGCCCAAAGTAGCAAGAAAATCGAAAAATTCCTGCATTTCTCGCGGATCTGTGCCTTCAAAAACCGTGGTATTAGTAGTAACCCGAAAACCTCTCGCTTTCGCCGCTTTAATCCCTTTTACTGCCTTATCGAATACTCCCTTTCGATCCACACAGCGATCGTGATGTTCTTTGAGACCATCCAGATGGACACTAAAGGTAAGATAGGGTGAAGGAGTAAATTTATCTAGGCTTTTTTCCAATAACAGGGCATTGGTACACAGATAGACGAATTTTTTTCTGTCCACTAACCCCTTGACAATTTCATCGATTTGTGGATGTAAAAGCGGCTCACCCCCGGGGATGGAAACCACGGGAACTCCGCATTCTTCCACCGCTGCGAAACATTCTGCTGGGGTAAGATGATTGCGGAGGATTTCCGGGGGATGTTGAATCTTGCCGCAGCCAGTACAGGCTAAATTACAGCGAAATAGGGGTTCTAGCATTAAAACTAAGGGAAAACGCTTTTTTCCTGCTAGACGCTGTTTCAAGATATAGGAAGCAACCACTAAAGCTTGTTGTAGTTGGACAGCCATTTGCTCACACCAATAGGATTCTAAGTCATTATAGACTGTTAACAGGACATCAAGGCATAGAACCCTAGAAAATGGCAAAATAAATAAAAGCTGGTGGCTTTTTTGGCTGTTTACTTGATTATCATCTTGATCTAGCTGATGGCTTCAAGACTACTGACTTGAAAGTGGGAAGTGGGAAGTGGGAATTGGGAAGAATAAATAAAAAAAAGTCTCCTATCTCCTGACTACTGACTCCTAACCTTAACGACAATTTTTGATTTTTACCAGAGGTCTATTATGAGTTCTTTAGGCGATCGCTTCAAGAAATTTGCGGGTAGAACTCGCTATGTGGTCTGTCGCTTATTTTTGCATCTCTACGGCCAAGAAATCGCACCGCTGATCGGTATTCTTAATCGTGCCGGCCGGGAGGCGATCGATTCCGAAGGCGATTTAGAGGTCATGGGAGAGGGTTTAGTAGAAATTTGTCAAAATCTGCTGCAGATGAACCTCTATTGGTTTTCTGTGGCTAATGAGGGCGATGTTTTTTGGCATGAGGGGGAAGCGGGAGACTACGTTAACGAACTGTTTACCGATTCCGCGGCCAGATACCTAAGTGAATCGGTGTCTTCACAGTTGGGGGAAAACGAACCCTTAACTTTACCCGTCACCGATAACTTAGTTGTTATGATCACAATAGCCTTCGAGGGTGAGAGTGCTGCTTTAGAAACTAGCCTAGCCGATCGAGAGGCCCTGGAAGATGGTTTAAAATCAATAATTAACCTTCACTACCAAGGTCGGCTGCGTGCGATTCAGGTACATTTTTCTCCTGCTCAATTGGGAGATGAATTGACCAATGAGCAACTATTACTCAATTTCCCCGAATTGCTGCCTTTATAGTCTTAATTTTGCCCTTATGCTGCGCCAAGTAACGACAATTTTTTTAATTCTTACCCTTTGTTGCACAACGGTGGCCTGTGGTTCGTCGTCAAATCAAACTCAGTCACCGTCAGCTAATAACAGTAGTGTAAGACGAGAATCCAATCAGGTTAGTAGCGGTCGCTACGAGGTGCAACAAGCTACCTACGATGACGGAGATGGCACTTATACCTTAATGCTGTTAAACACCCCCGGGGGGACTTCTCCCCTCTTTCGCACCACTAACCTGCAAATGGCTAGATTAAGCGATGAAGCTATCGCTAAAGGGGAAAAAACTGCGGTGGAAATCAACGGTGATCAGGCTACCCTGTACATGACCGAAGATTTTAAAATTGAGTATGTCCATAATGTCACGGAAGTGCGGAACAATCCCCAAACCGGACAACAGGAAACCGTGGTGATTCGACAAGAATCGAGTTTTTGGAGTCCTTTTTTCGGTGCTGTTGCTGGTCAAGCTTTGGGTAGTTTGCTCTTTCGTCCTCAATATTACGTTCCTCCCCTCTATACTCCGGGGGGTGTGATGACCGGTTTTGGTGGTTACGGTTCCACCTATAATCAGGCAGTGGATCAATACCGGACTAAACATAATAGTCCACCTCCGGCAGTCAAAAACCGGCAAACTCTCCGTTCTACCGGCAATTTACGTCGTTATCCTAGCAATACTCCCTCTAGTCCCAATCGCAGCAGCACCACCACCACAAAACCCAGTGGTTCTGGTTATGGTTCCAGTACCCTGAAGAATTCGGGTAAATCTGATAATGTCAAACGTTCTCCTAGTTTCGGTTCCTCTGGTTCCCGTCGTACCCCTAGTCGCAGTGGTTTCGGCAGCAGCAGACGCGGCCGACGTTAGGAGGATTTGACTGGAGTGGTGGAAGATTAATCCTGTCTTCCCCACCTCAGAGATTGGGGATGGCAGCTACTTAAGAAGCAACCATTTTGCGAATTTCCGAATAGAAAACCGTTTGGCGATCGCCATTGGCCGACTGAATAATACTGGTACGCAATCTCAGATTAGGACTAGCAAACCAGATTCTTTCCTCGATACGATGGTGATTGTCCTCGATGGTTAAAGTTAAAGCTTGATCGCTTCTGAGATGATATTCTCCCAGCGCTGCCGATTTACCGACCGCTGTGATTAATTTTCCTTGCCAAGAATTTTCTGAGGGTAGCCAAACTAAATAGCTAGAACCGATTTTTTTCGGTTGTCCATAGTCCACGGAATTATCCCAAGTCGTTTTCCATCCCCCTAGACTGGTGTGGGACTGACAGTTATTTCCTAAACATAATTGCACCACATCGGCAGCATCGGCAGCCAGCAAATCGATGGTGATTTCTGCTTTATTATTGGCAACTTTTTGGGCAGCTAATTGATAACTGGTGCGCTGAGAAAACCATTTACCCGCACAGAGATTAATAAATTCTTGAATGTCCATGAATGGCTGTAGGCAAAGATCGATCGCTCTGGAAGAATAGATTATTTATTCTATCCTATACCTAGACGTTGGCCAATTTTTGCAAAGATAAACGGGCTGCTTCCCGCACTTGTGGATGTTCGTCCTTGACCAAAAATTTTAAGGCTGCGATCGTTTTTTCCGCCGGAAGCTGGCCTAAAGCTTCCGCTAATCGCTGCCGGATTAACCAGTCATCGGAGTTAACAAAGGTTAAAAGCTTCTCGACGGTTTCCACTGCTTTGATTTCCCCAAGAGCGGCAATAGCGGCCTGTTGAATAACCGCTTCGTTACTATCGAGAGCCGATAATAACACCTGTTTAGCCCGAATATCGCGTAAATTGCCCAAAGCGACGGCAGCACTGAAGCGGACTAACCATTGCGTATCTTCGTAAAAAGCTCGTTGTAGGGGTTCAAAAGCGCGAATATCTTCTAAATAACCTAAGGCCCCCGCAGCATCGGCGCGAATGCCATAATCGGCATCATTGGCTAACAAATCCACGAGGATAGGAAAGCATTCCTCGGTTTGTTTGACTCCCAAAGCAAAGACAGCCATCGATCGCACTGGCAGCATTTCATCATAAAGGACTTTTTTGATCAAGGGTACAGCTTCCTCCGGGGTCACTTCTCGCAGGGATGCCAAGGCCAGCAGACGATCTTTGGAGTTGCTGCTTTCTAACTGCAGGGCAATGGTTTCTATATCAGGCTTGCTCATTTTTGTCAATCACTTGTAATATTTCTTTAATTCTAACGCAATTTTTTCTAAGTCAGCAGCCCTAGTGGACTGAAACAGCTAATTTCTGTCTGTTACAGTGTTTCTCATAAAGATGAAGTGTAATCTAATTTGGTATGGAAGACCGACTCCCGAAAACGAAAACTTCGTACCTGCTCATTAAGATAACTGCTGTGGCTAATATCCTTAACAATAGGATTAATTTAGCTTAAACCTCCTGTAAAAGTAAGTTTTCGAGGTGCTATCGGCTCAAAATATCGAAAACCTCAGATAAATTTGACATAATCTTGGGTTTTATGGACGGGATAGTTGTTTCTTGTCTTTTTTCTCCTCCTCTGGACTGTCTCGGAGTCTCCTCACGGAAGATTTTTGATTTTTGCAGGAACTCTCTTAAACAAGTTGGGGAAGTGGTTCTACAAAAATTAACTTTATTTATGTTTAAAATGCTATCATGAAGCTTGCATCGTAGATTTCAGTATATATTGAGAAAACCATGACTATTTCTGGCAATAAAATTACAGAAAGCATTATTAACAAGCTACAGGAAATTCCTCTAGATAAACAAAAACAAATCTTAGAATATGTAGAAGCTCTCACGGAGGAAAAGGAGCCTTTATCTTCCCCTAAAAAACGAGTCTTTGGGTTGCATCAGGGAAAAATTTGGATGAGTGATGATTTCAATCAACCCTTACCCGATAATTTCTGGAATTTTGACTCATGAATATTCTCTTAGATAGTCACACTTTAATCTAATTTTCCCAGAATTCTCCTCAGCTTTCCTCATCAGCAATTAAGATACTAGAAGATAGAAATAATCTTCTTTTCTTGAGTTTGGTCAGTGTCTGGGAAATACAGATCAAAGTACAGTTAGGCAAATTAAATTTAGATATTTCTCTCTCGGAAATAGTTAAAGATCAAACTAAAATTAATGATGTGCAGATTTTACCCCTGAAATTATCTCATATTTGGACATTAGACACCTTACCTTATTATCACAAAGATCCGTTTGATCGTTTATTGATTTCTCAAGCAATTACAGAAAACCTAATTATCCTGGGTGTTGATTCTGTTTTCGATTCTTATCCTGTACAAAAAATATGGTAAAAAATGTCGTTTGTTTTCTTTTTATTACTGGTTACAAAATTTCTAAAATCTCAAAAATAAAGCTCATAATTGAGATTATATAGTTATGCTAAAAACCACCAGAAGTCTGGTTAAAATTTCCTCTGTTGATGCTAATAGAAGATAGTGATCAAATGCTCGAATCAAAGGAGAAGGAAGATGGAGTTTTATCCTTTGTAAGAAAATTACGAATAGGCAGTTTAAGTGCAGTACAGCTTATTAACAATTCTGATTAATCTTCTATTAAGATAACTTCGGTTGACGGAATCGATAAACATCAATGATCGCCTGTACCCAACCATTAGCAACGGATTCTAATAATCGATCGCCTTTTTCTTTACTTGCATTAGTAGCATCTCCCATCACTCCACTTTTAGTTAATTCCTTAGTTAACCAAGCAAAGGGTAATTTTCCTTCCATAGTTAATAAACTATTTTCTGGCAAACCCTGGGGATATTCTCGGACAGCCCGCTCAATTTTGACCTGTTCTGGCAGTAATGATAACATAATGCTAGTTTCCACATCTCCTGCATGAATACCGTATTCTAATTCATATTCCGAGAATAATTCAGCCGCATTGTGGGGAACTCGCCAAGTGAAAAAAGGAAATACTAAAAAATCGGTATATTGTTGGTGAATATCTCTAGCGGCAATTTCCATAACTTGCGGTTGTCCGCCGTGAGAGTTCATTAATACTAACTTGCGAAACCCCGAACGATAGAGACTTTCAGCTATCTCTTGAATGAGGGTTAATAAGGTGGCTGCCGAGAGGGTAATCGTGCCGGGGAAAGACCAATGTTCGTTAGATTTTCCGTAGTAGAGACAGGGTAAAGCAAAGGCGGGAACATTTGTATTTAATTTCTCGAAAGCTTTGCCTAAAACCCCTAAACTAATGGCAGCATCGACAGCAATAGGGAGATGGGGTCCGTGTTGTTCGATCGCACCGATGGGTTGAATAATTACCACATTTTCCTTATCCAGCATTGAATCTATATCGGTCCAAGTAAGATAGGGAAAATAACGATGAGGGGGAATAAAACCGTGCATCATAATCCTATTGGGGGTGAGGGATTAGGGTTAAGTAGTCGTGCAAAATTAATTTCCTAGTCGAGACAGGAGACAGGAGACGGGAGATGGGAGACGGGATAAAGCTATTAGGGATCGGATTTGAGTTTTCAGTTCACTGTTTACTCACAGCAGAAGTCTGACGGAGTAGTGGCTTAGATGTGTAATTAATTGTGCTTAGATACTTATGGAAAAAATTACTGTTTATTTGGTAATTGTACCACTAATTCCTGGCAAGGTTGCCAATCATCTTCATCGGTAATGGTTGGACAAAACGAATCCCTATAGCAACAAAACCTGTTTCATTAATTATAATCTGCAATATCGTCGGCTCTTCTCGACCTTGTGTGATAAGTTTAAATTATATAAGAGCGATCAATCTTTGTGTCCTTTGTGTCTTTGTGGTTCGTTTCACTCGCTCGCCCGCAGGACTGTATCTTAGAATACATTTTACCCACCAAACCCAAGAGAGCCTATCGTCGGGCAAAAACACCAGGAGCGACTTGTTTTTTTACCCTTGTTACTGATCATCTTTAAGCCTTTTCTTTAAGTATTGTTGTTAATGTAGCTTATTATATCAGTTCTCACACCTGTGTGGCACATTTAAACCTTTGCTAATTAAGCTTTTCAACATCGATAATGTACCTCTTGCGAACAGGAAACGCTATAAGATCAGCGACCGCACTTAAACTCACAGCTTCAATGAATGTGCAGGGTGCGTTCCCAAAAATCTATCGGTGGAGTAGTATGAGCCATCTTAGGGAACGCACCCTACGGCTAAAAGGAAAAGGCGCTTCATGGTTTTTGGGTGGTATTGCCGTCCATTTTAAGGTGGTGAGGATGTCAACGGCAAAATTTCCGTAAAGAGGGTGATTCCCATTGATTAATATGTCAAGTTCCCTGCCGTAAAGAATCCATGGATACTTGAGGCAATGATGATTACAGAATTAAATATCCGGTTAGAGGCCCCCGAAAAAACAACCGATGAGATAAGACAACGCAAGGAAGCGATCAATCGGCAATCGGCCGAGTTTAACCAGTGGATGACCAGAATCAAAGCAAGACTAGATGCGATCGCTGGTAAGATCGAACGGGACAAGCGATCGCATCCGGCTTAAAACAAAAGGTGCTTCATAGTTCATTGTCGGTAGTGCGACCAACTAACCTAACATAACCTCAGCTTATCAATAGCATAAGTAACAATATCGTCAAACTTCTTTACAAACCGTTACATTACCCTTAAGATGAGAACATCATAAATCAATAAAACCGCACTCATAAACCAATGACCACCACCTTACAACAGCGCGAGAGCGCTTCCCTGTGGGAGCAGTTCTGCCAGTGGATTACCAGCACCAACAACCGTCTTTATGTCGGCTGGTTCGGTGTGATCATGATCCCCACCCTGCTCACCGCCACCACCTGCTTCATCATCGCCTTTATCGCCGCTCCTCCTGTAGATATCGACGGTATTCGCGAGCCTGTAGCTGGTTCTCTACTCTACGGAAACAACATCATCTCTGGTGCGGTTGTTCCCTCTTCCAACGCGATTGGACTCCACTTCTACCCCATCTG
>NZ_JACJSV010000044.1 GCF_014698335.1 Microcystis viridis FACHB-1342 | reverse complement strand
CTACAAAATTGGAAGGAGGGGGCAACCATCGATCCCTACCTCCCACACTCCGAGAATGATTATTATTCTTGAGAATGAATAGTTTATTTTTTGGAAGTCCCTAACAACATCGCTGGCGCACTCGCCCTCAATCTGGCAGCAGTGGGAGAGAGCCTGCGCCGGAGCAAGCTCCAACAGCTAGAAGACGAGCTATACCTGCTGTTCGAGCAAGAAGACGCAGAAATCCACTGGCTCTCTGACCGGCAGCGGTTCGCTCCCGTTCCCGAGGCAGATCGAGAAGGGTGGCTAGATTCCGTCGAAAAAACCGAACTACTCCAGAACCTCAAACCCGTCGCCCAAGGAGCGATCCTACCCACTTTGTTCCTGAGTGGCACTTGGGCAATCCTGACGGGAGACTTGGGGCGTGCGAGTGCGCTGTTACCCCTTGACATCGGGGTTTCTCTGCGGGGCGTTACTCCCTTGGCAGTGGTTTCGTCCCTGACGGCGGCAGCGCGACAAGGCGTTTACATCCGCAATGCCAGGGTACTGGAAAAGCTGGCTCAGGTGGATACTCTGGTCTTTACTCGCGAAAGTTTCCAGGACTTGATTACCCCGGAGCTGCTGGTGAGTTGGGGCATCCCTTCTCAGTGCATCTACTTCGCCACCGATGCGGCTGCTGTTGAGGGACTCCAAGAACAGTTGCTCCGCCAAGGTAAGCGGGTGGCTTGGATAACCGACAGTGGTAGTGATTGCTTTGCTGCCCAGGAGGATCAGGTGGTCATTTCTCTAGGGAGAGGGGATTTTGCAGCAGCCGCCGATGTCATCTTGCACAGCCAGGATCTCCAGCCCCTTGGCTACACCTTTGCCCTGGCCCGGCATACCCTTGCCACTGCCTATGAGAGTTTGGCGATCGCTACTCTGCCCAACCTGTTAGTGGTGGCAGTCGGGGCATTTTGGGGACTCAACCCGGTGGCAGCCGCCGCAATCAACGGCAGTTCAGCCATCCTCGCAGAATTGAACAGCCTGCGCTCCCCGAAGCCTAACCTCTTAGAAAACGGGTTTATTTCTCAAAGAAACCCGTTTTCTTGCAATAAATGTTAATTTTTGTTACAGGGGTCTTGAAAAATTGGCGATTGTTTGCACAAAAGAGTCGCAGTGTCAAGTGGTTCGCGCTCAAATGACATAAATAGCTATTATAGTAGCAAGAGGTTTACTGTCGATTACTCGCTAAAAAAGGAAAGGAAATAACTATGATACAGCAAGTTAAATTACGTTCTCATGTGGGTGAAGACCGAATATTGCATTTAGATATTCCCGTGGAAGTTAAAGAAACTGATTTAGAGGTGACAGTAACGTTTAAACCAGCACCAAGCTTAGATAAAACTACAACTCAGACACGCACTCACGCTGAATCAAGGCGAATTTTTGAAGAGATAGATAAACACTATTCGGGGCGAATTTTTAGTGATAGTACAGATTGCTGTGAGAATACAACAGGTGGTTTATGATTGTGTTTATCTGGCTTTAGCAGTGCAGAAAAGCTGTCAAATGGTCACAGCAGATGAACGTTTTTTTAATGCGTTACAGGGAGATAGTTTAGGGTCTTATTTATTTTGGCTAGGGACTTCCAGAAATTACTCATAAACGAAAAAGGCTATTATATTAAATAAATCATCTTAATAAACATGACATCAGAAACCGCCAATTATGATGAACCCTGGAAAGAAGCATTAGGCGAGTATTTTGAAGCGTTTTTACATTCTTTGGCTAAAATCAATATCTAGAAAACGGGTTTCTTTGAGAAACCCGTTTTCTTGTAATAAATGTTAATTTTTGTGATAGCACCCTTGAAAAATTGGGGATTGTTGGGCTAAAACTGTTAGCAATAAACCTTTGCAGTTAATGTCATGACTTCTCCCCTGTTGCCGATTTTTCCTGCTGTTTACGATAGTTTGTTCGATTTTGCTCAATCTGATGGTTTTTGGGCGAATTTGACAATCGTTGTAGGTTAAGGGGGTGAGGTCATAACAATCCGTTGCCAAAACCGACTTTTCAGAATACAATAGATAAGAGTAGTCATTCATCGCTCAGATTAGTTAAGATGACATTACATGACTAATAATATTGACCATGACCGCTTATTTAAGGAGTTAATCTCCACCTTTTTTGTCGAATTTATTGAGTTATTTTTTCCTCAATTGATGGATTATTTAGATAGAAACTCGATTACTTTTTTAGACAAAGAAGTATTTACCGATGTCACGGAAGGAGAAAGACATGAAAGCGATTTAGTCGCACAGGTTAAGTTTCGAGGAAAAGAATCTTTTTTTCTGATTCATGTCGAGGCGCAGGAAAGTTCCCGCAAGTGGTTTAATCGGCGAATGTTTACTTATTTTGCTCGCTTTCATGAGAAATTTGTCCTCCCGATTTATCCGATTGTAATTTTTTCTTATTCAAAGCCAAAAAGAGAAGCGATTAGTCAATATGTAGTCGATTTTACCGATTTTAAGGTATTAGAATTTAACTATCAGGTAGTGCAATTAAATCGATTAAATTGGCGAGATTTTCTTAATCAACCGAATCCGGTTGCTTCAGCTTTGATGGCGAAGATGAACATTGCCGAGAAAGAGCGAGCCAAGGTAAAAGCGGAATGTCTGCGCTTGTTAATTACTTTAAGGTTAGATTCAGCGAGAATGCAATTAATTTCCGGATTTATTGATACATATCTCAATCTAAATCCGGTGGAAGAGATACAATTTCAAGAAGAGATTAGCACATTTAGTCAACCCGTACAGGAGGGAGTTATGCAAATTACCACCAGTTGGATGCGTCAAGGTATTGAACAAGGTATCGAACAAGGTATTGAACGCGGTATCGAACAAGGTATCGAACAAGGTATTGAACGGGAAAAGACATTGATTCTTCGTCAACTTAAACGCAAGTTAGGGGAGATTAATCCTTCATTGGAAACTAAAATCATGCAGTTAAGTATTGATGATGTTGAAGTATTAGGAGAAGCTTTATTCGATTTCTCTACGGTTGAAGATTTAATCAATTGGTTAAATACTTTATAATGCTTGTAATTTCGAGGGAGTTATGCAAATTACCACCAGTTGGATGCGTCAAGGTATCGAACAAGGTATCGAACAAGGTATCGAACAAGGTATTGAACAAGGTATTGAACAAGGTATTGAACGGGAAAAGACATTGATTCTTCGTCAACTTAAACGCAAGTTAGGGGAGATTAATCCTTCATTAGAAACTAAAATCATGGAGTTAAGTATTGATGATGTCGAAGCATTAGCAGAAGCTTTATTCGATTTCTCTACGGTTGAAGATTTAATCAATTGGTTAAATACTTTAACTGCCTAGTTTTGACGTTAGCGTTCGCATCTTCGCTATGACAAGGGGTAAGATTGCTTCGGAGAGGGAATTTCAGTTAACAGTTAACAGTTAGAAGTGAGGTCTGCCAAAGGGAATTGACAGACCGCAAAACATAGGATAGCATTTGTATAATTCTTATCAAAATACGGAGAAAATATGACTCTAGTTATTTCCCAAGAAGTGATTAAAGCAAGTGGTTTATCAGAGGATGAACTGTTGAAGGAAATTGTTGTTATGTTATTCCAACAAGATAAGATTAGCTTAGGAAAAGCAAGTGAGTTATTAGGTATTAATCAAATCAAGTTTCAACGGATGCTTTCTGAACGAGGAATTTGTATTCACTATGATGTTGCTGAGTTTCAGCAAGATATTAAGCATTTAAAAGAGAAAGGTTGGCTATGATTATTATTAGCGATACTTCTCCTCTCAGCAGTCTTGCTCTTGTTGGTTATCTGTCAATCTTAAAAGATATTTATACTAATGTTGTTATTCCCCAAGCAGTTGCCAATGAATTAGCCAATTTAACTGAGGAAGATATCCGCATTAAAGCGATAATTTCTCTGAACTGGATACAGGTTAAACAAGCCGCTAATTTGGAACTTGTGGCTTGTTTGAGGAATGAATATAATTTAGATCTTGGCGAAGCAGAAGCAATCGCTCTTGCCTTAGAATTAAAAGTAGATGAATTGTTAATTGATGAGCGTCTTGGACGGAGGGAGGCTGTGCGTTTGGGGCTGTCAATTACGGGGGTTCTAGGAGTTCTTTTAATCGCTAAAAATAGAGGATTGATTGCTAAGGTTCAACCGATAATGGAGTCTCTAATTAGCCAAGCAAATTTTCGCATCAGTCATCAACTTTATGAGGAGGTTTTGCAAACTGCAAATGAATTAGATTAAGTTGTGAGGGGGGAATTGAGAGACAATATTCAGAAAAACTGATGATTTAGAAATACAGTTTTCCCGATCAATGTTAATTTCTGTTACAGGGGTCTTGAAAGATTGGGGATTGTTAGGCTAAAACTATTAGCAATAAACTTTTGCTGTTACTGTCATGACTCTCTCTCTTTTGCCGATTCTTCCTGCTGTTGACGATGTTTTGTTTAATTTCGCTCAATCTGACGGTTTTTGGGCGAATTTAGAAACCGCTTTTGGCACAAGTTATGATGTGGTTAAGGCGACGCAATTACGACAGCAGTGGCAAAGTCGAAATTTTGGTCAAATTCCCCCGATTGAGGTACTCAGTGATGAGGTTTTGGGAACTGCGAATGGTGCATATTCCAGTAGTACCAATAAGATTTATCTATCAGCATCTTTTTTAAATACGGCATCGTCAGCAGCGATAATTAACGTAATTTTAGAAGAAATTGGGCATTATGTGGATGCTCAAGTTAATCAGGTGGATAGCGCCGGAGATGAGGGGGCAATTTTTGCGGAGTTGGTGCAGGGAAATAGTCTGGATGTGGCAACCTTAGACGCTTTACGAGGAGAGAATGACCAGACAACTATTATAGTAAATGGGGAAATTATTCAAGTAGAACAGGCGAATTTTACGGGAACTAATGGGAATGATAATATTACGGGAACGTCTGACAGTGATAATATTTCTGGGTTAGATGGCAATGATACTTTAAGTGGTCTGGGGGGAAACGATAATATTTATGGAGGTAATGGTAATGACTCTCTCAACGGTGACACAGGAGATGATTACTTTACCACTGATGCGGGTAATGACACGATAAATGGTGGTAGTGGTAATGATCGCTATAATGCTAACTACAGTAATGCTAGTAGTGGTTTAACCATGACCTACGACACCGCTACCGGGAGTGGGACGATTACTGTCGGTACGGAAACTGATACCTTTACTTCGATTGAGAGTTTTGATGGGTTTAAGGGAACTGAATATAATGATGTCATTTTTGGCGGTACAGCAAGTGAAGATTGGTCTAATCTCTCAGGTGGAAGTGGTAACGATACCATTTCAGGTAATGCTGGTAATGACAGAATTTATGGAGAGGATGGGAATGATGTCCTCAATGGGGGTGCTGATAATGATCAGCTTTATGGTGGTAATGGGAATGATGCTGTCAATGGTGATACAGGAGATGATTACTTTACCAACGATGCAGGTAATGACACGATAAATGGTGGTAGTGGTTTTGATCGCTATGAGGCTAACTACAGTAATGCTAGTAGTGGTTTAACCATGACCTACGACACCGCTACCGGGAGTGGGACGATTACTGTCGGTACGGAAACTGATACCTTTACTTCGATTGAGAGTTTTGATGGGTTTAAGGGAACTGAATATAATGATGTCATTTTTGGCGGTACAGCAAGTGAAGATTGGTCTAATCTCTCAGGTGGAAGTGGTAACGATACCATTTCAGGTAATGCTGGTAATGACAGAATTTATGGAGAGGATGGGAATGATGTCCTCAATGGGGGTGCTGATAATGATCAGCTTTATGGTCAGAATAACAATGACACCCTACAAGGAACCAATAACGGTATAGGAGAACAAGATTATCTAGAAGGAGGAACAGGAAACGATCGCTTTATTCTTGCAGATACTACAAAGACCTTTTATGATGACGGTAATAGCACCCTTCCGGGTGATTACGACTACGCGACAATTGCCGACTTTAACACCACTGATGATATAATTCAACTACGGGGTTCAAGTGGTGACTATCTGTTATCGGTTTCTGGTTCTAATACTAATCTCTACATCAACAAACCAGGCAGCGAACCAGATGAACTTATTGCGGTTATCAACAATCAAACAGCATTAAGTCTAACTGCTAGTTATTTTAGCTATGTTTCTAGTCCTACTCTTCCCAGTATTACTCTTGCAGTTTCTCCCGCAAGTGTGACAGAAGACGGGACAGCTAATCTGGTTTATACCTTCACTCGTAGCGGAGTAACAACTAATCCTTTAACCGTCAATTACACCATCGGGGGAACAGCTACTCTCAATACCGATTACACTCGTACAGGGACTAACAATACAGTCACCTTTGCTGCTGGTTCATCCACTGCGACGGTAACAGTTAACCCCACTGCTGATACTACAGTAGAAAGTAACGAAACTGTTATTTTAACCCTTGCTGCGGGGACAGGTTATACCGTAGGTACTCCTAACGCAGCCACGGGAACAATTAATAATGATGACTTTTCGCAACTCTCCATTAATGACATCACCGTAGTGGAAGGTAAAGATAATAATGCCATCCTCACCGTCACAGTTGATAACCCCAATCCACAACCAATTACCTTCAACTATACCACCGCACCCATTAACGCTACCGCTAATGTAGATTACACTAGCAAAACTGGAACTATCACCATTGCACCTAATACTGCCACCGCTACTATTAGCATTCCCATCCTCAATGATAACCTCAATGAACCTGATGAAGCCTTTACAGTAACCCTGTCAAATCCCGTTAATGCTACCATCAATCCCGAAGGAGGAATAGGAGAAGTTATCATTACTGATACTTGGCAAAGCACTCTCACTCGCACCCTACCCAACAATGTCGAAAACCTCAGACTAATTGGCACTAATAATATTAATGGTACAGGTAACGCTGGTAACAATAAAATCACCGGAAATAGTGGCAATAATCAAATCAATGGACGTGCGGGAATTGATACTTTAACCGGTGGTTTAGGTGCAGATATCTTCATCTTTCAATTTGGTCAATCTACCATATCAACAAGCGATCATATCACAGATTTTGCCATCAATAGTGATAAAATAGACTTATTAACTCAAACTGGAAACGCCATGAGTGCGCCTAGTAGTTTCAGTCGTGCTGCTAATAGCACCGTCACCACTTTACAGAATTTAATCAATCAAGTATTTACTGATGCTAATGGAGCGATTACAGGTAATCAAGGATTAGGGGTTAATAGTGCCGCCTTAGTGCAGGTAACAACCGGTGCAATAGCTGGAACTTACCTCGTTATTAATGATAGCACGGCTGGCTTCCAATCCAGCAATGATTTATTAATAAATATCACTGGATTTACTGGGACTTTACCAGCTTTAGGTAGCATTCCAGTGGGTAATTTCTTTATCTAAGTTTCTAAGCTCTCCTTCTAAGTCACCTAGAAAACGGGTTTCTTCAAGAAACTATTTAGAAACCCGTTTTCTGGACTTTAAAACAAAAAAACGTTTCGCTGACAAACTCTATAAAGAACGTAGGTTGGTTTGAAGCATGAAACCCAACGCCTGCTCATGTTAAGCTTTTCACTACTACTTATAGTTAATCATGTATTTCTGGCAATTTCGTGTTTATCAGCGTCCTTTGCTGCATCCCCTACAAACCCATCACGGACTCTGGCAAATTAGGGAAGGAATTATTATTCGCTTAGAAGCGGAAGATGGACGTATTGGATGGGGAGAAATTGCTCCTTTACCTGAATTTGGTTCGGAAACATTATCGGCAGCAATATTATTCTGTCAAAGTCTCGAAAATCCCCTATCAATAACTTCAATTTTTTCTATTTCTGAACAATTTCCCGCTTGTCAATTTGCCTTTGAATCAGCTTTAGAAGATTTAAGTATCGAGAATAAATCAAGAGAATTAGAACCGAAAAATTATAGTTATTTATTACCCACCGGTGCGGCAGTATTTCCCTGTCTGGATGATATTTTAGCCGCTAATCAAACTAATACTTATAAATGGAAAATTGCAGTTAATTCTCTCAAGCAAGAGTTAAACTTATTTGAAAAATTAATTGACCGATTACCCAGGGGAATTAAATTGCGTTTAGATGCCAATGGGGGATTAAGTATTGCTGAGAGTAAAATCTGGTTAAAAATTGCCGATGAATGTCAAATAATTGAATTTATTGAACAACCTTTACCCCCGTCTCAATTAGCGGAAATGTGGCAATTAAGTCAAGATTTTACCACAGGGATTGCTTTAGATGAATCGGTGGCCAATCTTCGACAAATAGAGGAATGTTATCAACGGGGATGGCGAGGAATTTTTGTGATTAAACCTGCTATTAATGGTTCAATACAAGGGTTAAGACATCTCTGGGAAAAATATCCCTTAGATTTAGTATTTTCCTCCGTTTTAGAAACTAATATCGGCAGAAAATCCGCTCTACGTCTAGCACAAGAATACCCCAAAAAGGAGCGAGCTTTAGGTTTTGGTGTGCAACAATGGTTTAATAATAGTGACCCCGATTGGTTAGAAAAACTGTGGACGACATCAGCAAACAATTAGCATATCTCAGTCAAAAAGATTGGTTATATGGATACAATAGCCAGAAATTTTATCAATTATATCAGTCCTATTGTCAGAAATTTATCGCTGCAGATAATCCTCGATTAACTATACTGCTTGCTGAAGGCAATCCCCTTAAATTCTTAGCTATATTCTTGGCTGCTGTCAGGGTCAAAAGTTGCCTATTTCTAGCTAATCCCGACTGGAAAACTAACGAATGGGAACAGGTTTTCTCTCTGGTGCAACCCGATTATATTTTTGGCGAAAATATCAAGGTTTTTAACTATAATTCTCCTTCTGTCAATCCTTTGACTAATTCTCTGATGATACCCACAGGGGGAACCTCGGGAAAAATTCGCTTTGCTATCCATAACTGGTTAACTTTAACTGCTTCTGTCAAAGGTTTTTCTGAATATTTTCAAGTCAAGCAGGTTAACTCTTTTTGCCTACTGCCTTTATATCATGTTAGTGGTTTAATGCAGTTTCTGAGAAGTTTTTTAACAGGGGGAGATTTTGCTGTTATTCCTTACCATAAAATCAAACAAAAGCGCATAAATAATCTCAATCTTCAAGATTATTTTATCTCTTTAGTACCCACTCAATTACAATTCTTTCTAGAAAATGATCCTCGTTGGTTAGCCAATTTTAAAACAGTTTTACTAGGAGGTTCCCCTGCATGGCCATCTTTACTAGAAAAAGCTAGAGAATATAATATTTCTCTGTCTCCCACCTATGGAATGACGGAAACTGCCTCACAAATTGTCACTCTTAAACCGGAAGATTTTCGACGAGGAAATAATAGTAGTGGACAGCTATTACCCCATGCTCAGATAAAAATTAATCCCGATAACCAGAAAATTATTATTGAAGCGAAATCTTTATTTTTAGGCTATTATCCCCATCTTAATCAAGGAAGCTACTTCGAGACCGATGACTTAGGTTATTTGGATGAAAGTGGTTATTTATATATCATTGGTCGCGATAGTCAAAAAATAATTACCGGAGGAGAAAATGTTTATCCTTTTGAGGTAGAAACTGCCATTAGACAAACTGATTTAGTTAAAGATGTGGTGGTTTTGGGATTGCCAGATTCTCGATGGGGACAGATAATTGTCGCTTTTTATGTTCCCGTTAATTCTCAGATATGCCAGACAATTATTCAATCCCAGATTAAGGATAAATTAGTCAATTATAAACTGCCGAAACATTGGATAAAATTACCAGAGATACCAAAAAGTCCCCAAGGCAAGATTAATCGAACCAATTTAATTAAATTAGCTGAAACTTGTTTTGACACCGAGTCAAACCCCAGACGATAATTATAGCAGTTATCTTAATGGTGAGTTATGAGGGTTTCCTAAATTAGCGTCATTTTCCCAGCCAAAAGCCAAGGGATTTACTAGGTATATGGCAGCAAAATCGCTGTTTTTTTCTCGACGAATTTCTGGTAATGGTAATCTCTGGCTCATTTTATTAATAAATGTTAAAAGTTGATAGCTATCTTGCTAAAGATTGACCGCTTAGGCAATAATATTAAGTTTATCATCCCCATTAAAGTAAAGAATGCTGAACGCTTTTATTTGGCTACCGATTATAGGGGCGATACTGATTGCCTACACGCCTCTAGAGGCGAAAAAAGTGCGAGGATTAGCTCTAACTCTTGCTGTCGTTCTCTTACTGCTTAATATTCTCCTTGGCTGGCAATTTGACCCTAGTAACCCGCAAATGCAGTTCACGGTTAACCTGCCTTGGATTAATTTCCTCGGTTTCAACTATGCCCTCGGTGTCGATGGCTTATCATTTTCATTACTTTTTCTTAACAGCATCTTGACAATAATTGCTCTTTATGCTAGTGGTACAGAGGTTAACCGACCGAAATTTTACTATTCTCTGCTCTTGTTACTCAATGCTGGAGTAGCGGGGGCCTTTCTAGCGCAGGATTTACTGCTATTTTTCCTATTTTACGAATTAGAAATCGTCCCGCTTTACTTTCTCATTGCCATTTGGGGGGGTCAAAGACGCGGTTACGCGGGCATGAAATTTTTATTATACACGGCAATTTCAGGCTTTTTAGTGCTAATCTCTTTCCTTGGCTTAGTTTGGCTAACTGGTGCTAATAATTTCGCCTATAACCCCCTTTTATCGAACAATTTAGACGTTAAAACCCAATTACTGCTCCTCATCCCCCTTCTGATTGGATTAGCCATCAAAATCCCGATTTTTCCCTTTCATACTTGGCTACCGGATGCCCACGTCGAAGCATCTACCCCCGTTTCTGTGCTTTTAGCGGGAATATTACTCAAATTAGGAACCTATGGACTGCTGCGCTTTGGAGTCGGTTTATTTCTCGATGCTTGGGTAACTCTCGCTCCTTGGTTAGCAACGATAGCAGCTATCAGCGCTCTCTACGGGGCCAGTTGCGCTATTGCCCAAAAGGATATGAAAAAAGTAGTCGCCTATTCTTCCATTTCCCACATGGCCTATATTTTACTAGCGGCGGCGGCCACCACCAGATTAAGCATCACTGCGGCGATTTTGCAGATGATTAGTCACGGTTTAATTTCCGCTTTGTTATTTTTGTTGGTGGGAGTAGTGTATAAAAAAACCGGCAGCCGGGATGTGGATTATCTACGCGGTTTATTAAATCCAGAAAGAGGTTTACCAATCACGGGAATGTTAATGATTTTAGCGGCTATGGCCAGCGCTGGCATCCCCGGAATGGTGGGATTTATCGCCGAATTTTTGGTCTTTCGTGGCAGTTTCCCGATTTTTCCGATACAAACGCTCTTATGTTTGGTTGCTAGTGGTTTAACCGCAGTGTATTTTCTCCTGATGATTAATCGGGTTTTCTTTGGTCGTTTAACCCCTGAATTATCGCGCATTCCTCGCAGTACCTGGCCCGAAAGATTTCCCGAAATTGCTTTGGCTTTATTTATTATTGTTTTGGGATTACAACCGAGTTGGATGATTCACTGGACTGAAAACCAAGCATCAGTGTTATTAACCGGCACGGCAATCAGTCAAAGGCAATCGTAGAAACCTTTTTCGGAATTGTTAAAACCTAGACCGAAACTAACTTGTGGATAGGAGCCGAAACGTCAAAAATTTTTGGCTTTGCGGAGGGAATTAACCGTTAAAACCACCTGTTCCCCCACCAGTTCAATTTCTTCTAAAGTATTAAAACGACTCAACCCGAAGCGCAGGGAAGCATAAGCGAGAGATTCGGGGCGACCCAAGGCAGTTAAAACGTGAGAGGGGGCGGTATGGCTAGAAGAACAGGCAGAACCGGAGGAAAGCGCCACTATTGGCTGTAATCCTAACAATAACGCCGCACCGTCCACCCCTTCAATACTAATATTTAAATTTCCGGCTAATCTTTGGCTAGGATGACCATTGAGATAAATTCTGTCTAATTGACTGATAATCTCCCATAAACGGGCTTTTAAATGATTTAAGTAGCTGTTATCTTCTTCTATCGCTTTGATGCCCAATTCTACCGCCTTGGCAAAACCGACAATTTGCGGTGTAAATATTGTACCCGATCGCAGTCCTTTTTCCTGGCCTCCCCCTTGAATTTGAGCGGCGAGACGAACTCTGGGGTTTCGGCGCCGGACGTACAGCGCACCGATTCCCTTTGGTCCGTGGACTTTGTGGGCAGTTAAGGACATTAGATCTATATTCATTTCCTCCACATCTAGGGGAATTTTGCCGATTGCTTGGGCCGCATCCGTATGAAAAAGTACCTGATACTGGCGACAAATCGCCCCAATTGCCGCTAAAGGTTGAATCACCCCAATCTCGTTATTAGCCGCCATAATTGACAGCAAAATCGTGTCAGGACGTAAAGATTTTTCTAGTAATTCCAAGTCAATTAAGCCATCAGCACCGACGGGTAAAATTGTCACCTCAAAACCCAATTTTTCCAGATAATGACAGGGATCTAAAACGGCCCGATGTTCTGTCACCACCGTAACTATATGCCTTCCCTTGGCGAAATAAGCTTCGGCAACCCCTTTGATAGCTAGGTTATTGGCCTCTGTTGCTCCACTGGTAAAAATAATTTCTTCGGGACTACTATTAATAGCAGCGGCGATTGTTTCTCGTGCCTGTTTAACCGCAGCCTCGGCTGTCCAACCATAGACATGATTAATACTACTGGCATTACCAAAGTGTTCGGTAAAATAGGGTAACATCGCCGCCAGAACCTGCGGCTCCATCGGTGTCGTGGCGTGGCAATCTAGATAAATCGGCTTTTGAGACATATTTTTCCCTTGCGGGGGATTTGGGAAGGAGATATCCTCTGTTTTAAGAGAATCTCTGAAAGTGCATTGCTAATCTATGTTAACAAAAAGGTATCGGATAAGTTGTTAAGCATTTAAATTGCTTGTTGAGACGAGGCAAGAGGCAAGAGGCAACAGTAAAGGGATTGGGGGAGATTCGGCTAATCTTAAGAATAAGTGCTTTAAATGCGTCTTAGCTTAGTAGTCAACAGCTGACGACTCAGACCAGAACTTTAAGATTTAATAATGAGAGCGCAATCGCTCCCTGAGAGCAGTTACAATTTCCCTATTCCAATGTTGTTCAGCAACCCAACAGGATTAATAACACATATTTTCTGGCTCAATCATGGCTAAAAAATCGAAGGCATTTAGTGAACTGCTCAGGCTGCAGAAAATGTCCCAAGGATCCGAAAAACCCTTGAAAAGCTTTGAGAAGAAATTAAGAGAAAAGTCCTTGCCTTTCAAGGAAATTGTCGTCTCTCCTTCTGGGGAAGTCACAATGTCGGAAGTTCTGGAGGATTTTATCGAGCCTTACCGCAAATCCAATGAAACGAAGGGATCTATGCGAACACTGCTGACCATAGGGATAATCGCTTGGAATCTGGCGTTGTCCCCCGAATCAAAGCGGCAAGAGATGATAGACCGAGTTTTTAATAAAGACCTTCTTAAAGGAGATAAAAGGCTCAAGGCGGATATTCAAGGGCTAATCGAGGAGCTAATCGCTAGGAAAAACCGTTATTTCTCGGAAAACAAGCGGATGATTGTGGATTTTGAGTTAAAAGAGCTAGGAAGCGAGTATCATCTCTCGGTTGCCTCCAGCTTGTCGCCCGAATTTTCCGAGTCAGAGTTTGCCTTCAAAGTCGGCGACTCGGTCATCGTCAAACAGGGTGTACTTGACCCAGATTTGGGGACTGACATCGGTGGTTGGCAAGGAAGAATTGTGATAATTGAGCGGCAGAGCAATCTCATCGGCATTGAATGGGATAGCATCACCCTGAAAAACATCCCCAGTTCGGTGATTGACCAGTGTGAACTGGAAAACCGAGACTGGGCCCAAATGTACCTCTCCTCAACGGATGTGGAATTAACCCAACCTCGAGATACAGAAGAAGATGTGGCTGCCATCATTGAGCAAATTCAGTCTAACATCGTTGAAGCTATTTAGCAGAAAAGAGAAAGGCGATTCCGGCGGTTGGCCGACCTTGACCCTGAGGAGAAAATGGCGGCTTTAGACGCTTGGAAAAAAAGACTTGATTAATTACCCTATTGACCATCGAGCAGCGATTTAGAGGAGAGAAATTTGAGATGGATGATTCCCAGAAATATGAGGCTGACTGTCAAAAGATAAGAAAAGTCAATCATGAATTACTAAAGGATTTCGAGAGTTGGCTAGAATCATCAGGTTTGTCGGAAAAAACCATTAATAATCATATTTCAAATATAGATTTTTATATCAACGAATATTTACTCTATGAGGATGCAGTAGAAGCTAAAGACGGGGTAGATATGGTCGGTGACTTTTTGGGTTATTGGTTTATCAAAAAGGCCCTGTGGGCCAGTCAATCAAGCCTCAAGGCTAACGCAGGTAGTCTGAAAAAGTTCTACACTTTCTTACTGGAAAAAGGCCTAATAGATAAAGATGATTTGCGAGAACTTAAAGAAACCATCAAGGAAGAAATGAGTGAATGGCTGGAAACCCTAGAGTGATACGATGACCCATTGAGTGAAGATATGTGGGATGTTTGGTGATTTTAGCCGAGGGGCAATCCCCCACCCTCTGGCTGGGCAGCTATAATATCATTGTCAGGACACAATAAGAGCGAGACAATGGAAACATTAAAATTAGAAAGCTGCCAGTCGATTCTTAAAGCTGGTCAAACGACCACCGAAAGAGCGTTAGAATTGTTTGACGCTCTCGAACCCGTGAGTTTAGACTTTATGCTCGGTCTTTGGCAAGGTTCTGGACTTGAGACAAATCACCCCATGGATGGTTTATTAGAAGCATCTAATTGGTATGGTAAAGAATTTGTCGATACTGAGAATGTCCACCCCCTGTTATTTTTAGATGGTCAGGGAAAAATTTTTAAGGTGGCACCTAATCCCACGGCCATGAACTGGATTTTGAAGCTGCCGATACTGAAAAATAATTCTCTGAAACCTTTGCTGATGCTGACCAACTCCTTGCTAAAAACAGAGACAAGTCAGGCTAGACTGCGAATGATGGAATATCGGGACAAAGTTAGCGCCACGATGATTTATGATTATTTGCCGATTAATGACTCTTTTCGGAAAGTAGATGATAATACGGTGCTGGGAATTATGGATTTTAAAAACTTTCCCCAGCCTTTCTTTTTTGTTCTCAAGCGATGTCAAAAACATTTTAATTCTTGAGGTTGGATTTGAAATTGTTCGCGCTCGTCCAGTTGCCAAGCTTGTAAATCGATCGCTCGCCCTGAAACTACAGAGACAATTAAATAAGTATATCCTGACCAGGCTAATTGGCGATCAATTTCCGAGGGAATGGCGGCATGATCGGGATGGGAATGATAGATACCAATAATTTCTAGCTGGTTTTCCCGGGCCGATTTTTGAGCTTGTAAAAGCACTTCTGGGGCAATACTAAAGCGGTTTTTTCTATTGCCTGACCAGTTATTTTCTGTTGCTTGTATGCTGATAACTTCGGCTGCTGTCTCGGTAATTTTTCCTAGGAGTAACCCACAACATTCTTCGGGATAGGTGGATTCTGCGTGGGTGAAAATAGACTGGTAAATTTTTTCTGTAATCAGGATCATAGGATGAAGTAAGCGGGTCTCAAATACTATGGACAACAGGGTAAGCGCATCTCAATTTTGGCCCACCATTTTTTTGCTTCTAGCTGGCTATTTTGTCACCCGCCAACTGAGTTTAAGATTAACCCAAAAGTTCCAAACCGTGACGATAGCGATGGCGATGAAGTTAGCTAGATAGCGATTAATTCCTAAACCATTAAAGAGAAGGTTGAGCAGCAAGACGTTTAAAATTAAACCGGCTAAACAGATCAAATTGAACTTGAAAAATCTTTTCCAGCGTTTATTCCAACCCCGTTGACGAGCAGATAAATCGCCAAAAGTCCAGCGATCATTCCAGATAAAATTATTAATAATTGCTAATTCAGCGGCGATGATTTTACTGCGGGTTAATCCCCAACCCAAAGCGGCGGGATCACTGAGAAGATAGAGAAAGGCCATATCGACAAAAACCCCGGTTAATCCCACTAAACCGAAGCGAATAAATCTATCTAAAGGTAGATTGACAATTGCATCTAAAAACCTTAATGGCTTTTGAGAGCGCAAACGCAGCAGATGGAAGATATATTCTAGCCATTGTTTCCAAGTTACCTTACTTTCCCCCTCTAGCCGCTCTTGGAAGACATAACCCACTTCTCCGATGGTTTTGATGCGACCTTTGCCGATGACTTCTAGTAAAATTTTGTAACCGGTGGGATTGAGAATCGGACCGGCGATCGCTTGACGGCGGACCATAAAGTAACCGCTCATGGGATCGGAGACGCGACCGACCACCTCTGGCAGTAGAATTAAACCAAGGATTTGAGCGCCGCGAGAGAGAAATCGTCGCAGCAGACTCCACTCGCTCACTCCTCCTCCTTCGACGTGACGACTAGCAAGAGCTAAATCGGCTCCTTTTTCGATAGTTTCGAGGAGATTATAGAGAATTTCGGGGGGATGTTGCAGATCTCCATCGATTACTCCTAGTATCTCACCCCTTGACCCTTGCCAACCCCGCACCACTGCCGACGCTAATCCTTTTTCTCCCTGACGACGCATCACCCGCAGTTGCGGGTAATCCTGGGTTAATTTGCTGGCTAATTCCCAAGTGCGATCGGGACTGTCATCATCGACGATAATTAGTTCATACTGATCGGGAATTTTTCGATCGAGTAATTGACTGAGATTCTCGACTAGGGGAATAACGTTATCTCGCTCGTTATAAGTGGGAATAACTAGAGATAATTTGAGTAATTGCGGCGAATCTCTGAGAATATAACTATTATTGCTGGTAATTTCTTCAATTTGCTCTAAAAAAGGAATTTGCAAAGAGCCGACGGGGGTGGTTAAAAAGGGATAGGGTGGAGAGTTGGTCACTCGCTTACACTCACAGACTAAAACAGGTTTAGAGACGCACAATTTACCGGCAAAGTTGTTGAAACCAGAATTTTGAGCTAACTACTGGCGATGCGGAATCCTAATACACTATAGCGATTATCCGGACCAAATTGGCCTCGACTAGCGGAGCGACATTCCCTCAATTCTGTCCCCCAACCACCTCCACGCAGGATGCGATAACGATTGCCGGTGCTATTAGGATCGGCCGGCCATACTTGGTCATCGCTGGGAGCATTTTTATAGTTGCGATGCCAAGGATCGGCACACCATTCGTATAAACTGCCATGTAAATCGTATAATCCGAAGGCATTTGGGGGAAAACTGCCTACAGGGGTGGTTTTAGCTCGAAATTCGCTCTCTCTTTCCACTGCATAGGGAAATTTAATGGCATAGTAGTTAGCGAATTCACTGGTAAGGGTGGCACCAAAGTAGAAGGGTGTGGTAGTGCCGGCACGACAAGCATATTCCCATTGTGCCTCGCTTGGGAGCCGATAGTTTCTGCCGGTGGCCCTGGAAAGTCGATCGCAAAACTCGATCGCATCATACCAAGAGATGCTATCGACGGGTAAATTATCTCCTTGGAAGTGGGAGGGATTGGGGTTTAAATCGCGGTTAATTTTGGGCAGATTAGCGACAATTTGCCATTGTTTTTGGGTTATCGGGTATTTACTCAGGTAGAAACTGTTCACCTTGACTAAGCGCTGGGGTTTATCACTACCAGTAAAGTCTCCTTTTTCTCCGTCCGGTGTCCCCATGATAAAAGTGCCAGCAGGGATAGCAATCATCTCTAATCCCGCAAGGGTTTCGCTGTAGTATTCGGCACTGCGGGAATTGCGCTCGATCACGAAACCGCTAGGATCGAGAGTGACGGTTTCAAAGGAAAAGCTTTGTCGGGGGGGAAAAGAGGAATTTTGGGGGGGTTGCGGGGGTATGATTGCTGTAGCGGTGGAGGGGGAAAAAATATTTTTTCTATCTAGAATCGCTGCCAGTCCGACTCCTGCACCGATCAGACTGATCCACTGGCCAAATTTACGTCTGTTTACTTTAATCATCCCGATTTTTCTGTCATTATCACCCCATCCATTATACCATGAAATTCTGACTCTTATTTAGTCACTGCCACCTATCCTTAATAATCGATGCCCAGCTTTTTGACTGTCCATAAACATTGGTTGATTGCAGCAATTATCACCTGCTTAGGTGCTTTTTTGCGAATCTATAATTATGATTCTTTGCCTCCAGATAATTGGACTGCTGACGAATATGCTTTTGCTTGGAGTGGCATGAGTTTATTACAAACGGGTATCCCCACCAGTTGGTCATGGTTGAGTCCCACGGATAATTTTCCTACGGTGGTTTGGGAAGCGAAAAATATCCGTTATCGTTTGGTGACTCCCTGGTTTGATCATCCTCCTTTATTTGGTTTATTGGTGGGTTTATTTGCTCTTTTAGGAGGAGCAAAGACTTTTTTTGATTGCAGTTTAACTATTATTAGAGTTCCTTCTTTATTCTTAGGTATTGCTGCGATAGTTTTGGTCTATTTACTGGCTCTCAAGTTGAGTAATCTATCGATCGCTATAATCGCTAGTTTAATTTATGCTACCAATCCCAATACAGTTTTCCTCTCTCGGTTAGCTATTAGTGAAAATTTAATGATTTTTTTGTGCTTATTGGTTGTCTTACTTTATTGGCAATACTATCAAAATCATCGGAAAAAATATCTCTACATCGCCGCTTGTTTAGCTGGTTTAGCCTGTTTAGTCAAAGTAACTGCTATTTATTTAGTAGTATTATTAATTGTCCTCTTGATTTACGAAAAGCAAGGACGAGAGGCCATTTATGTGACTGCGATCGGTGCTTTCTTTTTCTCTCTCTATTTTCTCTACGGTGCTATCTATGACTACGATTTCTTTCGGAAGATATTTCAAGAACAATCCCTGCGCTTCGAGGACTTTAACTTTGTCAAATATCTAACCACTCCCACGGTATTTTTCGAGGATGGTTGGCTAATTTTTAGCTGGTTAACCCTCTTACCCTTTCTCCGAAAGAATCCCGCTAGTCCTCAAGTTAGATTACTCGCTTTACCAGTAATCCTCTACACCTTAATTTTAGTTGCCACGGGAGCGCAAAGTCACTTTTTTACTTGGTATATGATTCCTTTTTATCCGTTTATGTTTATTATTCTAGGCATCTTTCTCGATGATTTTCGCCAAGAAACGGACGGATTAACTGCCTCAATTATTTTTATCTTTCTGGGAGTTTGGTCGATTCATCTCAATTTGACAGCCTGGATCTTAGCTTCTCCCTACGGTCGCTATTATTTTATGATCGGTACGGCAGCAATTCTGGGAGTATTCTATCTCAAGGATATCTTTGGTCTCTTTAAAAAATTCTGGATTGATCGCTTTACTTTTCTGCTCTTCTTGGCCCTGCTGGCAGCTAATATCAATGTGGTGTTAACCTATAAGTTTTCTGGTTAAAACTTAGCAAGAAAGGAACCCGAAAAGGGATAAATTGGCCCGGGAATCGAGAGTAAACTTAACCCGGATCGCTGACTTGAAAGAGGGTGTGGGGTGTGGGGTGTAGGAAAGGAAACCTCTTTCATCTGTGGGGGTGAAAATTTTTTCATCGGGACTGACTCAGGAATAACTTATTCTTGGCCAGTTCCAGCCAATGTTAAATTTATTAATAGACTGTACTGCATTTAAACTGCGTATTGAGAATTTTAGTACAAATGCTCAAACTCCTTTTCCCCGCTCATAGACAGTCTTAACGAGTAATTTAGATAGTTAACAGTATAGACTCTTTAACCGATTGTCCCCTAACCTTTGCACTGAACTGATAAATGTCGATCGATTTTCGCAATCTTAATACACTTTGGGGTTCTATTTTAGTCGAAACATTGGCCCGTTTGGGATTGAAGATAGGGGTGGTTTCTCCCGGATCGCGATCGACTCCTTTAACGGTAGCCTTGGCAAGACATCCTCAGATTGAAGCTATTCCCATTTTAGACGAGCGCTCGGCCGCTTTTTTTGCCCTGGGATTAGCCAAACAATTATATCAACCGGTGGTTTTAGTCTGCACTTCCGGCACTGCCACGGCTAATTTTTATCCCGCAGTCATTGAAGCAAAAGAAAGTCATGTCCCTTTATTAATTCTAACCGCCGATCGCCCCCCAGAATTGCGTCATGCTCATGCCGGTCAGACTATCGATCAAGTCAAACTCTACGGTAATTATCCCAACTGGCAAGCGGAAATTAGCTGTCCTAGTGCCAATATCGAGCGTTTACGCTATCTCCGTCAAACTATCATCCATGGGTGGTTGCGCTGTCTCGATCCTGTCCCCGGAGTGGTGCATCTGAACTTACCATTTCGGGATCCCCTCGCACCAACTCCCGATCTAGAAATTAACAATTTAGAGGCTAATTTTGACCAAGAGGCTTTTTTTAGCCATATATCTCGGCAAAATATCCCCATTAACCACTCAATTCTCGAAATTCCTTCTTTACCCTCCAAAGGAATTATCATCGCGGGATTAGCTTCCCCGCAAAACCCCGAAAGTTACTGTCAGGCGATCGCTAATTTAGCCCGATCGCAACAATATCCCGTCTTAGCAGAAGCTTTATCTCCTCTGCGAAACTATGCAGGGTTAAATCCCCATCTGATCACTACCTATGATTTATTATTGCGGAATGCTGCCATTAAAACCCAATTAACCCCCGATGTTGTCCTGCAAATTGGGGAATTACCCACCAGCAAAGAATTACGGACATGGTTAGAAGAAATCGACTGTCCGCGCTGGATTATCGATCCCCATCCCGATAATTACGATCCTCTACAGGGAAAAACCGGACATCTCAGGGGAAATATCGAGCAATTAGGGCATCTATTCCCAGAAAAACCCGATAATAACCGAGAATATCGAGAATTATGGCAAAAATTCGACCAGCAAGCTAGATTTAAAATTGATCGCCTTTTGGCAGCAGAAACTAAACTGATTGAAGGAAAAATCTCCTGGCTGCTCTCCCAATACCTCCCCCCCCGCACCCCGATCTTTATCTCCAATAGTATGCCTGTTCGCTATGCCGAATTTTTTAACCCGCCTAGCGATCGCCAAATTCGTCCCTATTTTAATCGCGGGGCCAATGGCATCGACGGCAACCTATCCACTGCGATGGGAATAGCTTATAAAAATGTCCCTAGTCTGCTATTAACGGGAGATTTAGCCCTATTACACGACACAAATGGTTTTTTAATCAAAAAATATTTTGTTGGCTCCTTGACCATAATTTTAATCAATAACAAGGGGGGAGGCATTTTCCAGATGTTGCCGATCGCCAAATTTGACCCTCCCTTTGAAGAATTTTTTGCCACTCCCCAAAATATTGACTTTTGCCAACTCTGTCACACCTACGGTATTGATTACCATTTAATCAGTGATTGGACTGATTTTCAGCAAAAAATCGCAGTTTTACCGGAATCAGGCATAAGATTACTAGAAATATCCTGCGATCGAGCTTTTAATACCCAATGGTTCCTCAGTAATTATGTGTAGGGTGTAGGGTGTGGGGTGTGGGGTGTGGGGAAGTGGGGAGAATAAAGCTGCCTATTGCAAGAGTGCCTATTGCCTATCCTGATAGGTAGCATATACTCAACGGATTTAGTATTAATTCCCTTTTTCGAGAAAGTGAATACAATGGGTGGAAAGCGCGTTAAAAAGGTCCGATGAATCGACAAAGACGGCAAAAATCAAGACAATTTTCTCCCCCCAGATATTCTATCTTTCCCCCGGAGCAATGGCGATGGGGAGTGACTTCTTTGGTGATTAGTTTAGTCTTGTCCCTACTGATTTTAAAACTGAATACCTCTAGTCTCTCCACTGCCACCATAGATACTTTAAATCCCTCCACGGTGGGGGAGAATTTGGCCGGTAAGAGCCTAGATGAGTTAGAAAAGCAGAAAATCGCCGAATTTTTGCAAATTACCCCGCCAGAAACCCTCTTAACCATCGATCGCACTCCTTTGTTTATTCTCCACGACACAGCTTGGAGTATGACTGCGGGTAACATCGAAGAACAGAAAAAATATGCTCGCGGTCCGATGAAATTGGGTCCCAATGTTTACATCCCCCGCAAACAGAATTCCAAGGATAGAGATATTTTAGACTCGATCGCCCGGCCTTTTTTTGAACGTCACCGTCCCACTGCCACTTTTTATGAACAAGCAGCCGAAATGCTGCCCGCAGACACCAGAGATCAATTAGTGCGTCAACTGTGGCAACTTACCCCAGAAACTATCCGCGTCAAGGGTTTTGCAATTGCTTTAGAGGGTGTTCCCTTGAGTACGCGATCGGCCTCTGAGTTAGAAAAAAGAGCGAGAATTTGGTTAAATACGCCTTCAGAAGCCGTCTTTAGGCGTTTAGTCAAAGAATATCCCACAAATTACTTTGATGGGGCAAAAACTACCGCATTATGGGCAACAGAAGCGATTTGTCAGCAGCTATCTCACCCTAGTTGCGATCGCTTGCAGCTGGTTTTTGCCGAAAGAAATCGTCGGGTTATCTCCAGCGTTAACATTGAACTGGTACAAGCGCCAGGATCCCACTGTTTGACCAAAGGACGCTTGCAAACCCTCCCCGGTTACAGCGATTTTCAATACCAGCAAACGGCGAAATATTATCTCCTCGCAGCCTTACAAACGGGACAACTACCGCAAATTGTCAGCCATTTTGCCGTGGATAGTTTTCTGATTAATCAAGGAAAATATCCCCATTGTGACCCCCGGGGTTTTGATCTACAACGTCTCTACAATCTCATCAGTGAAGCTTTGGATTATGACCCCGGCACTGTTTATGGTATCGTCCCTCGTTACGGCACAAATATTATAGCTGGTGATAATATTTGGTGGCATAATCGAGTTTTTGATGCGGCCAATTTACCCACAACTTTAAATTAGACCTGATCATTTAGAAATATCCACTTCTCCCAAAGCTTCTAGATAGGTAATCGCCGCTTCTAAAGGAGAATCGTAGCTATAGGAAAACTCCTCAAACCAGCGTCCTTCCTCCGATTTGGCATCCAATTTATCTAACCATTGCTTTGCCTTTCTAGTTAAAGCTTCTCGCTTGCGCTGCTGTTTTAATGCCGACGCTTTTTCTTTTTCCGCTGCCTCCTGTTGTTCCCTTTCTTGGTTTTCTAAGGCTAAAGCTTTTAAAAGCGCATCGGTAGAAGAATCGCCGGCATAATTAACCTTAAATTCGGCTGGGAAACGCTCTTTTTCTTGGCGAGAAGAAGAGGACGGCATCGGTTTTTCCCGATCCCGTTTCTGGTATTCTGCCTTCATTTGTGCCAGTAAATCTTCTATTTCTCCCATAATGGTCAAGTTAGAAAGTAAAAAGTTAAAAAGATAATTGCTCTGATTGCCTCTGCCTTAATAACTAAGTAGCTAGTTATAATTAAATTGAATATGGCACCCCCCTTAATCTCCCCTTGATAAGGGGGGTGCTGATCCCCCCAAAAGCTTGGATTGACTGATAAAATCGAAAGTAATACCCGATGTCTCAAGTTAATCGGGGGAGGATTTTTGGGGAATTTATCTCAGTCATAATTTTACCAAAAGTAGCGGTCGGGGTGAATAGTGGTTTGACGTTGTTGGGAATTGTATTCTAGCAGGTATTTTCTGGCGATTACTTCCTGTTCTTCTAATAAGAGTAGCTCATTTTGTCCAATTTCTGTATCGGTAGAAAGGAGGATGACTTGAGAGGAAGCAGCGGGAAAGTAACGTTCAACTAAATTATGGCGATGGGAAGAATCTAAACGTCCCAGGGGTGTATCGATAGCGATGGGTAAATCTCGTCCGGAAACTCGCGCTAATCCCCACAAAAAAGCGATCGCTAATAGTTGTTTTTCTCCGGCAGAAAGACGGTGTTTAGGAACATTTTGTCCATCGGGACCAAAGAGAGATAGACCAAAAGTATCAGCATCGATCGCTATTTTCTGAACTAGATCGGACTTATGCAATAAATAACGAAAACATTCCGCCACTTCTCCCTCTAATCTATTTAATTTTTTTAAAGTTAAGCGTTCTTTAAATACTTTTAAAGTTTGCTGTGCTTTGACAATAGCATTAACGATATGTTCGTTACTTTGCGATTCTAAAGCTTTCTCACTATAGGCAAATAATTCTTTTTTAGTTTTCTCAATTTTCTTTTTGATTTCCTCATAATTTTTGTGGCTTTGCTCGTATTCCCCTTGAGCATTTAGATACTTTTTTTGAGCAGTTTTTAAGTTATTACTCAGGGTTTCGTATTCTTCGGGAGAGGCTGCTACTGCTAATTCTCGCTCTAAATTATCTAAGTCAGTTTCCAGATTTTTTAATTGTTCTATTGCTTGATGAGCGAGGTTAATTTGTGCCGGTAATTGATGGGTTAAGACTCGATTTAATAACTCGATCGCCTCCTCGTCTAAATCTAAGTAAGAAGTAACCAAAGAATCGTTATCCTCAGCTAAAAACTTATTTTCTTGCTCTAAAAACTCCCTAATATTCTCTAATTGTTCTAAAGTTAAACTTAGTTGTTTTAAATAAGCAAGTAACTTTTTATCTCTAGATTCTAAAACCGATTGAGCGACTTGAGCAGATTGAAATTTTAGCTCTTTTTCTCCCTGAATTTTAGCAGCTTCTAGGAGAGGAAAAATTAACTTTAATGGTAATAATTCCCCCGCCAATTGACCTAAATATTCTCTCTGTTTATCTAACTTTTTATCTACCTCCTTTTTTCTGCTCTCTAATTGACTTCTTTCGGCGGCAATTTTTCCGCCATCAATGCGAAATTTATCCGAGACTGCATCAAAATCATTTCTAACCAAATCTAAATTTTTTTGTTGAGTTTCCATCTCTTGCCTAGCCAATTCTAAATCCTCTTGGTACTGGGCTAATTTTTTCTCAATAGCTTCAATAGTTGCCAGTTCATTTTCTGCTGCTAATAACCGGCGCTTACGACTAGCTAAAATATCGAGATCAACGGCTAATCTTTCCGCTAATTCTAACCCTAATAAAGTCTGCATCGAATCCTTAACGCTGTCAGGAGGTACATCCTGTTCTGCCAATTCTTTTACCTGTTCCCCATCAAATAAAAACAGGTTAGAAATACCCAAAGGTAATAAAGTTTCAATATATTCATCCCAAGTATTAGCTAAGGCAGGATCGGGCCAATCTTCATCTAAAATACCGAGAGTATCCTTACCATCTTTGGGCTGTTTTGTCCAGTATCTAACGATACGATATTGTCGCCATTGTTCATTAACCAGATGTTCAAAAGCCAGTTCAATTCTAGCCTGATCGATGAGGGAAGCTTGATTATTAACTGCTTGACTGAGAAACTCGGCATAACTTAAATTATTGCGAGTAGAACACTTTGCCCGCGCACCATACAAAGCCAAACGAATCGCATCCATTAAAGTAGTTTTGCCGCCGCCATTCATGCCTCCCAAAAGGATAATCGGACAGGGATTGTTATCTTTTTCAGGACGTAAATTAATCACTTGACGACCAGCGTAGGGTCCGAAATTTTGCAAAACTAATTCAGTAAAAATCATTAACAGTCAGGGGTGAGGAGCGGTAATTTCTATCCTAGACAAGTATAACAAGCGATCGGAGCTAATCTCCCTATTTTCGGCTTGTGGGATGGGCAGTTAGGGAGAAAGTAAAATAGAGACGTTGGGGGCAACGTCTCTAGGAAATTTAGCAAAAGGTCTAATTTTTATTTAATTTTGCTTTTATCAGGCGTGTTAGGGAGAAAATACCGCCTAGGGTCAAGAGGGCGAGAACATTATCCGCTTCTGGAGTAGTAACGCCACCGTTGATAAAGAATTGAGAGCGGTTCCAAACACTGCCCCCCACCCTGCGACCTAAAATTCTGCCTTGAATATCGCCGTCGAGGAAGTGAATACCGCCATAGCGACGGGAAATACCGGCTTCATCCGCCGCTTCTGAGAAAGTATCCCAAAAGAGAGTTACCGAACTACCCGGAGTGATGTCCGGTTCAAAAGCTGAAGTACCGGGGGCAAAGGTGACAGAACCACCAAAGTCATCGCTACCAGTGAAAAGACGCAGGATTTCCGCCCCAGCGGCACTAAAGGCACTATGGCCAGAGGTATATTCGGCAAAGGGTGGCGAAGGCGCTCCAAAGGGATTCTGGTAGGTGAGAAATTGGGTAGCGGGAATAGTGATTGTGCCTAAACCGGGGCCGCCCCAAGCGTTAATTTCAAAGACTCCATCGCCGTTACTGTCAGTCCCGATTAAACCCAAGCGACCTAACTCGCGAATCACGCGCACGGGACGGGCAGAATTATAGGATAGTTTCGCTTCCCAGGTGGCAATCCCCGCGTCCATAACCGCATTACCGAGGGCGAAGAATAACTGCACATCTTCGTCAAGAGTATTATTATCCCGCTGCGAGATATCTTGCCCGAACTCCATCCATGTACCCGGAGGGAAGGGGGTTCCAGGGCCATCTTCCCAAAATTCAGCAATTAGTTTCTGTTCGTCGGTGAGATTGGCACTGAATGCCACCACATCAACCGCTTGCTGGATGAAAGCGGGATTGATATCTACTCCCACTAAAGCAGCACTAATAGGAACCACTGTACCATTAGCCCGGGTGATCGTTCCCGCCTGTAAATCCGCCGAAGCGTTGGGATCTAACAGAAAACGGATGATTTCAGGGGGACGGTATTGAGCATTATCGGTTAAAGAGAAGGATTGCACCGTTCCCCAGTGGGGGGTGAGATATCTCTGTAGTGCTGAACCAGAATCGATGGGAACACTCTCCGGAGTCCAGAGTTCGATATTGACCACTTGAGTGGGAGTGTTGGGGGTGCTGTAACCGATGGTATCAACGTAGTTGTTTAACTGATTGGAACCGTCATTACGACGGGCATTCATCAGTGTGGCGGCGATGGTGTTACCGATTCCCGCTGCCGTAGTGGTATCGGTGCTGGTATTGTTGGGGTTGTAACCAAGACTATTCATCCGAGCAGTCAAATTAGCCGTTTGTGTGGGTAGCAGTTCCGTTAACACCCGATAGGCGGCAAAACTAATCGCTTCCTGTTTATTGGCTTGAGTATTTTCGCTCGTAGGACGTTGTAAAGTATCTCCTAGAACGGTACTAATGGGGGTAGCTTCGTAGGCTGACCAAGCATCGTACATAGCAGTGCCAAGGATGCCATAGAGCCGAGAAGCTACCGTTGGTCCCTGGGGTTGATTTCTAACACCTTGAGTGGCGGCACCAATCCAACCACTAGCCACCGTGACCGCTTGAGCAGATGACACTGGCAGCAAGGCAGTGGAAGCAATCCCTAAAGGAAAAAGGGTTAAAGAGAGTATTTTTTTGTACATAACCGGCAAATGGGAATAAATGGGCGGAAAGCGGGGAAAAACAGACCAAGAGAAGGATTATCCCTCAGATAATTTCAATTCAGGCCAGCTTAGTTTTTGGGTCTTTGGACTCTCCATAAAATTCCCAGGGTTCCCAAGACAACTAACCCCACAGAAACGGAAGGTTCAGGAACAGGGGTTGAAAAAACCGCTAACTGCTCATCACGACAGGGGAAAAGACCATCCCCTGGGGTAAGGGTACAGCCACCATTAAAGGTGGTTAACTGTGCTTGTAACAGTGCGGAGTCGCTACTAGCTGGCCCGTGGTCGCGAACTACGTTCCACACTTCTGCTGTCAAGGGATTGAATAACCCATTACCAAACAACACTTGATTAGGATTAGGCAGTTGACCGATACCGACTTGAGCAGAGAAATTACCCAGTCCATTTAAACCAATTACTTCTCCATCGGCAAAAAATGCCGAAGCATTGACGGTAGGATTGGAGAAGTCGTCTTCACCACAACCCCCGACGCAAAACTCAGGGTTATTGAAGATAACCCACCACATTGTATAGGCAGCCCCAGGGGATAAATTGCTAGTGGACACGGTACTGGCAATTCCCGTCGCCGTTCTAGTTAGGGTTCCCGTGGAACCAGCAACGGTGCCGCTATTAACCAAGTCTAAAAGAGATACGTTTTGAACTAAAGCCGCTTGCGCTGGGGAGGTAGCGACAAATGCCCCTAGTAAAGCGATGGTAGAAACCGTTAATTTTTTGATCATTTTGGGCTTTGAATTTGTACTATATCAGTTGATTAGCAGCAGAACTTTTGCGGAAGCATTAGCGGGGCTACTCCCAAAGACAGATGACTAACTTTTCTGCTCAGTCTAAGCGCATTTATGCCCAGCGTCAAGTTAAGTTTTTTTAAAAGATTGCATCGTACTGTAGGGGGAGGCAAAGCTTAAAAAAAGCTCAAGTACAGCGATTCTCATTTTGAAAGGATTTTGCGTTGTTTCAGCGATCTAGAGATTCGTTAAGAATTATTAACCCCTCTAGGTGCAAGGGTTTTAATGTCATGAAACCTTAAAATGAGAATTGCTGGCTCAAGTAAGCTCCGATGGACAAAACTGGCTGGATAAGTTTTCGACAGAAATAATCCTTGGGCTGCCCATTTTCCCTTTTTTTGATGACTCCTCAGTAGATTACTTTGGTTCTTCCGAACTTACACTGTAGAAAATTCCTCAAGCTCCCTCTCTGCACAGCAAGGCTCTAAAGTTGATAAATATCAATCTAACAAAAACTCAAAGCCTTAGTGTACAAACTTTACAAGCATGAGTTATTGATAGTTTTACATGACAGGTTCGGTAGAGCCATTACTTTTTTCAAAACTATACCTATCAATCGTTTCGGACTCTTTTAAGTTTTCTATCTTTTTGTTAAGAAATGTATACATAATGGAGGTAATAAGGGAGAGGGCAGTATCATGACACAAGATGAAGATAATTGCCAATTCAGGTCTAAATTGGCAAATCAATTTTCACGGAATAAATCTCAAAAAGCTTGTATTCCTGATCAGTAAGACAAGAGGAACACCACAATGACCACCTTAAACATTGCATTTTCTGGAACTCTCCTACGATTTGTGGACTACCAAAAAGAAGTTTCCCTAGAAGCGGAAACCATCTCCAAAGCTTTACGGACTCTCACGGAAAAATATCCCTCTTTAACGGCTTCTCTCTACGATGCGAATGGCGAAGTTCGCAAAGTTCATCGACTTTTTTTAAATGGGGAACAGCTTTTCTCGAATGAATTAGACCGCAGTATTCAAGAAAATGATCGCTTGCAAATTTTAACGGCAATTGCTGGTGGTTAATTAAAAATATTAAATAATTCCCAGCTTTAACTATCAACAGGGAAGATTAACTGTTTCGTCGGGCAGGTTTATCTACTTACTTCCCTAGTCTTATTTTATTGCCACAAAATCTTTAGCCGAGGACGACAAAATGGTTAGTACAGTTGCCGCAACTACTCCCACTTCATCCCCACCGAGAACCAGTGAACTTACTCTCGCCGCCTGTCCGACTTTATTCACTCCCTTGCAGATGCACCAGCGAGAACTTTTGCGCTTAGGATTAAATGGTTGGGCGGGATGGTTGCGCGATCACTTGATGAGTATTCAAAAGTTAGTGGAAAACTACCAAACCAGTATGGTAGTTGCCATGGCCCATCTGCGCTACATCAAAAATGTCACTTTTCACGATTGCGAAACGATTCAACTCGTCACCCGTGCCAGTTGCATTAAGGGGGGAGTATTATTAGAAATGCCCTCTAGTATCTTGGCTGATAATCAAGAAGTGGCACAGGTAAAAATCAGTTTACGTCCAGTAACAATCACCGATCAAGTGAGTTTAGGAGCAAAACCAGGGCGATTGCCAGAGGAACTGATAAATTTATTCTCGGAAGAAGAAATCTCGAAAAAATTTGAACGTCCAGTCCAAAAATTAACTAAACAAATTGAAGAACAAAAACAGGGTGAATTAATCGCAGAAGGTCGTTATCCCTTCCAATTGCACCGCTATGCTCTTGATTTTGCCGATCAATGGGCTTTTATGGAAGCGGCAGCCTACATTAATGCTAGTCGGGAAAAACTGGTTCTTGGCCAAGGTAGCAAACAACCAGCTCTGAAAGTGGGTTTCAGTAATCCCCTACAAGAAATAGATATCGAACTGCACAAACCCTATTTTCTCCTTGATGAAGGAGTTGTGGACACGAAAGTCTATCTTTGGCAGCACCGAGTAGTTTTTATCCATCGCTTACTAGGTTACGGCACGGGGGTGGAAGAGAGTTACGCCACGGCGATCGAACAATTTGACCAGTAATCATCTAAAATCTCGCCAAAAACAGCGATCGGTCAATTGAGTACCGATCGCTGAGTAGGGTTTGCGGCAAAAAGATGGCTCTTCGTTACTCTTTATGCTAAATCAACAGACAAGATGCCTAGATAACATACTTCTAACCCAAAAATTCCGTTTCTAAAGCCATAGCCTCTCCGTTTTATTAGTTTCAGTTTATTGTTGATTCCCTCGACCACCCCATTCGTTGTCCTTCGCTCGAAATAACTAATTATTTCTCCAAAACAGTTTCGGATTGTTTGACAACTCTTGGTAAAAACAATGGAGGATTTTGCCAACCATTCCGAGATAGATAGCATTCCCTCTGTCGGATTCTTTGAGGTTTCGTAAATCCTTCTGAATTCTTCCTTTAATTCCTGCATCTCTTTCAAATTTGGAAAATTTTCTTTGATAGCTTCTAGTTTGAGTTTTTGGGGTTCCGTTAAATCTTTTTCATTTTTTAACAGGCTATATTTACTTCGCTTTAAAACTTCTAGCTTTGCTTCTTTTTCCCCTTTCTGTTTTTTATTTTTCTGCGCTTCTGCCGTTGCTTTTTTATTTTTCGATTCGGAAAACTATAACGATATTTTCTAGGTGTCGATAGCCTTGAATAGAGGTTCCTTCTAGGTTCAAAAATTTGTCAAGTATCATAAGTAGGGTTTGCTGAAAAAGTTTGTTGGTGGAGTTAGGAGTCAGGAGTCAGGAGTCGGGAGTCAGGAGTTTCAGGCTTTGTTGCCCTCTCTTTCGTACTAGGTTATGTACTATGGCAAGGATAATGCAAGGTTTTTGAGGATACCAATCCGATTTTCGCAGCATGAACATTGGATTTTAACAGGTCAAAAGCCTTATTTTAAAAAGGTTTTACCATTATTCAGCAAACCCTAAGTAAAATACTCTGGTTTTTGGCTATTATATCAAATCTTAACTCAATTGTCTATCTTTTGGCATTAACCTGTTTGTGCCTAAAATCTTTCCCTGTATGGGTTTCAGTTATTTTTGGGCATAGGCTCTCTGATCAAATTTTATTTTAAGTTAATTATTTGCATAACAATTACCGAAGAGCCGTACTTTTTGATTTCCAAAAAGTCTAAAAGTCTTACCCAACAAGGTTTTTAGATTTATTCAGCCAGCCCTAGATACTGTCCTCGATTCAAGCGGCCATGTCTAGCCCCTGGTCTCCACCGCTTAAACTGTCTGTTTGTCAAGTACAATTTATACAAAATAAGTGCGATTGCCCTGCTAAGTATATAGGGACAAAAAAATCCTTATCCGGAAAAAATTGAGACAAGAGGTTGATAAAAACATCATGAATCGTACCCTAGCCAAAAAAATAGCAGCAGAAGTCGATAGTCGTTTTGGCAATTTTATTCGCAAACGCATTAACCCCGGAGTTTTAGAACGGGATGCCAATGGTACTTGTATACCAGAAGAGATTTTTGCCGAAGCTTGTCGTTTAGGGATGACTCCCTATCCTGTGACTCAAGAATTAGGAGGTGGAGGGGCTGATCAGCTATCCTGGGGAATGATGCTCGATCGAGTCGGTTATCTCTGTCAAGATCTATCCTTTCCCTTCGTGATTTCTCTGCGCGGTTCGGTGATGAGAATGATCTACAAGTCAAAACGACAGGACTTGATCGAACGTTACCTGAAACCGATGATCGCGGGGAAAAGAGCACCCGCTTTTGCCTATACCGACGGTGCGGATCCTTTTTCCTTTAACACCTGCGTCAGAGAAACCCAAGGCGGATATATCCTTTCTGGCAAAAAACTTTTCACCACTGGCGGTTACAATGCTGATACGTTTATGACCTATGCCCGTCATAAAACGGATAGTTTTGACGATCTTAAGGTTTTTTTGGTGGAAAAAGAATTCCCCGGAGTGGAAATTGTTCCCTTACCCATGGCAGGATGGCGCGCTGCTGGCATCTCAACGGTACATTTTCATGATGTTTTTCTTCCCCATGACTCGGTGATGGTGGCGGCCGATGGGTTAAGTCATGTGCAGGAATTTTTAAACGCCCGTCGTTCTATCTTGGTTAGTCCCGTTTTGGGCAGAATGGAGGCAATTTTGGAAGATTGTGTCAAAAGTCTCAGTCATTCCATCCGTTACAATCGACCCTTAACCGCTATGCAATCGGTACAGGCAGAGATCGGTAAAATGTATAAACTGCTAGAAACCAGTCGCTCGATCGTCTATCAATCCCTAGAAGCTGAGGCCTCTGGTCAGGTAGATCCTCTCTGGGAACCGATTACTAGCTTAGCTAAATCCTATGCTACCGACAGTGCTATCGAATTAGTTTTGATTGCCCAACGTTTGTTAGGAGGGGCAGGACAACTGAAAACTAACCATTACGAGCGTTATTTGCGAGATTTCTGCGGTTTAATCCCCGGAGGTGGCGCTCAAGGTACTCTAGATGTAGATCTGGGAGTTGCTATCATTAGTAAATATGATATGTAAGTTAGTCGGTCTTTTCCTAGCAAGAGCGGTCGGCATTTTGGCTGAAAGTGAGTAAGGAAAATTCCGCACCGACACCCTGCTCATCTTTGCGAGAAAATTGCTATGATCACCATCGGCGAATATTTATTCCAGTGTCTCCATAGTTTAGGGGTTAATCATATTTTTGGGGTGCCGGGGGATTATGTCCTCGATTTGATGGATGTTTTGGTGGAAAGTCCGATCGAATTAGTTTGCACCTGTAATGAGCTTAACGCAGGTTATGCCGCCGATGCCTACGCGCGAGTTAAAGGTATGGGTGCTGTCTGTGTCACCTACGGAGTCGGGGGGTTTAGCCTCGTTAATGCTGTGGTCGGTGCTTACGCTGAAAGAGTTCCCCTGGTGGTGATTAGTGGAGCTTCCGATCGCTCGATTCGCCGGGATAATTTATTATTACACCACACCACGGGCGATTATAATCTGCAATTTTCCATCATGGAAAAAGCCACGGTTGCCTCGGTTATTCTCACTAATTCCGCCCAAGCAGCTAGTCAAATCGATCAAACTTTAGCCGCTTGTTTGCATCACAAACGTCCCGTGTATATCGAAATTCCCCGGGATCTGGTCTATCGTCCCTGTATCCCCTCAGAAAATCCAATTTATTTAACCGATAATCTCACGGATACCGCCGCTTTAGAAGAAGCCATTGAAGAAGCGGTTTTTTTATTAGAAAAAGCGGAAAAACCAATTATTTTAGCGGGGGTAGAATTTCATCGGTTTAAACTCCAAGATAAGTTGCTGAAACTTTTAGAAGTAACGGGTTATCCCTTAGCTACCACTATTTTAGGTAAGTCGTCAATTTCGGAAATGCAGCCGCAATTTATCGGCACTTATGTGGGAGCATTAAGTCGCGAATACGTTAGTCAACGGGTGGAAAATGCCGATTGTGTCCTCTGTTTAGGAGCGATTATGTCCGATATGAATTTAGGGGGATTTACGGCTAATTTAAATCCCAATAATTTGATTAATGCCAATTCCGAGAAAGTAAAAATTAAACATCACTTTTACCAACCAGTATTCTTAGGGGATTTTATCGATGGTTTAATTGATAAACTAAGTCACAAAGAAGCGGCTACACTAGAGATTAAACCCGCAGCCGAATTGAAGGATTTAGAATTCATTGCCGTGCCAGAGCAAAAATTAACTAATGCTCGTTTTTATGAGCGAATGAATCATTTTATCGCTCAAGAATCTTTTGTTATTTCCGATACAGGGGACGCAATTATTGCCACGATTGATTTATTGATGCCTCAAAAAACCGACTTTATTGGTCAAGCATTTTATCTCTCTATTGGTTATTCAATACCCGCCTGTTTAGGAGTAGCTTTTGCCGCACCCAATACTCGTCCTATCGTCTTTGTGGGGGATGGTGCTTTTCAAATGACTGCCCAAGAACTTTCGACAATTATCCGTCACCATCTCAATCCAATTATCTTTTTAATTAATAACGACGGTTACACGATCGAGCGGGTAATTCAGGATAATATTTATAATGATCTACAACCGTGGAAATATCACCAATTACCGGCAGTATTTAACGGGGAAAGTTGGAGTTGTCAAGTCAGGACAGAAGGGGAATTAGAAAAGGCTTTATCGATTGCCCAGGGTAACATCGATCGCCTATCATTTATTGAAGTACATCTTGATCGTTTTGACTGTTCCCCAGGCTTAACTCGTTTAGGTCAAGCTGTACGTTCACCCCATGTTTAGACTGGTTATACTATTAGGTTTTAACTGTGTGAAGCTGCCCTAAGACACCAGACTGAAACTCTTTTCGCTCCCAAGAGTCAACAATTAAGATACAATCGGTATCTTAATCAAAGTGTGATGGTGACAACCGCAACTAAAAACCCTATGAATGCTTTTTGGAAACAAATCACCCTACTGAACTTTTCCCCCGCTTCTTGGTCAAAATATAGCTATCTGCATCGTTTCGTCGGCCTTTTTAGTCAATGGCGACAGGGTAGCCGGTTTGTGGAGTGGACAGAACTGATGGGTGCGCTGTTAATCTCTCTTCTTATCGCCACTGCGCCGTTTTTCTCCACCAGTCAAATCGGGTTTTTATTGTTAGCAATAGCGGGTTATTGGCTACTCTTAACCCTTGTGGATGAAGGCAAAATCGGGGTGACACCGATTCACATTTTAGTGCTTTTATACTGGGGAATTGCCACGGTTTCCACGGCTTTTTCTCCTGTTAAAACCGCAGCTTTGGAAGGATTAATTAAATTAACTCTCAATCTCATCTTTTTTGCCTTTACCGCCCGAATCATGCGATCACCACGCCTAACAAATTGGATTCTGACTACTTTAGTTTTAACCGCTTTAGCAGTCAGCGTTTACGGCATTCGTCAGCAAATTTTTGGTGCGGAACAGTTAGCAACTTGGAACGATCCCACTTCAGAATTAGCGGGGGATACTAGGGTTTATAGTTATCTCGGTAATCCTAATTTATTAGCTAGTTATTTATTCCCTGGTATTGCTTTTAGCGGTGCTGCATTATTTGTGTGGCAGGGATGGCTACCGAAAATTTTAGCGGCTTTATTAACTTTAGCCAATGCCGCTTGTTTATTTTTTACCGAGAGTCGTGGCGGTTGGATTGGTTTGATGGTCTTAGGAATCGTCTTCTTATTGCTATTATTTTATTGGTTCAAAAATTATCTACCGTTATTTTGGCAAATATGGCTTTTACCCTTAGTTTTAGGGGGTTTAGCCGTGGTGATTTTAGGGGCGATTTTATTGGTGGATCCGCTGCGAATTCGGGTGATGAGTATTTTCGCTGGCCGGGAAGATAGTAGTAATAACTTTCGGATTAATGTTTGGGATGCAGTTATCCGCATGATTCAAACTTATCCGCTTTTGGGCATCGGACCGGGTAATGATGCTTTTAAGAAAATTTACCCCCTATTCATGAAGCCAAAATACACGGCTTTAAGTGCCTATTCTGTGCTATTAGAAATCATGGTAGAAACGGGAATTATTGGTTTTACCTGTTTCCTCTGGTTATTAGTCACAACTATCGGCCAAGGCATCCATCAAATTAAACTTTTGCGCGATAAAATGGACAGTCAAGGCTTTTGGTTAATCGGGGCAATTGCCGCTATGGCTGGAATTCTTGCCCACGGTTTCTTTGATACAGTTTGGTATCGTCCCCAAGTTAGTACCCTCTGGTGGTTAGTTTTGGGTTTAATTGCTAGTCGTTGTTATTCCCCCGCTAGAGGTTTTGATCGTGGCAATTCTCTCCTCTAGGGGGGCGAAATGGGGGAGCATTGAGGAGTTATTTCAAATTACGGATAGGACTGCTCTGAAGGGTATTTGAAGCTCGTGTAGGTGTAGGCGAGGGGGATTATTAAGAAAAATCACAAACCCCCCATCCTACCATCTCTCAGTGGGCAAAGCAAGAGATAATTAAATTAGATCGTTTCCCAGTTTGTTCTGCGCTTGGCGCGATTTCCTAACTGCAATAACGAGAGTAAATCCCTGTGGCCGTTATAGAGACGAGGGAGGAAAATAATGGATCGTTCTCTTAAGTGGGCCGTGGCGATTGTCATAACTCTAATCCTCGTGCTTTCCCCGGTCTTTTTCCAGGGCTGTGGGGCAAACGAGTGGAACCCGATTTCCCTCGGCAGTCTCGCCAGACTTAGATAATCCTGATGTACCAACCACAGTATTAATTGGCGATCAGTCAAGACTCTTAAAAGTCAGAAACAAATAGATATTTAGGAGATGAATTAGAAAAAAATGGAACTTACAACAGCACTAAAAAATGAGTATTTGACCCTTTGGCAAAACTGCCAAATTAACCCTGCCTACGCAGAAGGTGTTGCTTGGTATGTCAAACAAATTGAAAGATATCGTGATACTTACGAATCGGTAGCTCAAGAAACTGATGTTCCTTGGTTTGTTATCGCGGTTATTCACGGTATGGAATCAAGTTTTAAGTTTACCAGGCATTTACATAATGGCGATCCCTTAACCTCGCGCACTGTTAATGCACCTCCTGGAAGGCCACAAGGCGGACAACCGCCTTTTACTTGGAAAGAATCTGCCATTGATGCTTTGGAATATGATGGTGCGACTGCGATACGATCTTGGGATTTACCCACTGTCTTTTGGTTTCTTGAAGGGTACAACGGTTGGGGTTATCGGACAGGTCTGGGGCGCGACACGACTCCGCCATGTCGAAGTGCTTATATTTACTCAGGGACTAATCATTACATTAAAGGAAAATACGTTGGTGACGGCGTATTTGATCCTAATGCAGTCAGCGCTCAAGTCGGTTGTATGGCACAACTGAAAGAACTGGAAAATAAGGGTCTGATCCGTTTATCACCATCGGCGATCGAAGACGATCCAAGTCAGGTGGGATCGGTCGCTTCTTGGCAAAACATTCTTAATGGTTGTGGTTACTTTCCTGTGTTAACTATCTGTGGAGAAATGGATGAAGAAACAGTCAGCATGACTAAAAAATTCCAGAAAGACTTAGGACTAGAAGAAACGGGAAAAGTTGACTTAATAACGTGGCAAGCAGGACTTAATCACGCAAAACTACCCGGTTGGTCAAACATTACTCCCATAGTAGTGGGACATGGTGCGATAATTGAACCTCGCACCGTGACTCAGAAACTTTACGATTTCTACAGCAAAACTAGCAATTATGATAAGGTTTATGCTGATGTTATGAGGTGGTATGGAACTACTACCAATGCTTGTGTTGCTTTTGTTACTAGCGCACTGCGATTATCAGGATATCCTATCCCCAGAGAAAACAACGATTATGGCAATATCTCGTTGTTGACAACGGCTTTATCTCACTATCTACAAGATAGGAAAGGTTGGAAAAAATCAACAGATACAAACAATCTTCTCCCTGGAGATATTATTTTTACAGTCGGCGGACAGTTCGGTAACGATAAGGATGGTGTACCGATTCCCAATCACGTTTATATGTTTGCTGGTTGGTCTGATCGAGCTAATCATATAGCATGGGTAATTGATAATCAGGGAAAATATCGCCATACCCGTCATACAAATGCAATTCCGGGCGGGAAAAGTGCCTTTGCTTACTTCCTCCGTACTTAATAGTTGACGATGATCTGGGTGGGTTACGCGATTGTTAATCCACCCCAAGTCTTCAGTTATCTATCTTGAAATTACTTCAATAAATAACACTTGAGCCAATAAAGGAGACCGAAATGGCACCCTCAACTAAAGGCATTTTAGATGATAGTTTATTTGTCAGACCTGCTGATGGTGAAAAGCTATCCTTTCCCATCTTGAGCGTTGGCGGTTCAACGGCTGCTTATTCAGCTACACTTGGAGCTTTGAAAGCAGGAGCTAAGGTTTGCTGGCGTTGCTTAATCAAGGTAGGTATGAATGCTAATTTTGCATATATCAAAAAGTCAGTTTGAGCCTGAGTTTTAAAAAATGTAGATGCAATGATTCATACCCAAAGTCAGCAACGCCGGTTTGCTTAGTACAACCCCAAAAGGTTTTAGGAGGACAATTTACCGCCGAAAAAGAAGAAACGGTGATTGTGGGATACATCGGGGATAAACCTGTTGCCTCTCTTACCTCGAACTTAAAAGAAGAGCAGATCAAATTTGCTCAAAGATTCTCAAACGCTTGACTGATTGTTGTCACCTTTTCAAAACAGGATTTAGTATCAGCTATCGAACTAATTAATTAGTACACGGCATCAAAGCAAGCTGTGATCGGGTGATAATTTTTAGAGATGTCCACTTTTGATTCCACACTGTGAACAAAACATTGTTTTCTCCTGAGAGCAGATTTTCCGTGGACTCACTAAATATTTTTTACCCAAGCCTTTAGTTAGCTAAGGTAATACTAGCAATTCATAGATCGGCTCTACCAATTTGGCAGAATTTAGAAATATCCTGTAACTTACCGTTCATCAATAACTGAAATTTAAGCATAGATGCGATCCTCGATCACCACCGATTGTAGAAGTCTTTCCACGATAGCTTTAGCTTGACGACCGTGACTAGGAATCAGACGATGGCAGAAGACATAGGGAGTGATAAACTTAACATCATCGGGGATAGCATAATCGCGACCTTCCAAGAAAGCGTAAGCTTGAACTGCTTTTTGCAAAACCACACAACCCCGGGGACTGACTCCTAAACTAATATCTTCATGATCACGGGTAGCGCGGACTAAATCGACGATATATTGCTGTAAAGTGGGAGCTACCTTGACCAGACTGACTAATCTTTGCAATTCTCCCACCTGTTCTAAGGAAATACAAGCTTCTAGGGATTCAACCGTCTCTTGAGAATGCTGTCTTTGTAACATTTTTAATTCTTCTGTGGCACTGGGATAACCCAAACTCAGGCAAACGGCAAAACGGTCCATTTGTGCTTCTGGAAGCGGAAAAGTGCCTTGATATTCGATTGGGTTTTGGGTTGCGATAACAAAGAAGGGTTGGGGGACCGGCCGCGCTTCTCCATCGATGGTAACTTGTTTTTCTTCCATGACTTCTAGAAGTGCCGATTGGGTGCGCGGTGTGGCCCGGTTGATTTCATCGGCCAACAGGACGTTAGCAAAAGCGGGGCCAGGGATAAATTCAAATTCGCGACTGTTGGGGTTCCAAATCGTCGTTCCCGTGATATCACTAGGAAGGAGGTCGGGGGTGCATTGTACCCGTTGGAAACGACCGTTAATTGAACGCGCTAAGGATTTAGCTAACAGGGTTTTGCCGACTCCGGGTACATCTTCCAGGAGAGCGTGGCCACCACTGAGTAAAGCCACCAGCACAATGCGAATCGATTCGGTTTTGCCGACGATGCTCTGGCTCAAATTTTCCATCAAAATATCAATAGCGTCTCTCATAGCACAAATGGGGTATTTTGTCAAGAAGATTAATGTTAAGTTTTTTTGATCTTAACGATTCTTTTCCCAATTTGCCCATACTAGGGAGAAAAGTTGACAGACAATGGCGGGAAATTTTCTGCTAGGGAGCTAATCGGGGTTAGGGTTGTGAGCAGGGAGAAAATTAGTTAAGGTTGGCTGAATAAATCTGAAAACCTTGTTGGGTAACACTTTTAGACCTTTTGTCAATCAAAAAGTACCGGATATGGGAGTGATCGGGGGAAAATCCCTGGACTTTTTCCCTGAAAATTAGGTAATTGACCCCCTCAAAATCGGTAAAACCCCACACCCCACACCCCACACCCCACGAAAAACTTTTTGCCGCAAACCCTAGTTAAGAATTGTTGCCAGTGGGCGAAATCAAGATTTTAAGTCGGTTCAGTCTGATAAAATCGAGAAGAATTTCTCCTAATCGATGAAGATAAAAGCCAGTGCGCTCGTTTTTAGTCTTGTTTTAGGCATCGCAGCCAGTACATTAACCAATAGTTTGCCCGAAAATTTGACTTTCAATTCTCGGAAAATATTGGCTCAAGATCAGGCACCTTCCTGTCCCCTCCCTCCAGATATTGCCGTCACTTTTCGCAATAGTGAATGTCAGGCAGTTACCCTAGAAAAACCCCAGACTTTTTTCCGTTATTATAGTGACGAAAATTACAAAAAAGGTCGTTTTCTGACCACGGATCAATATACCACCAATGTGGAGGTGATCAGAAATTTAGCCCTCGATCAAAAGTGGAATCCTCCTGAGATGGGGACAAGCGAGCTAGAAGGTAGATAGGGCAAGCGATATCGCTCTTTGTCCTTTGATGTAATCCTTCAACCGATAGCGGCTAATTTGCATTAGCTCTTCTATATTTTTTGGGAACATTTGATGTAGCTGTAGCCAATAATAGAGATGTTGACCCACATAAAAACTGCTGTGTCTGCGTTGACCTTTATATCTTTTTTCTGGTCTTGTAACATATTTTTGGATTCCCATATCCTTAATTTTTTTACCTTGTAGTGTGGCACTTGTAGAGGCGATAGCTATAACAATTATCAGCTTTGATAGGTATTGCGGTGCTAATTGAGAACCTTCTAAGCTATAGCCTCCCGACTTAAAATCTCGGAACATCTCCTCAATATCAAATCTTTTTTGATAGACCATTATTGCCGTCTCTAAATCCCCAAAATTTGTCAGAATATATCAAGGTTCTTTTGTTTGAAAAACCCCATAGTTTTTTTCCACTTACCAGCTAATTTAAACTG
>NZ_JACJSV010000043.1 GCF_014698335.1 Microcystis viridis FACHB-1342 | reverse complement strand
TCATTTTGGGTCTGATTTGTTTTTGTTAATGATCAGACAGTACCTGATGAGCCTTTCTTTGTCAACTCTTGAGGTTGATGCGTTTCATTTTTGAATTGGCGCTTTTATCAATTTAAGATTTTTGCTTTATAGCGTTCATGGAGTCTTCCCGTTAATTCCATCTTAAATATTGTGTTCCAAAAGCGAACACCTTTATTATTGAGTACAAATTATAACATTGGCAAATAATCTCCCTGTCCTCTGTGTCTCTGTGGTTAATTACCCTCGATAATCTCCGTACCTCAATCCAACTTGAAAATGCTATAATAAAAGTAACCTATTATCACTAAGGAAACTTTAATCATGACTAACTTAAACAATCATTCAACCTCTAACACATCCGAAGAGCCTGAGTTATCAATGGAAGAACTCGATGCTAAATGGGATGCACTAGAAAATGATCCAGAATTTCGCAAAAAACCTTTTTGGCAAAGAATTGTTGAGATTGGTAACGTTGTTCCCCAATCAGAATGGCGAAAACACTTACCTACAGACTTTGCGCGTAACGCGGAACATTATATGTACGGCGCACCGAGAGAAGATGAGGAAAAATAACAAACACAGAACTAACGTCAATTCAAAGTTAGAATATATGTAGTAAACTAATCCCACTAAATGATTATGAATCCCCCAAACAATCCCACTCGCACAGAAGAAATTCCGACAATAGAGGAACTTCCGACAATAGCTGAATTACAAGCAAAATTCGCTCAACTTCAAGCTGATCCCGAATTCCGCAAAAAACCTTTTTGGCAAAGAATTGCAGAAATTGGCGCACTTGTTCCCCAGTCAGAATGGCGAAAACACTTACCTACAGACTTTGCGCGTAATTTTGAACACTATATGTACGGCGCACCAAGAGAAGATGAGGAAGAATGAGAAAAATTTTCTTAGATACATCCTAATTTGCAAGCACTCGCTGATTATAGAGACAATCTCCATGAACTTGCCACACTAATGACAGTAAGACTAGGAAAATTTACAGGAATTACTAGCGAAATGATTTTGACAGAATTACTTAACGCATTGTCAGGAAGAGGAGATTATCTACGCCAATCTGCTATTAACTTAACCAACGATTTGAAAAACGATTCTAGTATAGAAATCATTCCCCAAACCAGTGAACAATTTCAGCAGGCTTTTGATTTTTACCAAAGACGATTAGATAAAGGATACAGTTTAACTGATTGTGCTTCAATGCAGATTATGAGACAACTGGAAATCGATGAAATATTAACCTTTGATAAGCATTTTCAGCAAGAAGGATTTGGCGCATTACTCAGAGAATAGTCACTAAACTTTACTTCACTTCAATTTTTTCCTCGCTTCATATAACCATTGCTCCTCCTCTGTGTTAATTTCCCTCCCTTCGGCTAATTTAAGACATTTACGCCAATTTTCCTGAGATAATTTCTTGTCTTCTTTTTCTAAAAGTTGAGCATAAATACAAAAAGCAGCACCGGGATTGCGGATAAATTTCTGATAAGCTGGATTTTCAGCGATACCAATAGCAACTAAAAGATTAGGAACTGTATCTTCACTGCGATTTTGCTTAAATCTGGCCCAGCCTAGATTTTTATAAATACTATATTTTTGTACTGCTAAATTGCGTTTCTCCTCTTCAGTAAATTGGTCTAGTTTTTCATCTTTTTCTGCTAATAATCTCTTAGCTTTTTCCAGTAACTCTACCGCTTCTGCATTCTTATTATCGCGCAGATACCAATAAGCGAGATTATTATAAGCATCTATAAAACCACCTTTTGCCGCAATTAAATAGTGTTTTTTCCCATTAGTCAAATCCTGTAACTCTTCATAAAGTGTTGCCAACTTATAATGAGCATCTAAATTATCTGGATCTAACTCAATCGCTTTTAAATACTTCTCTTCGGCTGAAGCTAAATTAGGAAATTCTTGACTTGCTGGCGGAGGAGATTGTAAATGGCTTCCTTCTTGCTTATAAAGCTCAGAAAACCAAGAGAAATTTAGATAAATTCCCAAGAGAATAGCAAAGACTATTACTGTTACAGAAAACTGTATTTCTTCATACCAATGTTCAGCAATCCCAAGCAATTTCATTAACTTAACAAAACCCTTCTGGCGCGTCCGTGTGAGAGCATTTTCAGTTTGTAATAAAGAAATGAAAGTCGAAAAAATAACACCTCCTATTTCTAGCAAACCTGAACCACCACTAAGAAACCGAGTAGCAATCGTTCCGATTAATGTAAAATTAACCCCTAATAAAACCAGTTTAACGATTCTCAATAGCCAATCAAAGCGATTGCAAGGATGCAGAGATTCCCTACTTTCTAAATGCCACCACCAAGCTTGAGCAGACATAGGTAAAGTCTCCCGATATTCAGCTAAGTCAAGAACTTGAGTAATTTTGTAACTTTTCTGTTTTAATCTATTATCTTGTTCGATTAATTTTGACGACATATCAACGGAAATTTCCGCCTCAGCTTCCATTTGTTTATGAAGAGCATCTCTGGCGGCAATAATTTCTAAAGCCTGTGCTTTTTTCAGAGATTTATTATGAGAAGTATCTAAATAATTTAGAGCATTCTGGTAACGCTCTAAAGCAACTTGAAAGGGTGTCGGCACAGGTGCAGGAGAATTCATATTATACAATCCTAAAAGTTTAGTTTCTTTCACTGTTTGAGGGTAAAAAATACCTCGGCAAAACTGGCTGCTGATACTAAATCCTGTTTAAAAAGTATAGGAAAGTGGGAAGATGGGGCAAAAAACCAAAGAAATTAGGAACTATATGTCCCTAATTCCTGTAGTATATGCCATTGTATCTAACGGGCTTGGAGAGACTCGAACTCCCGACCTTGTGGTCCGTAGCCACACGCTCTAATCCACTAAGCTACAAGCCCTTGTTTTTCTCAACAGTAAACTACTATAGCACAGGTTCATTCAATGACGCAAGAGGGTAAAGAAAAATTATCTCATCTCGACAGCCAAGGACAGGCCCAGATGGTGGATGTATCGGAGAAAATGCCCACTAAACGCACTGCTATCGCCCTAGGACAAGTGAGAATGCTAAAAACGACTTTTGAAGCCATAGAACAGGGAAATGCGCCTAAAGGTGACGTTTTAGGGACGGCCAGACTAGCGGGAATTATGGCGGCCAAACAAACTTCCTCCTTAATTCCCCTTTGCCATCCCTTACCCCTGCAAAAAATCAATGTTCAGATTATCCCGAAAGCAGAGTTACCCGGTTACGAAATTCGCGCAGAAGTGGTGACAAAATCGGAAACTGGGGTAGAAATGGAAGCTTTAACGGCGGTATCTGTGGCAGCCTTGACTTTATACGATATGGCTAAAGCGTTAGAAAAATCAATTCTGATTGAGAATATCCGTTTGCTGAGTAAAACAGGAGGGAAATCAGATTATCATCAGGATACCCTGTTGCCATGAAAACCCGGGTGCATCTCACATTTGCAGAAATACCGACAATCAGCAATTATCAGTGACTCTTAAATTATTACAGATGGGTCAGCGGCTGCGTGTAAGCATCCCACCGAAAAACTAATGCGCGGGGGTTTTGGGGGGTAGAACCCCCCAAAGGCTTGGATTGAGTGGTAAAATCGGAAGTAATGACCGATTTTAGCCGAGAGTGTCCCCGTAAAAATCCCAACTTGGTAGATTGACAAAAATGAGATGCAGCCTAAAAAACCTAAGTAACCCCTTCTAACTTTTCATCGGTCAATTGATATAATTCCTGTAATTTCTCTAATTTGTCGGGGTCTGCTTGCCAAAAACCGCGACCCTGTGCTTCTAACATTCTACCGACAATATTACGGAAAGCTTCGGGATTAGCTTGACGCAATTTTTCCGCCATTTCTGTATCAAAAGCGTAGGTATCGGCTGCCTGATCATACACCCAATCGTCACTAAAATTAGCCGTACCGCCCCAACCAATTAAAGCGGTCATTCTTTGGGAGATTTCGTAGGCCCCACCGGAACCTTGATTAACCATGGCATTGGCCCATTTAGGATTGAGTAATTTACTGCGGTATTCTAAGCGCAAAACCTCCTCTAATTTGCGGGGAGTTGTATCATTGGAAAAACTCTCAACAAAACTCGTCATCACCCGTTTACCGCTTTGTTTTTCTGCGGCTAATTTTAATCCTCCCGTGTTGCCGTAGTATTCCTGAATATCGGTTAAACCGTATTCTACCGAGTCAATTTCTTGGATAATACTTTCACTGGTTTTTAATAACTGTTGTAGCACTTCTGGCCGCGCTTGTCCCTTATCTTGACGACCATAACTAAAAACATTACGCTTTTCCCAAGTTTTCGCTAATTCGTTTTCATTATCCCAATTTCCCTCCACTACTTGGTCATTAACTAAAGAGCCAAAATCCCCAGCAGGATTGGAAAATAAACGAGCGCTCGCATTGTCAATTCCTTGACTTTTTAAGGCTAAATAGTGCTTACGGATATAATTATCATTTTCCGATTCTTCTATCTCAGCTACCCGCTGCATTAAATCATCCAATAACTCGATAATATTGATAAAAGTATCCCGAAAAATTCCCGATAAATTAGCCAGAATATCGATGCGCGGGTGTCCAATTTCCCCTAAAGGTTTTAATTCATACCTGACAATTCTTCCTGTCCCCTCTTTGACTGGTTCCGCACCGACTAATTCTAAGAGAATACCCAGGGATTCACCCTTAGTTTTAATCACATCTAATCCCCAGAGTAAAACTGCTACAGTTTCGGGATATTTTCCTTTTTCGGTTAAGTTTTGTTCTAGGAGTTTTTTGGCGATTTCTCGTCCGCGCGTGTAGGCTGCGGGGGAAGGCATTCGGTAGGGATCCAAAGCGTGTATATTGCGTCCTGTGGGTAAAACTCCCGCACCATCCCGGAGTAAATCACCCCCCGGTGCCGGTGGTACATATTCCCCATTTAATCCCCGCAAAAGATTAGTTAATTCTTCGCTATTTTGTCCTAATAAATTTTTAATAGCAATGCCTTCTTTAAGCTTTTCATTGGTTGCTTCGTCAGCGATAATTTGCTGAAATTCTCGCTCAGATAAATCGGTGAAATAAGCGTCAAGATAACCTTTTAATTCTTCCTGATTGGGAGCAGTTCCTAGGGTGTGTAAACCCGAAGAAAATAGTCTTTGTTCGACGATTTGCAGGTAATTATACACCTTGACAAAATAATCGGTTAGTGCATAGCGGCTAAATAATTTGGCATTTTCTAAAGTGAATTCTATTCCCTGTTTTTCTGCTTCCAGAAAAGGACAATCTTTAGCGATACCTGTATCAATAATCTTTTGGAGAATACTATCTCTTAAAGCGTAATTTTTCTCAGGATTTTCTCGAAACTCGGCAATCAAATCTCGTAAAATCATCAATTCTTTATATAATCCTGCTCGTCCGTAGGGAGGCACATTATGGGAAATTAACACCCCATAACCGCGACGTTTAGCTAGGATAGATTCCGAGGGATTATTAGCGGCATAAATATATAAATTCGGTAAATCTCCTAATAAAATATCTGACCAAGAATAACCAGTATTTCCTAGGGGTGAACCGGGCAGCCATTCGACAGTTCCGTGCATACCAAAATGAACGAGCGCATCGGTCTTAAAATCTTTTTGTAACCACTGATAAAAGGCTGCATACTGAGGGTGAGGAGTTAAATCTTTTTCAAACATTAACCGCATCGGATCCCCAGCAATTCCTAAAGGTGGTTGCACTCCAATCCAGATATTACCTAACTCAATTCCCCCTAAATGATACTGGTCGCCAATAGTTTTTATCCCCGCATCTTTAAGGGATTTCCAGTGTTTTTCGATGCGAGAAGTTAATAGATAACCTAGCCAATTTTCTAAAGTTTCTATCGATAAACGATTTTGTTTAGAGAGATTTTCATCATCGGCAAATTTGACTTTTTGAATAATTTCTTCCCCGTCTTCGGGAATCGTTCCCAGATTATAACCCTGCGCTTGTAAAGCTTGTAAAAACTTAACTAAACTCCGGGGAACATTTAATAAAGCTGCCGTACCAACTGCCCCATAACCTGGGGGAAATCCATAGAGAATGATGGCTATTTTGCGTTCTTGCGGAGGGGTTTTATGTAACTTAATCCAACTATGCAAACGTCCAGTTAAACGCTGTAATCTTTCGGGGATTAAATAGATAGTTTCCCCCACTAATCCCCCCAGAGGAATTGTATCAATTGCCCCATCTAATTCCGGTAAAGCGTATAGAACCACACTCTGTAAACCACCGATTCCCTGTCTTGTCCAAGAATAAATATCTTGAATCAATAAAGGGGCAGCGATAAGATAAGGAATATTTTTAGCAGACAGAATTCGTTTAGCCACTTCTACCTGTCTTCCTGCTTCCATAGAACCCGCAGGACCTCCCACCAAAGGAAAGCCAATCGTCGAGACAATTGCATCTACTGTCACCGCATTTTCACTTAAAGAAGGAGTTTCAATGATTCCTTTTTTTCTTTGCTGAATTTCGTAGTCTGTGGTTAACCAATCCCGAACAATTGTATGGCCTTCCACTCCGTTAATAAACACGGGTAGGGGAATTAAATTAGCCGTTTCAAAATGACGGATTAATTGATTAATATAGGGTAGTTTACTGATAACGTGCTTCCGATAAAGCAGCAGTGCAACCACTGGTTTATCAAGAGATTTATTTTTTTTATACCAAGTTAAATATTCTTGGGGAGTGAGAAAATAACTCTGATAATCGGGGTGTAATAGTCCCTTATTGGGAGTTTCGATGACTTCGGGTATTTCCTGTACTTTTAATCCTAGATATTTTTGGGCAATTACCCAACACATAGCGGCAACATTTTCGGTTCCTCCCGCATTCCAATAACCGTAGATAATTAACCAATTACGCAAATCTTGAACTTTTTTAGCGGGAATAAATTTCAGCAGTTTCGGACCAGTTTTGAGGAAACTGAGATAAGCAGCTAACTTATCTTCTTCCTTGCCACTGGAAAATTTACTCAAGATAAATTGAATTGGTTTTGGCATTCCTTTTGGTTTATCCCCGATGGCAAATTCTCCCAAACGGGTTAAACTCATTAACTCTAAAGCAGACTCAAAAACTAAGCGAATCGGAATCTCTGCCGCTCGTTGCCGCAGCCAAGTAACTTGATCGTAATCGAAGATCAAACTAGCAAAAAAAACGTCGGCATTGGCTAAAGCTTGCTCGACTATTTCCGGTTCGCTAGTCAAGGATTTATCGCTGAATACTTTTACTTCTAAATCGGGACATTTAGAACTAGCCAACAGGCCCGATTGCCGATATAAATTGGTGTTAAAGGTTTCAAAGCCAACAATTAAAACAATACTTTTCATAAGAATTTATTTTCTGATAAATCAGGGTGCGTTATTTTGCCTTAACACACCCCCTGAAATGATCATAACAACAAATTAATAATAACTGCCAGATTTGCGATGATGGATGGCGGTTAAACCCTGGTGTAAAACCCTGCCTTTTTCTGCGATCGCATAAAGCAGCCAATGATCACCGCACTCCATTCGTTGTTCCACCCGACATTCCAGATAAGCGAGCGCTTCGGCCAAAATCGGCCCACCGTTCTCAGCTTTAGTGGTTTCGATATTAGCGAAACGATCTTCTCCGGGGGAAAAAGGTTTAAGAAAATGCTTCATTAAAGCTATATGTTGTCCTTCTTGCAGGATATTAAGGACAAAATGGATATAAAGTGGGTAGAGTCGATGGGAGGTATTATCAGCAATTCTCATTTTAAGGTTTCATGACATTAAAGCCCTTGCACCTAGAGGGGTTAATAATTCTTAACGAATCTCTAGATCGCTGAAACAACGCAAAATCGTTTCAAAATGAGAATTGCTGCCATCCTTATGAGAAACGCTGTAAGCTGTAATAATTAAGAGACATCTTAAAAAAAGTCAGAAACCCTTCTGTTCCCTGTTCCGGAGTTCCCTTGTCTCTAAAGTTAACTTTATTTTTAACTAGGTACTTAGAATGAAAAATGAAATATTAAATCTAGAATTTTCTCCCGATGTTCTTGCCGCTTTAAAAATAGGAATTGATGAACTCGGTCAAGAAATTAAACTTCTGGCCGCTATTTATTATTTTCAAGAAAAGCGACTTTCTTTAGGAAAAGCGGCGGAATTAGCGAGAATTAATCGCCTAGAATTTATGGATATTTTGTCTAAAAAAGGGATTGTATTGTTTGATTATGACGAATCGGCGTTAGCGGTTGAATTAAAGGGAATAGAAAAACTGGAGCCTGATGATTGTAAGTAACGCTACTCCCCTCATCGCTTTTGCGCGAATTGGTCAACTCGGTCTTTTACAAGAAATAGTTAAAAGCATCATTATTCCTAAGGCGGTAGCTCTTGAAATCAGCACTTACGATCAAGAGAAAACTGGCTCGATCGATCTATTACGAGAACAGTGGATTTCTGTCCGAGAAATCGCCTCTCAACAGCAGGTTTCCTTACTATTACCGACTCTGGATCGAGGAGAATCAGAAGTCATCGTCCTTGCACTAGAACAAAAAGCCTCTTTAGTGCTTATCGATGAATTAGCTGCTCGTCAGGTGTGTAAATCTCTCAATATTCCAATTACAGGTTCGATCGGTATTTTAATTAAAGCAAAACAGTTGGGAAAGATCGCTGCAGTCAAACCTTACATAGAAACGATGCAACAACAAGGCATATACTACAGCCAGAAATTTATTGATCTTGTTTTACAAACAGTAGCAGAAGGATAGGGGAGAGTATTGTTCACTTTCGGGATCAGCCGAAACCCTTGTTTTTTGCGATCCCTTGCCCGTCACCATGAGTTAATAATAACTGCCAGATTTGCGATGATGGATGGCGGTTAAACCCTGGTGTAAAACCTTACCTTTTTCTGCGATCGCATAAAGCAGCCAATGATCACCGCACTCCATTCGTTGTTCCACCCGACATTCCAGATAAGCGAGCGCTTCGGCCAGAATCGGCGCACCGTTCTCAGCTTTAGTGGTTTCGATATTAGCGAAACGATCTTCTCCGGGGGAAAAAGGTTTAAGAAAATGCTTCATTAAAGCTAAATGTTGACCTTCTTGGAGGATATTAAGGACAAAAGGCGTACCACTATAAAGCAGAGACTCTATCGCTCGTTCTTTCGCCACGGCAATAGTCAATCCGGGGGGGGTGAACGTCGCTTGCGACACCCAAGAGGCTAACATGGCGCCGCGCAATTCCCCCAATTCGCAGGTGACGATACAGAGAGAACCCACCAAACGGCCCAGAGCCTGCGATCGCCGATCGCTTTGGGATTGGTTAACATTAGTTTTCGGTTGTCTGCTTTTGCGAGCTTTTTTGACTGCTTGAGCGAAATCGGTTCCTGCTTCCTCACAGGTCTTTAAAATTGCCTCCGTGGGTTTAAATTTAACCCGAATTGGCTCAAAACCGAAGCGATAACCGCCATCCCGGAATTTACCTTCTAAAAGATCGACCGCTTCCCCACTCCAACCGTAGGAGCCAAAAACTCCCACCAGCTTGCTTTTATCGCCATTTGCTAGGGTAATCCCCAAGGCGGTTTGGATGGGAGTCGGTGCGTGTCCTCCCAAAGTGGGGGAACCAAAGATAAAACCGACACTTTTTTCGATCGCCGTTTTGATCTCGTCCGGTTCAGCGAACTCGGCATTAATCGCCGTGACTGCTACTCCCGCTTTCGTGATCCCCATGGCGATCGCTTGAGCGAGGGTGGTGGTGTTGCCGTAGGCACTGGCATAAATCAGGGCGATTGTCAACTCTTGATACTTTTGTACTGCCAACCATTGTTGATAGGAAAGGGTCAATTCGTGCATCGCGTAACGCACCAGAGGGCCGTGACCAACAGCATAAAATAAGGGCGATTTAGCGGCTAATTTCTCCAAAGCGTTGCTAATTTGGCTGGCATAGGGAGCCATGAGACAATCAAAATAATAACGCCGATCTTCGTTATAAACGCTCCAACCCTCATCAAAAATTTGGTCGCCACAAACGTGCGCTCCGAATAATTTATCGGTGTAGAGAATATCGGTTTTACTGTCGTAGGTACAGAGTTGATCGGGAAATCTGGGGTTAGGAGTGGGGATAAATTCTAATTGATGGTTTGCCCCTAAATTTAATATTTCTTCCCCCTTGACAACCAACAGATTTAATGCTTCGGTTTCGAGAATTTTTTTCAGGGAAATTGCCCCCGGATTGGAACAAACAAAAGTGACTTGAGGCGCGATTTCTAAAAGTGCCTTGAGGGTGACGGCACGATTGGGGTTAACGTGACCGAGGATAATATAATCAATAGTTTTCGAATCGATTCTTTTAGTTAAAGCCTCTAAAAATATAGCCGAGAATGATTCCCCCGGTGGATCAAAAAGAGCGACTTTTTCACCTTTAATCAGATAACTATTGGCGGTAGTTCCCTTTTGTAATCCATATTCGATCTCGAATTTTAACCGGTCCCAAGTGCGGGAACGAAAGACAAAAGTATCGACGGCAATAGGTGCTACTTGTACATCTCTCGGTTTGACAATTGCATTATTCATAATCTTAGTTACCAGTTATCAGTTAAGTAGTCAATTAGTTAAGCGGCAACTTGAGGCTGTGATCATTTTTTACTAGGCAAGTTTGGCATCAAAGTCAACACTTGATTTTTGACTAAATACAGCCTTTTATCGCTGGGGACGAGTGGGGAAATTTATAGGTTATCTTACCAGCCGGAAGGACATCAATATCTACAGTACACTATCTCTGGGAAGAAACCTAGCTTCTAGCAATTGGCTCGCGGGTAACGATACTCCTCTGGGGGGATTTGCCAGTCTATTGAGAAATTCTAAAGGGAACGTGATCCCCAGAAGCGAGGTGCTAGTCTGAGGGAAACCCTGCTATCTCCCTATCAGGCAAAGTTTTTATGAGCTATCAGCACTCGTCTTTTGACTGCACTAGCGCCAATTTTGAGAAAGCCGCTTTGAGTCATTTTCGCACTCTTGTGGCTTTTTTACCGGACAATTGCCGTATTTACCGGCAAACTTGGGAATTTTCTACGGTTCTCTGTCTCGATTTTCTAGCCTGTTTGCAGGGACTAGCAATCACTCGTCAAAATTTCGCCCATCTAGTTAATGTGACACAAGAACTGGGTTTAGGTCAAGCAATTATTTTGAAAGTAGGCAATAAAATCGTTGAGTGGCATCGTTTAACAGTCTAGAAAAAAATCGGCTCTCTGTGTTCTTTGTGTCTCTGTGGTTTATCTTTAACGCTGCTGACATAACCTAATAAAAAGGTAGATTGTCGGCTATTCTAGAACTGTTTAAGTTGAGAAAAAGCTCCGATAATTTGACCAAGGCTAATACCACCATCATTAGTGGGAACTGTTTGCTGCCAGTAGGGTTGAAATCCCGAAGCTTGTAAGCGATTAATTGTTCTTTCCGTCAGATAACGATTTTGAAAACAGCCTCCCGTCAGGAGAATTTTTTCTCTGCCTATTTTCTGAGCAATTTCTACAATAATCTCACTTAAACTATTATGAAATTTAGCGGCAATTATGCCGATTTGTACTTGTTTTTCTAAATCTTCAACAACTCCTAAAATTATCTGATTCCAATCAATAACTATGGGGGAGTCGGAGGATAAAGAAAAATGATAATACTCTTCCGTTTTAATGCCATCAAGGGCAAATTCTAACTGCATTGCTGCCTGTCCCTCAAAACTTAATTGATAACATAAACCTAGAATCGCCGCCACACCATCAAACAAACGCCCGACACTAGAAGTTAAAGGACAATTAATTTTTTTTGTTAACATTTGCCTAAAAATCGACCATTCCTGTTCACTAAAAGCTGATTTTATCCTATCAGTATTTTCCATAACTTCTAGTAATCCTAAAGCCACTCGTCTGGGTTCTTTAACCGCTTTTTCTCCTCCGGGTAATGGCCAGGGTTTAAAATGGGCGACTCGCTGCCAAGAATCGGCAGCAATATGGATAAATTCTCCCCCCCAAATTGTGCCGTCTAAACCGTATCCTGTTCCATCCCAAGCAACCCCTAAAACTGGAGGTTGTAGCTGATGTTCTGCCATGCAGGATAAAACGTGAGCGTAATGGTGTTGAATGGGAATAACGGGCAAATTTAAGCTATAAGCGTACTTGGTTGCTAGATATTCAGGATGAGCATCACAGGCAATAACTTCGGGTGCAAACTCGTATAATTTTTTTAAACTATCGAGGATATTTTCAAAATGATTAACAGCATTAACTGTATCTAAATCGCCGATATGTTGACTAATAAAAACTTGATTTTTTTGGTAGATAGCCACGGTATTTTTAAAATAACTTCCCACGGCCAGAATCGGGGGGAAATCTCCCTCATTAACTTTAACGGGAAAGGGAGCATATCCCCGCGCTCGCCGCAAAATCATCGCTTTTCCCGCCATTTCCCTGATAATAGAGTCATCCACTGGTCGAACTATGGGACGATTATGAACTAGAAATAAATCGGCGATTTTTCCTAATTTTTCTAAAGCTTCTTTTTCGTCAATACAGATAGGTTCATCGGCTAGATTACCACTGGTTGCTACAATAGGAAAGCCTAATTCTGCTAATAAAAGATGATGTAGGGGAGTATAGGGTAACATGACTCCTAGGTAGGGATTACCCGGAGAAACGGCAGCAGAAAGATAATTTTTTCGCTGTTTAATCAGGACAATTGCCGCAGCAGGAGACTGTAATAATTGCGATTCTAAAGAAGATACATAACCATGCTTTTTCACTAACTCAAGATTAGGATACATCACGGCAAAAGGCTTATCCAGTCGCTGTTTACGTTGTCGCAATTTTTGCACTGCTTCCGTATTTCTTGCATCGACAACTAGGTGAAATCCTCCTAATCCTTTGATCGCTATAATTTTTCCCTGTTGAATTGCTCTAGCAGTGGCTATTAAAGCCTGATCTTTTTCCGCTAATACAGAGCCTTGACTGTCTAAAAGACTAATTTTGGGTCCGCAACTAGGACAGGCATTCGGTTGGGCATGAAAACGGCGATCCAGAGGGTTTTCGTATTCCCTTTGACATTCGGGACACTGATTAAAACCCCTCATAGTTGTGGCACTGCGATCATAGGGTAAACTCTCGATAATACTGTAGCGAGGACCGCAGTTAGTGCAGTTAGTAAAAGGATAGCGATAACGACGATTATTCGGGTCAAAAATATCGGCTAAACAATCGGGACAAGTGGCTAAATCGGGCAGAACAATTGTATTTTTTTCACCGCCGCTGCTATGACGTATGCTAAAGTTTTGATAACCGACAGGATTTAACCATTGAGTCTCAATATTTTCAATTAGCGATCGAGGTGGTTTTTCTAAAGATAATCGATTCAAAAAAGTTTCTAGTTTGTCTCGATTGCCCTCAACTTCAATAAAAACTCCCGCTGCTGTATTATTCACCCAACCAGTTAGGTTTAATTCCGTTGCTAATCGATAAACAAAAGGACGAAAACCGACCCCTTGTACTGCTCCGCGCACAATTAAAGCTAATCGCTGATCGGATTGAATGCTCTGATTATTCATAAATAATTTAACGGGGAAATTATCAAATCTATCCCTGATTACTTTTCCCGTTATACTAAACTTTCACTAATCACTCGACAGCATTCTTCCACACTGGTCCTTTTTTCCATAGCTATCACTAAAGCTTGATAGGCAGTCTGTTGTTTTTCTAAAAGAGTTTTTGCCTGTAATAAACTCCAGCGCTCTTTTTGGGCATAATTATTCTCAGGAACCCCCGCTAATTTTAAGGCCGATTGCAGATAAAATCGATCGCTTTCTCCCCCCTCCGCTTTACCATAAACTAAGGTTTCGGCAGCAATTCCCGCCATCCACACCGTAGAAATTCGCTCTAAAAAAGCAGGAAAATCGGTAAAGTTCTTGACTTTTTGCTCTAAATCTGCTAGGTCAAATTGAACGCCGCCGACTCCCTCCTGGCCTTGACGAAAGGCTTCCCAAGCGGTCAAACTATAACTGGCGATCGGAATGCCTAAAATATAAGCGGTGAGAAAATGTCCGGCTTCGTGGTGAATAACTCTTTGACGGTGTTTACTAGGAGAAAGAGCATCCAGTAGTAAAGTCACGCCTCGGTTATTAAAGGTGAGAGTATCGACGGTAACTAATCCCAAGAGGCTAAAAGTAGCCAAAGCAGGGACAAAAGGCGAAATAGACAGCAAAGGAGTGACAAATACGGAAAGAGTGATCGAAAAAACGGTAATCGCGATCAGATTTAAAGCTGTCTGTTCCATAAAAATTAATAAAAATATACAAATGCTTAATACTATGTTACATGGCCTAGTTTTATTTTCCCCGAATCAACCAACCAATTACCCCACCCACAAAAGCAGTCACAATCGATATACCGATCTGTTTCCAGTTTTTTACCTCCCCAATTTTTTCGGCTAAATCGGGAATTTTTCCCACGGATGCCTCGATGAGTTTCACTCTTTCATTTAAACCGGTGATTTTTGCGTCTAAAGTCCTGATTTCTCCCTTAATTTCCGTCTGTCCTATCTCTAAGACCTGAATTTCTCTTTTGATCTCTCCGACACTATTCTCGATCGCTTTTTGTCCACTCTCCAAAGAGGTTAAACGAGTTTCGATCGCTTTTTGTCCATTCTCCAGAGAGGTTAAACGAGTTTCGATCGCTTTTTGTCCACTCTCCAGAGAGGTTAAACGAGTTTCGATTGCTTTTTGTCCATTGATAATCAGATTTTCTAACCTTTTTAGGTCATTTTCCGTAAAAGCCGTCATCAGCTAAACTCCTAATAGATTAATTTTTTCTCGTCTTGAGATTAAATCGATTGTTGACTAACTTAATTATGGAGTCAAAATCAAGCTGTTCCCCATTGATGGTTCTAGGTTCGACACAGCAATAGGGATTTAGGGTGATAGGGAAATTTCCGCTAAATCCCCCATCTCCCCACTTCCCTTTACCATAAATAAATATTATTGTTTTCCACTATGGATAACTTTTATTGATGAATATCGATCGCACTATCCAAGAGGCAATAGGGATTTAGGGTGATAGGGAAATTTCCGCTAAATCCCCACTTCCCTTTAACATAAATAAATATTATTGTTTTCCTGTATGGATAACTTTTCTTGATGAATATTGATCGCACTATCCAACTAGCTCATCAATTAGCGGACGCGTCTGGAGAGATTATCCGGCGCTATTTTCGGCAGCCTCATCTAGAAACCGAAACAAAACTCGATCAAGTTTCCTCAATAGTAACAATCGCCGATCAAGAAGCTGAGGAGGCGATGGTGGCGATTATTCGGCGAGAATTGCCTGAAGATGGGGTTATTAGGGAAGAAGGAGCCAATATTCCTTCCCAAAGTGGTCGTTATTGGGTATTGGATCCGATCGATGGCACATCCTCTTTTGTCAAAGGATTACCGATTTTTGGGACTTTAATCGGCCTAGTGGCAGAAAATCAACCGATTTTAGGAATTGTCGATCAACCGATTTTAGGCGATCGCTGGTTAGGAGTGAAGGGAAAAGCCAGTCTTTATAATAACCAGATGATTGTTAATCCCTATCGTCAGGATCGGGAACTTGTCTTAAAAAATGCCTGTTTAGCCTCCACCACTCCCTTAATGTTTATCACAGAACGACAACAAGCGATCGCTCGTCAGCTGCAAACCGTCTGCAAACGTACCGCTTTTGGGGGTGATTGTTATAACTATATGATGTTAGCCACTGGCTGCACTGCCATGCCGATGGTAATCCTAGAATCAGACCTGAAATACTACGATTTTTGTGCTTTAATCCCGATTATTGAAGGTGCGGGCGGAATAATTAGCGATTGGTCTGGTAATCCCCTACAAGCTGATTCTAGCGAAGTTTTAGCCGTCTCTAATTCGGGTTTATGGCGGCAGGTTTTAGAACAAATCAGCAGAGTGGGTTAGTGCCAATACTAAGATAATTAAGGCTGGCTGAATAAATCTAAAAACCTTGTTGGGTAAGACTTTTAGACTTTTTGTCAATCAAAAAGTCCCAGTTATGGGAGTGATCGTGGGAAAATTACGGGACTTTTTCTCTGAAAATTAGGTAATTGACCAGATGGGAATCAGTAAAAACCTACACCCCACACCCCACACCCCACACCCCACACCCTGTCCCCACAAAAAACTTTTTCAGCAGACCCTAATTAATCAACAGCTAACCCACCCCTGCGACAATTAAACGGTGGCTAATTGAGGTTGGGGACGTTTGCTGTTACGGATACCTTCGATCGCTGCTGCGTAATCAGGGGCATTAAATACCGCCGAACCTGCTACGATCGCATTAGCACCCGCTTCGAGAACTTGCCAAGTATTAGCCGGTTTTAAGCCGCCATCCACTTCAATCCAGGGATCCAAGCCTTTTTCATCGCAGATTTGACGTAATTGACGGATTTTGGGGACAACTTCCGGGATAAAACTCTGGCCACCAAAACCGGGGTTAACGCTCATAATTAGGACTAAATCGCATAAATGCAGCACATATTCGATTAAATCTAAGGGAGTGGAGGGATTTAACACCACACCCGCTTGTTTACCGAGTTCGCGAATTTGGCAAAGAGTACGATGGAGGTGGGGAGAAGCATTATGTTCAGCGTGAACAGAAATAATGTCAGCACCCGCTTTCGCAAAGTCAGCCACATATTTTTCTGGTTCCACGATCATTAAATGCACATCTAAAGGTTTTTTCGTATAGGGACGAATAGCGGAGACAATCAGGGGTCCAATGGTGATATTCGGGACAAAACGACCATCCATCACATCAACGTGAATCCAATCGGCTCCTGCCTTATCCACAGCCTCGATATCGGCTCCTAATTTACTAAAATCCGCCGATAGGATCGAGGGAGAGACAACGATCGACTTCGAGCTTCCGTTTTGGGTCATGGCTAACTATAGAATTTCGTGTTTATATTTTCGTAACAATCTTATCAGCAATCAGTGATCAGTGATCAGTGATCAGTTATCAGTTATCAGTTATCAGTTATCAGTTATCAGTTATCAGTTCACTGAGAAAACACCCTACACCCTACACCCCACACCCCACACCCTACACCCTACACCCCACACCCCACACCCTACACCCCACACCCCGCACCCCACACCCCACACCCCTCCGCATCCGGCATAGAAGCATAGGTTTATGTAATTGTCAATATAGATTTACGAACTTTTTTGTCGAAACTGGATCATAAACTTTAAAAATAGGCATGATGGGAATAGTTGGGATCGAGGGGGCGGAAAGACGGATAAACTGGTGGTTCTGTAGTTATATATACTTAGCTATCTCAGAAATTTACGCTACCCTAGATTTTGGGTTCTTTACATTTTGTTACTTACCATCCGTAAGAAAACTTAGTTCACGTACCCTATTTTCTCAGAAAAGAATCTTAAAAAAGTGTTAAGGTTTTATACTTGAGGAGTGTTATCAGGAGGAAAATTGTGTTTAAACGACTTGCAGAACAGCATCGCCAACTGGTCAAAGACTTAGTCATGGATTTACAGGCTTTAGCGATCGCCTTAGAAAATCAAGGTTATCTAGCATCTTGCTACACCTGTGGCGGTCAAATGAATAGCGCATCTTTTATGGTGGGATTGGGGGAAACCCATCTAATTCGGTTTCTCGTGTCCGATTACGGCATCACCTGGACAGAAATGCGCGATGATCGAGAGTTAATGAAACTCGAAGGCGCGGAAGCCATCAGCCAACTACAGGAATTAGCCAATCTGATTAAATATCAAATTCCGCCGGCGGAATTTATTGACAAAAAACCCTCCTCCGTGCTGCAACGGTTAGAGACGGTTTAACTGGAGATGTGACCTAAACTTGTATGTTTAGGGAGCTTTTTTCCCTAAGCTTTCAGCCAACTGTTAGCTAGATAAGCCATTCGTTTCATCTCTTTTCGTCCCCGGGAGACGGAATCGAGGATCATGCCAGAGGTCAAACCTAAAAAGGCTAAAAGCATGATCGAGGCCGATAAAATAGCGGTGGGAAAACGTGGCACTAAGCCGGTTTCGAGGTATTCAAACAGGACGGGAATCGCTAAGAGGAGGGAAATAACCGCCAAAATCAGCGAGACAAGGCTAAAAAAGAGAAAAGGACGAATTTCTTTAAAAAGTAGGATAGCGGTTCCCAATACCCGCCAGCCATCTTGAAAGGTTTTTAACTTACTTTGGGAACCTTCGGGACGTTCCCCGTAGAGGGTTGGTTCTTCAGCGAAGGGAATTTTTAATTCTAAAGTGTGGATAGTTAACTCGGTTTCAATCTCGAAACCATTGGACAAAGCGGGAAAAGATTTGACGAAACGACGAGAAAAGATGCGATAACCGGAGAGCATATCGATTAAACGCGCTCCAAACAGAAATTTAACGAATCCTGTTAAAAATAGATTACCGGCGCGATGACCCCGGCGATAAGCCTGGGAGGATTTTACCGCTTCCCGACGCGCACCGACCACCATATCCAATTGTTCCCGCAGCATTCGTTCAATTAAGCGTCGTACTGCCGCAATTTCGTAGGTATCATCACCATCGATGAGAACATAGATATCCGCTTCGATATCGGCAAACATCCGCCGGACAACATTGCCTTTTCCCGGTTGGGTTTCCTGACGCACGATCGCCCCCGCTTTCAGGGCCTCGGTCACGGTATCATCGCTAGAGCGGTTGTTATAAACATAAATTGCCGCTTCTGGCAGAAAAGTTTGGAATTGGGAGACAACTTTAGCAATCGTTAGTTCTTCGTTGTGACAGGGAATAATCGCAGCGATACGGTAGTTTTGCAAGGAAATCGGCGGAATAGCGGTCATTTCGATCATAGCTGAGGACAACGTTTAATGATGGTTAGGGGGGTGTCTTGGCGTTGGACGGCGTGAACAATGGGACAATGGGGGAAAGCTTGGAAATAATCGTATCGGGATAAACCCATGTAATAATCGGGTTCGGGAGCTTTTCCCCAAGCAAAGTCATCTCGATAGATTATCGTAAAGTTTCGTTGGTGATTCTCTACCATTTCCGCCGCAAATATCGGACCGGCAACCACAATGGTAGAGTTAGCGGCGGCATTTTGATTAAGCCATTCCATCCCCTCCTTGAGACTTAATCCCCAGTAATCGGTTTCCTGTTGACCTTGGACCGCTTTTAAGCCTCCGTAGGCGCGATTATAGTAGGTGTATTCGTAGGGATGCAGGCTAATCATGTCATAGACAATGACGCTAAAGTTGAGGATTAGCAGGGTCGTTAGAAAGATTTTTATTGACTTTCGCTTGAGTTTATGATATGTCCAAATAATGGCCGTAGATGCGATCGCTGCTAGGGCGGGAATGACAAATAAAAAGTGACGGATGCCGTCGTAGAGGGTAGATTGACGCAGGATAGCAAAGGTGGGCAGTAAAAACGCTTGCAGTAGGGTGATTATGGCGCAAGCACGCTGGCTTGGCGTTAATTTGGTCATTTTTGTCAAAATCCCCATTACACCCAATAGGACGGCGATTTGCAGGAGGACGGGGGTGGTGAGGGAAAATAGCCGGGGTAGATAGTACCAAGGCAAGGAACGACCGGGGATATTTTGACCGTCAAAGAGAACCGTATTATCCCAGATGTTATACTTCGACATGAGGGTTATCGCTTCGATAAACCAAGTAATCGGGTTTCTCCAAGCAGCAGGATAGACTATATAGGTGGTTATTGCCCAAAAAAGTATAATAACTGCGTATAGGGGCAGAAAACGCCAGAGAGTTTTGAGGATTGTTTTTAAATTCCATCGGGCCACCAGATGGGCGAAGATGAGATAAAAGAGGATAAAAAAGCCACCGATGCGAATTCCGGTGATTAAACCAGCGAGAATCCCGTAGAGGCAAGAATAAACGGTTAAACGGTTAAATCCTAGTTTAATAGTCTGATTTTCGGACTGAAAATATTTATCTAGTAATACGGAACCAGCGAAGGTTCCGAGGGTGAACATGGCTGCAAAGGGGATATCTTTGGGATTAAAGAAGCTATGACCCCAAAAAGCGGGAAATAGGGCTAAAATTAGCACCCCTAACCAAGCAGATTCGATTCCTGCTAAGATAGCGACGATTCCCACCACCGATAGATAGGCAATCAGGGAAAAAAGAAAGGTGACGACGTGCTTAACCCGGGTTATTTGCCAGATCCTCGATAGCCATTTATCCTTATCAGTGGGATTGGGAGGAAGATTGGGGGTAGCGGGGAAAAATTTTTCTTTGCTCTCGTAGATGAGCTGGGAGATGTAGTTAAAATAAAAGCCGTAATGACGGGACATTTCTGATATGGGCTTGTTTTCTCGGATATATTCGAGATTATGATTGACCATATCCACTTCGATCGGTTCGTCCCAAGTGATACCATAGTTTCCGACTACCGATAAACCAATTATCGCCAGAACTAGGATGACCGATAGAATTTTTAGATAAGCTTGCTTGACCGAGATTAACCCTTTTCTGGACTTCATGGGCGATCGAGTCAGTATGGTGGGCAATTTTATCACCTTAGTATATCAAAATTTGGTCAACTCGCCTAAGGACGTTTTTGGGAGTTAAAAGTTTCCGTTTGTATTTGTTAGCCAAACATGGTATATCAAGTAAAAAGCTATCAGCTAAAAGTCCGACTCGTCCCAGAGCTACTAATTAGTCTAATGGCACAAAAACGGGTTAGTTTTCTCGTCAAATTCACCAGAATTATTGATTAAGTTATGACATTATTAAAACGGTTCAACCTGACTCATCCCCTCCTCTGGGCAGTAGTTTATTTTATCGGACTAGGGATTTTATCAGTTATCTTAGGTCAAGATGTTAGCTGGGATTTACGGAATTATCATTTTTATAATCCCTATATGTTATTAACGGGACGTTTTAAGTATGATGTCCTCCCAGCACAGATACAAACTTTCTTTAATCCTTTGATGGATGTTCCTTTTTTTGTTGCTATCTATTACCTAAAACTACCTCCGGTGGTGGTTGGGTTTTTCTTGGGAGGATTTCACGGTTTAAATCAGTGGTTAGTTCATTTAATCACTTATCACTCCTTTGATAAGGTTTGCGAAAGATACAAGATAACTTTAAGCATAGCGGCAGCGATTACCAGTATTTTTGGCGCAGCCTATATTTCCGAATTAGGAACCAGTATCGGAGATAGTACCAGCAGTGTTTTTGTTTTGGCAGGATTATTTTTGATTATCGCTTGTCTTGGTCGTAATCAACCAGTTAAGCTTAAAACGATAATTTTCGCAGGATTGCTTTTAGGACTAGCAACGGGACTAAAATTGACCACGGCACTGTATAGTATCAGTTTAATCGTGGCGATTAGTTTTTTAACCAATACCATCAAAGAAAAGCTGCGTAATCTTCTGACTTTAATTCTCTCTATGGCTGTGGGTTTTTCCCTGACGATGGGTTATTGGATAATCCTGATGTGGACTAATTTTGCTAATCCCCTTTTTCCCTTTTTCAACAAAATTTTTCAATCTCCCTACATCGAAACAGATTTTAACCTGCAAGATACCCGGTTTTTACCGAAAGATGTTTGGCAATTTTTATTTTATCCCTTTTATTTTGTGCAGGAACAAACCCTAGTGGCTGAGGTAAAATTTAAAGAGACTCGTTTTGCCATTGCCTATCTTTTAATTGTCATTCTTCTGGGAGTGATTATTTATCAGTACACCTCTCGCCGTTCTCTAGAGCAAAAAAATAATTTAGTCCATGTACCCATTCTCGGATTTCTATTACCTTTTTATTGTAGTGCCTATCTGATCTGGTTAAAGGGTTTTTCTATCTATCGTTACTTGATAGTTTTAGAGTTAATTACACCAGTTTTAATTATCCTGATCATTGCCTATCTTTATCCTCATAAAAGGACAGTTTTTATAATCTCAATCGCTATTTTTGCCTTAATTGCCGCTACAGTCAAACCCTTAGACTGGTGGAGAATGGGATGGTCAGATAATTACTTTGGTATCGATAGTCAAGCATTAAAACCCTACGAAAATTCCACGATTGTTATGTGGGGAGATGAAGGAACGGGTTATCTAGTTCCCCATTTTCCCGCTTCGACTCGTTTTGTGCGATTGCGAGGAAATATGGGAGTTAGTGAGGGAACTTTAATGCGAAAAAATGCTGAAAAGTTTATCGCAGAAACCCCCGTGGGTAATCTCTATATTCTGATGACTGACTTTAATAGCAAATCTCCAGAGCTAGGGAAGGATTTAGCTAAAGAAAATCTAGAGATTGACTTCCAAAATTGTCAACCCTTTTCCAGTAAAATTGAAAAGTATAATCTCTGTCCTCTCCAAAAAGAGTAATTAGTACGGAAAAGCTATTCTCTAACCATTATTAATTGCCAGTGACTCCTACCTTTTATCTGTAATGATTTATCTATTGACGGTTAACTACAATTGCGGGGAATTAATTAAGCGTTTAATCGTTTCCCTCAACGATAACTTATCTGCTACTCTCATCATTATTAACAATTCCACTGAAGATAAAAATATCCAATCTTTAGCAGCGCAAAGAGTCAAGATTATTGAAGCGGGAGAAAATTTAGGATTTGGGAAAGGATGTAATCTAGGACTTGATTGGATTTATCAACAAGACAAAGAAGCTATCGTTTGGTTAGTTAATCCCGATGCTTACTTATTACCGGACTCTCTGGAGAAAGCAAGCAAATTTTTTCAGCAATATCCCGAAGTTGCCATCGCTGGTACAGAAATTTACGAACCGGATGGTAAAATCTGGTTTGGTTGGGGAAAATTTAATGCTAAAATCGGCACAATTAACGTGGTAGAGGAATCCTTAGACTATGGAAATAAACCCTATCTTATTCCTGACTGGGTGACGGGATGCAGTTTATTAATTAATTTCTCTAATTTTTCCACTTGTCCCCATTTTGATCCCGATTACTTTCTCTACTACGAAGACTTTGATTTTTCCCGAAGATACGCAAATCAAGGCTATTTAGTCGTTGTTACCAATCAGATTAAAATTATTCATGAACCATCTTCTATCACCCGACGCTATGGTTATCTAAGACTAACTCATAATATCTATGGTTATCTTCTCAGTCTCGAAAAACATACGACTTTAACTATCCTTGTTTATCGCTTGCTGCGGATGAGTTTTATGTCTTTACTGCTCCTTCCCATTAAACCCAAATTCTCCTTAGCCAAGCTGCAAGGAATTCAACTCTATTGTCAAAGAATAAACCTCTTACATAATTTTTTTATGGTATAATGCAGCGTTTTTCTTTTTTCTCGATTTTTAGATGGAAGTGGAAAAAAGAATAAAATGTGATCTTAGGTCAGGAAATCATCTATACTTTTGCTATGTTTATTAGCAAAAGTATGGATTATCAAAACTTACCAGATGAACAATTCAAAAAGACGGATGCTTTTACCATCGGGAAACTTCCGTTTAAAAGGAAAAAAAGCTCTACTAAATCAAGCAGAGATACCGGTCGTAACGGTAATGGATGTAACGGAAACTCCCAGGGAACGCCACCAAAAGAAACAGAAAGATTTTTTGGGTAGTAAAAGAGGTTATCATACTTTAAAATCCCAATTAGTAGCTGATAAAAATACTGAACAGAAACGAGAAGATCCGCTATTTCTTTAAATGGTTTATTTCCACAACAGTCCCTGACAAAATCTACTCTTGCTGTTAATACTTCCTCATCTCACTTTTGCTCTTTGCGCCTAAAAACTTCCTTGTCCACTTTCCCTCCTTGTCCTCCTTGTCTTCTCTTCACAGGTTTGTAAAATACCTACACCTGTGAGTTCCCCGCACCCTTCTCCCTTCTCTCCCAATACTATCGGGACGGGGAAGAATTTATCGGGGGTAAAGAAGGAGAAATTTCGCCACCTCGATCGAATATTTCCAGATTCCATTGACCGAAACGATTACTTTCAAAAGCAATAAAACGACCGTTACCACTAATCGTCGGATGACGCACTTCTCCTAAGATATTTTCGGTGAGATTTTTTGCTTGCAGAGTTTGTCGATCATAAATATATATATCGGGTTTACCGGACTGTTCCGACACATAAACAATATAACGACCATCGGCACTAATATCTGGCTGATCTTGATAGGTTTTTGCTTGATTTAACCCCGGTAGGGGAACTAAACGATTAGCCACTCGATCGAATAAATAAATCGTTCGTTGACCCCTGCGATCAGAGGCAAAAACCAGATAACGACCATCGTAGTTAAAACGGGGATTATCTTCTGAGGAAGGGGTATTTAAAGTATTTCCTAAAAGCTGTTGGGGAGGGGTGACAAAACCCGCATCACTACATCCCCCCAGACTGATGATATTAACCGCAAGCAAAAGTCGAAGAAGTTTAGGAAACCTGATCATCGGTCAGCGCCGGGGAAGGAAGGATACAACAATTAATATCATCAAGACAAACTTTACCCCAATGCAATGCCCAACGCACCAATTCCACCCGATTATCGGTTTTTGTTTTCGTCAAGATATTACTAATATGATTATCAACGGTACGCTTACTAATCTCCAGCTTTTCCGAGATTTCTTGATTAGTTAAACCATTAGCCACTAAATCGAGTATTTCTAGCTCTCGATCGGATAATGAAGCGGCTGTTTGAAACTTCCCAGCAGACATGAGTATAATTCCTCTCGTATATGTACTTATCATTCTAGAAGAATTTTTTCCCCTAGGAATCGATAATCAGTAATCAGTGATCAGTAAACAGTAATCAGTGAAAAGACAGCACTGTTACTGCCATTTGATCATGCACACTTAATATAGATGGTTTGCGGCAAAAAGCTTTTCCTGGGAGTGGGGTATGGGGTTTGGGGTGTGGGGTTTTACCAGTTTTGAGGTAGTCAGTTACCTAATTTTCAGGGAAAAAGTCCAGGAATTTTCCCCCCGATCCCCGCAATGGCTGGCACTTTAAAACCTTTGTGGACAATGCGTTGAGAGGGATTGTTCCCCTCTCAGACTCAAAACTGATAACTGATAACTGATAACTGATAACTGACAAGGCTGGTAATATATAATAAAAAACGCTCCTTAGTTAGATATTGAGAAAAACATGGAAGTTATCCCCGCTATTGATATTCTCGATGGCAAATGTGTGCGACTTTATCAGGGAGATTACCAACAATCGCAGGTTTTTAATGATAATCCCGCAATAGTGGCGCGAGAATGGGTCAATCAGGGGGCAACCAGATTACATTTAGTCGATTTGGATGGAGCCAAAGAGGGTAAATCGGTTAATTTGTCAACCATTGAAACAATTCTTAATGATATTGCCATTCCCGTACAGGTGGGGGGTGGACTGCGAGATCTAGAAACGGTGAGTAATCTCCTAAAAATCGGGGTAGAAAAGGCGATTTTAGGGACAGTAGCCGTAGAAAAGCCAGAATTAGTCAGCGAACTTTGTCAAAGCTTTCCGGGGCAAATAATTGTTGGTATTGATGCTCGCGATGGTAAAGTAGCCACCAGGGGGTGGTTAGAAACTTCCTCAGTAGATGCGATCGCACTCGGTCAAGATATGGCAAAAAGAGGAGCCAGCACGATTATCTACACTGATATTCATCGAGATGGCACCCTTTCTGGCCCGAATCTCGCCGCTTTGCGAGAATTAGCCGAATCTGTCGAAATTCCCGTCATCGCCTCCGGGGGCATTAGTTCCCTGACGGACTTACTGAGTTTATTGTCTTTGGAACCTTTAGGAGTAACGGGAGTAATCGTGGGCCGCGCTCTTTATACCGGTGCAGTTAACCTCTCGGAAGCGATTAGCGCGATCGGTTCAGGCCGTTGGCAGGATCTACCCCCGAATTTTTTCGCCTAACGGACTTGTTTGAGAGTATCCACCTGTTTATTGAACATATCGGTAAATAGCCCCAAAACCGTGCGATTTTCATTGACTTTGATGTTGACACTCACAGACATCCCCGATTGCAGCGGCAGAGTAGATTTATCTTTCAAAACTAACTCTTGACTGCTCAAGCTTACCCGGACAGGGAACCGATAAAAACGGTGATTTTCGTCGGGAGGTAAAGCATCAGAACCGATCGAGATTACTTCTCCCTTAATATCGCCGTATTCACTGTAGGAAAAGGAATCAATGCGAATATCGGTCTTTTGTCCCACGCGCACAAAACCGATGTCTTGGTTAGTCACGTCCACCTCTGCCACTAAACAACCTTTAGCAGCATCTTTGATCTGGGTGGGACAGCCATCGGGAACAATTTTTAACAATGCTTCCGCTTGACTTGGTTGGGGAACAAACCCAGGCCGCGCCTTGAGATCAAAGACCACACCATCGATGGGGGCGGTAATTTTTTGATATTTAATCGTCTGTTGTGCTTGACTAATTTGACTATCTAACTCAGCAATGCGCTTGTTGTTATCAATGATAACGCGACTGATCTGACTATCGATTTCAGCAATCCGTTTCTGATTGTCCGCCATTTTATCACGCACATCTTTTTCCGTGATTACTGTGGTGTTAATCAGCCTTTCTCGCGCTTGGGAGATCAATAGGGAATAACGCTTTTCTTCCTGTTCCAAACGGGAAATTTCGGCGATGCGGGTTTGTACTTCTTGCTCTTGTTTTTCTCGATCAATTTTGCCGTTAGCCTCTTGCTGCTGCAGTTCATTTTGACGGTCAGTGACAGATTGTTTTTGTTTATTAATCTGATAACGGGCGACCGCCCCTTCTTCTCCCAAGGGTTCAATATCCTTAAGAATATTACGCTCGATATCCAAGCCTTCTTGGCCTTGTTTCATCGAATTGGCATTACGAGTCTTAATTTCTTCTAAGACGAAGCGATCATTGATTAATTGGGAGCGGGCATCGGCCAACTGTACCCTGGTTTGGTTCAATTGTTTTGCTAATTGTTCCATTTCCAATCTAGCGGCCGCTTGTCGAGAATTGGCCTCTCGTTGGGCAACCTCTAAACGGGCTAACTCTTCCCCTTGTAGAGCAGAGCTAGAGGCACCTTCACTGACCTGTGCTTGATAAAGTTGATTTTCTGCTACCAAAGCGGCACGATTACGGGCTAAATCGGCGATTTCACTCGGTAATTTTAATTGAGCGATCGAACTTTCCACTGCTGCCGGTGTCAGATCCTGCGCCATTAAGAGACGATAGAATTGATTTTCCTTCTCAGCAGTGGCGCGAATTTTTTTCAAAGATTCTAACTGCACTTGCGAGGCACTGGAATCCATTAAAACCAGTACATCCCCTTTGTTAACTCGATCGCCATCTTTAACTTTAACGAACTGTACCACCCCATTCACCGGTGCTTGTACTTCTTGCACTTTGCCCTGGGGTTTAAGTTGTCCTTGGGCACCGACCACCTGCTCGATTTTGGCGAACACTGACCAAATTAAAGCGGCAGTGGTGACACTCATTAATGTCCAGATAATCGTCCGCGACCAAATGGGCGATTGTTTCAGAATCACCGATTGTTCCGGTGGGCTGAAAGTGGGTAAAGAAGGGGTAATACTTTTATTTTTCGTGGTAGTGGCCACGTTTTTACCCGCTTGGGTCAGTTCATCGCTTTTACCTTTGCCGTTGCCGTTGTGGCCGTTGTTAGAATTACCGTTCATGGGGATTCTCCTATATTTAGGGTTTGCTGAAAAAGTTTTTCGTGGGTGTGGGGTGTGGAGTGATGGGGTGTGGGGTGATGGGGTGTAGGGTGTGGGGAGAATAAATAAAACTAATCTTCTGACTCCTGATTACTGTCTCCTGACTCCTGTCTCCTGACTAACTAGATTTGCGAATCCTGTTGTTTATAGAGAGTATAGTAAAGGCCTTTTTTGGCCATTAATTCCTCGTGGGTGCCTTCCTCCGCTACTGTCCCTTTATCCATCATGACAATAATATCGGCGGATTTGATCGAAGCTAAACGATGGGTAATAAAAAAGACCGTATGATCCTTGAAAACTTCTTTGAGATTCAGGCACACTTGCCGTTCGGTATTATAGTCGAGGGCGCTGGTGGCCTCATCAAGAATGAGAATTTGCGGTCTTTGCAGGACGGAACGAGCGATCGCAACCCGTTGTCGTTGTCCCCCCGATAGGGATGCCCCCCGTTCACCGACGCGGGTATTATAGCCATTGGGTAGGGTCATAATAAATTCGTGGGCTGCAGCTGCTCTCGCTGCCGAGACAATTTCCTCCACCGTCGCATCGGGGTTAGTCAGGGCGATATTTTCCTGTACCGTACCGTCAAATAATAGAGTTTCTTGGGGAACCATGCCGATTTGACGACGCAGGGAATAGAGTTCCACTTTGTTGATATCGTAGCCATCAATGAGAATCCGTCCCGATTCTGGTTCGTAGAGACGAGCTAATAGTTTAGTGATGGTACTTTTCCCGGCGCCACTTTCTCCCACCAAAGCGACAAAAGTGCCGGCGGGGAATTCTAAATTGATGTTGTATAGTTGCAGGGCACCGTGGGGATTGAAGCGGAAAGCGAGGTTTTCGTAGGTGACAGTGCCTTTAATTAAGGGCATGGGGATATTGTGGCGATCGAGTTCCGCTTCTTGGGGAGTATCGACGATATCGGCTAATCTTTCCAGGGATAAGCCGGTTTCTTGGAAGTTTTGCCAGAGTTGGGTCAAACGCAGAATCGGCGAGGTAACGTAGGAAGAGATAATCCGGAAGGCGATTAATTGACCAAGGGTGAGTTGTCCGTCTAAAACTAAGGCTGCTCCCACCCACAGCACTAATAAACCCGATAATTGGTTAAAGAAGTGACTAAAGGAACCGGCCAAAGTTGAGGTCATTACCGTTTGAAAACCTTCGGCCACATAGCGAGCATAACGTTCTTGCCACTGCCAACGGGAACGCAATTCGATATTCTGTGCTTTTACTGTTTGGATTCCCGTCATCACCTCCACCAGATAGGATTGGGTTTCGGCGTTTCGTTCCGCTTTTGCTCGCAGTTGTCGCCGCACGATTGGTGCGAAAATAGCTGTGGACAGAACTAAAATCGGTACGACTCCCAGCGCCCAAACGGTTAGAATCGGGCTATAGATCAACATAACCACGATGTAGATAACCGAGAAAATGGCATCTAATACCACCGTTAGGGCTGTGCCTGTTAAAAATTGCCGAATATTCTCTAATTCATTGATTCTTGTCGAAATTTCCCCCACAGGTCGCCGTTCAAAGTATTTCAGGGGTAAGCGCAGCAGGTGATCGATAATTTCCGAACCGAGGGTCATGTCGATGCGGTTAGTGGTATCGACAAAAAGGGATGTCCTCAAAAAGGTTAAAATTCCCTCAAAAACGGCAATTACTAACAGGAAAACCCCGAGGGTATTCAGAGTTTCTGGGCTATTCTGCACGATCACTTTATCGATGATCACCTGAATCATCAAGGGATTGGCCAGGGCAAATAACTGCACGAAGAAAGAAGCAATAAAAACTTCTATTAAGACTCGTTTATGTTTCTTGACAGAAGGCCAAAACCATGATAGGCCAAAACGCTGTTGCTGGGTGTGTTTGGTGGGTTTAAGCAGAATTACTTCCCCTTTTTCGCCCCAAGATTCCAGAAATTCGCTGGTTTTGCGTTTAATTATCCCCCGTTCGGGAACAGCGATCGTGGTTTCCCGTTGATTGATTTCGTAGAGGATAACGATGCTGTCTTGCCAGCGAATTAGGGCAGGAGGGTTGATATTGGGCAAGGAAGTAGCAGGTAAAGGCACTAATTGACTATGGAGTCCCACTACCTCGGCCACAGCCCCACACAGGGGCAGGGAAAGGCTGCCAGTTCTTTGCAGTTGATCCCCTAGTATGCGTTGGATCACGTCCTTGCGAAAGGGGATATTAAAATATTTGCAGATCATCTGAAAACAGGCACTCACCGCCTCTAGTTCCGTTTTTCCCCTGAAAAAGGGATAGGATTTCCGGTTTTTCTCGACAGTGTTTTCAAGGTCGATATCGCTGGTGATGTCGCTTATTTTTCCTTGAGGGATATCTAATACCTGGGTGGGTTTATTTCCCTTAATGACTTGGGTTTCCCAGATATCATCGGTTTTTGTTTCCGCAGCCGCTTCGGTTGCAACTGTCAAGAACTTGCCCTGAGCTACGTCGAAGAATTCATCTAACTGATTGGAGAAAAGACCTAATAAACGGGTGTTAGTCGGATTATTTTGGGTGATAACTGTGCCGATAGGATAATTGTCGGTATTTTCGCTGACTAACCAGAGATAATCATCGTTAATCTGGTTGTAGGACACACAAGCTCTGTTTAAAAGAGCCTGTGCAATTTCTTTCAGGTCTCCCCCACCCCAGGCCTGTTGATTAAGATAGGAGCCTAGGGTCGCATAAACTTCAGCGATCGAGGTTTGTTCAAAGAAATATTGCTTAAATTCCGGGTAATTATTGATTAAAGACCAAAAATCCTCTTCTTTTAAGGTTAAACAGATCGTGACTTCCGAAGAAGCGATCACCGTTTCACAGGGGGTACCGCGCAGAAGACTCATCCACCCAAATAAATCTCCTTGCTGCAATTTAGCCAAAGTAACCGGCAGCGAATTGTTAACCCTAGCATCGTAACCCAAAAGTCTGGCCTCTCCCTCGTAGAGAAGAACGAGGTGAGAGGGTAAGCGATCGCACTTGAGTATGGCATTGCCCATCTCATAGCGAAAGGGTTGTAATTTCTGACCGAGGGAACGTCTAACCTCTACGGGCAGGCGATCAAAGGGCTGTACAGTCTCCAGAAAGGCGGTAAAATCTAAAGTGGTATAACTCATTAGCTAGGCGAAAATTGACTAAGTTGACAAATAATTAAGCGAAAAGACTGGGTTTACCCAGTTTTGCAAGGAAATGCTATGTAATCGATACCTGCTCGCTATTGACTGGGGTTGATTCGGGGATAGATTTCACTGTTTGCATTTGAGTCATTAACCATTGTTGGAATAAATCATTCCGTAAGCGTTGACGGGTGGGAGGGTCCAATTCACAGGATAAATATTTTTCTAACCGGACAATCACGACCCATTCTCCCACTTGCGTCGGTGGCCACAGTTGCCCCGGTTTACTTGCTTTGAGAATTTGCCCGATCTGGGGGTGGGGAGTGCTCAGTTCCACGGGTCCAAGCAGTCCTCCGGTTTCCGCTTCTGATCCTTGGGAGTATTTTTTGGCCAGTTCAGCGAAGCTATTTTCTCGATCCTGTATCCGGAAAAATAGTTCTTGGGCAATGCCGATATTTTTTGTCCGAATCAGGGAATAAACCACCTTATCCAATTGACTTTTGACTTGCAAGAAGTAGGATTCTACTTTGTTATCCCAAGTCTCCTGTTTAAATTTTTCTAATTTAATGTCCCGCAGAATTAGATATTCTAGTTGCTCGGAATCCATCCCGTTTTGTTGTAACCAAGATTTCATTTGCTCATCGTTGGCAATTTGATTATTTTGATAGAAACGGGAATAGGCCGCGTTTCTTTCTTCGGGATTGCAGGTGATATTGGCGATCGCTTGTTCGATAATTACTTCCCGGATTAACTGGGGTAACATACCATATTTTGCCAAAAGAGGCAATACCTCTGACTCGCTAATTTTTTGGTCGCCGATTTCAATAATTGAACTCATAATAAATACATTTTCCTCACAGAAATGTTTAAAACTATCAACTCTAGGAGCTTCTAAATTTTATTGAGGTGATTATACGCCAAAACAGCAATTTTAAGGCACCCCTCCCTATTCTAATTTGAGTTTTACCCTTTGAAAGCTGAAAATTACAGAAATTAAAGGAATAAGTCGGTCATCCCGGCGGGGGTAGTGAGGGGAAGTAGTCGGGCCTATCGGCCTCCGCCCAACATCCTGCTCAGAAACCCCTAATCACACTTCTAATGTACTAGAATAGACCTCTTGCAGAAGTCGGGGAAGGGGGAAAGGGGAAATTTTAATCTTTAACCCGATAGTAAACCTCTTGCATAATCAGGGTCTGCTGAAAAAGTTTTTCGTGGGGACAGGGTGTGGGGTGTGGGAAGTGGGAAGTGGGGTGTGGGGTGTGGGGAGAATAAATAAAATAATCTCCTATCTCCTGACTCCTATCTCCTGACTCCTATCTCCTGACGACCGGCTACTGACTCCACCAACAGACTTATTCAGCCAACGCTAAAAATCTGTAAATAGACCATTTAATTGATTATTATTCATTCTTAATTCTCCTGACTACTGACTACTGGCTACTGACTCCTAACCCTAACAACGATTTTTGATTTCTGCAAGAGGTCTAATATGCACACCTTTTCCTTTCATTTGCGGAAAATTTTTTGATTTATGCAAGGAATCTAATGATAGGATATAAGTCTAGCTGCCTTGGAGAGGTGGCAGAGTGGTCGATCGCGCTCGACTTGAAATCGAGTAACCAGCAATGGTTCGTGGGTTCAAATCCCACCCTCTCCGTACTCACCCAATCACATTTGGACTCCGGTTGCCCGATTGTTCTTAGAGAGGGGAAAATAAAATATACTAGGCTAAAAGGATAATATTGAGGCAGTAGCCCCCCGGCATGGTTTTTTGGAAGAGATTATTTAATAGCTCGGAAGTCACTGCATCACCTGACTATTCGGGAGACTTGGTAGAGGTTGCCCAGAATGACCTCGGACAGACGCGAGTATTTTTTAGTACCGATCGAGAGCTAGATCTATATGAGTTAGAAGAACTTTGTGACTCGGTAGGTTGGGCCCGTCGTCCTTTACGCAAGGTTAAAAAAGCGATCGAATGTAGTTTTTTAGTGGTGTCGATGTGGGAAGTGCGAGGTAATCGCCGTCGTTTAGTGGGTTTTGCTCGTGCCACTTCCGATCACGCTTTTAATGCTACGGTCTGGGATGTGGTTGTTCATCCTCACTATCAAAGTAAAGGCTTTGGTAAAGCATTAATGAAATTTATGATCAGGAAGTTGCGAGGTGAGGACATCAGTAATATAACTCTTTTCGCCGATCCGCAGGTGGTGGATTTCTATCGTCGTCTCGGTTTTGTTCTCGATCCCGAAGGTATCAAAGGGATGTTTTGGTATCCCGATTAATAATGCGGCTCTTAGGCTATACTAAAAAAAGAGTTTACCTCGGGATGTAGCGCAGCTTGGTAGCGCGCCTGCTTTGGGAGCAGGATGCCGCAGGTTCAAATCCTGTCATCCCGACTTGAGAGAAAATTCTTCAAATCTCAACCTTGTACCCTTTCTGGTTGACAAAAAATGCTGCCTTCTTTTATTGCCAAACTCTGGTGAGTTAGCTAAAAAATTAGGGAGTTTGTCGGGAAAAGGAGGAGGTTTTTGGGGAATAACAAAGGTTTTTCCTGCCACTCCTCCTTTTAAGATATCTACAGACGATTATTCTTCTTCGTAATCCCCCTCGAAATCGTCCTCTCCCCCTTCCTCATCGACTTCTGACCAGCTGTCGCTGATGGGTTGGCGACTAAAGCGACTGCTGCCGCGGGAAGATAGGAAAGCCATTTCATCATCCTCTAAATCGACCACATCACCCTCAGCGTAGGCGCGAGCGGTTTGATCGTCAAGAATCATATCGCTATCCTCACTACTGTCGCCGAAACCGGGACGAGGGGGGAAACCGAGGCCGCCGGGAGGAGCGTAATAACCACGATTGTTGTTGTAGTTATATTCCTCCTCCGGGGGGGTGTAATCGCTGACCCCCGCCATGTTTTCGTGGGCATTGAAGCCAGTACCCGCCGGAATCAGACGACCGATAATCACGTTTTCCTTGAGACCGCGTAACCAGTCGGACTTGCCTTCGATCGCCGCTTCCGTGAGGACGCGGGTGGTTTCTTGGAAGGAGGCGGCACTGATAAAGCTATCGGTATTCAAGGAAGCCTTGGTGATTCCCAGTAGTACAGGCGTATATTTAGCTGCCGCCCCACCGGTGATTGACATGGCTTCATTTACCGTCTCCACCTGTCGCAATTCCAACAATTCCCCGGGTAACATACTGGTATCGCCACCGTCATCGATCCGCACCTTAGAAGTCATCTGACGCACGATCACTTCGATGTGTTTATCAGCAATATCGATCCCCTGGGATTGGTAAACCGACTGTACCTGATCAACGAGGAACATCTGGGTTTTTTCCAAGGCTTTTAAGGCCGCTTCGTAACTGCCCAAGCTATCCACATAATAATTAAAGAACACCTCTAAAATCTCGTGGGGATTAGCCTGACCATCGGTTAACGCCTGACCCACATCGATACGCTGATTATCGCTCACCAGGGGGTTTTGACTGCCTAAAAGCGGATATTCACTGATCGTGCCGTCATCCTCGACCACCTTAATATCGACGATCTCAGAATCTTGATACTCCACTTGACAAACTCCCGGTTTGCGTGCTAGTACACAAGCCTCCTTCGGTTTGCGTGCTTCGAGCAGTTCTTCGATTCTGGGTAAACCTTGAATGATATCCCCGGTTTTCGAGCGCTCAAACACCAACAGCACCAAATTATCGCCCCGTTGGACCAGATCTCCCTCATCGATGTGCAGAATCGCCCCCGCCGATACTCGGTAGGGTCGGGCCTTACGCAGACGGATTTCATAGCCGGTGGTGGTTTGGTCAACGGCCAGCACTTGACCGGAATTGGGGGCTAAAACTCCGACAGCGATCTCGGTTTCGGCGATTACCAGATCCCCAGCTTTGACGGTGGGAGCAACAGCGAGCGGGAGAATAAACTCGTCACGGTCACTGACAATTAAAAGACGGCGTACCGGTTCGCTACCCTTGCGAATCCCGCGAATTTCTCCAGCTTCCTTACACTGAATCTCAGTCCGGGCCACCACTGCCCCCGGTGGAATTTCATCGCCATCTTGGACGAGAACGCGAGTCTGAATATTACCCCCTAAAGGATCATTATCACTATCCCGACGCAGCACCAGAGATTCGAGAATAACTAACTGTAAACGCTGACAATCCCTGTCCTCAATCGGTTCTAACTCGATATCGGCCGTCAGATGGGAGACTGATTCTGGTTCTTCGCTGGAAATTTCGAGGACTAATTGGGTGCTGATCAGTTGACAACCCTCGACGGATTTAACTCTTTCCCCGTCTTTAAAGAAGATGCGCTGCACCGATCGCAGTTCGATATGTCGTCCTCCTTCTTGGTTAGCGGAACCTTGGGTGGGAGAAGTGGATTGGTCTTCTACGGCGAACTCCTGTACTGGTCGCAGCAGTAATCCCAAACCCTCGTTAGTTTCCACCCATTCCGCTTGCCGTAACTCCTCGATCGTCACTTCGGGAGTCAACTGTGTCCCGGGGTAAATTAACTGTTCTTGGGCAATTCCGGAGGATTCCGGTTCGAGATCCATAAATAACAGCCCTGGTTTGACAATAATCTCCCGGAGGATGTCATTTTTCTGGATCACTTCCACCACACCGCTACAGTTACAGAAGATGTCTTTAACCACTTCTTCCCCTGCTTCCACATACTGCCCATCTTCCACCTGTAAGAGGGAAATATCTTTATTGACTTCGTGGGTTTCTTCGGGAATCCAGAGGATCGTGCCGCCTTTGGTGATTTCATAACCCTGTTTGCGGCTGCCTTTGGCGACTTCGATATCGACGTATTTAATCATGCCGCCGGTGTGGGTTTGATAGCGATCATCGATTAACTCGGCGACAATGGCATGATTCTGTACTTTTGTCCCCGGAGTGGTTTTCAGTAGGAAGCTTTGACCATCTCCCGTATGAATAATAAACTGTTCCCGACCGGCACTACTTTCTACTTTTACTTCGGCCTGATCCAAGGACACGGAAGCGGTGACGATATCGATTTCCCGGCTATTGGGGGCTAAACGCACCAAACCGCCGTTAGTGGATACCAGCTTAGTTTCTGCTAAAACATCCCCCACTTGTACTTGATCGCCGTTACTGACCACAGGTTCGGCCCCGGTTGGCAAGTTATACACTTCTCCGGAGAGAATCCATAGTAATCCCCCCCGTTGGGCGATGCGGGTGGTATTGCCTTGGCGATCGGTTTTTTCCTCTGGGACTAATTGAGAGAATAGCACCTCGCCAGCTAAGTCGCTGGTTACGTCTTTTGTGGCTTTTTCCGTGGATTTTTGGACTTTATCGGAGGTTATTTCCGCTAGTAACTGTTCCTCGCTTACCGTTGCCCCATCGGTGACAAATAGCAGTGATCCCGGAGTTAAAGAGTAGGTGACAGTTTCTTTAGTTTTATCCTTGGGTGTTAATTTAATTTCCCCCGGTGCCTCCACCTGGTCCCGTTCATCTCCGTGGCGAGTTCGCACGTTACGGATACTTAACCCCGGCAGAAAACGCACGCTTCCCTCGAAGGGACTCCGCACTTGCCGGGCCACTTCTCCGGTAAATACACCCCCGGTGTGGAAGGTACGCATGGTTAACTGAGTCCCCGGTTCCCCGATCGATTGGGCGGCAATAATTCCCACTGCTTCCCCCATATCCACCGGATGACCGTGGGCCAGACTCCAACCGTAACAGGTTTGGCAAACCGAGCGGGCCGCTTCACAGGTTAAGGGGCTGCGGACTTTGATTTTATCGACGAGTCGCCCTAGTTTTTCGGCGGTTTCGTCATCGATAATCTGGTTGCGGGTGGCGATCACTTCTCCATTGACCACCACATCTTCGGCCAGGGAACGACCTAATAGGCGATCGCTTAAGGGAATTAACACGCGATCGCCATCGGTCATGGCGGTTAATTCGATGTAACGATTGGTGCCACAATCGGCCTCGCGGACGATGACATCTTGGGACACATCGACGAGACGACGGGTCAGATAACCGGAATCTGCCGTCCGTAGGGCGGTATCAACTAAACCTTTGCGCGCCCCGTAGGAGGAAATAACGTATTCGGTAACGGTCAATCCTTCCCGGAAGTTAGTCTTAATCGGGAGGTCGATAATTTCCCCTTGGGGATTAGCCATTAATCCCCGCATTCCCACTAACTGACGCACTTGGCTCATATTGCCCCGCGCTCCGGAGAAAGCCATCATATAGACGGAGTTGAGGGGATCGGTAACTTGGAAGTTGCGAATTACTTCATCTTTAAGCGATTCAGATGTACTATTCCAAGTATCGATTACTTTTTGGAAGCGTTCCACTTCGGTGATTTCCCCGCGCACATAACGCTGTTCGGTTTGCCGGATTTCCTGTTCGGCACTTTCGATCATTTGTCGTTTAGCCGGCGGTACGGTTAAATCATCCACACTAATGGAAACCCCTGCTTTGGTAGCGAAACGAAAACCGAGGTTTTTCAATTCATCGGCCATTTGTGAACAGCGCGCCGAACCGTAGTTTTGATAGGCCCAAGCGATCAGTTTTTTCAGTTTTCCTTTGTCAACAGTTTGGTTATAAAACATCTCGATCCGGGTAACAGGTAAACAGCTATTAGCTATCAGCATTCAGCATTCAGCATTCAGTTAGAAAAGGGAACAGGAAATAGGGAACGGGGAATAGGGAATAGGCAAATTTTTACTTTACTGTCCTTTTTTTTGCTTTTTCCTGGAAAATTCTCTCCTGTCTCCTGACTACTGACTCCTGACTTCTCACTGATTACTGATTACTGCTCACTGATAACTGAAATTACACTTCCGATTCTTCTTCTTCAAGGTCTTCCGTGGTTAAGGATTCGTAGGTGGGGCGAGAGGGGGCGCGACGGCCGACATCGACCATCAGATCCACCTCCACATCGCGGGAAGTACCATCGGGGGCATTTTCCACCTTGTGAACGGCGATATCGAGGCCGAGGGATTGCAATTCTCGCATCAAAACCTTAAAGGATTCTGGCGTACCCGGGCGGGGAATCGGCTTGCCTTTTACGATCGCATTTAAAGCCTCATTCCGTCCTTGCATATCATCGGATTTTACCGTTAGCAATTCCTGCAAAGTATAGGCCGCCCCGTAGGCTTCTAGGGCCCAGACTTCCATTTCTCCGAAGCGCTGGCCTCCCTGTTGAGCTTTACCGCCCAAGGGTTGCTGAGTAACCAAGGAGTAGGGACCAGTAGAACGGGCGTGAATTTTATCATCAACCAGGTGAACCAGTTTTAACATATAGGCCATACCGACGGTAACGGGACGGTCAAAGGGTTCGCCGGTGCGACCATCATAGACGGTGACTTTGCCGGCGTGTTCTTCCTTGAACACCCAATCGCGATTGGGTTTTTTCGAGGCGTTTTCTAGCAATCCGTGGACGGTTAAACGGCTGGCTTCTTCCCCGTACATTTCGTCAAAGGGAGTAATCTTAAAGCGCACGCCCAGATTTTCCCCGGCCCAACCCAGTAAACATTCAAACACCTGACCGACGTTCATGCGACTGGGAACCCCCAAGGGATTGAGAACGATATCGACGGGGCGACCATCGGGGAGGTAGGGCATATCTTCTAGGGGCAGAATCCGAGAAATAATCCCTTTATTGCCGTGACGACCCGCCATTTTATCGCCCACTTGGATTTTGCGTTTTTGGGCAACGTAAACCCTTACCACCATATTGGCCCCAGGGGGTAATTCATCTCCCTGTTCGCGGGTAAATACGCGCACATCCACTACCCGGCCTTTTTCGCCGTTGGGGACGCGCAGGGAGTTATCGCGTACATCCCGGGCCTTTTCGCCGAAAATTGCCCGCAGTAGTTTTTCTTCGGGGGGTTGGTCTGATTCGCCTTTCGGGGTGACTTTCCCCACAAGGATATCGCTGGCTTCTACCCAGGCACCGATGCGAATAATGCCGCGTTCATCGAGGTTTCGCAGGGCATCTTCACCGACGTTGGGAATTTCCCTGGTGATTTCCTCTGGTCCTAGCTTAGTTTGACGGGCTTCGATTTCGTATTTTTCAATGTGGATACTGGTGTAGGTGTCTTGTGCCACCAGTCTTTCACTGATTAAAATCGCATCTTCGTAGTTATAGCCTTCCCAGGGCATATAGGCGACGAGGATATTCTGTCCGAGGGCGATTTCTCCTCCTTCGGTGGCGGAACCATCGGCGAGGATCTGCCCCGGCACAACCTGTTCACCTTGATAGACTAAAGGACGCTGATTTAGGCAGGTATCTTGGTTAGAGCGTTGATATTTCTGAATTTCGTACTCGATCTCGCTCTTGCCAAAAATCTCTTTGTCTTCATCCGCCACTTTGATGCGAATCCGGTTAGCATCGACGTAGGAAACGACCCCATTGGTACGCGAAACGATGACCATACCAGAGTCGCGAGCGGCCTGTGCTTCCAATCCGGTACCCACCAGGGGACGTTCGGGACGCAGCAGGGGAACCGCTTGTCGTTGCATATTAGAACCCATGAGGGCGCGGTTAGCGTCGTCGTGTTCGAGGAAGGGAATCAGGGAAGTGGCCACCGAGACAATTTGGACGGGGGAAACACAAACGTAGTCCACTTGTTCGGGGGAAGTGGTGGAGAATTCCTGCCGATAGCGCACGGGGATAGTTTCGCCCAGGATATAACCATTTTCATCGGTGGCCACGTCTCCCGGTGCGACTCTGAGATCGTCTTCTTCGTCGGCGGTGAGGTATTTAACGGGGAGATCATAGCGTACTCGGCCATTTTCCACCGCATAACAGGGGGTTTCAATAAAACCGTAGTCGTTGACGCGAGCGTAGGTGGCCAGGGAACCGATTAAACCGGCGTTGGGACCTTCTGGGGTTTCCACCGGACAAATGCGACCGTGGTGGGAGGGGTGGATGTCGCGCACGGCAAAACCGGCCCGTTCCCGGGTCAGACCGCCAGGTCCAAGGGCGGAAATGCGGCGTTTATGGGTCAATTCCGCTAGGGGGTTGGTTTGATCCATGAACTGGGAGAGTTGCGAGGAACCAAAGAATTCTTTAATCGCCGCTACTAGGGGTTTCGGGTTGACTAGGGAAGCGGGGGTGAGGTTTTGGGATTCGCTGACGGTCATCCGTTCCCGAATGATTCTTTCTAAGCGGTTTAAACCTACTCGCACTTGGTTTTGGAGCAGTTCACCCACGGAACGGACGCGACGGTTGCCGAGGTGGTCGATGTCGTCGGTGTTGCCGATGTCAAATTCGAGGTTAATTAGGTAGTCGATCGCCGATAAGATGTCGGTGGTGGTGAGAACGCGCTGGTTATCGGGGACGTTGAGGCGTAGTTTTTTGTTGAGTTTATAACGACCAACGCGACCGAGATCGTAGCGTTTATTGTCAAAAAAGCGCGATTCGAGTAGTTGTTGTCCGCCGGTGACGGTGGGGGGTTCCCCGGGGCGTAGTTTGCGGTACAGGTCGAGGAGTGCCTCTTCTTCGGTGGGATTGCCTTCTTTGTCGAGGGTTTTTTGGTAAAATTCGGGATGGCGTAGGGAGTCAAAGATTTCGTTATCGCTCAATCCGATCGCTTTCAGGAGAACTTGGGCGGATAATTTGCGGGTTTTGTCGATTCTGACCCAGACTAAGCCGTTTTTGTCGGTTTCAAATTTTAACCAAGCTCCTCGGTTGGGAATCAGGGAAGCGGAGTAGGTACGGCGACCGTTTTTGTCGATTTCGGCTTTGTAGTAAACACCGGGGGAACGGACGATCTGATTGACGATGACTCGTTCGGCCCCGTTAATGATAAAGGTTCCCCGTTCGGTCATCAGGGGTAAATCGCCGATAAACACTTCCTGTTCGATGTTTTCTCCCGTTTCTTTGTTGATTAGACGGGTAGGAACGTACATCTGAACGGAATAGGTGCTATCACGTCGTTTGGCTTCATCGACGTTGTATTTCGGTTCTTTGAGTCTGTAGTCCTGGCCGAGGAAATGTAGTTCTAATTTACCTGTATAGTCGCTGATGGGGGAAAAGCTGTTCAGTTCCTCGATTAGTCCTTCTTCCAAAAACCACCGAAAACTGGAGTGTTGGATTTCGATGAGGTCGGGTAAGAGGTTAAAGGTAAGATTGTTCATTATGGTTACAAGGGCTGATGACACGATAGCGACGGTCGGATATCAGTGAGCGGTGAGGGGATGGGTGATGGGGGAGTAGGGGAACACCGGAGAATAAATGAAAGCTTTCTCCTGACTCCTGACTCCTTTCTCCTGTCTAATAAACTATGTTTTTTAACTGGGGAGTTGAAATAATTTGCGGGCGTTGTGGGTGGTTTGTTCGGCTAGGGTTTCGACCGGATAGCCGCGCAGACGGGCGACGGTTTCGGCTACATGGAAGACGAAAGAGGGTTCACAAGGTTTACCGCGGTGGGGATTGGGTGAGAGAAAGGGGCAATCGGTTTCGATCAGTAGGCGATCGCTGGGGACAATTTGGGCGGCAGCTTGCACGGTTTTACTGTTTTTGAAGGTGACAATGCCGCTAAAGCTGATGTAAAAACCCAAATCTAAAAACCATTGAGTTTCTTCGGGGTTGCCAGTCCAGCAGTGCATCACGCCGCGAATTTTGCCCACTTGTTGCCGAAAGGCACTGATTTCCTCCCGCATTTCCTTAGCCGCATCTCGACAATGGATAATCACGGGTTTATCGAGACGATCGGCGATTTCCAATTGCGTCCAAAACACCCGTTTTTGCTGCTCTTGGTTATCCGCTTTATAGAAGTCTAACCCCATTTCCCCGATCGCCACGACGCGCCGATCAGATCGGGCTAGGGATTCGATCTGCTCGGCACTATTATCTCGCCATTTTTGGGCATCTAGGGGATGTAAACCGACGGCGAAGGAAATTTCCTCAAATTGATCAGCAATGGCTTTAATCGCCGCAAATTCCTCTGGTTCAACACAGGAGTGAACCAGATGAACGACTCCCACACTTCGCCAACGTTCGGAGATAGCGGGCAAGTCGGCTTGCAAAACGTCAAAGTTCAGATGAACGTGCGTATCTATTAATTGCATCGACCCCCGATCGCTTGTTGCGTCTGTCCTGATTACAGCTTACTTGTTCCTTAGGAAGCTTGGCTAACTTTTTGCAAAGCTTTGGCTAAACCGGCTTTTTTTCTAGCACCGTTGTTCCGGTGCAAGACGTTGCGCTTGACGGCTTTATCGATTTTACTGTAAGCTTCTGATAGAGCTTGTCGGGCGCTTTCTAACCCTTCTGGGCTGGGGTTGGCTCCGTAGGCCGAGACAGCGACAAGACATTTTTTGATCAGGGTTCTTACGGCTGACTTGTACGCTTTGTTGCGTAGTCGATTTCTTTCGGAGATTTGGACTCGTTTGAGTGCAGACTTTGTATTAGCCACAGTCGTTTCTTGTTCTCAATACTGGTATGGTTGATCGGGACACAGACAAACCATCATAACAGATTTGTGCTATTTGTGGCAAGAGTTTTCCCGACAAGAAGAGATATTTTCAGGATTTGGACTCCACAGATGGGAAAGGATTAAGGGTTAAAGGGACTGCCAAACCTGAATTCAGGTTCAGGGAATCTTGTCAAGACTGTCCCGATAACTAATCGCTAAACTTGTCATGAGGGGCTAAAGTGTGCTATAAGCAGTCAGACCCTGCCCTGGTCTTTATTCTTTCCGATTAGGTAAATTACTGATGACTGAAGCTAAACGCGCCCTAATTACCGGCATCACCGGTCAAGATGGTTCCTATCTAAGCGAAT
>NZ_JACJSV010000042.1 GCF_014698335.1 Microcystis viridis FACHB-1342 | reverse complement strand
CTACAAAATTGGAAGGAGGGGGCAACCATCGATCCCTACCTCCCACACTCCGAGAATGATTATTATTCTTGAGAATGAATAGTTTATTTTTTGGAAGTCCCTAATGAGGAAGACTGCCAATTTAGAGGCAAAAAGTTCCGGTGAAGGAAATAATCTATTCACGGATTCATTTGTCAGTTTTCCCTTCTTTTGTAAATACAAGATGCAAGCAAACTGATAGAGCGGAAAAGAGAGTTTATATCCCAAGCGAACAGCATTGATTATTAACTGATTATGCAAAATCAGTAGCCCGTCGAAATTGTCTTGAGGTTGTTCTGGTCGCGATGACCTGGCTGGGGATTCAAAATCCAACAGTGTGGCTGGCACAAATTGAAAGTCACTTTCCCAGTCAGTAATTGTCTTAATAAACTCAACAATTTCAGGATGGGTTTTGGTTTTAAGTTCTGTCCAAGTTTCTAAAGGAAAGCGCTTGCAACAATTTTCCAATAAGAATTTCAGCAGCAGCGACTTGCCATTGCCACCATCCCCATAGAAGAATAGGATTTTATGGGGGTCAAGCTCGTCATCGTTGAGATATTCTGCAAATCGCAAGGTTAACTCGTGTCGGTCGGTAAAGTGCCGGAGAGCGCGATTTAGCTGAGTTAACGAGACTTTTTGGCTAGTGGGATCGCTGATGCTCATAGCCGTACTACTTAGAAAATGTAATTGCTATTAAAGTCTAAAATCTTCTCTAATTCTAGCCTTTCCTCTTGCCATGCGGACAATAAACTGCTCTTCCACTAAACCGCCAGACTTGAGGGTGCTGATTGGGTAGTATTGCTGAACTTCCCCCCCATACATATCTACTACAATAGCCGAAAACCCTTATCCATCAATGGATAAACCCATTAACTTTTCTTTATATACCCCGTGTTTATTGTAATATTCCTTAAATAGACAAATGGGGGAAGTTTAGGCTAAAATGGCGGCCGTGTATAGTGATTCAATTAGTATTATTCGATCGAGTGAACTTAGTGGAATTTGAGAGTGAAGATTATCCATCAGAAAAGTTAATTGCTTGTCAAAATCCCTTAATCGCTGAGAAAAATCAAAAACAAACAGAAGCCTTATTCTTTACAATACAATAAAAGTGTAATTAAGCTTGTTGGGAGCCTGAGCTATGACTAACCCGAATTCGATCGAACAGCTATCGCAGGAATTACTCGATCTAGACCAAGTAGATGCCGATACCGGGGCAGATTTGCGGCAAAAAGCCCAAGAAATCCTCGCTGAAACCAGTATTGACCTACCGATTCGAGAAGCGATCGCCGATAGTCTCAGTCAAGGCAATCAACTACTTACCCTCAAAACCGTCGGCAAGGAAGAAAGTTACTAGCACATTTGGGGTCAAAAGTCAAGATGAAAGAAAAAAATTTTTTTGTCTGGCTGGGGCGATTTTTGGCCTCTTTTGGGCTGTTATCGGGGATAAGTGGCTGTAATTCTCCTCTTTTGATCACTCCTCAAGTTCCCGCTGGTGGTTTAAATAGTTTTGCTCCCGATCAATTCCCCAGTTATAGTGCTGATGGTCGCTATTTAGCCTTCGCTTCCGATCGCTCCGGTCGTCGTAGTATATATTTATTCGATCTGCAAGAAAAGCGCTTAGTTAATCTTCCTAACCTAAATCGTGGCGATTCTAGCCAAGATCAGCCATCTCTGAATGCTGACGGTCGTTTAATTGCCTATATCTCCAGCGAACGCGGTAAAAGTGATGTCATGGTTTATGATCGTTCCCAGTCCCGTGCAACCCTATTAACCGCTAACCTGCGGGGAAGCGTCCGCAATCCCACCATTAGCGGTGATGGTCGCCAAATTGCCTTTGAAACCAACCAAGACGGTCAATGGAATATTGCGATCGTTAACGCCCAATTTTAAACTTGTTCTACTCGGTCTTAATCGTTAAAACCTGCGGAGGGGTCGCATCTGGTGGATATAAAAAATTTACCTGTACTACACGCCAATCCCCCGGAGGAATAGTCAGAGTCACTAAAGATTGCCCCTCTTGTCCGCGTCTTTGGACGAGATGGAAAAATCTGCTTTGTGCCTGTCCTTGGTCATCGCTATAATTGACGGCTACTGTTCCCCGAAAAAACACCTGTGGGGCAGCCGGATCGAGAAAACGCAAACCCTGACCGATAATATTCTCTTTAATCGGTGTTTCTAGCGCAATAGTCACCGTTTTCGCCTCATCACTTCGATTAAATAGAGGTAAACTTAACCGATATTCCACACCGTAATTACCATGAGCTTGATAGGCCGTATCGGGATAGCGAACTAACATACTAGCACTTTGATTTTGTTCCGTTCCCAGTTTGCCCCCGGGTAGGGTGCTAATCCCATAGGCTATAGATTGACCAGAATCAGGAATATTTAACCATAAAGAAGCTCGATCGACCAATCGGGCTGGCCAAGCTGAACCTTGGGACACCCCCGCTACCCGTCCATAAATTATCTGTCCTTGACTATGGGGAGGAGTGGGCGCTCGATCTCGCGGAGTCGATAAATCGCCTTTTTCTAGCAAATTTTGCCACTCTGTAAGATTTGGTGGTCTTTCCTGTCCATTTTCATCTAGGGGTGCATAAAGAGCTAAACTAGCAGCGTAGAGAAGACCGTCACTTTCCAGACGGAGATAAGTGGACCTACCGTTTAAAGGGGGAGTCAAATCGCGCACGGGAATCGCCGCATTTAAGACCATAAAACTCTCCCCAGGGGGAATAATAATCCTATCGGGAAAAATATCCTGACGCTGCCCCATTAAAATATCCCCCATTACCCGACTTCCCGGCCCAGCAAAAACCGTCCCCTGATTATTTTCCACTTGTGCGGGTAAATCGATAAAAGCTGCATCGGGTTGACTCAAATAACTGGCCCCCTGCAAAATTTTAACGGTCACGGGATTAGGACTGGGATTGTGGAGTAATATACCCAGATAAAGGGTGCGTAAATTATCGGGAAAACTCCCCCTCGCTACATGGTGGGCAAAAATATCAAAGCGTCCCTGAAAAGCATAATTTAAATGGGCCGAGGGAAACCTTTTTTCTTGGGGGGGAAAAGTCGAAAGTAAAATCCCTTCTCCTAGCAATAATTCGGGACTATTACTATTAAAAACGGGAACTTGATCTAGTTGATTCGGTAAAGGACGGACCTGCACCGGTCGAATTATTTCTACAATAGGAGGAGTTTGGGCAATGGGTAGTAAAAAAGGTAACATCACAGAAATTACCATCTCAAGATAATTAATTTTTGATCATAGCATTATTGGCTCGCTCAATTTAGATAGTATTCTGTTTGTCCATATCTAGAGGATTGTTTAATATTTCTTTCTGGTGTTAGCTGACATTTTTGGTTAAGTACAATCAAGAAAAATTATCAAATTTCCCAATCGTTATTGGCTCTTGCCATTGACCAAATCTATTGTCATCATAGACTAAAATCTAGATGTAGCCGTGGTTTTCTGGAAACTTAGCCCGATGTCTAGATATCGATCGAGCCAGAATTGTTATGATAAATTCATGAAGTTTTATAACAGTATTTCCCCGTGAACATGAACCAAATTGACTATCTCAGGATTAGTTTAATCGATCGCTGTAACTTTCGCTGTCAGTATTGTCTGCCTGAAGATGCAGAATTGGCCTATGTTCGACCGCAAGACTTACTCACCCGGGAGGAAATTCTTACTTTAGTCAAAAATGTCTTTATTCCCCTTGGTTTCCGCAAATTTCGCCTTACTGGTGGGGAACCTCTCTTACATCCCGAAGTAGTGGAGATTGTGCGCGATATCGCCTCTTTATCTGCTACTAGCGATTTAGCCTTGACCACTAACGGCTATTTACTTGACAATTTAGCCGAAATGTTGTATGACGCTGGACTAAGACGGATTAATATCAGTTTAGACTCCCTCGACCCCGACACTTTCGATAAAATTATCGGTAATCGCGGCCGGAGTCGTTGGCAAAAAACTTGGGCAGGTATTCAAGCGGCCCAGAGGGTGGGTTTTGACCCCTTAAAATTGAATGTGGTGGTAATTCCGGGGATAAATGAGGCAGAAGTGGAAGATTTAGCGGCTTTGACCATCGAGAAGCGTTGGCACGTCCGTTTTATCGAGTTTATGCCCATCGGTAACGGTGATTTATTTCAAGAAAAAGCTTGGATTGCGAACGAGGAATTAAGGGGGCGAATTCGGGCAAAATGGGGTTTAAATGAGGGTCAAGTGCGGGGAAATGGCCCGGCCGATGTTTTTCAAATTCCGGGGGCTAAGGGTACAATTGGCTTTATTAGTCAGATGTCGGAATGTTTTTGCGATCGCTGTAACCGCCTACGTCTTTCGGCCGATGGTTGGTTGCGTCCCTGTCTCCTCAACGAAACCGGACAAATTGACCTAAAAACTGCCCTCCGTCAGGGAATTTCGCCGGTAGAAATCAGGGAAAGAGTGCGGGAATTAATAGAACTGAAGGCAGAAATAAACTTTAAACTGCGTGATTCCGGCACATCAAGCGGCATTTATACCCGTACTATGTCCCAAATTGGCGGCTAAAAATCTACTGTCCGAATTCTATTCTAGCCTGTTCTACCATTTCCACGGTAACTCGATCGGAACCGGCATGACGAGCTAATTCTTCTATCCTTTGACGCGCTTGGGAACGAACAAAATAGGGAATATTTTTCAGTTTTGCTTTTGCTTCTGCAGTCCATTGTAGTTGATCGGAAAAATCTAGAGCGTCCATAGATTTAACATATAATAGTCCGTCTATTATACCAAAAAAGATGAGCTATTTTGAGATAACGATTTTCTTAACAGCGAGTCTTTTTCACCTTTCTTTTAATTTTAGGTTTCTGCTAGGTCGAAATTTACTCTTTGATATAAATCTTGCAAAGAAATCTGCCAATCCACCGACACCAATTGTAAAACCGCATTTTCCCCCATGACGAAATCAATTAACCATTGATCATCTTTTTGTTTATAGTAACGTTCCACACTATAACTAGATTGTTCAATCAGAATATATTCCTGAAAAGTTGGCAAGGAACGATAGAATTTAAACTTATCCCCTCGATCATAAGCTTGGGTAGAATTAGAGAGAACTTCGACAATAATTAAAGGATTGATCACGTTAGATTGACTATTCCCTTGATAGAGAGGTTGACCTTTAATCACCATCACATCGGGATAGGTGTAAATGCTATAATCTGACAGCCATAAACGCACCGTTTCCATGTAGGTATAATAATCTTGATTATTGATAGTCAGAGGAAATCTTCGATAGAAGTTTCCAGCAATCTGATTGTGATTAGTGGTAGCTCCTACCATTGGGATAATTTCTCCTTGACGATATTCATTTTTATCCTCGGACGTTTCCTCCAGAGCTAGATATTCTTCGGGAGTATAATATTTAGTTTCGGTAGTGGTTAACATTTTTGACTCTCCTTCCTATTCTATTTTCTAGGATACAGCATTTCCCTAAAAAGAGATAAAGTTATCCTTGAGCAAGGTTATCAATTGAGTTGCTCGGAAAAGTATATTTTCAATATCTCAGAAATCCTTTGACGCGCTTGGGAACGGACAAAATAGGGAATATTTTTCAGTTTTGCTTTTGCTTCTGCAGTCCATTGTAGTTGATCGGAAAAATCTAGAGCTTCCATATATTTAACAATAGTAGTCCGTTTTGAGATAATGATTCTCTTGACAGCGACTCTTTTTCACCTTTCTTTTAATTTTAGGTTTCTGCTAGGTCGAAATTGACTCTTTGATATAAATCTTGCAAAGAAATCTGCCAATCTACCGACACCAATTGTAAAACCGCATTTTCCCCCGTGACGAAATCAATTAACCATTGATCATCCTTTTGTTTATAGTAACGTTCCACACTATAACTAGATTGTTCGATCAGAATATATTCTTGAAAAGTTGGCAAGGAACGATAGAATTTAAACTTATCCCCTCGATCATAAGCTTGGGTAGAATTAGAGAGAACTTCGACAATAATTAAAGGATTGATCACGTTAGATTGACTATTCCCTTGATAGAGAGGTTGACCTTTAATCACCATCACATCGGGATAGGTGTAAATGCTATAATCTGACAGCCATAAACGCACCGTTTCCATGTAGGTATAATAATCTTGGTTATTGATATTTAAGGGAAAATTACGGCAAAAATTTAGACAAATCTGATTGTGATTAGTTGTTGCTCCTACCATTGGGATAATTTCTCCTTGACGATATTCATTTTTATCCTCGGACGTTTCCTCCAGAGCGAGATATTCTTCGGGAGTATAATATTTAGTTTCGGTAGTGCTTAACATTTTTGATTCTCCTTCCTATTCTATTTTCTAGGATACAGCATTTCCCTAAAAAGAGATAAAGTTATCCTTGAGCAAGGTTATCATTTTTTCCTTAATCTCTAGCAAAAAATGCTGAGAAATCCACAATTAAAAATCTAACTATCAAAATTGCTCACTTCAAAGGTTAAAATAAACTAGATAAATAGTTTTATGTTTAGTTTCTCCTATGTTTAACTGGTTCCGTCGTCAGAAAGTCCAACCCGAACAAGAACAAGCACCCCCCGCACCCGTAGAGGAAACCCCCAGCGAGGCAACCAGTCAGGAAGAGTATTTAGATTGGGCCAAAAAAGCCTTTAAAAATATTCAAGAGAAAAAAGCCACGGCCGAGGCCGTCGTGAGCGAAACCCCTGAAACATCTATTGCTGAAACGGAACCTCCGCAAGAGGAAGAACCAGTTAAAGAAGAAGAAACCGAGGATAATACCCCCGCATGGCTGAAAAAATCTGATCGCCTCGAAATTCTCAAAGAAACCGCCATCGAAACTCCCACAGAACCGGATGAAGATTTTATCTGGTCGGCCAAAGTTTTAGCCAATCAGGGACGACAAGCAGAGGACGTTTCGGAAGAAGAAATCACCTGGTTAAAAAAATTGCGTCAGGGTTTAGGCAAAACGCGCCGCAGCTTGGTCAATCAGCTTAAGGCCGTGGTCGGTCAGGGTCCCCTCAATCAAGATGCGGTGGAGGAAATCGAAGCTTTATTGCTTCAGGCCGATGTGGGGGTAGATGCCACCGATTATATTATCACTACCCTCCAAAATAAGCTAAAACAGGAAGCTCTGCCCCCCGAAAAAGCGATCGAATATCTCAAAGAAATTATCCGCGAGATTTTAGATGCACCTTTAGCCAATTATAGCAACCCCGGTTTTGAGCCAGAAAAAGGTAAATTAAATATCTGGATGCTCACGGGAGTTAACGGAGTCGGTAAAACGACGACTATCGGCAAATTAGCCCATTTATCTAAACAATCTGGCTATAGCTGTATGATCGCCGCTGCCGACACCTTTCGCGCTGCTGCCGTGGAACAGGTGAAAGTTTGGGGAGAGCGATCGCAAGTCGAAGTCATTGCCAACCCGGGCAAAAATACCGACCCGGCCGCCGTGGTGTACGATGGCATCGAAGCCGCTAAATCCAGGGAGATAGAATTACTCTTAGTGGATACGGCGGGAAGATTGCAGAATAAAAAGAACTTAATGGCAGAATTAAGCAAAATTCGCCGCATTATCGACAAAAAAGCCGAGAGTGCTGTGGTGGAATCGCTTCTAGTTCTCGATGCCACTTTAGGACAAAACGGCCTGCGACAAGCAGAGGTTTTCTCGGAAGCTGCCCAATTAAGCGGCGTGATCCTGACTAAAATCGATGGTACAGCTAAAGGGGGTGTTGCCCTTGCCGTAGCGCGTCAGCTTAACCTACCGATTCGCTTTGTTGGCGCTGGGGAAGGAATCGAGGATCTGCGGCCCTTTTCCAGTTACGAATTCGTGGAAGCTTTACTGAGTGGCGATTAATCTCACCCTAGCTATCTTTCATAATCTTTTCATGGTTGCTTCATAATTGTCTCATTTTTAGCTATGCTAGAAATGGAGACTCAGGGTAACAACTATGCAAACGACAATTACAGTTAGTCATCTAGGAGTATATTATCGCGGCGTGGAAGCCCTACGGGATATCACCCTGAAAATTCATCCAGGACGATTAACCGGTATTATCGGTCCCAACGGTGCGGGCAAAAGTACCCTGATCAAAGCCATGCTAGGATTAATTCCCGTACAACAGGGAAGCGTTAACTATCAAGGGCAATCTCTACAGCAACAACTGGATAAAGTCGCTTATGTTCCCCAAAGATCTCAAATCGACTGGACCTATCCCGTCACCGCTTGGGATGTGGTAATGATGGGGAGAGTCAGAAAAACGGGTTGGTTTCGTCCTTTTTCCCATATTAGTCGTCAACAGGCTTTAAATGCCCTAGAACGGGTGGAAATGGCTGATTTACGCCATCGTCCCCTCGGTCAGTTGTCGGGAGGACAACAGCAAAGAGTCTTTTTAGCCAGATCTTTGGCCCAAGAAGCGGAGATTTTCTGTTTTGATGAACCTTTCGTTGGGGTAGATCAAAAAACCGAGGGGGTTCTTTTTAATATCTTTGGTGAGTTAGCCCAAAAAAATAAAATTGTCCTGGTGGTTAACCATGATTTAGGCGAATCTATCACCCATTTTGCTGATTTAATCCTCTTAAATAAAGAATTGATCCTCGCCGATCAACGGTCTAAGGTCTTAACTGATTTTAATCTCCGGCGTGCATATGGGGGTAAAGTCTCCTTCTATGATGCCATGACACCTCCAGATCATCCCCGCTCGAGTCTCGATTATCTCGATCGCTTCTCGAAAAACAATGCGATAAACTAGAAGCGAAGATATTTTGGCTGACTGCCGATAGGGACACCGATGACAACTATTTCCCCGCAAGAAGTAACAGGAACGATCGAACTGGCTCCTAACTATCGAATTCCCCTGTTTTTGGTAATTTTATCGCTGCCTTTACTCTTTTTACAGGTCTGGCTCGGAATAATTTTCTCCCTGTTAGGGCTATTCTTGATGTTCCAGACTACCCGCATTCGTCTCCAGTTTACCCCCACCTCCTTAGATGTCTATCTGTCCGGGCAACAAATTCGCTCCTTTCCCTACCAAGAATGGCAAAATTGGCGGATTTTCTGGAATAAAGTCCCGATACTATTTTATTTCAAAGAAATTAACAGCATTCATTTTTTGCCCATTATCTTTGACAGCGCAACCCTGAGACTGTGCCTGGAAAAATACTATCCTTTAGCAGCATCGCAAGCGATCGACTCAGAAGCGAACTAAGATTGAGATAAAATTAGATTTGGCTAATAGCTTCTTAATTGCCTGCCTTGGCCCTCTGTTCGCTCTGCATTTCTAAAGCCGATGAATTCAGAAGATTTTAATGTTTTACCCCTTGACAAAATGACAGACTTACCCAATGAATCTGTCGAAGAATTTAGTTTTGATGATCTCTGGAACGATCGCCAGGTAGAGAATCCCCTGCCATCGGAAACCGCCCCCGAAGGCGAATTAGTTCCCGCAGCGCAGGCGCAACCCCTACGAGCAGAAATCGAGGCTCTAGAACGGCAAAAACAGAGCCTAGCGGCAGAAATCTCGGCGTTAAAAGCGGAAAGAGAACGCTTGATCGCCGAGGAACTAGGGGATATCAAAGCTCAAATCGAAAGAATGCTCAAGGAAGGCGTAAAAGACCTAGAACAACGCAAACAGGCTTTAGAATTGGCGATCGAACAGTTAGAACGCCGTCGTGAGCGGATTCGGCAGGAAATGCGGAGTAATTTCGCCGGAGTCTCCCAGGATCTAGCCGTGCGGGTTCAGGGATTTAAAGACTATCTGGTGGGCAGTTTACAGGATTTGGCCGCGGCTGCCGAACAGTTGGAATTACCCCGTTTTGAAACCCCCGAAAAATCCCCCCGACCTGTGGAACCTCCCCAGCGGACCGAACGGGAGGAAAACCCCCGTCCATCCCGTGGCAGTCAAGGCCGGGATGATCGCGGAGAAATTCCCCGTCCCCCCCGTACCAGTAACCAGGGCCGGGATAATTGGCAAGAACCCCGTCGTTCTAATCGTTCGGGTTATGAATCGGAACCGGTGGGACAATCCACCCCTAGACAGGGCTTTTCTGAGCAAAATCAGCGCATACAAACTCTTTTAGAGCGTTATCGCAGTCGTCCTGACTATTACGGTCCGCCTTGGCAATTACGGCGCACTTTTGAACCAATTCACGCCGAACGGGTGCAACAGTGGTTCTTTAAACAGGGGGGCCGGGGTACGGTTCGCGGTATGGGCAGCCGTCTCCAGAATATTCTGGTGGCTTCGGCAATTATCTCGATTATGGCGGAATTACAGGGCGATCGCTTCCGTTCTCTCGTTCTGGCTAATAGTCCCGAACGTTTAGGCGAATGGCGGCGCGGTCTCCAAGATTGTCTCGGCATTTCCCGCGCCGATTTTGGACCTGACCGCGGCATCGTTCTCTTTGAGTCTCCCGAAGCTTTAATTCAAAAAGCGGAACGTTTAATCGACGATAAGTATTCACCGCTCATTATCATCGATGATACCGAAGAACGGCTGAATTTCGCTCTTTTACAATTCCCCTACTGGTTAGCTTTTGCCCCTGAACCCCAACAAAGTTCTAGTTATTGGTATTAACTAATTAGGGTGTGCTGAATAAATCTAAAAACCTTGTTGGATAAGAATTTTAGACTTTTTTCCCATCAAAAAGTGCCAGACCTTGGGGTGATCGGGGGGGAAAATTGACCCCCTGAAAATCGGTAAAACCCTACACCCCACACCCCACACCCTACCCCCACGAAAAACTTTTTCAGCAGACCCTAATTAGTCCTTGAGTAGTGCGATACATTGGGCTAAAGAAGCGTTAGTTTTCACCGCTTGCGGGTTAATATGGGTGGCAGCAGCTCGATAACCTTGTTCTAGGAGAGCCGCAATTAAATCTTCCCTTTTAGGTAGATCTAATTTGCCCCTTCTACCAATTTCCCGAAAGCTATAAAAATAGGGAGGAAAATCGTTTTCTTCCCTCATTATTTCTAACAATTTAACTACCTTTTTCCACTGCCATTGATCGGCTAAATCTGCCATTTTTTCTAGATAAAGGCGATCATGTAAACTGCCTAACCACAAAGGTCCGGTTAAGGTTAAAGGTTGTCCGTCCCCAGAACAAACTATCTTGCCTAACTTCGGCCAAGGCACTGATTGATATTCTCCGCAGCTATGACAATAACCGAGAAAACCGTAGTTATGACTATTTAATTGTCTATTAGCCGTTAACCGCACCATCACCCGATAACTTTGACCAAAAAAGAAGGAAAAAACCGGCGTAATTCCTAAACCTAACCGGGCCGATTCTAATTGCAAACTGGCGATAATTAATCTTAATCCCTGTTCGTGGGCAGCCGGATGATTGCGAGCATAGGCTCCATAATCAGCTAAACTATTTTCTAGATTATGACCCGTCAACGTCCGTCCATCAGTATTAGTCAGATAAATTAAACCCCCGATTTTAGTGGCTAAAGGAATAGCACTAAACAGGGATGCAGGGGAACCAAAAGCATCAATATCAACTAGATCATAATGGTCTTTTTTAAGATAACATTCTCGGAGAACTTCTTGAGCAGATTTATAGGTTATTTTCCCTTGTTTCTGTTGTAATAAACTCTCTAAGTTAGCGTCTAAAGTTGGCTTAATTTCTGGATTTCCATCATTAACCCACAGCCAATCCGCACCACTTTCTAACCAATACCTGAGCGCTCGCACACCAGAGCCGCTCATTACTTCTAAAACGCGCAAACTGCCCCGCTCTTTTTGGGCAATTGCCGCCCCTAAAACTCCTAAATCTCGGACGATTTTACTCTCCGGTCGATAAAAAGTATTGTTGATATTAAATATCGCTTTTTCTTCCTGCATCGCTCATCTCATAATTAGCACTCGATCGCTTCTTTTTTTCTTTTCACGATTCCCTAGTAGCGAAAAGGGTCAACCACTGCCAAAACCGATCAGACATCAAGATAGAAGATAAATCTAAAGATAGTGTGAAATTAGCAAAAATTGCCGATTTTCTTAGTATTATATCTCTGAAAAGCGGATATTTTCTCCGTGGGAAGGGCAAATTAAAGGTAAAAAAACAGTTATTTTTTTACATCTTATAAGTAGTTAGATGTTAAAAACTATCAGTTCCCTCCTTATCAAGGGGGGATTAAGGGGGGATCGAACCCAACATCTATCTTAGATGCCGAGAGTTACCGCTAAAGTTTGATTGCTTAAAGAGTCAAGTGCCGATAGCGATTCCTGTGGGGTCGCTATTTTTTTCGTCCCCACCGACAAAATTGAGCAGCGCTCGTCGTCCCTGATCGCCTCGATCGAGTAAAGTAATCTCTAGATAATTTTCCGGCAAAAAAGTTAAACGTTCTGACCATTCGATCGCCACTATCCCTAAATCTACCTCGATTCCCTGCCAATAATTTTCTAGGTACAGGGCCTCGATATCTTGACCCTGCAAACGGTACAAATCCAAATGATACAAAGGAAGGCGGCCTTCGTTATATTCGTTAACGAGGGTGAAGGTGGGACTAGCTATAGGCTCTTGAATGCCCAATCCTAAGCCAATTCCCTGTACTAAGGTGGTTTTTCCCGCTCCCAAATCGCCTTTTAATAAAATTACACTGCCAGGGGCCAGGGTTTGCCCCAGTTTTTCGCCTAAATTGACAGTAGCTTCTCGATCGGGTAAGTCGATAATCATTTTTTTCCGCTAGGATGCCAATTAACCACTGATTCTAATATAGCGATCAGAGCAGCTTTCTGACCTTCTTGGCTCTGGGGGGCCAAATTTGGTCTTTTGATCGATAAAAATAGAAGCAGTTAAACTCATCTCTTATCTCTTAGTCTTGCCTTTGGTCAAATGGTCGCCATCAAGACAGAGATAAGCGATCGGCGAAACCTTCTGGTAGATTAGACTAAATGGGAATTGGTTAACTGCTTTTATAAAATTGATTGTTCCCTAACCATCAGCATTGTCTAGGGTCGAAGGGAATAAAACAACCGAAGTTTAGGACTTTAAGCTAGAAGTTAAGAAAAACAGTGAAATTATTATTTTTGAGTAATGGCCACGGTGAAGATGAGATCGCGATCCGGATTATTAAAAGACTGCAATCATCTCCCCACTGTCCGGATATTACTGCTTTACCCCTAGTGGGTAACGGTTATGCTTATACTCGTCTGGGGATTCCCCTTCTCGATCGAGGTCAAAAAATGCCCTCTGGGGGTTTTATCACTAGCGATCCCAAACAATTATGGCGAGATCTGCGGGAGGGTTTATTAGGATTAACCTCCCGTCAATACCGTCTGGTCAGAAATTGGGGCCAAGAAGGGGGAAAAATTGTCGCGGTGGGAGATATCTTACCCCTTGCCCTTGCTTGGTTAAGCGGGACACATTATGCTTTTGTGGGAACGGCTAAATCAGAATACTATCTCCGGGATGAGCAGGGATGGTTAGATAGTAGCTCGATGATCGATCGCCTCTGGGGTTCCTACTATTATCCCTGGGAACGCTGGTTAATGGCTCATCCTCGCTGTCGGGGGGTTTTTCCCCGGGATAGTTTAACTAGCAAAATTTTACAACAGTGGTCAATTCCCGTTGTCGATGGGGGTAATCCGATGATGGATGACCTTTTACCCTCGATAACGGGCGATTTTCCCCAAGATTGCCTAACTATTCTGCTGCTACCCGGTTCGCGCTTTCCCGAATCTCTCCACAATTGGCAGCAAATTCTCGCAGCTGTGGCCGCCATTATCGGCCGTTTTCCCGATTACAAGCTGGAGTTTTTGTCGGCGATCGCTCCTTCTCTCCCCCTAGAATCTTTTACGGCTGCTTTAATTTCCCGGGGTTGGCGAGAATATAGCACAAATAAGTTTATTTGTCAAGAGGTATTTATAACTATTTCTCAAAGGGATTACGCCGAATATTTAGGCCGTTGCCATCTAGCGATCGCCATGGCGGGAACTGCCACGGAACAGTTCGTCGGTTTGGGTAAACCGGCGATCACAATTGCGGGATCTGGACCACAATTTACTCCCCATTTTGCCAAACTGCAACAGCGTTTATTAGGCTGTTCAATTCTCTTAGGCGATAGTGCCGAGTCAGTGCCAGACAAGTTAGAATATTTATTACAAAATCCCCCACAGTGGCAAGAAATCGCCTTTAATGGTCGTCAGAGAATGGGATCGGCCGGTGCCTCTGATCGCATTGCCCAATGGTTACTAGGCAATTTTTGCCCTTAAACGAAAGTATCGGTCTGATTTTCGCCGCTAGTGGTCCCCTCAAAAATAGTTTCTAGGGCGATTTTTTGGGCGCTTGGTTGTTGTCCGTAGCTGAAAAGATAGGGAATGTCTCCGCTTTGTTGACGAAACCACTGGAAAACGTAGGGACTACCATAAACAATCAATGCTTGAATTTGTCCAGTTTTCAGCAAAGCTTGATAGATAGCTTTCGTTTCGTCCCTTAATCCGGCACTACCCCGAAAAGGATTACCACGGATAAATACTTGTAGGAGAGTCGTTTCTGGGGAGACGAGGGACTGATTAAAGGTGCTACGGTCGATTATTTGGGTTTGATAACCCCATTGTCGGGGAATTGTCACCGCCGGACAAGAGCGATCAAGAAAGTCACAGTTGAGTAAATCATCGATAATGATTAAATTGCGGCCTTGAGTGGCTTGAATCGGTAAATTAGCGCTAACTGTTTGGGAATCTTTTAAAATGTCGCTGACAATCTCTAGAGCTTGCGGTGCCGCTAAACTGCTTAAGGATTCTAAGGATGGCTGTCTTTGCCCCAATTTCTCTTTTGCTCGTTGAATACGTTGCCAAGAATCATTAATTCTCGCTTCGCTAATTGTACCCGCTTGCACGGCACTATACACCGCTTCGATCGCTTCGATCGGATCGGGAGGCATTAACAGTATATCAGCCCCCGCCTGTACCGCCCTCACTGCTATGGCGGCAGCACTGGCAATTTTAGTCACTCCTCCCATAATCAGGGCATCGGTGACGATTAAACCCTGAAAACCGAGATTTTGGCGCAGTTTTTCCGCGAGAATTTTCGAGGAAAGAGTGGCGGGAAATTCGGCATCCCAAGCGGGAATTAACAGATGGCCTGACATAATACTATCAACCCCCGACTCGATCGCTGCTTGAAAGGGCGGCAATTCGATCGCTTCTAGGCGATGATGATCGTGGTTGATAATGGGAAGATCGAGATGGGAGTCATTGCTGGTGTCACCGTGGCCCGGAAAATGTTTGGCCGTGGTCAAAACTGGATAGGAATCGGCCCCTAAAATAAAAGCTTGAGCTAGATTAGCGACGATTTCGGGAGTTTCAGCGAAGGAACGAATATTAATAACCGGATTGTCGGGATTATTGTTCACATCGACAATTGGGGCTAAAATCCAGTTAATCCCGATCGCTAGTGCTTCCTTAGCGGTAATTGCTCCCATTTCCCTAGCATATTCTGTGGCTTTTGTCAAGCTTTTTTCGGCTATTTTTCCTAAAGCCATTGGGGGGGGAAACCAAGTGGCGCCGGAAAACCTTTGGCCGACTCCCTCCTCGATATCGGCAGCGATGAGGAGAGGATTATCGCCGGACCAACTTTGTAATTGTTGGCTACGGAAAGCGATTTCGGCGGCGCTACCTCCCAACAGAATCACCCCACCGAGGTGGAGGGTTTCTAACCAATGTTTCAGGGTGGCGTTGACGGGTTCCCAAGCAGGATAGCGGATTTGTTGGTCAAAGAGATAGCCGGAAGCGCGGACTACTATCATCTGACCAATACGTTCTTTTAGGGATAAAATGCGATCGCTCACTATTCAGTTATCAGTTATCAGTTATAAGTTATCAGTTATCAGTTATCAGGTTTAAGTTTTAAGTTGCCAGTTTTGTCTAAATTTAGTTATCCTCTACTGATCACTGTTCACTGGTCACTGGTCACTGATATCGGAATCGTCATCTTCTGGGGGTCGATCGCTTTTAATATGATCAAGAAGGTGTAACATTTGATCGCCGCGTTCAAGAGAAGAATCTTCTAGGAAGACCACTTCGGGGGTACGTCTGAGACGGATGCGTTGACCCAGTTCACGTCGGACGAATCCCGCAGCCGCTTTTAAACCGGCCATAGTTTCGGCCTTTGCATCTTTGTTGCCGTAGATAGACACAAAAATCCTAGCGTGTTGTAGGTCGTGGGAGAGGTCCACATCGGTAACGCTAACCATACCCGCACCGACGCGATCATCTTTAATTTCCATTAATAACATTTGGCTGACCTCGCGCTTAATTAGCGAGGACACGCGAGATACTCGACGATCATTGGCCATAATTTTCGTCCCCTAAAAACAGCGAAACCCTTACCATTGTATCAAGCTAATCCGAGCATGGCTTTGAGGGTGAAATAAAGAAAGGCGAAAGTTCCCCCCAGAAAGCCCACAAGTGCGATCGCTGTGAGGGGATTTTTTAATAAAGGGGCTAACCAGCCAAAAAAGGCGAAGAAAATCCCTAAACTAAAGCTAATCAGATAGCGGGGGTAACGGCTCACGTTATCAAAAAAGTCGCCCATAAATTTTATTTATTATCTTTGTCCGTAAGTAATTATAGCAGTAAGCTTCGATGTTCAAGGGTAATTCGATAATTTCCCCGATTGAGTTTCACTGGGATTATGGGACATCTGGCGCGAGAATCATCAATTGTCCCTCCTTATCCTCGCGAATGGCTAGAATCGCCGGACGTTCATTTTCTGCCGACTGAGGGGATAACCCGCGAAAAATATAAGTCCAATTGTTATTTTGGATTAATAACCGCCAAACTCGCGGGGGATTGACTTTACTATCATTGGTTTCTTTTCCCCGCAGCTCTTCGAGTAATTTAGTCTCACCGATAATTCGATAACCTTTGAGAGAAGGATCGGTAAAAACATCCTCTGGATTCCGACCGATCGCTATCTGTTTTTCTGGTAAAACTAAAGTGATAACTGGTAAGGTAGAAGTATCATTAACTGCATCGCGACGGGCATCGATCGATCCCTGAATTCGAGCTAACCAAAAAAGTATAATTAATAGCCAAATAACAGCGATCAAATCTTTTCGGAGAGCTTCGGGAATTCCCCGGACTAATAAACCTAAGAACTGAAATTTTTGATGAAATTTCCGTTTAGATTGACTGACAATTGAATAGGATGGCAGGGGAGACAAAATCCAGAGAGTAAATTGAATCGCAAAGGCAACGGCAACCAGCGCCAGAAACGTTCGCAGCAACGCCCCGAAATCGCCACAGAAGACCTGTATCGGCACAAAAAGGAAGGAACGCAAGGGCAAGTCCAGACGGTTAATCTCAAGGCTAAACCAGCCGAAATAGGCCCACCGATAGATCCATCCCGTAAAATAGAGAAAAATCCCCAGCAAACCGAGAAGACTGGCGAAGGTTCCTAGTATCTGTGTTCCGGGAGGGGGCGAATTCGGAGCGCTCACGGTAAAATGTCCCTGATTGGCGTTTTCGATCGCTATCCTACTCGATCGATCGGGTTCTATCGCCAGTTCTTTGTATTTTATCAAGGAGAATAACCCATGTCGATCGACGATCCCCGCCAAGTTCGTTTGTTAATTGAGAAAATGGAAGCGAGTTTACCAATCCCTGTGCGTGCAACTCCCGAAACGTTAAAACTAGCTGAAACAAAAGGCGAGCGATACAAACCCGATCACCAGTTTTCGATCGATAAAATTTTCTACACGGGAGACGAGGGGGGAATTATTTGTTTCCTAAAAAATGAATTGGGAAAACAAACGGGTCTTATCTGTTCTTTAACCCATCTACGCATCGATAACGATCATCCGTTAGCGGCGGATATTCAATCCTACCAGAAAAAGCGATCGATGCGGATCGCACTACAGGATGGCAAAACCGGAAAAGCCCTCCGTATTGCCAAACAAAACCGCCCGAAAAAAGGTTTCGGAAAGTAAAAATATATTGACAAAAACCGCAGGTTGGGTTAGGAGTAGCGCTAACCCACCGCATCCAAGATCGAAAACAGAACCAACTAAATCCCGATCATTCAGGCAAGGTAAAGATGAAAAAACTCTACCCAATAATAACCGCAACTAGCCTAGTTTTTATCGCCTCTCTTGCTGGCTATCATCTACCAGCCACCGGCGATCGATCTCCCGTCAAGAAAATCCCCGTATTCATACCGGATAATACAAAAGTATCTTTAAAAAATGGCGCTTCTCTATCTGGGAGATTAATCAAGTTCGATTCCCAAGCAAAAACGATCGCTTTAGGGAGAGAATCAAAAACAAAAGAAGTGGCAATGAAAGAGATCAAACAGATAGAGTTTCAAGGGAAGGTTATTATCAAAAGCGGAACGCTTGTTATTCGTGGGGAAGAGAAATCAAGCAATCCAAACCAGAATAGACAACGCTGGCAGGAACCTTTACAGAATTTCAAAATTATTGATGTTAATGAAGGAAAAGCGGAAGTAACTATAACCTCGCTAGATCCTCTAGAAATAAGAGGGATCGAAGGGGTGGCGAGTAAGAGTTCCTACGTTGTCGAGGAAATTAAATTTAACCCCTCGGACAAAATTGAGATTCAAGTAAACCCCCATTAAAATTCACAAAAAAGAGGTCTATTTTTTAAGCAATTAAGGAAGACTTTAAATGGGAAAGTTGGCTGATGTATTGTTCGATTGTTTTTGGTGATAGTGGATCGTTTAAGGTCGGGTTAGCGAGGTCAAAGATGATGTCATTGATGAGATTTTCCTCATCTGTTTTATAGGCGATATCTTCTCTGCATTCGATGGCATCGGCCCAGTTTTCTAGGTCGGTGGCAGATAGAGCGTTATTGAGATAGCGATCGAGAATATCGATCAGATGCTCTTTTTTTAGGGTGATAATTGCTTCGCTACTGTCCCAAGGAAAGGTTTTTAGGATAGGGAGGATAGTTGATAGGGGTTGGTCAAAGTTGACTAAAGCGTTGAGGTATTCTTGTCTAGTTTTCATGGGTATTTTTGTTTGATGTGAACAATAGAACCGTTGGGGGCGTAGGTTGTTTTGGTGTAAAAGAGAGTGATTCCTTCCGCATCAATTTGTTTTTCATAGGTTGCATAGGAACCGGAAATATTTTTGGCGGGAACGTCCGCTTGAAATGCTTTGCCACCGTTGGGAAGATTATAAATCCGAATTGGGGTGGCATGACGGAGGAGGCGTTTTTGAAAGCGGTTGAGGTTGTCTAGTTGGGCTGGGGTTAAGGATGTCACCATATAGTAATTATAATCTTTATTGTCTTGGCGGTTGCTATATGAAAATAGACTATGATCGAGCCGCTAATGCCGCTTATATTCGTCGTTGTGAGGGAAAGGTTATTGATTCTGAGGAAGTAGCGCTGGGGATTATCTATGATTACGATGAGACGGATAGGATTGTAGGGATTGAGATTTTAGGAGTCAAACAGAGAACGGCCGAACAATTCAAAAATATTGATTTTCCGTTGGAAGAGAGTGAAAAACAAGAGATTAGACAATGGTTCGGAAAGTTAATACTAAATTGTTAAGTGATGTGAGAAATTCAGGAAATATGGGAGGTGCTATAATTGACATATTTACTCAGTCAAAAAACGATGATTAAGTTAAAAGTCACAACGGTAGGGAACTCTATGGGGGTGATTTTCCCGAAAGAGTTGGTGGAGAAGCTGCGCCTTAGTAAAGGCGATATGCTCTACGTCTTGGAAACGCCGAATGGCTTTGAGCTTACACCCTACGACCCCGAATTTGTCCAGCAAATGGAAGTGGCGGAGGAAGTGATGCGCGAAGACTGGAATATTTTAAGAAAGCTGGCAACTTAGGCTCATGAACCAGCTAATCTGGATAGCTGATGGGGTAGCTCTCGCGATTCATCACCGCCAAATAGCCGAGCATGGTGGATTAGAGGGTATTCGAGATGAGGGGTTGCTAGAAAGCGCACTTTCCCGACCGCAAAATTTTCTGGCTTATTCTGAGTCGCATCCTGACATGGCTTCTTTGGCAGCAGCCTACGCTTATGGGATTGTCAAGAATCACCCTTTTGTAGATGGGAATAAGAGAACGGCCTATGTAGTGACGAGGACTTTTCTGAGGCTCAATAGCTACGATTTTCAAGCTTCTAGTCAAGAAAAATACCAGATATGGATCGATCTTGCTGTTGGTAAGCTTTCAGAGGAACAATTAGGGACTTGCGCTTTGATAATGTACCTTTTGGGCGAACGCAGTTCGCCCCTACATTGTGGACAAAATCCGTTACTGTAGGGGCGCAAAGCTTGCGCCCTCCGATCGATTGGGATATTATTCCCACGCAAGTCCCTTAGCTGATTGGATTAGGAAACATTTATTAAAGATTCCTCTAATGTCGGGTTAGCGAGGGGAAAAATTATGTCATTGATCAGATCTTCGTACTTAAATAGGACTGTTATCGCATTAAATTTAACAAGGGAGTTCAATATGATTACCTTTGAAAACGCGCTGGAGTTGGTTAGTCAATTACCCAGGGAACAGCAAGAAATGTTAATCGAGTCAGGGGAGAATATCAGGAATTGAGAGCTTGTTCCTGTAGTTATGATTGCCTCATCATTTTCTATTTAGAACGAGACGAAAAAACTCAAACAGATAGAATAGTTTTGATTAACATTGGAACTCATGATGAGGTGTATTAACTAATAACTGATAGCGGAAATAACTATGAATCCCAAATTTTACGCCTTACTTACCCTTTCCCTAGTGGCTACCGTCACCCTACCAGTTGTTAACGGGAAACTCTCCTCTCTCGTCCCTGCGGTAATAGCGCAAAATACGGATGCGAGGAAAGCGGAAGCCGATCAGCTTTTGCAGCAACGGATTCAACAGGCGATTGAATCTCTTCAGGAGTCTTTAGCTACCAATAGAATGATCCATAGTCGCGAACGGGAATCCATTGACTTAGGCAACTTAGGAATCATTTTCGAGTCTCTCGGACAGTACCAAAAGGCGATCGATTTTTATCAACAGTCTTTAGCTATTGCGAGGGAGATTCGTGATCGCAAAGGAGAAGCCATTTCTTTGGGCAATTTAGGAGCTGCTTACCAATCCCTCGGACAGTATAAAAAAGCAACTGACTATCAGCAACAGTCTTTAGCTATTATCCAGGAAATCGGCTATCGAGACATCGAGTCTTATCGAAAGTATTTAGCTTTGACGAGAGAAAACGGTTATCGAAAAGAAGAAGGCATAATACTATTTGTGTTAGGGAACACTTATAACTTCCTCGGAAACTACCAAAAAGGGATCGAGTTTTATCAACAGTCTTTAGCTATCATGAAGAATGTCGGCGATCGCGCTGGGGAAGCTAATTCTTTAGGTGGCTTAGGACTTTCTTACTACTCCCTCGGACAGTACCAGAAGGCGATCGAGTACCTTGAACAGTCTTTAGCAATCTTGAATAAATACGATTCTAATGGTGATGGCTTATTCGATGACTTTATAAACATAAGACCCATTAATTTAAAAACAATAATACTATTTAATTTAGGAAATGCTTACTACTCTCTTGGACAGTACCAAAAGGCTATTGACTATTTTAGACAATCAGAATCACTGTATACGGCGATAGGAACCGCATCTCAACGAATTGATAGGGGGAGAGAATACGCCTTTATCCCGGCAGCAATCGCTCGAACCTTTACCGACCAATTCGATCTCCGTAGAGAAACTGACCGAATATTTAATGAAGCTCTAACAGCATTGTATTCGGAACCAGCAGAATTAATAAGGCCACTTTCAATCAATGAAAAGAGCAGAATTAAATCGGCTAGTGAAAACCTAAAAAAAGCACTCATTGGTTATCAAAAATTAGGAGATAAACCAAAACAAGAATTTATCTTTTCCACATTAGGAGATATTTGTATATATTCAGTAGGAAATGCTTACTACTCTCTTGGACAGTACCAAAAGCCTATTGAATCTTATGGAAATACATTAGAATGTCTTAATTTTTACCAACAAGCACTAACTATACATCAATCTCAATATCAGCCTCTAGTAAATCGTGTAACAGAATCAGCATATCTCGTTAAGATTGGCCGTACTTACGCTGAATTAGATGATAAAAAGAATTCGATTAGTTACTTGCAGAAGGGTATTCTTATTCTTGATCAATTGGCTATGGATAAAACTCTGTCGGAATTCACAAAATCCGAATATATTCTATTCATTAAAGGCAATTCACTTCAGGCTCTCTGTCAGGTATACGTCAAGTTTGATGAAAAGCAGAAGGCACTAGATTGTTATAATCAAATGTTTTCTTTACCGGTTAGATTCGCCGAAGTTACAAGAGTTAGAGGTAATTTGGAAGTTGGTGATTTGTATATGAAGGAAGGAAATAATGAACAAGCACTTACTTACTATCTATCGGCGTTATCAGAATTTATTAAAACTTATGGACAAGAATATAAAGGCAATAAGGAGATGGTTCTGAGCAAAATTGGTATAGCTTACAAGATGCTAAATCGTCCGAGCGAAGCCTTAAGCTATTTAGAGCAAAGTGCTAATCTTATTATTGAGTCACGTCGTTCTTCACCTCGTAAAGTCCGTAAAAAGTATTGGTCGGAAAAAAATTGGTCGAGTAATATGTATTTCTCGGAAACGTTTGCTCACCTGATTGACCTCCTCATCCAGCAAAATCAACCAGAAAAAGCTTTTGAATGGCTTAAACTCGCCACTACCGCCGATCTCGCCGATTACAATCGCCTGATTAATGCCAAAGTTGCTGATCCCGATGCACAAAAAGCACTTGATAACTGGAACACCGACAATCAACAACTCGAAGGAATGCGCCGACAACTACAGGATAAATTCTCTGAAGAACTGGCACAACAAATCCGACAATTCGAGGAGAAAGTGTATAAAAATGCGGAAACTATCGGAGAGAAATATCCAGAAATTGCTGAACTTTTTGAAACAAAACCCACTGACATCGCCCAACTCCAGAAAAATATCGCTCCTGATACCCTCGTTATTCAACCCGTTCCCCTCCGCGATAAAGTCGCTCTATTTCTCGTTACTAGAGAAAAATTAATCGTTATTCAAAGTGATGCAAAAGCCGATGATTTTAATCAACTTGTCAGTCAATACCGTACCCAATTAGCCGACTATCAAAATGCCGACTACCTCGTTACCGGTAGTAAATTATACGAGATTTTAATCCGTCCCATCGAGTCCCAAATCGCCACCAGTTCCCCGAAAAATATCGCTATTATCGCCACCGGACAACTGCGCTATATTCCCTTTGAAACCCTCTACGATAAGAAAAATGACCAAGTTCTCCTAGAAAAATATCCAATTTATTATTTAACTCGCATCTCCACATCTACTCCTCCCGCGACCGAAAGAAAACCCTTACAAGGTCTAGCATTTGCTAACCCTAAACCCACCCAAGAAGAACTTAAAGGCACAGAAATAGAAGCAGAAACTATCAGCAAAATCTTTCCGGGAAGTGAAAAATATCTCGGTACAAATGCAACTCTAGATATATTCAAAAAACAAGCCTTTCGCTTCTCGATTTTACACTTAGGAACTCACGGCTGTTTTGACCTCGCTGGCTGTCCTAATTTGGGTATGCAAGCTAATACTATTCTTTTCGCAAATAATCAACAATATAACATCGCTGATGCTGCATTATTAGGCTTAAAAAATACCGAATTAATCACCCTGAGTGCCTGTCAAACCGCCAAGGAAGCCAACGCAGACGGCCAGGAAATTTCAGGACTTGCTTACGTCCTAGAAAGAGCCGGCGCTAAATCAGTAATAGCCAGTCTTTGGAATGCTGAAGATAATACCAGTGCGGAAATTATGACCCAATTTTATCAGAATCTCAAGAATGGTATGACTAAAAGTGAAGCCATGCGACAGGCCAAACTGAGTCAAATTAAAAGCCACCCTTTCTTTTGGTCGCCCTTTATTTTGATTGGGGCTGCTAATTAGACCTCTTGCATAATTTTTTTATGGTATAGTGGAAGGTCTTGCTTTTTTCTCGATTTTTAGATGGAAGTGGAAAAAAGAATAAAATGTAATCTTAGGTCAGGAAATCATCCATACTTTTGCTATGTTTATTAGCAAAAATATGGATTATCAAAACTTATCAGATGAACAGTTCAAACGCCGTTTCGGTGTGTATAAACAAACCCATAGAAAGATGGTAGGATGGTAGAATCAGTAAAAAGTGTTGAAGCCGACTCTAATTCAGTATCTAAAAGCGGACCGAAACCTAAACTATCTATAGAAGAACAAGTTTTAGTAACGTTAGAATATTGGCGAGAATATAGAACATATTTTCACATTGGTACAAGCGGTCAAATATCAGAATTAACTATAGGCTGTAAATAAGACGGAAAAAATGCTTTCACAATCGGGAAACTTCCGTTTGTTTAAAAGGAAAAAAAGCTCTACTAAATCAAGCAGAGATACCGGTCGTAAGGGTAGTGGATGTAACGGAAACTCCCATTGAACGCCCCAAAAAGAAACAGAAAAATTTTTTTTTCAGATAAATAAAAGGTTCTTCGTTACTTGTTATGGTTCGATAGTGCGGCATAAATCCACTAAATCCTTATCTGGCAAGAGATTTAATTGATTTAGTTCGCTCTAGATTGAAAACAATTGACAAAAATCGCCAAATGTTTTTCTCTATAATAGTTTCATTCCTTATAACCCTGTACGTTGCATAAGACAAACCGAAGAACCGTTTTATTTTCCCCCAATATCTTATCATCTAAAATGAAATAGCCCCGGGTGTTAGGAGGAATTTGCCCTATTTCCCAACACCCTAACAACTTAGATAATTAACCCCTTTGTCGAGTATTAATCACGTCACCAGCTGCATTAACTAACTCTAGCTGTAGCGGCATTTGTCCCATAGCGTGAGTGGAACAACTTAAACAGGGATCATAGCAACGAATACCCGCTTCTACGCGGTTTAACATCGCTTCGGGAATTTCGCCACCATGGATATAATGTTGGGCGATTTGTTTCACCGTTTGATTCATCGCCAAATTATTATTACCTGTGGCAATAATTAAATTCACCGTTTCAATCAAACCATTTTCATCCACTTTATAATCATGGAATAAAGTACCCCGGGGCGCTTCACTAACTCCCACCCCTTGCAGATTATTAATTCCTGCTTCGGCCCGGCAGCGTTGAGAAACTATATCGGGATCATCGATTAAACGTTCAATCTGTTCTAAACAAGCCAAAATCTCGACTAAACGAGCATAATGATAATAAAAAGAAGAGGTTGCTACACCACCGACCCGATGGCGATATTCGCGTAACTCGATATCCGCTCCCTCCGTGCCAAAATGGGAACAAACATTTAAGCGGGCCAAGGGACCAACTCGATAGATACCATTGGGATAACCGAGGGGTTTATAGTAGGGAAACTTCAAATAAGACCATTTTTCCACTGATTCGCCGATATAATCGCGATAATTGTCTTCGCTCAGGTTATCGGCTACGATATTGCCTTGACTATCGGTAAAACGAATATGACCACCGTAGTGTTCCCACTCGTCCCGTTTACCAACCAATCCCATAAATAGAGAAGGGAAATTACCAAAAGCGGCGATTTCTGTGGTTAAATTGTCCAGAAGTCCTTTAAATAGGTTTAAAGCCGTGTAAAGAGTCGCTTTAGACTCCGGCAGTCGTTCTTTAATCCATTGTCGCCCTTCTTCGCTTAAAGGGGAACGCACACCCCCCGGGACAGACCAAGCGGGGTGAATTTTTTTTGCTCCCAAAAGTTCAATAACTTTCTGTCCAAATTGACGTAAACGGATGCCTGCTCGCGCTAGGTCGGGATCGGCCGCAATTAAACCGAACACATTCCGTTTAGCGGGGTCACTTTCCCAACCAAGCAGAAAATCGGGACTGCTAAGATGAAAAAAGCTTAAAGCATGGGATTGGGTTAATTGTCCCAAATTCATCAAGCGCCGCAGTTTTTCCCCCGCAGGGGGGATTTGCACCGCTAGAATTTTATCGCCGGTTTTGGCGGCACAAAGTAGGTGACTAACGGGACAAATGCCGCAAATTCGGGCAGTAATTCCCGCCATCTCCCACATCGGCCGTCCCTCGCAGAATTTCTCAAAACCACGATACTCGACCACATGAAAACGCACGTCATCCACTTCCCCCCCATCGTCAAGGAAAATCGAGATCTTGGCATGGCCTTCGATCCGGGTGACGGGATCGATAACGACGGTTTTAGTCATAGTAAGTCCTCATTGTTCAGGAGTTCCACAGAACGGCATTGTGGAGACTGCGATCGAGCTTGGTTTAAACGATAATTTATCCCGATCTCCGCCCTGCTGTTTCTATGATAGTTATTACCCTCCTAGCAATCCTAATTTTTATAACAATTTTTCCCGATTCTCAATCGCGGCTAATTTGGCATTTTGTAACAAATACTACAGAAAATAGTTCGGAAATCCGCAATGATTACATCTCACTTTGCTGGTGTTGATCGGTCATTATATATATAGAAGTCGGTTCTCGGCTGTCAGTCTTCCTCTCAAAGCTGAGGGCGAAAGGGTCGGAAGTCAGCCAAATTGTTTATGACTAATCGGGAAAATCACCTTTTTGTCTTGTAATCTTACCTAACAGTATCAGCGGCACTGCCGAGGATTCGGGAAAAAGCGACCCAAAAACAAGCGATTGTAGTTGATAGTTCTAGGCTGTAATACTTTTGTTCTAAATGTTGGGGGAAAAAGGATAAACCTAACATCATACCAAAGAATGAATTAGCTTTGAACCTTTAGGGGATTGTCTGCGTCTAAAAGCACAGGATACAATCAAAGGAATTCCGAATCGAACTCATACCGACTTCAGATAAGCCAGACTCACCCGCGAGTCGGAATAGTAACAGACTTTTTCTGTGTCAAGGAGTCACCACCAAACCAATGCCCACAGCAAAAACCAACCAAACTCAACCACAGCCCACCCTCAATGCCGATATGGTGCGTACCTATCTGCACGAAATTGGGCGGGTTCCCCTCCTAACTCACGAACAAGAAATTATTTACGGCAAACAAGTCCAACGGATGATGAGCCTGTTAGAAGCGAAAGAAGCACTATCGAAACAATTAGGACGGGAACCACAGCGCTTGGAGTGGGCGGATTCGGTGAATTTAAGCGAAAATGAACTGGATCGCGCCTTGAAAACTGGCGATCGAGCTAAACGGAAAATGATTGAAGCTAACCTCCGCTTGGTAGTTGCGATCGCAAAGAAATATCAAAAGCGGAACATGGAATTCCTCGATCTAATTCAAGAGGGTAGTCTGGGATTAGAAAGAGGTGTAGAGAAATTTGATCCCACCAAAGGTTATAAATTTTCTACCTATGCTTACTGGTGGATTCGACAAGCGATTACCCGTGCGATCGCTCAACAGGCCCGCACCATTCGTTTACCCATCCATATCACCGAAAAACTGAATAAAATCAAAAGAACCCAGCGCGAACTCGCCCAAAAACTGGGCAGAAGTGCCACCCCTGCCGAGATTGCCCTGGAATTAGAGCTAGAACCCGCTCAAATCCGCGAATATCTCAGTATGGCCCGTCAACCCATCTCCCTTGATGTGCGCGTCGGCGATAACCAAGATACGGAATTGTCGGAATTATTGGAAGATAGCGGAGTTTCTCCCGATACCTTCATCACCCAAGAGTTATTACGGCAAGACTTAGCCAATCTCCTGGCCGAATTAACCCCCCAACAACGGGAAGTGATTACTCTCCGTTTCGGTTTAACCGATGGCAAGGAGTTATCCCTAGCCAAAATCGGTCAGAGAATGAACATCAGTCGGGAACGGGTGCGACAATTAGAACACCAGGCCCTGGCTCATTTACGCCGTCGCCGGGCCAACGTCAAGGAATATATTGTCGCTAGTTAGTAAGATTAGCAAATAACCAAGAAGGAGAGTTCAAGCTCTCTTTTTTTTGGGTTTAATTAATATAGAATCCCGATTAGTTTTCACCTGTGGCAGTTCCGTCATGACTAGATCAACAGAAACAGCGACCCCAACACTATACGAAGAAGATTTTTATCTCTGGCTAAAAACCACGGCAGAACAATTAAAAAAAGGCCAGTTTGCCGAGGTGGATTTAGACAACTTAATTGAGGAGATTGAATCGATGGGGAGAAGTGAAAGACACGCGCTCAAAAGTCTTTTAACTCGTCTCCTAGAACATTTACTCAAATTAACTTACTGGCAATCGGAAAGAGACCGGAATGGTAATCATTGGAATGGAGAAATCAATAATTTTCGGGCAGAAATTCAAGATTTACTGGAGGATAGCCCTAGTTTAAAGCCCTATCTTCGGGAGATTTTTGAGCCATCCTACCATACAGCTTTAGAGGCCGTCCGGAAAAAAATGGGTTTATCCCCCGGCGGTTTACCCAGTCAGATAATTTTTAATCTCGAACAGGTTTTAGATCATCAATGGCTGCCGATCAATTGGGAATAAACTATTGACTATCTAATACTAAATCTGGTTATTAAAGACTGATTATTTATTCCCCCTTTTGCCTCTTGCCTATTGCATGAGTGCCTGTCCTGATAAGTAGCCTATATTCAACGGATTTAGTATAAATTACTCCTTGATCGCTAAACAGTCATCAGTGAACTGAAAACTCAAATCTGATAACTGATAACTGATAACTGATAACTGATAACTGATCTGGTTTTACTCAAGCAATTTCTTCAGCAGGGCATCCACTTCCTCCAGGCCAGATTGATTATTTTTCAGCACATAAACCGCTCGCGCTTGCTTAAAAGCTTCCTCCGCCTCTCTTTTTCGTCCTCGGCCCGCGTAGGCCCGACCGAGATTAAGATAGACATCGGCGTTATTGGGGGCGATTTCGGCCAAATCTTGATAGGCGATAATTGCTGCAAGATAATCTTTTCTGGCCAGATGGATGCGACCGATTCCCGCTTGTGCTTCCAACGATTGGGGTTCTAGGAAAACAGCCCGACGATAAAAGGGGAGAGCCTCGTCAAAACGCTCTTGTTTTTCGAGTAAAATCCCTATTTTTAGCTGAATTAAAAAATTTCCTGCACTTTGTCGCTCTATTTCCTTTAAAATTTGGGTTCCACCATTTAAATCGCCCTGTTTGAGCAAAAGGCTGGCCAGTTGCAATCTTAATTCACTATTGTTAGGGAATCTTTGCAGGGATTTTTGGAGAAAATCGAAGGCTTCGCTGCTTTTATTCTGTTCGATCAAGGCTTTACCCATGATTTCGTGGGCTTGCTGATTATTGGGGTCGAGAGCTAAAATCCATTGGTAAACTTCGCCCGCTTTTGCATAGTTTTTTTGCCGTAATAATACCACCCCTAAACCGAGGTAGTGTTGGACGTTTTTCGGTTCTATTTGGATAGCGTAGTAGTAAGCGGTGGCTGCATTGTCGTAATCGCCGATATTAGCCAAACTATAACCGAGAGCATGGAAAAAGTCGGGATTACTCGGATCGAGACTTAAAGCTTTTTGGTATGCTTGGGCGGCGGCGTTATAATCCCCCTGCCGCGTTTGTAAAAAGCCGATCCCAGAGAAAATTTTGGCATTATTGCCATCAAGGGCGGCGGCCTGCTCGTAAATGGCTATAGCTTCCCCATAATTGCCATTTTTGACCAATTGCCGCGCTTGACGCAGTAGTTCGTTAACCTGTGAATCCTTGCTCACGATTGCCCCCGCCGGATTATCAGCGATCGCAATTGAGGCAGAGAAACAGCCCCCCGCAAGGAGACTGACGAGCAAGATTAAACGGGTAAATTGTTTCATCGCTTTACCTTTGTTAACGATTCTTAATTAAAGTTTATTGTAAATGGTATTGACAAAAATCAACTATTCTGCATCACCCTTGGACGAGATTATTGCGGGCCTCTTGGGCGACTTGGGCGCTTTTATCGCTGGTTAACTGGGTCAAAACAGCGATCGCCTCTTCCCCCCCTAAGCGGCCTAAAGCTTGAGCAAGACGATAGCGCAGTTGCCAGTCATCATCATTAGCCAAGGGAACAAGTAAAGAGACGGCGCGAGGGTCGCCTAGTTCCCCGAAAGCACTAACAGCGGCCGTTTTTACCAATTCATTATCGGAGTTTAGGGCGATTTCGAGCAGTTCAAAGCCCCGGGGTTCCCCCAATTCGCCCAAAGCGGCCACAATGCTAAATTGAATTAACCAGTCGCTGGATTGTTCATAGACGGCCACCAGATCATCGTAGGCTGCCGTTAATTTTAACCCCCCGATCGCATCGGCCGCGGCTGCTTTCACGTCCGCTTCGGGATCATTTAACAAGCGATCGCGTAGAATAGTTAAGGCCAGATCGAGATTCTGACGACCGAGGATATCTAGCTGACTTACCGCCGAATAACGCACCCTAGCGTTACTATCGTTAATTACAGGCTGTAACATCTCGAAGGCGATTTCTGGGGCTAAATAACGCAGTTGATTAACTCCCGATAAGCGATCGCCATAATCATTGGAATCGAGCAGCCGTTGCACGGATTCGGGGGAATAATTCATAATTTGATGACACCCTTAACAATTGGACTGGTATTAATTGTCCCATGAATAGTTATCGAATCCTGACTATCTTGATCATGTTTAGTTCCCCGGTTTTTTGGGGCTGTAGTCCCCCCTCTCCCCCTAAAAAAGAACCGACGGCTAAGATAATCATTTCTCCTTCTCCCAGTCCGATTATTCCCCCATCAGACATTAAGGCTGCTAATCGTTATCGTCAATTGGGATTACAGTATCGTCAACAGGGAGATTTTATCAAAAGTATTGAGGCTTTAAAAAAATCGGTACAGTTAAACCCCAATCATCTAGACGGGAGAGTAATTTTAGGCTGGACACAACACCTAGCTAAACAACCTTTAGCGGCACAAACAACTCTCGAAGAAACGATTAAAATTGCTCCCGATCATGTGGCTGCTTATAATGCTTTGGGTATTGTTTATCTTGTCGGTGGTCATCTTGAAAAAGCCGTAGTCACTCATACTAAAGCCGCTAGTTTAAAACCCGATAATGAAATCGCCTACTATAATTTATCCCTCGCCTATCATCGCCTAAAAGATTTTGATTCAGCTATTACTAACGCTAAAAAAGCAGTTAAATTAGAGCCAAATAATCCCCATCCTCTTGTGGCTTTGGCAATGATTTATTTAGATCAAGGTGATAGTAAAAAAGCGCGGGATACCTACAAAAAGGCTAGGGATTTAGACGGTCGTTATCGACAAAAATGGTTTCTGGCACACCTGAAGGAAGCGGGTTTTAGTCAGGAGCAAATTAAATTAGTCGAAAAGTTACTATCTGGTTAGATTTAAAAATTATTATTTCCCCTTAAGATGCCTGTCGATGTCCCAGTTTTAGGAAAATAGTTTCTAAATCTTCGCGGCAAGTATAAAACTCGCTTAAGGTCAGGCCAGAAACGACTAAAGATTTCAACAATTCGGCACTATCTTCTAGGGTTCCCGTAAATTTAACTCGGAGAGTATTAGTATTAATAATTCTTTGCCAACTTTCCACAAAAACACATTGTTCAAGAGCGGTTTCTAAGGCTTCTAGATTGCCTAGAGTCGTAATCTGCAAGTATTGACCAGCTAGACGTTGATTTAATTCCTCTAAAGAGGTACTTTCCACTAGATAACCTAATTCCATTATACCCACAGAAGTACAAAGTTCCGCTAAATCACTAAGGACATGGGAGGAAATTAAAATAGTCATACCTGCCGATTGTAAGACTTTAATAATCTCACGAAATTGTAGGCGAGCGATCGGGTCTAATCCAGAAACCGGTTCATCGAGAAGTAAAATTAAAGGTTCATGGATAATCGTTCGGGCTAAACTTAAACGTTGTTTCATCCCCCGGGATAAAGTAGCGATCAAATTATGACTTTTATTGGTTAATTGTACCAGTTCTAGAACCTCATAAATGCGGCGATGACGTTGGGAGCGAGGGATATGATAAAGACGGGCAAAATAATCAAGATAATTCCAGACATTTAGGTCATCGTAGAGGGGAAAATTATCGGGTAGATAACCTAAGTTTCTTTTGAGACGGGGATTACTCTCATCTCTTAAAAGACGTTCTCCGTGCAGATATATTTCTCCGGTTGTCGGTTCTTCCGCTGCCGCTAACATCCTAATTAAAGTGGTTTTTCCCGCTCCATTTGGACCGATTAACCCGTAAACTTCCCCTGCTTCAATCTGTAAATCTACTTGATTAACAGCCCCATGGCGGTCAAATTGTTTGGTTAAACCAACGGTAGCAATGGCTAATTCGGGTGCGTTCATAAAGTTTTTTAGTTAGGTTCTGAGGGTGACTCGCTAACCAAGAATACAGGGTTTATCTCCCATGACTTCCGCTGGTTGTTGTTAAATTGTTTAAGTCTTAATATCTTCTCAATTTTTTGATAATTGACCACTGTTACATTTGGTAAATCGAGGAGTTGATTAAAATTTATCCAGATAACCCACCTCCTATTCTGTATTGATATTATAACATCCTCACACAGAACCTAGAAGAGCCGCCTTATCTTCTGAGTATTCACAATTGATCGGTAAATACCTTGTATAAGAAGGGTCCAGGCGAAAAAAAGCCAAAAAGTAGCGGAATGTATAGCGCGGCACTACATCTCAGAAAAAACATCCTACAATGGAGACAAGAATAATCGGAGATCAATGGGGGTGAACGTCATGTTAGTGATTTTAACCGACGAACACATTCTCGATACGGGTTCTGTGTGTCAGGGCTGTCTTTTAGCCAACCAGCAGGGGCAACCCCGGTGGCGAGAGGGTAAACTAGGCTGTGGTCATTCCCTAGGCAAAGGGGGCAGCCAACAGCCCAATCTCTACGAGTGTCAGATGGGCTTTACAATTGCTAATATTGAAGGCTAATCGAACCTACTAAAGGATCAACCTAGAGTTGAATTAGGGGGGTTTGCTTGGGACTCCGAGGAGAGAATCAAGGCTATTGCTCATCCCCAATTCAGCTTAGATACAATGACAATAATGGCTAAGGTTTTTGTAGCATTGATCGTAGGCTTTTTGGGCTTGGGTTAAAACATCGTCGGAAATTTCTATATCTAATTTTCTGGCTTGTTTAATAATTTTACCCGCTCTGATATTCTCGGAAGAATCGCCTAGCCCACGAATGCCAGTAGTGTTTAAAACTCGATATTCTTCAGAAAATCCCGTTTTAGTATCGAGATGACTCTGTAAACTATTAAAGACCAATTGACTTTGGTTTAATAGTTGATCGTGGGTGATAAGTAAACTCTTTTCTTGACTGTTAATTAATCGGGCATAACTTTCTAAGGTGGCTAAACGACCAGTATAATAACCCAGGGCTTGCTGCTCATTGTGATGGGGTTTAATATCTAGAATACTAGCTAAAGTGCGCTTCGGTTCTCGTAGTAAAAATATGGTCTTAACCGCATCAGATTGCAAAAAACTATGATCTAAAAACTTCTCATCGTGAAGAACTTTATCTAAAATATATTTATGATTCATGTTTAAATCTTTCAAACGCCAGTGGAGTCTAAACATTAAAGTTTTAAAATCCTGTTCACTCTCATAAACCAGATGAGTTTCGCCAAAACCGATAATTTCAGGATTAGAATTGAGGATATGGGTCAATAAAGACGAACCCGATCGCATATGGCTAAGAATAAATAAAACCTGATAGGGTTGGGGACGAAAGAGAATTTTATAAGGGTCTTTGGGTATATCAATGCGTGCCTGAAAATACTTATAAGTTAAACGATGGGCTAAACCCTGCCAAGATTGGGGTAAGCGATCGAGGGCTATAGTCATAGGTTAATCAGGAATTGCGTCAACTTGTCGCTAAGATTCCCCTATAATGTATCCCATTTAAGACCCAAATAAAAGTGAGGTTTATACAAAATGAGATTGCCAAGTTGTTAGCTCTGGTTTTTTACGGCGCGAACCGATGTCTGGTTTATGATGAACACTATTCCCCATTTAGTCAAAATGAGTCAGTTTCCCTTCGAGGAAAAGGTACTCGCTATTGACACGGCCCCTTTAAGCGGGGAAAAGGTTAATCGCCCCGGACTGGGTACAATGGAGGAATTAAGAGCCTGTGGTGAAAAATTAGTTGAACATGGCATAATTGATCGCCTAGTGGATTTTAACTACGGTCCCAGCTATCGTCAGCGTATCTATCAAAAGCATTTCGGCAGTCCCCTCCGTTCCACCCATAACTACAAAGGTTATCCGATTTTTGGCTCGATCTTCAAAATCGAGTCATGTCGCAGCGACTATATGGTTCATTATGACAGTGACATGATGCTCTACCAAGAACCAGATTACAGTTGGATCCGCGAAGGGATCGAGTTAATGGAAACCCATCCAGAAATGATGTTTGTGCGTCCTTTGTCCGGTCCACCGCGGCCTGATGGTACGATTTATTCTCAGCATCCTTACACAAAAAATCCCGATGGATTCTATCAATTTAAATTTTTTGGCAGCCGTGCCTATCTACTTAATTGTCGTCGCTACGATCGCCTTTTACCGATGACCCCCCTCTGGCGCTCTTATAAAAATACCTTTCTCGATCACTTACCCGATGGTTTAAAAGCTTGGGGCAATATTTTGACCGGCAAAGGAAAACTCGACTCTTGGGAAATTATGGTTTCTCGCTCCCTAGAACAAAGCAACTATTATCGCGCCACTCTCACCAATGCCAAGGGTTGGACTCTGCACCCCAACGAGCGCTCTGCCGCTTTTAGGCAAGCTTGGCCGACTATTATCGAAAAAATCGAAGCGGGTGTTTACCCACCGCCCCAAGCTGGTTATTATGACCTGATCCCCGAATTATGGTACTAAGAGAGCCTTAGTTCTCTAGATCTGAGGTGAGGCGATCATCGCTTAGATTTCATAGCACCGGCTGTAAGCGCCTGTTGTTTTCGTTAAACGATGTAATATTTTGTGTACACCGCAACTCATTGACGATTGCGTAATGTAGAAAGTGAGTGCGGCGACAATTGTACTTGTCAAACAATGATATAGTACAAGTAAATTGCTAATTATCGGCAGGTAGCGTCTGTCATAGATATAGATTGTGGAGTTAAAATATGTCTAGTATAAACACTGGTATTGAGTGGACTGATAAAACGTGGAATCCAACAACCGGGTGCGATAAAATTAGCACCGGCTGTCTGCATTGTTATGCCGAAGCTATTACACAGCGTTTTCCCAAAAACTTTCCCAATGGATTCAGCTTAACTTTGCATCCAGAAAGATTGGAAGAACCCTTACGTTGGCGCACTCCCAGTCGAGTTTTTGTCAACTCAATGAGTGACCTTTTTCATGATGATGTGCCTCTCGACTTTATCAGACAAGTTTTCTCAGTTATTCATTTAACACCTTGGCATATATATCAGATTTTAACAAAGCGACAAAGCCGTTTAGGTGATTTAGCGTCTAAATTAGATTTTCCAGAAAACATTTGGCTAGGTGTATCTGTCGAGAACCAAAACCACATAGATCGGATTGAATATCTTCGGACAGTTCCTGTTTCAGTGCGTTTCATTTCATGTGAGCCACTTTTAGGACCCCTAGAACTTAATTTAACTGGCATTGATTGGGTTATTGTCGGCGGAGAATCCGGGCAAAAACATCGCCAGATGAAACTTGACTGGGCAAGGGATATCCGCAATCAATGTCAAAATTCAGGGGTAGCATTTTTTTTCAAACAAGTTGGGGGAAGGACACCGAAAGCAGGGGGTAGATTACTTGATGATAAAATCTGGGACGAGATGCCTAATGCCTGGAATCAGCATATCCAAACATGGGGAAGTGTCCCACTTAAATCAGCGAGGCGTTCAGAAAAATTAGAGCTTATTGCTTAACTGGAAATGTAACCTTTAAATCATCCGCAAACGTTCCTTTTCGCCGTTTTTTGTCCTCGGGTGAATGTACTGTGACTTTTCCTTGAGATTCAAGATTGCTAAGGGCAGTTTTGTAATTCTTTTTAATGTACGGTTTTCCCACATGATGCTGGTCGTAAATCTCTGCCATCGTCATAGTTTTACCTGAAAAATTGTCCAACAACATAGATTCCAGTTGATCAAGAGGACTGGTTAGCTCAAAGAGTAATGGTTGTTGAAGAGTTGCAGGATTATACTCAAAAGATGGTACGCCCTGCGTCTGTTCAGAACTCTCTTTAGCCATTATCTCTTTCATAATTTCATAGCCTTTAGGATGCTTGCTTACAAAAATTAGGTGATGGCTAGTACGATTTCCCATTTCATGTCTGAAACGAAATGGAAGAACATATTTACCCCCCATTTCTTTCAAGGCTTCACAGATATATTCTACAACGGTTAACTCACGCTCTTGTGGAGTAAGTGTAAATGTTTTCAATCGTTTGCGGAGTTGATCTGCTCCTACTTGTCCGAATAGCGCATTTATGTGTTCTTTGACTGCATCATTATTTAAACCCATGTTGATGCGATTGTAATTGAAGAAGAAGATGCAATCACAACCCCAATCTTTGACGACCGAATTAACAAGTTGAAGAGATAGTCCCTTGTAACCCCAAGGATCAACAAAAAATAAAGTGGGAACTAATTTCATGCTTTGGAAGGTTTTAACTATGTCCTCTCCAACCTCATATTTTGATATTTGAGGGCGGTATTTTAAATTTTCTATGCCCGGAATTGAATCTATAGCTTGTTGAAGAGAATTAACTTTTTCGACATCGGCATCGTTAAAGATCGACACCAGCATATTTCGCATATCTGGATCTGCGATGGCAGTTTCTAGAACTTTTACTGGGGTTGATTTTGAGCCATCTTTATATCGTCCTGCACCAGCAAAAAGGTCAACATAAGCGATTTTCTGGACTGAAGACGATCCCTTAACTTTTGAAATTATAACTTTTGCCCAAGCCCAGAAATATTTCTCAACAATCCTAGCTTTGATCAAGGACTGTTCTTTTTGCTCATTGAAGAAGGAATTTTTAGTCATATCCTAATATGTAGCCTATAATCAACGGATTTAGTATAACATACCTTATTTTTTTTTAAATTAGAGAAGATAGGAGATGAAACAACCCAAAAGAAAACCCAACCACCGCCATGGGGAGATTGGGTTTTCTGGTTATCAATTGATTTTAAGGAGCTAAAGCGTTACCGCGCAGGAGAGAACCGATGGTTTTAACAGTAATCTTCATCTGTACGAGAGGATTAGCGGGAACAACGGTTTTATAGAACCCATTTGGTATCTTTTATAATGTAGATGCTAGGCTGAAAAGGTGAAGCGAAAACCTTGTCCACTATAGGTTTCAGGGAAGAGAGTCTGTAGCCTGTTTAACGGCAATACTTTGGTCTGAACCCCGTCAGTGAATGCGCCACCGTCTAGTCGTCCCCGAAAATCGATACTTTGGAGTAAGCCAAAATGTACTCAAGTAGTATGACGAATGAAGAGTGGTCTATCGTAGAACCGCTATTGCCAAAGAAGAAATTGACTGGCCCCCCGAAATGGACAAAACGACAGATTTTAGATGGGATTTTCTATCAACTCAAAAATGGCGGTAATTGGCGGGACCTCACGAAAGATTTCCCTCCCTACTCCACCGTGTTCTGGCATTATAAACAGTGGAGAAGTCAGGGAATCATCCAAAAAATAATGGAAGAATTACATCGCAGATTACGACAACAAGAAAAAAAACTTGTGGACGAATCTAATTATGATTGATTCTCAAGCCGTCAAAAATACCTGTAATGCGAGTGTTGAGACGAAAGGATTTTGTTTCTACAAGTGCACCAATGGAATTAAACGTCATCTAGGGACGGATAGTCTTGGTTTTCCCTTTTTCGCTCATTGTACTCCCGCCAACCTATCTGATGACCAGGGATTGATTGAGTTGTTAACTCGAGGTATTGACTATTTCAAGTTAAAACCGTCGGAACTGTCTAAGACGACTATTCTTCTAGATAATGGTTATCATCCTGACAAAATAGAGAAAGAGTTGGTTAAGGTCTATCCAGAGATAATGACTAAAATTCAGTTTGAACTGTCTCCAAAACCGTCAAAAACCGAAAAAGCGGAGAAGGGTTTATCAGGATTCGTACCTGTAAAAACTCGATGGGTGATTGAAAGAAGTAATTCTTGGATGGAACGCTGCAAATCTTTAGTCAAAAATTTTGAGCGCACTTTAGAACACTCCACTACCAAAATTCATCTCTGTTTTCTTCGACTTCTACTACGACAATTAGCTGTATCCGGCTCTTCTAGGTTCTGTGTGATAAGTTTAACTTACATAGGATCGATCGATCTTTGTGTCCTCTGTGTCTCTGTGGTTCCCTCCACTCCCTCGCCAGCAATACTGTATCTTAAAATACATTTTACCCACCAAACCTAAGAGAGCCTGTATCCTAAGATACCAAATGGATTCTATAATGACTCTACTAGCCTCAAGATAGCAAAAAACCCGGCGGGAAAATCTCCCCACCGGGTCAAAAAGGCAAAAGTAAAGAATTATTTCTGATCAGCCTTTTTGCTTGACTTATCACCCATTTTGTACTTACGCAAGAAGCGATCGACCCGGCCTTCCGTATCGATCATCTTCTGGGTTCCCGTATAAAAAGGATGATTACCCGACCAAACCTCCACATGAATTTCTGGTTTGGTCGAACCCACCGTCATCACCACTTCACCATTACAGATCACCTTAGCTTCCGGATACCAAGTAGGATGAATTTTTTTCGGCATAATAAACCTCTCTATTAACCTAACGTTTCGAGTATTGAGGCGCTTTACGCGCTTTGTGAAGACCGTATTTTTTCCGTTCCTTCGCCCGGGGATCCCGAGTCAGATAACCTTCACTCTTGAGGGGAGGACGATTTTCCGGGGTTAATTGACATAAAGCTCTAGCGACACCCAATTTCACTGCGTCCGCTTGGCCAGTCAAACCACCGCCCTCGGCCTTAACGATGATATCATACTCGTTTTCCAGTCCCAAAGTCTCCAGAGGAGCCTTGATCGTCTGGATATAGGTGGGAATGCGGTTAAAGTGGGTTTCCCCATCGCGACCGTTAACGGTAATTGCCCCCGTCCCCGGCACGAGACGCACGGAAGCGACCGCCGATTTGCGTCGTCCCGTTCCCCAATAAACTACCTTATTTTTACTGTCCGTGGCTTGCATTGACTTAATTTCCTCCTGCGGGAATCGTATTAATCGCTAAAACTTCCGGTTGTTGTGCCTGATGGGGATGTTCCGCACCGGCATAAACTTTCAGTTTCGTGAACAATTTCCGACCTAAGCTATTTTTCGGGAGCATTCCCTTAACAGCGTGTTCGATAATCCGTTCGGGAATGCGTTTTTGCAGTTTATCGAAGCTTTCTACCTTCATACCACCCGGTCTGCCGGAGTCGCGGCGATAAACTTTCTGTTGGCGTTTTTTGCCCGTTACCGTCACTTTTTCGGCGTTAATAACAATGACAAAATCCCCCGTATCCAGATGGGGGGTGAAGGTGGCCTTATTTTTGCCCCGTAGAATCATCGCGATTTCGGTGGCCAGACGACCTAGACGCTGATCGGCCGCATCAATGACGTACCATTTCTGCTCTAGAGTCTCTAAATTTGGTAGCGGTGTTTTGTTCATGGTCAGTTTGCCTTGCTTTACAAAAATAAACTTTGAATCTCTATGCTCGGAAATAATAAAGAGGCTGAGTCTCGCACCAGACGCTATCGGCAAAGGGAAAATCGGCGTAACCCACCCGCAGTAAACATAGTCCTTTAGCTGGTGCGGCGTATTTGACCAATTCTCGGCGCTGATTGACCCAGATGTCGGTAAAGTTTTCTAGCGATCGCTCACCAGTTCCCACCTCTACCAACATTCCCACCAATAGCCGCACCATCCCGTACAAAAAGCCATTGGCTTGAATTTCCATCTGTATAAACGGCCCTTGACGGTAGCATTCCACCCCCTGTACTTCTACCCAAGAATGGTCACGGCTAGAGTTGGCACGGTGAAAGGCGGCCAGATGGTGCTTTCCCAATAGGGGGGCCAGGGCCCTGGCCATCAAATCGGCATCGAGGGGACGATGGTAGTAGTGCCAACTAAAGGGGCTAACAAAGAGATTGGGGATGGGGTCGGTATAGAGGGTGTAACGATAACGTCGCCAGAGGGCTGAGAAACGGGCGTGCCAGCGATCGGGAACCTGAGCCGAAGCCCGAATGACGATATCGTCATCTAGCCGAGCATTGAGAACCTTGGCCCAATGGGCAGGTGGGATCGGACTCTGCTGCTGGAAATGGGCAACCTGGGCGGCGGCGTGAACACCGCTATCCGTACGTCCGGCCCCGTGCAGAGTGACGACATAACCGAGAATATCGGCCAGAGCCTTCTCGATTTCTTCCTGCACGCTCCTGTGATGGGGTTGCCGTTGCCAGCCGTGGAAATTAGTTCCCACATACTGGATAACTAGGGCGATCCGCGACTGGGGGCAAGCTGTCATCGTTACATCAGTTCGATAATCGCCATGGGGGCATTATCCCCGCGACGGCGCAGGGTACGCACGACCCGGGTATAACCGCCGTTACGGTTGCCATAACGGGCTTGTGCGCCTTCAAAGAGGGCGTGAACCAGTTGTTTGTCGTAGATGTAGCCCATGGCTTGGCGACGGGCGCTCAGGGAACCGTCTTTAGCTAGGGTGATAATGTGGTCTACCTCTGCTCGCACCGCTTTCGCTTTCGCTAGGGTGGTGGTGATCTGACCATGTAGAATTAGCTGGGTGGCTAAGCTGCGCAGCAGTGCCTTTCTTTGGTCAGCTGGCAGACCCAATTGAGGCACTTTACACCGATGTCTCATGGTATTTTCCTGGAATTGGGTTTACTTGCTTTTTTCTTGGGGTAGGGTGATGCCTAACCGTTTTTGTAGGGCTTCAATGACTTCTTCCGCCGATTTCTGCCCAAAGTTTTTGATTTCTAAGAGATCTTCTTGGCTGTAATCGAGGAGGTCGGCTACGGTGTTGATCTGCGCTCGCTTCAGGCAATTGTAGGCGCGCACGGATAATTGTAGTTCCTCGATCGGAATTTGGTTTTCTTGGTTGATCTCTTGGTCGTCAAAGTTACCGGAGGATTCGAGGGCGTTGAGATCCTTGAGCGGGTTAAAGAGATTAACCAGCATATCGGCCGCTTGGGAAAGGGCTTCTTTGGGGTTAATGCTCCCGTTTGTCCAAATTTCTAAGAGCAGACGATCTCTAGCTTGACCGCTTTCGGAACGGATATCTTCGACGCTGTAGTTGACTTTGGTTACGGGCATAAAGATAGAGTCGATTTGCAGAAAGTCGAGCGAAGTGGCTTCTTCTTTACTGCGATCAATTGCCCGGTAGCCTTTGCCTTTTTCCACGCGAAATTCCATCTCTAGCTTGGCCCCTTCGGCTAGGGTGGCGACGTACTGATTGCGATCAACTATCTCGATTTCTGAGGGTAAATCGAATTGTGCCGCCACTACTGTCGCCGGCCCAGTTGCCACTAAACGCCCGATCTGGGTTTGATTGGTGTAGCTTTTCAGAATGATTTCTTTCATGTTGAGCATGAGTTCCATCACGTCCTCGCGTACCCCCTCGACGGTGGCAAATTCGTGATTGACTCCCGCGATCCGCAGGGCCGTCACGGCCGCCCCTTCCAGATTGGAAATGAGAATCCGTCTCAGGGCATTACCTACGGTTGTACCCTGGCCTCTTTCCAGAGGCTCTAGTACAAATTTACTGTACTGACTCTGATTCTTGTAAGTTTTTGCTTCTACACACTCGATTTGAAATTGCGCCACCGATTGACCTCCCTTGTTCAGTTATCAGTTATCAGTTATCAGTTATCAGTTTTCTTTGGCTTTCAGCCTTTAGCTTTTTGCTCAGATGGTCTTTGACGACCCGATTCTGCTGCTGATGCGCTCAAAGCTAACGGCTGTCGGCCTCAAGATCCCTGTCACCTGAAAAAGCTGTTCACTGTTTACACTCTCCGGCGTTTGGGAGGACGACAACCATTGTGGGGGATGGGAGTCACGTCCCGGATCAGGGTGATTTCTAATCCTGCTCCTTGCAGGGCCCGGATTGCGGTTTCCCGTCCTGCCCCGGGGCCACTAACCATCACTTCTAGTTGACGCATTCCCTGTTCGATCGCTCGGCGGGCGGCGTTATCGGCGGCGGTTTGGGCGGCGAAGGGGGTTCCTTTTTTGGCTCCTTTAAAACCACTCGATCCCGCCGATGCCCAAGAGATCACATCGCCTTTGGTATCGGCGATCGTGACAATGGTATTGTTGAAGGTCGATTGAATGTGAGCGACTCCGGTAGGAATATTTTTTTTCTGTTTTTTCGGTCCGGTTTTTTTGGTTGGTCGCGCCATAGTTTTTCTTGATTGGGGGATATCGCAATGAATAAAAAATTATTTCTTGGAGGGGGCTTTTTTCTTCCCTGCCACTGTCACCCGACGACCTCGACGGGTCCGCGCATTGGTTCGCGTCCGTTGCCCGCGCACGGGTAATCCTAGCCGATGCCGACGACCTCGATAGGTGCCGATATCGGCGAGGCGTTTGATGTTCATCGCCTCCCAGCGTCTCAAATCCCCCTCGATTTGATAATTTGTCTCGATATAAGTCCGTAGCGCCGCCACGTCTTCATCGCTGAGATCCTTGACCCGAGTGTCAGGGTTAACACCCGTCGCGGATAAGACTTCTTGGGAACGCGATAGACCCACTCCGTAGAGGTAGGTCAGGGCGATTTCCACACGCTTATCGCGAGGTAGGTCTACACCAGCTATCCTTGCCACGCTTTTTTTTTCTCCCTATGAACGATTTTTTTTCCAAAAACGACTACAATTAACGGTAACGATTCTCTGCCCCAAGACAGTGACTTTGGTGGATTAACCTTGTCTCTGCTTGTGTTTGGGGTTAGAACAAATTACCATGACTCGACCGCGCCGACGGATGACGCGGCACTTTTCGCACATTTTTTTGACAGACGCTCTAACTTTCATGCCTAACTATTTTGGCAACACTGCAAGCTTATTATTATATCAGATTTCTTTTACTCGTGTCACCTATTTTTTTTAAATAAATTTGGCTGCTTATTAGGCTTTTTGGCTTCTCTGCCCCTATTTATCGCTATTTTTTTTGATTTTTCAGGCGATAGGTAATTCTGCCTTTGGTTAGGTCGTAGGGTGTGAGTTCCACTTTTACTCGATCGCCAGGGAGGATTTTGATATAATTACGGCGGATTTTGCCGGATATGTGAGCTAAGACGTTGAAACCGTTATCTAAATCCACCCTAAACATGGCGTTAGGCAAAGATTCGGTGACGGTTCCTTCCATTTCGATGAGATCTTGTTTAGACAAAGTTAATTCCTCAATTTCACTGGGGACAATTTATTTAATGATTCGGGGCTCTCTTGGGTTTGGTGGTTAAAATGTATTCTAAGATACATTCCTCCCAGCGGGGGGGTGGAACGAACCACAAAGACACAAAGGACACAAAGATTGATCGATCATATAGTAAGTTAAACTTATCACACAGAACCTAGTAGGAGAGCCGATTCGGCAGCAGCAACCGTGCTGTCACCACAGTTCCCCCAGTATAGCTTATCAGTGATCAGTGATCAGTGATCAGATGTGAGTTTTCAGTTCACAGCAAAAAAGCGCCCCATCTTCCCTCTCCCATCTCCTGACTCCAGTCTCCACCCCCATCTCCCCACTACTAGGCAGTATTGTAAAGTTTTGTAAAAAATATATGCAAATGACTGCAAACAACTGCTAATATGGTTAGTACAAGTTTACATTGCAGTTCACATGAAACTATCAGATTATGCTAAGAAAAAAGGGATCAGTTATGACACTGCTTGGAGAATGTGGAATCGAGGGCAGTTACAAGGAGAACGT
>NZ_JACJSV010000041.1 GCF_014698335.1 Microcystis viridis FACHB-1342 | reverse complement strand
AGTTATCAGGATTCAGGAGTCGGGATTCAGGAGATTATTTTTATTTATTCTCCTCTCCCCTCTCTGGGCTCTTCTAGGTTCTGTGTGATAAGTTTAACTTACTATATGATCGATCGATCTTTGTGTCCTCTGTGTCTGGAGTGGTTCCCTCCACTCCCTCGCCAGCAGGACTATATCTCAGAATACATTTTACCCACCAAATCCAAAAGAGCCAGCGGGTTTCTGAGTTGTTGGGAAACCCGCTTTCTGGCTTATACTGAACTTCAGAGGGTTTACAGGGGTTAAGTTATGACAGGAATTGAAACAACCATTGTAACGGCATTGACTAATAATTTTATTGGTCAAATGATTAAATCGGGGTGGGAGGGTATTAATAAAAATGAGTTATTGAATAAAGATGTCGGACAGCTTTTCAAAGAGGGAAAGTATCTTTTTTTACGGGAATATACTCAACGTTACTGGGATCGGCACGGCATGATTAAGGTTTTAAAAATGTCTAAGCCGATGGATTTGGAGTCAATTTATATTAATGTCAAATGTTTAGGAAATTTAGTCAGGGATTATTATGATGAAAATTTAGAAAATAAATATCGTGAGAGTAAACAGCGACGGTTTAACTTTAGGGATGATGGTAAAAAAGATGGTTTACTTTTGGCTAATCAAAAACAATATTTAATGGTACTTGGTGATCCTGGTATTGGTAAATCTACATTTTTGCGAAAAGTTGGGCTAGAAGCTCTCAAGGGAAATAAAGACAGTTATCAGCATTCTCTAACACCTGTTTTACTGGAGTTGAAAAACTTTAAAGAAAACGAGATTAATATTCAGGTATTAATTGAAGAGGAGTTTAAAATCTGTGGTTTTCCCAATGTGGAAAAAAATATTAGCAATAAACTAGAAAAAGGGGAATTACTAATTTTATTAGATGGTTTGGATGAAGTGCCAACAGCTAATGTTTATAATGTAATCGAGAAAATTCAAGATTTTGTAGATAGGCATCATAAAAATCGTTTTATTCTCTCCTGTCGCACTGCTGCTAGAACTCATCTTCGACGATTTACCGATATTGAAATTGTCGAATTTGATGATCAGCAAATTCAAAGTTTTATTGAACATTGGTTTAGTTCGGAATTAGATCGGAAAAATGAGACGGCTAAAAATTGTTGGGAACTGTTGCAAAAGGAGGAGTATAAAAGTGCAAAAGAGTTAGCCCATACACCGTTATTGTTGACTTTTTTGTGTTTAGTTTATGATGAAAATCAATCTTTTCCCACAAATCGCAGTCGCCTTTATCAAGATGCGTTACGAATTTTATTGGAAAAATGGTCAGCCGAAAAACGTTTACCTAATCGCGGTTTAGTTTATGAAAATCTCAGTATTGAGCAAGAAGAAATTTTGCTGTCTGAAATTGCTTATCAGAATTTTGTAGCAGATAAACTTTTTTTAGAAAAACGAGAAGTTGTTAAGCAAATTAAAGATCACCTTAAACAAAACTTAAATGCTCCGCAACATCTGGACGGAGAAAAAGTATTAAAAACCATTGAAATTGAACAGGGAATTTTAGTAGAGCGGGCGAGAGATGTCTATTCTTTTTCTCATTTAACCCTTCAGGAATACCTCACGGCTCAGTATATCTATGACAATGATTTGATTGAAGAAACAGTTAAGAATTATGTAACAGAAACTCGTTGGCAAGAGGTGTTTTTGTTAGTGGCGGGTTTGATGCGAGGGAAAGCCGATAAATTGTTATTAGCAATGGAGAAAGAAGCTCAAGAATATGCGAAGAATGCCGAATTATCTAAATTTCTTGTTTGGGTAGAGCAAGCAACTGGTGAATTAAAAGAATCGGTTAAACCCTCTGCAAAACGCTCGATCATTCTTTTTGACAGATTAAATAAAGGGATTAATTTTACCAAGTGCTATAATCGAATACATTCAGATATGTATAATAATTACATAGATAATACTCCACAATTTGACGAACCTTTCCTTGAGCAATTAGATAAATTAAGACAAAAATATGTTGGTATTGATGTTTTGTATCAATATCATTATGGACATTTGTTAACCAGTGAACAAATGCAAAGTGAAAAAACAGCAACACATATTTTTGCATTGATTAGTTCAATTACAAAAAAAATACTAGGACAATTAGAATTTGATCAAATCTCAGCATTTTATGAAAAAATAATTCTAGATTTTTATAAGCAAAGTCCGATTGGGTTCTCTTCTTGGAGAACACCTGACTGGATTATATTTCAAAATTATCTATACGTTAATGAATTAATGCTAAGTTGCCAAAAAGTGGCTGTTAATATTTCCCCTACCGTTTGGCAAGAAATCGAAGAACGAATGCTCCGCGTTCCTTAACTTCTACTTTTTTTCTCAAATCTTGCCTTTCCAATTGGATGAGATTACCGAAATATTAAGTAGGTAGGCGTTAAAAATTATCAGATGCCCCCCTTATCAAGGGGGGACTAAGGGGGGATCGGCACCCCCCTTATCAAGGGGGGACTAAGGGGGGATCGAACCTAAAATCCATTTTTGAATTGGCGGGTTTTAGAAGAGGGGCGAACTTTAGCTGATTATAACATCCAAATAGAAAGCACATTACATCTAATGCAAAATTCACCGGTAACTGTTTTTGAACCTTCGGTAACAGCCGCTCTAATTTTTCTAGGGTTAGGGTCTATAATAGTAAGATCGACGAATCTTAATCAACGGAGGAAAAAAACAGACCAAAATGCTTTAAAATCGGGTAAAATAGTTCATAAATGAACTTCTCCTAAATATGGTGGCTAGGGCGATAATTAGTTTAGTATTAGTGAAAACTTGGAATGGTTCCGATGATGATGAAATTATTAGGATGTCTAGTCATTTTTGCAAGTTTAGTCAATGTTACACCAGGGATAGCAAATCATCCCCCCCGACAAGTTGCTCAAGCGTCTAGCACTTCTTCGATTCAAGGTTATTGTTTTTCGGTCGCTAATGATAATCTGGATGCTACCGCGAGGATTTATATTCAGGGAAATCAAGTCACGGGTCGGGTAGAAGCTACAATTCATAATGAACAAGCAGCTTATTATAGTTCCTATACTCAAACCTTACAAGGAACAAAAAAGGGGAATCAGTTAAACTTAAATATCACGACAAAAATTGAGTTAGACACCCAAAAAACTCAAGCAATCTGGACATTAACCGCAGATTCTTTGAATACGGGACGAGAAGTTTATCAAAGACAACCTTGTTTATTGTCTCAAATCTGGTTTGCACCAGGGACTAATAGCGCCACCGTCAATCAATCGGTTGTGCGAGGGAGTCGAAATATTTATCTCTTAAGAGCAAATCAAGGACAGAGAATGGATCTGAAAATTACATCATTAGAAAATAATGCCGTATTTGATGTGATTGCACCGAATGGGGAAATATTGACAACAGAAGCTACCCAATCTAGTCTAAAATTACCTGCTACTGGAAATTATGAAATAATTGTAGGGGGAACTCGCGGCAATGCCACCTATAAATTAAATGTTAAAATTCAATAAATAGTAGCAATGTCCACCCGAAGATACTTTCATTTGTGGAACTTTAGCCAAAAGATTGTCAACCACAACGGTAGCAGCATCAATCTTGAATCAGTAAACAGTTATCAGTTATTCAGTTATCAGTTTACTGTTTACCGATCACTGAAAAAGCTTGCCAACTCCAATGAATAACCCCCCCGATAGTCCATTCAATTACACAGAGGCTTTTATTGCCCTAGGCACGAGTAATTTCGATCGCTCGGTGCAGTTTTATCGTCAACTGTTGCAACAGGAACCAAACCCCTACCTTGCCGACGTTTATGCGGAATTTAGGCTGATTAACCTTAAGTTAGGTCTTTTTTGCCCTAAAGAGTCCCACAGAGAGGAATTTGGCGATTCTAGGGGCAGTGGCATGAGCATTTGTTTCGAGGTGGAGAGCCTCGAAAAAGCGATCGAGCATTGGAGCGAAATCGGCTATGGTGCTAGGGGAGAAATTAGCCAAACTTCCCACGGTCCGGAAATCTACATCTATGATCCGGATGGTAATCGTTTAATTTTCCATCAATCCACCGCTAAAACCAATCCTTTCAGGTAGGAACCTTCCGAGTGATAGATACTGGTGGGATGGTCTGCCGGTTGGCTTAAACGTGCTAAAATTCGCACTGGGCGAGCCGATTCAATAGCGGCAGCCATGACAGCCCCCTGAAAATGTTCTTCGTTAACCACTTGGGAACAGGAAAAGGTGAAAATAATACCTTGGGGGCGAATTTTCTGGAAAGCTTGGTGATTTAATCTTTTATAAGCCATAACCGCCTGATGACGGGATTGGATACTTTTGGCAAAAGCGGGGGGATCGAGGACAATCAGATCGTAATCCTCCTGACAGTCGCGCAGGAAGTTAAAAACATCGGCGCTGTAGGATTGATGGGGAACTTCACCGAGATTATTCAGGGCGATATTTTTTTCGGTAAGATCGATCGCACCGTGGGAACTATCAACGGAATCGACTAGGGCAGCCCCCGCTTGCATAGCATAGACGGAAAAGCCACCAGAATAAGAAAAAGTGTTTAAAACCCGTTTATTATGGGAATATTGAGATAATAAGGCTCTATTTTCCCTTTGATCGAGGAAAAATCCCGTTTTTTGTCCCTTTTCCCAATCAATAATAAAGCGATGGCCAGATTCTAACACCTCATCGCTGGTTTTTTGACCAAATAAGTATTTATTTTCGGAAATATGGGCGCTTTTCGCCAAAACTGCGGCACTTTTATCGTAAACTGCCCGTAAATTGTCAGCGTAGATAGTTTTCAGACAATCGACAATCAGATCGAGACGTTGGTATAAAGCTAGGGAATAAGCTTGAATAACCGCCGTGCCATTGTACCAATCGACGATTAAACTGGGTAAACCGTCTCCTTCAGCGTTAATTAAACGATAACAGTTAGTTTTCGGGTTATCCACTAAACCGATTTGTTGCCGCAGCTGATAGGCATTCTGGAATTTTTCGAGAAATAATTGAGCAATATCGCTGACTTTTGGGAAAGAAAGAATTTTAACGGCAATATTGCTAGGATTATACAGTCCAGTGGCTAGATATTCGCCTCGATCGCTATAAACCTCCACGATAGCACCCTCTTTGACTTCCCCCTCCATCTCTTTAATCGCCCCGGAAAATATCCAAGGATGGAATCGTTTAACAGCATCAATTTTATGGTTTCTCAGGATAATTTTCGGTAAATCTGGCATGGATAAAGAATCAGGGTTGATAGCTGACGGCTACTGGAAATTCTATTATCCCCTGCTGGCAGCACAAAACCATAGTTTCTTATCCCTCGATCGAGTGGCATCAAAGCAAGTCCCCACAATCGAGGGATAATCATACATGAGTAGAAAACGGGTTTCTCGGAGAAACCCGTTTTCTGTGCGTTACTCAACGGATTTAGTATCATAGGGAATTCTCGCCTATAATAAGTTAAATTTTAGCGATAGTCCCTCGACAAATGCCAAGGAAAAGTGATGCTGCCAGTGGTTTAAGTTTATGGTTTCAGCGTTTGGGCGCTGCCAGTTTATTAGCGGGACAAACTTTTTTGCATATTCTTAATGGCAAAATCCACCGGCGTAATACTCTCGAACAAATGAGCATTGTTGGACCAGAATCCTTGACAATTGCCCTAATTACTGCTGCTTTTGTGGGTATGGTTTTCACTATTCAGGTAGCCAGAGAATTTATTTTTTTTGGGGCGGGTAGTTTTGTTGGGGGAGTCCTTTCCTTGGCTTTAACAAGAGAATTAGCCCCGGTTTTAACTGCGGTGGTGGTGGCGGGGAGAGTTGGCTCGGCTTTTGCCGCCGAAATTGGTACAATGCGAGTAACAGAACAAATTGACGCTTTATATATTTTAAAAACCGATCCGATCGATTATTTGGTCATTCCCCGGGTGATTGCCTGTAGTTTAATGTTACCCCTGCTCACTATTATCTCTTTAGTCACGGGATTACTGGGTGGTTTATTGATTTCTGATAGTCTTTACGGTGTTTCCTATTCCCTATTCTTACAATCAGCCCAAAATTTTCTACAAACATGGGATTTAATTAGTTCTATGTTAAAGTCCCTAATTTTTGGGATTTTAATTGCCATTATCGGTTGCAGTTGGGGTTTAACCACCACCGGCGGTGCTAAAGGAGTTGGTCAATCCACTACCACGGCTGTGGTAACTTCTTTATTGGCGATTTTTGTGGCTAATTTTTTCCTCTCTTGGCTGATGTTTCAAGGGACTGGTAATGTGGAAATCGGCTAAGACAGTTATCAGTTATCAGTTATCAGTTATCAGTTATCAGTTATCAGTTATCAGTTATCAGTTATCAGTGCCAAGAAAACGGCAATTTTCTACTTAATAACGCTCACTAAAAACTCAAATCAATTTGGTCGAAATATCTATATTACATTTTGGGCGCACGCGATGCGCCCCTACCATTGGCGCAATAATATTATTGTAGGGGCGAATTGCATTCGCCCTCTTTTAATCACTTTTACTGCTCACCTATATGTGAGAGAAAGTCACAGATAGGAGATGCACCCAATCCGATTACCATAAACAGTTATCAGTGCCAAGAAAACGGCAATTTTTTACTTAATACCGCTCAGTAAAAACTCAAATCAATTTGGTCGAAATATCTATATTATATTTGGGCGCACGCGATGCGCCCCTACCATTGGCGCAATAATATTATTGTAGGGGCGAATTGCATTCGCCCTCTTTTAATAACTTTTACTGCTCACCTATATGTGAGAGAAAGTCAGAGAAAGGATTGAGAGTAAGACAAGTTTTAATTAATTCCTCCACTCCCAGGACTGGATAAATAGGGACTCTTAACTGATTAATAACAGTTTCTAGGGTGATATCATCTAAAAATACCGCTTCCCCATGCTTAAGCATGAGAGAAGGTAATAAAACCCCATCCCCAAGATTTTTACCTTGTAATCCTTTGAGAATATCTTGCCCGGTTAATAAACCCGTAACCGTGATTTCCTGCCCCCAATAATCACTATTTAAAGCCACTAATTCCACGGTTAAACCCTGCACCTTATTTAACTGTTTAACTAGGGGTTGAAAAGCTTGTTCTACCGCATTGCCCACTACCCATATTAACCGTCTAGAGGGAGTAATTTGAGCAGGCAATAACTTCTTGGCTGTCTTCTGAAAATCCCTAATAAATTGACGAATCGAGCCAACCCCGTTACCGATTTGGGGATAATCTTCGTAGTGAGATTGAGGGGGTAAATCGACTCGGGCAATTAAAAACCATTCATCGGCTAACCACAGCACATTACTGCCAAATTCTTGACGAAATTTTTTCTGTAAAGTTTGGACTTGTTCAATAACTTCTCGCGCTTTTTCTTGACTAACGGGAATTAATTCATCTTCTTGGGGACGAAAGCGGGTTAATCCCACGGGAACTACGGCAATCGACTCCACACAGGGAATATCTCCCCGATGAAAAGAAACCAGATCTAACAGAGTTCTTTCGAGATGAATTCCATCATTAATATTGGGACAAACTACCACTTGTGCATGAATTTGTAATTGTCTCGCTTGTAGCCACTTTAAATGGTCTAAAATTTGACCAGCGCGGTGATTTTTTAAGAGACGAATTCTCAGATCGGGTTCCGTGGCATGAACGGACACAAAAAGCGGTGATATCCGCATCTTTTCGATCCGCTGCCATTCTTTTGAGGTGAGATTAGTTAAGGTTAAATAACTGCCATAGAGAAAACTTAAGCGATAGTCATCATCTTTATAGTATAAAGTTTCTCTTTTGCCCTCTGGTTGTTGATCGATAAAGCAAAAAGGACATTTGTTATTACACTGAATTAAGCCATCAAAAAGGGCAGTTTCAAACTCTAAACCTAAGTCTTCATGATAATCTTTTTCGATTTTTACTTGGTGAGTTTTGCCCTGACTATCAAGCACTTCTAGGGTTAAAAATTCATCGGCACATAAAAATTGATAATCGATTAAGTCCCGGGGACGATTACCATTAATAGAGACGAGCGAATCCCCGATTTCAAAACCTACCTCGGCGGCGATCGAATCTGGGATGACACCACTAATTTTAGCTGGACGAATAGTTAATTCACTCATATTTTTAGGTCGCCATCCAATTATTTAACTGCATTTCCCAGAGAGTCTTTGGCTGCGTTTTAATATTTGTCAAGTTAATTCTACAGCATTTTAGGGCGATCGCTGTTAGGGATTGGGGAAAAAACCAAAAAGTTTAGCAGCCCCTCCTAAAATGGCCACAATCAGAGCGATGAGAATCCCCCGATTGGTAAATTCCTGATAGGCAACTCTTGCAGTTAACCCTTTAATTTCTGTGGTTAGTCGCTCATCCAAGGCTTTAATCTCCCCTTTGAGTTCGACTTGTCCTATTTCCACTTTCGTCAACCGTTCTTCTATCTTATCAAATCTCTCATCTACCTGATCAAATCTCTCATCGATCCGTTTTTCCAGAGAATCGATTTTCCCCTCAATCCTTGTCAGAACTGCTTCTAGGGAATAAGTGACGGTTTCGTTAGCCATTTTCTGTCTCCTTTAGCTCTTCTGGATTCACCATCGTGATCTCAATATCAGTATCGCTGATTTTTGCCTGCAAGTTTCAATCTCTAATAGGGGTTAAGATTAATGGGAACGCTGTAGGGTTGATTCATGAATCAACCCTACAAAGTATTAATCTCTAATAGGGGTTAAGATTAATTGGAACTTTTGGGGTTCTGGGACTGCGGAGAGGCAAAAGGAAGAATGAATAATCAGTTTTTAATAATCAGATTTAGTATAATGGCAAAAAACCCATCTTTGTTCAAGATGGGGTAAGGCAAAAATCAAATCAATCTAAACAGTAACAGGTTCTCGATCGAGGGGTTTAACGCGCTCGAGCAGTGCTTGCAATTGTTCCCCTTCAATCACCTCTTTACTGAGGATTTCTTGGGCAATTTCTTCGAGCAAATCGCGATTTTGAGCCAGGATATCCAAGGCCTGCTGATGACCATTTTCGACAATCTCTTTCACTTCATTATCGATCGCTTTGGCCGTATCATCGCTCACCAAACGCCGAGGATTCATCATACCATCTCCCAGAAAACTATTCTGTTGACCTTTTTCGTAGGCTAGAGGACCGAGAGTCTTACTCATACCATAGGTCGTCACCATGCGTTCGGCCAAGTCCGTCGCCCGCTGCAGGTCATTAGCAGCCCCAGTAGTAATACTACCAAAGATAATTTCCTCGGCGGCCCGACCACCTAAAAGAGTAGCAATTTGGTCGCGTAATTCCGTATCATCCATAAGGAAACGGTCTTCCGTGGGCATTTGCAGGGTATAACCGAGGGCTGCCATGCCGCGAGGCACGATCGAAATCTTAGCAACTTTACCACCCCCCGGCATAACTGCACCGACGAGAGCGTGACCAACTTCGTGATAAGCGACGATTTTCTTCTCTTTTTCCGAGAGAACCCGGCTTTTCTTCTCTAAACCGGCCACTACCCGCTCGATTGCCTCATTAAAGTCCTCTTGGGCGACGGTGCTGCGTTGATTGCGGGCTGCCAATAAAGCGGCCTCATTGACTAGATTAGCTAAGTCAGCACCAGCAAAACCGGGGGTACGGGTAGCAATCTGTTTTAAATCTGCATCCGAGCCTAATTTTACCTTACCTGCGTAGATTTCGAGGATTTTTAAGCGTCCAGCCAGATCGGGGCGATCAACTAACACTTGGCGATCAAAACGGCCGGGGCGTAAAAGGGCGGGATCAAGAGTTTCGGGGCGATTAGTGGCGGCCAGCACGATCACCGTCGCATCACCAGCGTTAAAACCGTCCATTTCCGTCAATAATTGGTTTAAAGTCTGTTCCCGTTCATCGTTACCCCCCATAAAATTACCGTTAGCGCGAGATTTACCGATCGCGTCTAATTCATCGATAAAAATAATACAGGGGGCTTTTTTCTTGGCCTGTTCAAACAGATCCCGCACTCGGGCTGCCCCTGCACCGACAAAGAGTTCCACGAATTCCGAACCTGAGATACTAAAGAAAGGAACCCCCGCTTCTCCTGCGACTGCTTTTGCCAGCAGGGTTTTTCCTGTCCCCGGCGGACCGACTAAGAGGACACCCTTGGGAATCCGCGCCCCGATTTGAATGTAACGTTGGGGATATTTGAGAAATTCGACGATTTCGGCCAATTCGGTTTTCGCTTCTTCCACACCGGCCACATCTTCAAAAGTGGTTTTGGTGGTGTCTCCTTCCACATAGACTTTAGCGCGACTTTTGGTAATCGATAAAGCCCCAGCTGGACCACCGCCACCGCTGCGAGCGAGGAAAAATTGCCAAATACCAACAAAAATCAGGGGAGGAATCACCCAACTAAGGACACTACCAATCCAGCCATTTTTTGGCGGTGGTGCGGCGGCGAATTCTACGCCCTTGGCTTCTAGACGTTTGGGCAATTCTAGGTCAAAAATCGGTGTAGTGCTGAAAACTCGTCCGTAGTTGCCCTCTTGGTCGTTTTTAAGCTGATAACGAATCTCATTCTGTCCCACGGATACCCTAGCGACGTTGCCATCTTCCACTTGGTCGATAAAAAGACTATAGGGAACTTTGGGGACGCTAGGGCCAAATAATTGCGGAAAAAGGAGGTTAACAATCAGAAATAAGCCGCCCACGGCTAATAAAACATTACCGATCAGGCGGGATTGTGAAGGAGGTTTGCTTTTTATACTCATTGCTGGGCCTGATTCATTAAAATTATTCTCTATCCTCTCCTCATTGTAGGCTGTTGACTGCTCAAGTTCAGATTAAATCAGGCAGGGGGATTACCGTCGTCTTCGGGCGGTTTTTGCTCTAGTAAAGCCTCTAGACGGGTTTGGGCAAGCTCAAAATCCGGCGCAATCCCTAAAGCTTTTTGATAACAGGCGATCGCTGCTTGGGTTTCGCCCAAATTTTCTAGGGTACTGCCGCGATTGTACCAAGCTTGATAAAAATTATCGTCCGCTTCTAGCACCTGTTGCCAACATTCTAAAGCCTCTTGCCAACGTTGCAGTCCGTATAGGGCGCTGCCTCTAGCGTTAATGACTTGGTGATCGTTGGGGGTGATTTCTAGGGCGCGATCATAACTACTTAACGCTTCTTCGTAGTTACCGATCATGGCTAAGGCACTACCACGATTATGCCAGGCCGAGGCTAATTGGGGATCGATCTTTAAGGCCTGTTCCCAATCAGCGATCGCATTTGACCAATTGCCTAAATTTGCCTGTTCTAAGCCCTGATGAAACCAATCTTCGGCAGTTTCAGGGTTTTTACCTTCCTGGGCGGAAAATTGAGCGATGAGACTATCAATAATGCTTTCTGCGTCCTTATTTTCGATGCCCAATTGTTCGGCCATTTGGCCCGCTAGGGTAGAATCGTTTTGCAGACGGTCAAATAATTCATCGAGGGTGAGGGTTTCTAATTGGGGATTTTCTGGGTCATTACCGTTAAAATCGCTAGTTTCACTGGAATATAAGAGATTTTCTGGGGGTTGCGGCAGGGAATAACTGCCCGGGGCCTCATCTTCCCCGGCGTATTCCCAGATTAAAGTGGCAGTTTCTTTGCTGTAGAGTTGATAACCGATCTCGTAGGAAGCTTCACCAATACGTTCAATCCCGGGGAAAGCGCGAGCTAATTCTCCCAAACGGATCATTCTGGTGGCGAGAATTTGGTTAAGGGAAGCGGAGGATTGCAGACGGGTGCCAAAGAGCTCTAACCATTCTACCCAATCTTTTTGCCGACCTCGATCGCCCAATTTCTCAAAAAATCTCAGAATTCTGCCTTCGTGCCAACCGTGGGCCACCCCATCGAGTAACTCCATATAGAGAAACTCGTAGTCTGTATCGGTTAGGGGAACAGATTCGATCGCTTGTACTTTCCCCTTTCCCCCTTGTCCCCCCAAAAGTCGGGTAAAAAAGTTTTCGATCGCACGCCAAAGTTTTCTTAAAAGTCCCTGCATTCTAATCTCGACACTGGTTTTATTAATCTTGCAAGCATCACCCAATTAGTCTAGCAGTTATCAGTTATCGGGGATTGACTCTCCCCCGCTAACCGCTCGCGCGGTGTAGCGGGGGATTCTCGGTTCTTAGGCTTTTAACTAGATCGACCGAGTTTAACCCAGTCGATCCCCGTCAAATCGCCTCCGCGAGCGTTTTCTAACACGGTCAGTCCGACCGCGTTTTTTCCTCGGTTCTCAATTACCTTCGCTGATGCCGTATCTCTCGGTTCAATGTGGCCGCAAGAATCACACCAGTGAACTCTTTCCGATAACGCTTTTTTACCAGTAATTGCGCCACAATTCGGACACTCTTGCGAGGTTCCGTTTTTATCAACCTTAAGATAATATTTTCCCCGTTTCCAAGCGACAAACGGTAATATCTCGTTAATAAAACTACCGATACCTGAATCCAGAGATTGTTTTCTAACGATCCCTCTAGACCAGGAAACGAAGTTAATATCTTCAACAAAGATATTATCAGCGAGATCGCAAAGGTAATGAGCTAACTTAAAATGCCAATCTCTACGAGTATTAGACACTTTTTCGTGTAATCTCGCTATCTTATCTTGGAGTTTTAACCAATTGTTCGAGCCTTTGACTTGATGTTTCAAGCGTCTTTGTAGCAATTTAAGCTTACTCTGTACTTTCAACAAAAATCGAGGGGCTTTGATTAAATCTCCCCGTGAAGTAGCGACAAAACTCTCAATTCCCGCGTCAATTCCTAAACAGGTCTTCCCTACTGTCATATCGGGAACTAATTCCGTAGATTGGAAAGAAACCAAAACGTAAAATCCCGACGCTTTTTGGATAATTCGAGCTTGTTTAGGCTCAAACCCAGACGGGTACTTTCTGGATTTCCTAATCCGAATTTTTCCCAATTGTGGAAAATTTAAGTATTCGTCACCTAAGAAGTTTTTTGACAGCGTGGGAAAAATAAAACTTCGCATCTTTTTCTTGAATCTAGGAAAGCCGAAGCCTTTCGATTTTATATGGTCAAAAGCTTTATCTACAGTTTTTAAGACTTGCTGTAAGACTTGAGCGTTAACCGTCTTTAATATCGGATAGATTTTTTTAGCTTCCGTTAGATTTTTAGCTTGAACGAAGTAATTTGGATAGGGGTCATCCGCAGGAATTATGTACTCGGAAACTAACGAACAACGATCCGCAAGACACTTTCGAGAGTGTAACCAATCTTTCCGTTCCGAGAGCGCGTAATTATAAACGCTTTTGCAAACATCAAGAATGTGGACAATCTCTCGTTCCTGTTTCTTGTTTACCTTTAGTTTGTACTGATAGGTAAGCGTTATCACTGTCGTTAGCTTCGTGATGTGATGTATAGTTAAATTGTAACACTTACCGCCCAATATTTCAACTGATTACAATCATGGACCAAACTAATCGCTAACCTTAAAACAGTTAGTAGTCGCTTAATTAGACAAGAATTTCCAGATTTGGCGGCAAAGTATTTCGACAACAAACCCTATTTTTGGGCGGGAGCTTATTTCGTGGCTAGTTGTGGCGACGTTACTGTCGAACAACTAAAAAAATACGTCGAGAACCAAAACTCCCCGAAAGTGGAAACGCTACCGCGTTAGTTTCATTCTGGTCGCGATTCATCTCCCGTTAACCGCTACGCAGTTTAACGGGAGTCCTCTCGCGACCTTGAGATAGGGGTCAGGGGTGGGGCAGATTTTTCAGGGATCAGTAAACAGTAATCAGTGAAAATACTCCTCACTTAATACCGCTTACCGATCACCGATAACTTAATTATTGGCCATTACCCAATTAACTAGAGTGCGGACGGGAAAACCAGTGGCCCCGGAATTATTAACGCCATTTTCTTTGTCGGACCAGACGGGTCCTGCGATATCTAGGTGGAGCCAGGGAGTATTATTAATGAATTGCTTCAAAAATAAAGCGGCTGTAATGGAACCGCCGGGGCGCGGGCCAGTGTTTTTCATATCGGCAATTGGAGACTTCAGACCCTCGAAATATTTTTCTTCTAGAGGCATTGGCCAGAATTTTTCGCCGGCTAATTTAGCGGCCTCTTGGAGTTGAGCAGCGAGACTCTCATCGCTACTCCATAAACCGGCAATATCGTCCCCCAAAGCGATGACACAGGCCCCAGTTAAAGTGGCTAGATCCACGATCGCATCTACCTCTAATTTTTCCGCAAAAACCAAGCCATCGGCCAGGGTTAATCGTCCCTCGGCATCGGTGTTATTGACTTCAATAGTTTTGCCGTTAGAAGCGGTTAAAATGTCCCCGGGGTGCATAGCGCGACCACTAATCATATTTTCCGTAGCCGGACAGATAAAGTGTACTTCCACTTCTGGCTGTAATTGGGCGATCGCCTTGGCCGCGCCTAGGGTGGCGGCACCACCCCCCATGTCCATTTTCATGGTTTCGATGCCACTGCCGGCCCCTTTAATATTCAAACCGCCGGAATCAAAGGTTAAACTTTTGCCAACGATTGCTAGTTTACGTTTCGGGGTTCCTTGGGGTTTATAGATTAAATGGATGAATTTCGGGGGAATATCCGAGGCTTTGGCTACTCCTAGGAAGGCTCCCATACCCAAGCTTTCGCATTCTTCCTGTTCCAGAATATTAAGACTTAATCCGTATTCGCTGGCAATTTGCTCGGCGGTTTCTGCCATGGTTAGGGGGGTGACGGTGTTCGCGGGAGCATTGACTAATTCTCTGGCCAGAATCACCCCAGAACAGATCTGCTCGGCCTTGGCGATCGCAGATGCTTGCTCTCCTAAACCCAATAACTCGACGGTTGCTAATTTGGCTCCTTTTTCCTCCTTAGTGGACTTGAAGCGGGTATCCTGATGATTGGCCAGCAGCAGCCCTTCCGTGATTGCTCCGGCAGTGGCGGACTGATCCCCAACTACCGGTAAACTGATGGCCAGAGCTTGGCTTTTTTGTTGTTTGGCCAGACGAGCGATGGCGGCGGCCGCTAGACGCAGGGTTTGCAGGTCGAAATCGGCAGTTTTTCCCAATCCCACCAGGATTAATTTGCGAATCGGACCCCCACCACCTAGACGAGTCGCCGCACTGCTGCCTAATTTTCCCTCGAATTCCGTCTCGGAGATGAGATCCTCTAGGATTCCCCCCAGTTTATCGTTCAATTCTGCCAATTCTCCTGCAATCTCTATGGCTCCTTCTGGTAAACCTAGGGCTAAAGTATCTCCTGTCCAAGTAAGGAGCGAGGTGTCAGTCGATCGAATATCCATTCTTTATCTCGATAATTCTTTGCAAAATGCTTCTATTAATCACTATACTGTAAGCTCTATCAGTGGCTGTCTTATTCTTTGTGTGATAAGTTTAACTTATATAGTAGTGATCGATCTCTGTGTCCTTTGTGTCTGGAGTGGTTCGTTCCACTCACTCGCCCATAAGACTGTATCTTAACGTCAGTTCGGGATAAGGGAATTTTGCCATAGCTTCCACGAAAGAATAGGAGTTTCAGGCTACGGTAGCATCAGGGTTTTAGCTTATCCCGAACTGAGGTTACCTACTTAACTGGTAACTGGTAACTGGTAACTGGTAACTGGTAACTGAATCAATGCGTTATCGACGATTTGGCCGTACTAATTGGCAATTTTCGCTGTTTTCTCTGGGGACAATGCGCTGTTTGTCCTCAGAGTCGGTATTTGCCGCAACACTCGATCGCGCCTTAGAATTGGGGATTAATCACCTAGAAACAGCCAGAGGTTACGGTAATAGCGAAGTTTTTCTCGGTCGTTACCTGCAGCGTCAAGGGGTGCGGGAGCGGGTTTATCTGACTACGAAATTAGTCCCCACTCCCGATCGCCAAACTATGGAAAAAGCGATCGGCGAATCCCTAGAACGATTACAATTAAATTACCTCGATTGTCTAGCAATTCACGGTATTAACACCCGCGAGCATTTAAACTGGATTAAAGACCCCCAAGGCTGCATGAAAGCCGTTTTTATGGCCCAAGAAGCTGGAAAAATCGGTCATATTGGCTTTTCTACCCATGCACCCCTAGAAATTATTCTGGAGACGATCAATACAGATTTCTTCGCTTTTGTCAATATCCATTACTATTTTTTTTGGCAAAGACAGCAACCGGCGATCGCTTTAGCCCAAGCCAAGGACATGGGTGTGTTTATTATCTCCCCTGCTGATAAGGGAGGTAGTCTCCACAGACCTCCCAAGAAGCTAGAGGAATTATGCGCCCCTTTTTCACCCTTAGAGCTAAATTATCGCTTTTTATTGAGCGATCCGCGCATTACTACCCTCAGCGTCGGGGCAGCGATACCAGAGGAATTAGAGGCAATTATCAACGTATGCGAAGAAGATCAGCCCCTAGATGCGGCAGAACTTGCCGTTTTTAAGCGTTTAGAGGCACATTTAACCGATAAATTGGCTACAGATTTATGTAGCCAATGTTATCAATGTTTACCCTGTCCCGAAAATATTAATATCCCTGAAGTGTTGAGACTGCGGAATCTGGCAGTAGCTTACGAAATGACCGATTTTGGCCAGTATCGCTATCGAATGCTGGAAAATGCCGGTCATTGGTTCCCCGGACGCAAGGCGAATAATTGTACTGAATGCGGCGATTGTTTACCTCGCTGCCCGGAAAAATTGCCGATTCCCCGACTGCTATTTGATACACACGAACTACTTAAAGGACCAGCGCAACGGAGATTGTGGTCATCTTAGGACGAAACCTAGAAAAATTTTTTTTGGGGATCGTCAAAGTGTAAAAACTATCTTAAGATTAACAGGTAAGAGAATTAACTTTCTTGAATTTAAAGAGACAAAAAACAAGAAATAGATTAAGGAGTAAAGGATATGGCACTCGTCCCCATGCGGTTATTGTTGGATCACGCGGCTGAGAACGGATATGGCATCCCCGCTTTTAACGTAAATAATATGGAGCAGATCCAAGCGATCATGCAAGCGGCGGCAGCCACCGACAGCCCCGTTATCCTACAAGCTTCTCGCGGTGCGCGCAAATATGCAGGGGAAAACTTCCTGCGTCACTTGATCACCGCCGCGGTGGAAACCTATCCTCATATCCCCATCGTGATGCACCAAGATCACGGTAACGAACCCGCCACCTGCTACTCGGCGATCCGTAACGGTTTCACCAGCGTCATGATGGATGGTTCCTTAGAAGCGGATGCTAAAACTCCCGCCACCTACGAGTATAACGTTAACGTTACTGCTGAAGTAGTAAAAGTTGCCCACTCGATCGGTGCTAGTGTGGAAGGGGAACTCGGTTGTTTAGGTTCCTTAGAAACCGGTAAAGGAGAAGCAGAAGACGGTCACGGTTTTGAGGGAGAATTAGATCACTCGATGCTGTTAACCGATCCCGATGAAGCGGTGGATTTCGTCGAAAGAACCCAAGTAGATGCTTTAGCAGTAGCCATTGGTACTAGCCACGGCGCTTACAAATTTACCCGCAAACCCACCGGCGAAATTCTCGCTATTAGCCGTATTGAAGAAATTCATAACCGCTTACCCAATACTCACTTGGTTATGCACGGTTCTTCCTCGGTTCCCGAAGATCTCCTCGAATTAATCAACCAATTCGGTGGCGCTATCCCTGAAACCTACGGTGTTCCCGTGGAAGAAATCCAAAAAGGCATCAAGAGTGGTGTGCGTAAAATCAATATCGACACCGACTGCCGTTTAGCAATTACTGCCGCAGTTCGTGAAGCACTATTCAGCAACCCGAAAGAGTTTGATCCCCGTTCCTTCCTGAAACCCTCGATCACCTATATGCAGAAAGTTTGTGCCGATCGCTATCAACAATTTGGTACCGCCGGTAACGCCAGCAAAATCAAACAAATGTCCCTCGATGACTACGCAGCCAAATATGCTAAAGGGCAATTAACCCAAGTCAGCAAAAAAGTTGTGGCTGTCTAGTGGCTGAACAATTAAGCGATCGCTTAATGGCACCGATCTAGTAGAATTTTTTGGGGTAGTTAACCATAACTACCCTCTTTTTTATCAGGAACGATCGATCTTTGTGTCCTTTGTGTCTCTGTGGTTCGCTCTACGCGCTCGGCCACAGGACTGTATCTTAGAATACATTTTATCCACCAAACCCGGGAGAGCCGAATCGATTTCAGAGAAAAGACTATACTGAAAATAATCAGCAGATCAGCACTGGATTTATAAGAGAAGCAAGATGAGAAAAAAATCGTTGTGGGCGGGATTATTGGTGGGATTTTGGTTTTGTCTGACTTGGATGGCATGGACACCCACAGCAGCCGCCTTTAGCGAAGAACAAAAATTATTACTGCAATCTTGGCGATTAGTCAACCAATCCTATTATGATGACACCTTTAATCATCAAAACTGGTGGCAGGTGCGGGAACAATTCATCAAAAAACCCCTTAACGATCGGACGGCGGCCTATAATGCGATCGAACAGATGTTAGCCACTCTCGATGAACCTTTTACCCGTCTCTTGCGACCGGATCAATACCATAACCTACAAATTAGCACCACGGGGGAATTATCGGGGGTAGGACTGCAAATTAATATCAATCCTGACAATGGTTACTTAGAAGTGGTTGCCCCCCTTGCTGGTTCTCCTGCTGAGGCCGCTGGTTTAACTAGCCACGATCGCATTTTGTTTATTGATGGTATCGATACCACTACTTTAACCCTCGATGCAGCAGCATCCAAAATGCGCGGGACACCCGGAACAGAAGTTTCCTTAGTCATTCTTCCCGATCAAAAAAGTCAACCAAAAACCCTATCTTTAACCCGCCAACGCATTTCTTTAAGTCCAGTGGTGGCGGTTTTAGATAAAAATTCTAGTTCCTTGCCCATCGGTTATGTGCGTTTAAATCAATTTAGTGCTAACGCTGCCAAAGAAGTCTCGGAAGCTGTGACGAACTTACAAAAACAAGGAGCCAAGGGTTATATTTTAGATTTAAGAAATAACCCCGGTGGTTTACTGCAAGCGGGCATAGAAATCGCTCGGATGTGGATTAATCAGGGAACGATCGTTTATACGGTTAATCGCGAGGGAATTGCCGATAGTTTTGCCGCTTCTGGCAATGCTTTAACCGACTCGCCTTTAGTCGTTTTAGTCAATCAGGGAACCGCCAGTGCCAGCGAGATTTTAGCCGGAGCATTACAGGACAATCAACGAGGGGTTTTAGTGGGAGAAAAGACTTTCGGTAAGGGATTAATTCAGTCCCTATTCGAGTTACCCGATGGGGCAGGATTAGCGATTACCGTGGCGAAATATGAAACTCCCGCTCACCATGATATTCATAAGTTAGGAATTATGCCCGATCAAGTGGTGGCACAGGAACCGATCACATATCAGGAAATCGGCACCGAAAAAGATAGTCAATACCAAACGGCAATTCAGTTTTTAAACCAGAAGACCGTTTTAGCCAAAGCTTCCTAAGTGGGGTTTTCAGTTATCAGTTATCAGTTACCAGTTATCAGATGCGAGTTTTCAGGATTCTTCGTTACTTGGTCTGCTTCGATCGGGTGGCATAAATCGACTAAATTCTTATCTGGCAAGAGACTTAATTGATTAGTTCGTTAGAGGGGGAAAATAATTGACCAAGATCCCATCAATGTCTTTCTATATAAGGGTTTCATCCCTTATAACCCTCTCCATTGCCTAACACAAACAAAAAGAACCGTTTTCAGTTCACTGTTCACTGTTCACTGTTTACTGTTTACTGATCACTGGACGGCTACGCCGTGCCTTTGGCAACACTGAAAAAACTTCCCACACCCCACACCCGACGGCATAGATCGAACAAATTAGCCATTTTTTCCATCAATATCTAAATTAAGATGAAAACCTGTTTGATTTGGAGAGAATGCTAACATCGATTAGAATTTTCCCAGTCCGGGTTTTTCAGCCTTGCAACCTTAACTCATCCTTGATTTTACTGCCATGCAGAGATATATTCGATCGCCCCTAGCCTTAACCCTGAGCATCAGCCTCTTAGCTAATTTTTTAACCGCTTGTAATAATGCCCAAACCCCCGATAACACTGCCTCTAGTCCCACCACCACTGCTCCCGGTGATGAGGGACTAAAATTAGGGGCTTTACTGCCCATTACTGGAGATTTAGCCGCTATTGGTCAAAATATGCCCGAAGCAGCCGCCCTAGCGGTGGAGACTATCAATGCCTGTGGTGGAGTCAATGGCAAACCCGTCACCCTGGTGAAAGAAGATGACCAAACCGATCCCGCCGCCGGTGCTTCAGCGATGACCAAACTAGCGGAGGTGGATAAAGTAGCTGGTGTGATCGGTTCCTTTGCCAGTAGCGTCTCGGGAGCAGCCGTCGATGTGGCGGTGAGAAATAAAGTTATGTTAGTCTCTCCGGGTAGCACCAGTCCTGTATTTACTGACAGGGCGAAAAAAGGCGATTTTAAAGGTTTTTGGGCGCGGACGGCTCCCCCTGATACCTACCAAGCTCAAGCTTTAGCAGTCCTAGCTAAGAAAAAGGGTTTTCAAAATGTGGCCACCGTCGTGATCAATAACGATTATGGAGTCGGATTTGAACGGGAATTCGTGAGCGCTTTCGATAAATTAGGTGGCACGATCACTAATAAGCAAAATCCCGTCCGTTATGACCCGAAAGCTGCCACTCTCGATAGTGAAGCGGCGGCTGCCTTCGCTAACCAACCGGATGCTGTAGCGGCAGTCCTTTACGCTGAAACGGGCAGTTTATTGCTACAAGCGGCCTATAAACAGGGGTTGACCAAAGGAGTTACCGTCCTCCTCACTGATGGGGTTTATTCGGAAGATTTCACCAAACAGGTGGGCAAAGGAACCGATGGTAAGTCAATTATTGCTGGGGCCCTAGGCACTGTCCCCGGGGCCGACGGTCAAGCTTTAAGCGCTTTTACTAGCCTCTGGAAAGAAAAAACTGGCAAGGATGTCACTGCTTTTGTTCCCCATACTTGGGACGCGGCGATTTTATTGATGTTAGCAGCTGAGGCGGCTAAATCTAACACTGGTGAAGGGATTCAAAGCAAGATTCGTGAGGTGGCTAATGGTCCTGGGACGGAAGTAACCGATGCTTGTCAAGCCATGGAAATGATTCGCAAAGGCGAAGATATTAACTATCAGGGGGCCAGTGGCAATGTGGATATCGATGAAAATGGCGATGTGGTCGGTAGTTACGATGTCTGGACTGTTAATGATGACGGCACTCTCAAGGTTATCGATCAGGTGACACCTAATCAGTGATCAGTAATCAGTAATCAGTGATCAGTAATCAGGAGATTGTTTTTATTTATTCTCTCTGCTCTCCTTCTCCCCTCTCTCCCCTCAACACCCACGAAGTCCGTTGACAGCATCATACTTTGTGCTTTTTGTCAAAAAAACTTTTTTTTTGCAATAAAACTACACAAAAAAAAGATCATCGTTGTGGGTGAAATTGACTAATTTACCCGTCTTGATTAGGATTAACTTCTAGCTGTGGCAAGGGTTTCAAGCGTTGCTGTCCAAAAAAGCACAGAACTGCCCACTATGAAATTCAGTAAAATCGCTGTAACCATGATAACATCGTTGTTAAATAAAAATCTTTCTCAATTAATTTTTAAGAATTTGTAAATATTGCGGAATGTTAATTTAAATATTCTCAAGTTTTTGGTATCAATCAATAATTTTTACTTATCTTTGACCAATATCGGGTTAGGAGTCAGAAGTCAGGAGATAGGAGATTATTTTTATTTATTCTTCCCACACCCCACTTCATAATTCCCAATCCATCACTGATGACTGAAAACCGAGACAGTTTTCTGAGGACTTTTTTTACTGGTGGGAACTGGATCGGGGTCATTTTCTTCCCTGGCCACCCGGATTAAGAGGGCGGCTAAAAAGAGACTGGCTAAACTGGAACTGCCGCCATAGCTAAAGAGAGGGAAAGGTAGGCCCGTAGTGGGTAAAGAACCAGTGGCCACACCGATATTTAACAGGGATTGACCGATTAAAATTACCATCGCCCCGATCGCCACTAATTTTTTGATGCGATGACGACATTTAACCGCCACGATCAGGGCGAGAGTAGCGTAGAGAAATAGCATGATTAACAGTAAAATACCGCCAATAAAACCAAATTCCTCGCCAAAGACAGCGAAAATAAAATCCGTATCTGGGAAGGGTAGATAAAATAATTTTTGTTGGGATAAACCGTAACCGCTGCCAGTGGTTCCGCCAGAACCGATCGCCAGTAAACTCTGCACTAATTGATAACCGTCCCCCCGGGGATCCTGCCAGGGGTCTAGGAAAGATAAAATCCGTTTTCTCTGGTATTCGCGGAAAGTAACACTAACCACAGCCATAGTTAAACCCAGTAAAGCGGTGCTGGTCATGTAGGATAAAGGCAGACCGGAGGCAAGAGCGATCAGCCAGAGAGTTATACCACACAGAGCAGTGGTACTCAAGTTAGGTTGTAAGAGAATGCTGGCTAGAATTAGCCCAAAAATAGCGATCCAAGTTAACCGTTGATTGACATTTAAACGCGGCCATCCACCGAAAACTGCCGCTCCTTGCAGGACAAGAAACGGTTTCATAAATTCCGACGGTTGCAAGAGAATCGGCCCGATTTTAATCCAACGGGTGGCACCGTTGATATTAGCTCCCAAACCGGGGATGAGAGTGATCAAAATTAATCCTAAAACTAATAAAATCATCCAGGGGGCGATTTTGAGGAGTTTCTCGATCGGCAATCGCACCAGGAAATTAAAGCCAATTAGGCCAATCCAAAGCCAGATTAATTGGCGGACAAAATAGTATAGTCCGTTATCAAAGCGACTGTCAGCCAGAGCGTAGGAAGCAGAAAAAAGCACGACTAACCCGACTAACAGCCACAAAAAAGTCATCCAGCGCAATAATCGCGCTTCGGCTGACCAGTTTTTCACATCGGGGTCAAAAATAGGGATAATATATTGCCACACGGAGATTTTTCGCAAAGAAGTATCTTGCACAGATTAACCAAAAGGACTAGGCTCGATCGCAGTTTGTTCCACTATCCGACGGTGACATGACCGATTAAACCCGCGTTTTCACCGTGCCATTCTAGGGTATCACCGATCGCCTGACCGTCGTGATAGGCAGCCAAGAGAATTTCCGCCGTTTTCCCCCAAACAATATTACCCTGACGATCAAGGGAAATCATGCCCAGATCCCGACCATTAGTTTGGGATTCGTGCATCGATTTCTCCACGGCAGCGGCGAGGGAAAAACCATCGGTGACGCGAATGACCACCTTAGCGGCTAAACACTCATCGATAATATCTTCCCCGACCCCCGTACAACTTACTCCGGCCCATGGATTGGCATAATTGCCGGCCGGCATGGCACTGTCACTAACGCGACCGATTCTTTCTAATCCCTTCCCCCCGGTAGAAGTTCCGGCGGCGATGTCTCCTTGCTGATCAAGGGCCACCACCCCGATAGTTCCCCGTTGTGCTGACGAATCGGCGAATAAACGGGCCATTTTGCGATTAAAGTTCGTCTTTCTTTCTTCCATCCATTCTTGAATCCGATAATCGGTTAGGGGATCATAGAGGGGAATTTGTAATTCTCGGGCCAGATCTGCAGCCCCAATTTCCGAGAGAATGCGATCCTCTTGACTTTGGAGAAATTGAGCCAGGCTAATGGGATTCTGTACCCGCGAGACGTTAATGACACCGCTTAAACGCTGGTGACGACCATCCATCAAGGCTGCACTCATTCGCACCTGACCGTCCGATTGCACCACCGAACCGGTCCCAGCATTAAATCGCGGTTCATCCTCCAGTAACATACATCCTTTTGTCACCGCTTCCACAGCACTAGCACCATTGTCAAGGAGGTTGTAAATATTCTTAACAATCCCCCGGAGAGAATCGCGCACTGATTCTAAACCACCTTTATCCTCTAGGGAACTCGCTCCCCCATGAATAATTAACTTCGCATTTACTCTGGTCATCGAAAAATTGAGTCCGAAACCCCGTCTCTTGAGGACGGCTTTGCCATTAAATAGTAGCGCATTTACACCATATATCTTGACTTCCCCTTTAACAAAAGGGCATAAACTGTACTGTCAGCTGCCCGCGCATTTAAATTATGAACAGCTTATCAAATATTTTTTCGATATTTTTATTTGAATTAGAGAAGACAGGAAGAAACAACCCAAAAGAAAACCCAACCACCGCCATGAGGAGATTGGGTTTTCCGGTTATCAATGGATTTTAAGGGGCCAAAGCGTTACCGCGCAGGAGAGAACCGATGGTTTTAGCAGTAATCTTCATCTGTACGAGAGGATTAGCGGGAACAACGGTTTTATAGAGATAACTGTCAAAAGTCATCTTCTGTACATCCTTATCGGAACACATTTCCACAAAAGCTTCCCGGGTGGCATCGGTACGGTAGAAAACCCGTTGCAGGATATCTAATACCAGATAGGTCATACCGTATTTCTTATCCCAACGCTTGAGGTAGAGTTTTAACTCGTCCTCTGTGGGAATACGTTGGCCACCGTTGGTGACTTCGACAATGGTTTCCGCACACATCCGCGCTGATTTAGCGGCGAAATAGATGCCTTCTCCCGAAGACTTAGTAACTGTTCCCGCAGCATCGCCAACGAGGGCCACACGACCGACTACACGACGAGGACGGGGATGTTCGGGGATGGGGTGAGCCTCCACGCGGATGATTTCGCCTCCTTCCAGACGATGGGCCGCGCGAGCGCGAATACCAGCTTGTAGGTCTTTAATCATGGCTTTATTGACCTTCATTGTGCCAGTACCGACGGCGACGTGATCGTATTTGGGGAATACCCAAGCGTAGAAGTCGGGGGATACGTCTTTTCCTACATACATTTCGGCCAGATCTTCGTAGTAGGCCATTTTATCTTGGGGAAGACGGATGCGTTCTTGGAAAGCGATCGCATAGTTGTAATCCCCGGCATCAATAGCTTTGGCAATGCGAGAATTAGCACCGTCGGCGCCGATAACCATATCCACCTTCAGAGATTTCATTTCCCCTTGGGAATTGCCGTGGGAGTGATCGGCGTAGTGTAGGGTATAGGGATCGGTGCTATTGGTGGGAATGTCGAGACCGTAAACGGTTCCGTTGATTAAATGCGCTCCTAATTTATGGGCGCGTTCTCTCATAAAACCGTCGAGGACTTCCCGACGACACATTCCGATATATTCGTCTTGATTATCGAGATTAATATCGACTTCGACGTTCGAGGGGGAGATCATTTTCATTTTTCTCACCCGGCGATCAATAATTTCAGGAGGTAGGTCAAATTCGCTCACCATACAGAGAGGAATCGCTCCACCACAGGGTTTAGCATTATCTAATTTGCGTTCAAATAAATAGGTTTCAATGCCTGCTTTAGCTAATGTTTCTGCCGCCGAAGAACCGGCCGGCCCTGAACCCACAACAGCGACTCTTAACACTCAGGTTTTCTCCTACATACTTACGAGCGAGTACGCTTTGCAGTGTACCACAGGGGTTTAGCCGAAAGGAACGATATCCTCCGATTCTGCCCGATCTTGCAACAGTGCTTAACATCCTCTGTTACAAAAGTTTATTTTACTGCCCGTAGATGTTTTTTTATCGATGTGTTGTATTGTGTTACACCCCTCTCCCAAACTGGGAAAAGGGGATAGCTGCGAGGATTGTTAACCTCTTGCTTTCAACCAATCGCTAATAGCGGGGGGTAAATCCCGTTGCACTTTGCCACTGACATACATTCCGATATGTCCGACGGGGAAAGCACAAGCGGTATAGTCAGAAGTACCGATATAATTCCCTAAAGCGAGGGAAGAAGCGGGAGGCACAAGGTGATCTTTATCTGCGTAAAGATTGAGAATTGGCATGGTCAGATTGTGTAAATCTACCCGTTTATCTCCTAACATCACTTCCCCTTTAATCAGTTTATTTTGCTGATAGAAATCCTTGAGAAACTGTCGGTAGGATTCTCCCGCTTGGTCGGGACTATCAAAAATCCATTTTTCCATACGCAGAAAATTAACTAATTTTGATTCGTCTTCCATGATGTCAGGAAAATCGAGGTATTTCTGATAACCTAACTGTAAAGGTTTCAATTCCAGAAACTCTAAGTTGAGAAAATCTCCCGGAATATTGCCCATGGTATCTACCATTAAATCGATGTCTAATGCTTCGGCTCCCAAGGAACACCCCCCGCGCATATTTAAGAGGGTCTCGGTTTGATAAAAGTCCACCGGTGTCACCATTGTCACCAGATTTTTTACCTTATCGGGATAGAGGGAACTATAGCATAAACTAAAGGTTCCCCCCTGACAGATTCCTAACAGATTAATTTTGTCGAGATGGTGACTTTGACGAATAAAATCGACGCAATTATCCACATAACCATTGATATAATCATCAAGGGTTAACCAGCGATCGCTTCTGGTGGGATATCCCCAATCAATTAAGTAGATATCTAAGCCTAATTTCAGCAGATTTGCTACTAAAGAACGCCCTTCCTGTAAATCTACCATGTAGGGACGATTGACCAAAGCATAAACCATCAGCAAGGGAATCTCGAAGGGTTTTTCGACCACGGGTTTAAAGTGGTAGAGAATGATTTTATCTTCCCGATAAACTGCTTCTTTTTCCGAGACTCCACACTCAATATCTTCTTCTTTAACTCGTTTGAGATTGTCTAAACCTTTGAGATTTTTCTGAGTTAATTCTAGATAATCTTGGGTAAAATCTTCCAGTTTTACTTGCGTCAAAAATGGCCACATAATTTAATTCTCCTAGAAAAGTGTGGAAGTGGGGATTATAACTGATAACTGATAACTGATAACTGATAACTTATTGTCAAGCACAATTAACTAATTGTTACTTTCTACTGCTTTTTTTTCTCCTAAAGTTTTTTTGAGACTTTTTACCTCTTTGCGTAATTCATAGATAGTCCGATGAATTTCATCGACTTCGCTGCGGGTAGGCAGATTCATCGATCGCAGGTAAATTTCCATTAAATCCTGCTGTTTGAGGCGATAATCATTGAGGGAATTAATAAATTTTCCCCTTACTTTTAGGTTTTCTGGTTGACAAAAAGCCTTTTCAAAAATATCATCAGCGACGACACTCCACACATCTTGAAATTCTCGCCAATTCTTGACAGGTTGACCTTTTTCTGCTAGGAAAACTAATTTTTTAGTTAAAGCTTCAAAGGATTTAACTTGAATATCAGCCAGCACAATTTGATAGTTAATACTAGCTTGATAAAGAACGCGCCAAGTTTCAAAACTATCGAGTAATTTGCGGTTAAATTCTCGTGGCAATCCCAATAAAGGCATCTGTAACCATTGGCCAAAAGTTTCATCATAAAACTTCTGCCAATAGATATTATTGAGTTCGATCAAGGAAGAAGTGTTACCTAACCAAGCTTTGGTTATTGTGTCATTTGACAGGACGAAAGGATCGAACCATAAATGATTGAGACTTTGTAATTGTTGCAGGTAAATTGTCCATAGTTGACTGACATCTTGACTACTTTGGGAAGTGGTAGTAGTAAAACTATTCAGTTGACCGCGCATCTGTTGGGTATAATTATCTAAAATTGTTTGCCAGTCTTCTCCTGTTTGCATTTTCGGAAAGATACTTTCCCAAGCTTCCATCGATAATTTTAGGAATTTGATCAATAAATCCCGATTATCAAAATAGCGCTGGGTTGCCTCTTGCAATTCTGGTTTAATATTGCCCATAGGAGTCGGTATCGCCCCCATCATATCAAACCAACTTGACCACATTTTTGCCCCGGTTTCCGTCCAAAGATTGACGTAATCGGCGGCCATCTCACTCCAAGCTTGTGTCGGTTTATCCATTATTTTTGCCCTTTTCCTTTAACGCTGATTTCGCTAGTTTACTAACCCACCCTACACCCGATAACTGATAACTGATAAGTCATATTTTTCCAGACTTGGCAATTTTTGCTAGTAATCTTAACGCTTCATTGACTGAGGCTGAATCTTGAAAAATTTCCGCCACATCGGGATCGAGAATGATCACATTACTAGCCTGTCGATAAGCTTCATAATATTTGCCACGAATACCACCAGAAAAGTCATATTCAGTCCGCATCTCGTCATTAACCGTTTCTTCAGACTCCTGATTCATAATTTTTTCTCTCCTGTTTACTAGCTAAACGGGCGCTAATTAAGCGAATCTCATTTTCTCTTTCTGTATGGGATATGACTAACAGCTTTTGTGATTTTGACTGTCCTATCGTCAGAAAACGAAACTCGCCCACTGAATGATCGGGATCTAAAATCGTTACGGCCAATGAATCCCCAAATACGGTCACTGCTTCTTCAAAAGATATACTATGTTTTTTGATGTTGTTATTTGCCTTGTCTTGATCCCATTGAAATTTCATAGATTTATGCTACTATCAAGCAACTTAGCAGGGACAATAACCAACACATTTTCCATCTTTGAATTAGATAACTGATAACTGATAACTGATTAGGTGTGATGAGCCCCATTAACTCTGAGGACTTCTCCAGAGACATAACTGCTGGCAACAGGAGAGAGCAAATAGGCAGTTGCCCAGGCGATATCTGCGGGTTCACCGAAGCGACGACAGGGAATTTCGGCGGTGATTTTATCGCGAACTTTATCGGGAATCGCTAAAGTCATTTCCGTGTTAATAAACCCTGGCGCAATCGCATTGGCGCGAATATTATAACGGGCAGCTTCTCGCGCTAAGGATTTGACTAAACCGATAACTGCCGCTTTTGTGGCCGCATAATTAGTTTGGCCGGCATTACCGCGATCACCGGAAATAGAACTAATACAAACGATCGATCCCGCTTGTCGTTCATACATTCCCTCAATAAACGGTTTAATCGTGTGATTAACCCCTTTTAGGTTGACATTAATCACTAAATCCCAATCTAGCGGCGTTAATTTAGCGAAAAAGTTATCTCTGGTAATCCCCGCGTTAGCGACGATGCCGTACACTGGTCCCAATTCCGCTTCAATTTGTTGAGCTGCCGCTTCCATAGATTCCAACTTAGTCACGTCGGCGACAATGCCTAAACCCTGGGGATTATCCGTGGCTAAATCCGTGTAGGCCACCTTGGCCCCCAATTCTATCAAAAGAGAGACAATAGCCGCCCCAATGCCTCGATTTCCGCCGGTAACGACGATAACTTTCTCCTCTAGTCCCAGAGATACCATAGCTTTTTCCTCCTAAACTCTTTCAATTGCGATCGCTGTTCCGCCACCGGTCCCATGACAGATGGCCCCCATACCGAGGGTTTTATCCTGTACTTTCAACGCGTTAATTAACGTCACCAGAATTCGCGCTCCGGAAGCGCCGATGGGATGACCCAAGGCGATCGCACCACCGTGAACGTTTTGTTTTTCCCTCGCTAACCCCAGATCCATCTCAAAAAGCAGATTATTTAAGGCAAAAGCTTCGTTATTTTCCACTAAATCGAAATCTTCGATCGTTTTATCTAAAGATGCCAGCAATTTTTTCACCGCTAGGACGGGGAATTCTGGGAAGCGATCGGTTTTGCCAGCACCCACAGCGCCGCCAAGGATTTTGGCAATTGGTTTTAAACCGTACTGATCCACAGCTTTTTGACTGGCTAAAAGGATAGCGGCGGCCCCATCGGAAATCTGACTACTATTCCCTGCGGTTAAAACTCCCGACGGATTAAAAGCCGGCCGCAGTTTTCCTAAACCTTCCGGGGTACTATCGGAACGAATACCCTCATCTTGATCAAGAATTGTGGAACCTTTCTTAGATTTAAGCTCAATTGGCACGATTTCGCCCTTAAACCAGCCTTTTTCTGTGGCTGTGGCCGCTCTTTGGTGGGATAAGGCGGCAATTTCGTCTAATGCTTGCCGAGAAACCCCGCGATCTAGACAGAGGCGATCAACTTGGGAACCCATGCCCTCAGTCGTGGTAGCATCGGTTAAGCCATCGTGCAGTAATAGGTCGGTTAATTGTTCCGGCGCACCCATAAGGAATTTATAACCCCACCGGGCCCGATGGGAGAGAAAAAAGCCAGTTTGGGACATGGATTCAATACCACCAGCGAGGACGAGATCCGCTTCTCCGGCGCGAATCGAGGTAGCAGCGTTACTAACGGCAATCATTCCCGAAGAACAAACCATATCCACCCGATATCCGTCCACGCTTACGGGAATTCCCGCTTTAATCGCCGCTTGTCGAGGGATGAGTTGGCCGTGGCCCGATCCCAAAACATTGCCGAAAATGTACAAATCTAGGGCTTCTGGGGGCAAATTAGCGATTTCTAGGGCGGATTTCATCACTGTTGCCCCTAAATCGGCCGGGGATAATCCCATTAATCCCCCACCAAAACGACCAATTGGAGTCCGGACAGCGGCCACGATATAAACTTCTTGCATAGACTTCTCTCTATTGGGAAGCGAAGATACTAGATAGAATTTGCTTAAGAATATCGAGTCCGAAAAGATCAAAATCCCAATTGACTGTCATTGGTTAAAAGTTCCTGGCCCCGATGTCTTGAGTTTTTGTCTATCTACCCTCGATCTTGCAACAGAATTTCTGTGTCAGAAGATATATTCATTAGAATTTAACTTTTCCGGCAGCAATCCCCTTTTTTTATGGATTTAGTCAAGCGTCTAGTTTTTATCGGTGGTGGCCATAGTCATGCGATCGCGCTTCGTCTTTGGGGGCAATCACCCCTAAAAAACGTTCAATTAACTTTAATTAGCGATGTCACCCATACCCCCTATTCGGGAATGTTACCTGGCCACATCGCCGGTTTTTATGATTTTGCCGAGACTCATATCGATTTACCTTCTCTAGCTAGGTATTCTCAAGCGCAATTCTGTTTGGCTAAAGCTAGTTTCATAGATACGGAAAAATGTCAAGTAATTTGTAATGATTCTTCACCGATTCCCTTTGATTATCTCTCGATTGATATCGGCAGCATCCCAGCAGTGGATAATGTTATCGGTGCTAAAGAGTACGCTATCCCCGCCAAACCAGTGCCGATTTTTCGGGAAGGATGGCAAGAAATCCTGAAAAAAGCGGTTAATAACCCGAATAATCCTCTAAATATCGTCATTGTTGGTGGAGGCGCGGGCGGAGTCGAATTAGCTTTAAATATGCAGTCCCGTTTGGCCAAAATTCTCAACTCTAGCGGTAATTTGAATTTGTCTCTAATTCATCGAGGAAAAAAACTACTACCGAACCATAATAATTGGGTCGGTCAACGTTTAGAGAATATTTTTAAACAAAGGGGAATTAGATTATATTTATCAACGGATGTGACGGCAGTGCAAGCAGATCAGATTATCTGTTCATCGGGGTTAGTTTTGCCCACGGATTATACAATTTGGGTAACGGCTGCCTCGGCCCCTAGTTGGATTAAAGCGTCAGGATTACAGACAGATGAAAAAGGGTTTATTTTAGTGAATAATTATCTGCAATCTCTTTCCCATCCCCATATTTTTGCCGTGGGAGATATTGCCACGATTCCAGATTATCCCCGTCCGAAAGCGGGAGTTTTTGCCGTCCGACAAGGAAAACCCCTGTTCGATAATTTAGCAAGAATTCTGCAAAATCAGCCCCTAAAACCCTATTTTCCCCAGAAAAATTATCTGAGTTTAATCGGCACAGGAGACCAAAAAGCGATCGCATCTTGGGGCGGTTTTGGCTGGCAATCACCGTTATTATGGTTATGGAAAGATCGGATCGATCGAGCTTTTATGAGACAATTTGATAAGCTCTAGTTAATAAGTAGGTAGGTGTTAAAAATTATCAGACACCCCCCTTATCAAGGGGGGATTAAGGGGGGATCAGAGGCAAAATTGCTGATTATCGTCCAATAGCACCGAGTTACTGTCAAGGTCGTTGGGAGTAAAATCTGATTTGGGAATCCCACAACCTGATAAAGTAAAAATCGTCCCGATAGCTTGACTGGTTATCGGGAGAGAACGTCAATAGTTTGTTAAATAGTACATATAAACCAATGCCACGTCTTCGCTCGATTATTTCCCTAGTTTTAGTCCTAGTTACTACGCTGCTGGTTAGCTGCAGTGGTCCCCAAGCAACTATCCCCACCGTCTATAGTCCGCAAAAAATCGAACAGTTACAGGTTTACATCCAACCCATAGAAGGATTTCGCCAAAAAATGAGCGTTTTGCAAGACCTCATCGCTGACAAAAATTGGGTAGATACTCGCACCTATATCCACGGCCCTTTGGGGCAATTGCGTCAGGAAATGGTAGGATTATCGCGTAATTTACTGCCCAAAGACCAAGAAAAAGCCAAGCAGTTAGCGAAAAATCTTTTCGTTCACTTTGAACGTATCGATGCGGCAGCCAAAGAAAAAGATGCTAGTCTCGCTGCTAATCAATTCCAAGAAGCATTAAAAGACTTCGATGCTTTCTTAAATATTGTTCCTAGTTAGTTTGTATTAGTGATCGGTGATCAGTGATCACCGACCAGGCCGCAGCTAAAAAACCGATAAATGCTATTTTGGTTTAGTTTGGACGCTAATAGGGCCATTAACCATGGTTTGACAGGCTAAACGATAATTTTCGGGTTTTTTCTTCAGACAGCGCTGCTCAAAGTCGGTTCTAGCGGAGAGATTTTCCATCCCCTCGACAATTGCCACTATACAAGTACCACACTGACCGTAACCGCCACAATTCATCAATTTACCGCCAAAAGTGTAGATATCAACGCCATTCTGGATTGCTTTCTCTCGTAAATTCGCTCCATCTGCCGCTACCACGATCTTATTCTCTTTGACGAAGTTGATGTTACCCATGACTGTATTACCCTAAATTTTTGCAAATTAATATTAAAAAATATTAAATTTTTTTGATTGTAACATTTTTGGCTCGCTCTTCTAAATATTCGGCGATACCAATAGCGATCGCTTTTTTGCCGATAAATTTCCTCAATGCCGCTTTTGTGACCAAATAAGCCACCTGTTCCCCGTGATCGCCCTTTTCCTCACCCCTATTAGCAATGACGGCCTGATAGCCCTTTTCTAGGCGTTTACGGGCGATTTCCAGTAACTCCTCCTGACTGACTCCCTCCTGATACTTGAAAGTCACCATCTCTAAATCGGGAAAATTTTCTCTCACCTTGTCAATCACTTTTTCCGTCGGCACAAAATTAAGATTTAACTGCCCTCCACTGGGAATCTTACCAGAAAAAGGGCTTTCTAAGCGATAATCTGCCACTGCCGCCGAAAAAATCCCAAATTTATAATCTTTACTCTCTAATTCTCCCATAACCTTCCCTAGATACTCGTCATAAGTTTCAATAATTTCGTGGGGTAAATAAGCGGGGGGTGTATAGCTGCCCCGTCCGTGGATTAACTGCACCTTGGCCCCGCGCAGGTATAATTCTTCTGCAATAGCGGCCCCTAATTGTCCAGTAAAACGATTGGTTAAACGACGAATATTATCGATAATCACGGGTGTGGGTCCACCGGTGACTAAAATCGGCATATTTTTCAGGACAGAATCACTGAGAATCCCACAGGCTGCCACGGTAATCTCTTTTTCCCCGGGGAGATTGTGTTTACCGTAATCATCCCGGGGTGGCATAATCTCGACTCCCAAGCGATCAAGAGTTTGCAAAGATTCGCTCAGAATAGCATTATGTAAACTGCCGTGCATGGTGGGGACGAGCAGAATTTTAGTTTTTCCCTTTTCCAGTCGTCCCAAGGCCGAGGCCAAGCATGAAGTGATCACTCCGTCAGCGATTCCGTAACGAAACTTATTAATCGTGTTATAGGTAGCAGGGGCGACTAAATAAAGATCAAAGGGAGATTGATCGCTTAAATGTTCTGCTTTTGCCGTTAATTGGCTAATTACGGGATTAAGCGTACTCCATTCCAAAGCTTCCTTAGTGACGTATCTTAAAGCTTCTTCCGAGACAAAAGCCACGACTGTGGCCCCGAATTTCCGCAAAGATCGGGCAATTAGCGGCGCTTTCATGGCCGCAATCCCTCCTGTCACCAGTAAAGCAATCCTTTTACCCCAGAGATGATGATTTTCTAAGGGTACTTCGCGATCGCCTAAGTCCGAATCCGTGGGAGCGGAGAAATTCCAAGTCATAAATTTGGGGAAATGGGGGAATGGGGGAATGGGGGAATGGGGAAATGGGGAAATGGGGGAATTCAACTAAAAAACCCCAAAACCCTAAAATCTCAATACCCAACACCTTCTAACTGATAACTGATAACTGATCACTGATAACTGATTCGGTTATCCCTATTCAAGATTTGTCTATCCCTGACCGATAAACTGGTTATGCTAGTAAATAAAGGGTTGCTTCGGTGTTCTTATGATTGACAAAATTTTAACTAAAGTTCGATCGCTTGCCAAGCCGTTATTAGTTCTAGGATTAGTGACAACGCTGATTTTCGGTTCTATTCCCAGTGCTTTGGCGGCATCGGGGGGTAGAATGGGTGGCGGTAGTTTTCGCGCCCCTAGTCGCAGTATTAGCCCTTCTAGAGGTGGTGGTTACAGTTCCCCGGGTTACGGTGGAGGTATTGGTTTTCCCTTCCTCTTACCCTTCTTTTGGGGTGGTGGTGGCGGTGGCTTAATTTCTCTGTTAATCTTTTTTGCTATTGCCAACTTCCTCGTTAATGCTTTCCGTAATGGTGGAGGCAGTGACGAGAATGGTATGACGATAGAATCCGGTTATGAAACCGTCTCCGTGGCTAAAGTACAGGTGGGTTTGTTGGCTAATGCCCGTTATCTGCAACAAGAATTAAATCAAATCGCCCTAACTGTCGATACTAGCACCTCCGAGGGACGAGTCGAAGTCTTACAAGAATCGGCCCTCGCCCTGTTACGTCATCCAGAATACTGGGTTTATGGTAACGTCGATTGCCAACAAACCAGCCTCAGCAGTGCAGAAGCGAAGTTTAATCAGTGGTCTCTCAACGAACGCGGTAAACTAACGGCGGAAACCTTAACTAATTACAATAATCAACTGCGTCAAGGTTCTCAAGAAAATATTTTACCCGAATCGGCTGGGGAATTAGCTAAAACCGCACCGGAAGGCTATATTTTGGTGACTATTTTAGCCGGCATTGTTGGTAAATTTTCTCTACCGAAAATTAATGACTCCCAAGACTTGAAACAGGCCCTGCAACAAATTGGTAGTATGGGAGGCGATCGACTTTTAGCAGTAGAAGTGATTTGGACCCCCCAAAGCGAGGGTGATATTCTCAGTCAAGATGACATTCTCGCCAATTATCCCGATCTGAAATTAGTGTAATTTGTCGGGGAATAACTCTAGATATTGGCTAAAATCTCCCTTATTACGGGGAGATTTTTTGATTAGGGTTTTCTAAAAAAATCAATTGGCCGGTGATGGGGTGAGTTTCGTAGGTTAGTCCCTCGGAAGGAAACCTAACAACTCCACCGATTATGGCTAAATCCTGTTAAAAGGCATAGAAGAGCAGGGAGAAGCGAAAAACAATTCATAACTTGGCAGTCAATCATACTATTAAAAACCGATTTGGTAAGTACCTAAGCAAAATTAATTACACATCTAAGCCACTACTCCGTCAGACTTCTGGTGTGAGGAAACAGTGAACTGAAAACTCAAATCCGATCCCTAATAGCTGTCTCCCGTCTCCCGTCTCGGAGTCTCCTGTCTCGACTAGGAAATTAATTTTGCACGACTACTTATTAGACATCTCCAAAATTCAGGCTAGATTGAGGTTAATTGCTGGAGATGTCAATGTACTGCAAGGGAATCAGGAACCGCCCAAGATCCATTGGGTCGCTACCTCGGTTTCCCCCCAAGGGAACTGCCTAACTTCAGCTGAGACAAAGTGGGAAGCCAGACTTTCGATGAGTTTAACCAGAGTGGAATCAGTCACCACTGCAACTTTACTGACGTACTTGTGATGGTCGCGTATCAGCTGGAAATGGGCGACCAAGGCACCAAAACTATCCCAACCAGTGAACTCGGGAACTTCAATGATCACGCCAGCAAGGCCACCAGTGGCTTCAATGTGGGGATCCACTGCCTCTGCAATCTTGACAAAATCTTCTGCCGCAAGTGCAGATGTAGGTCGCATACAGAGAATGCTATGCGCCGCGTCTAAATTATAATCTATCATAGTTTGCCTCTCCCAAATGGTCGAAGTCTAACTCTATGATATCACGAATAGACGGTTTCACCAGAATTACTAGACGAGCTATAACCTCGACATTATGGAAGACGATATTAAGCATGAGAAGCGGTAAAACAGTGGAAAACACCAGAAACTCCTTACTTCTGTGAATCACTGTCTTATGGCGAAAGGAGAAACAGCACTCTAGAAAAGAGTTCTGGTATTATTTATAGACATCGCCGCGAGGTTTAATAGTTGTAATGACCTATAGATTGTTATCTCTATCTTCAAAAAATCACACTCGATATTTATCTACTCGCAATCTTAGTTCATCTCTTCCGTAAAGGGGTTTAATATCTAATTTTGTAGAATCCGAAATCAAAGTATCTAAAGCTTCAAGAATAGGAATTTGATCATTTTTAGGCATCCTTTCTAAGGAGCGTTCTGCTTGTCTGAGTAGAATATAATTAGCCAAGTCTATCTCCAAATAATTTGTATTTTAATTCTGTTGAAGTGATTCCAGTATCTCGACTGGAAGGAAGAGCCAATATTTTCCTAAAAACGGCGGGTTTTATCGATTCCGTAGAGGATTCCCGTCACCACGGAAGAGAGAATTAATAACAAAATTAATCCTCCGGGTAAAAAGGATAATATTCCCATGCCGCGTAATACATAAACTAACACAGTCACCAATAGGAAACCGAAAAAAAGAGACTTTAAATAACTAGAATTTGAGCGCATTTACTTAGATTAACAGGTCTTCTTGAGTTAAGTTTAACTTTTCGGCAATCATTGCTAGGATTTTTTCTTCCCTTTTTCCGTTACTGATAGATTCCAGTAACCGGCGATTGAGAATAATTTTTTCCCCGTTGGATAAGATTAAAATAATCCCTCGGTAATTAGACTCTAAAAAGCCATTGTAATCTTCTATCTTTGCCTCAACAATTCTCTTTAGAAGATAATCGCTTTCACTTCTAAAAATTAAATGTTGTCGCCTACGGGTTAGGGTGGCGGTACCCTGATTAAAGACATAACTCTCCCGATAGCTGGCATCATAAAGTAACAATAGACCAGAGAATAAGCATAACATACCCCAGAGATAATAGGGATAATTATGATGCTGTTCTAGCAGTGCTGACAAGGTATCTAGGGGACTTTTGGAAATAATTTCCCGAGCTTGATATCTATTCACAAAATTCTCAAATCGAGTTTTAAAATCACTAGCTGACTGCACATCTAGAAAATTCTCGATGTAGAGATGGTTATTTCTTCCGACCAATAAAACCGTGTTATTAACAGTTTTTTCCTGCTCAACACTGATAAAAACTTCTTGATAGACAGCCGTAGCTTTAATGTGAGTTAAAGAAAAATTTTCCCGACTAGAAATAGGAAAATTATACTCTTGGACATATTGACAATCTATCCTTTTTGTACCTAACCGAATGCAGTCGAGATAAGCGCGCTGGGAAAAAACTACATAGGCTAAAAACAGAAAAGGAAACCCAGCCAGAAAAAAACCCAGAAAAGGACGATATTTAGGAGCTTTATTCTCTAATAAGAGTGTAGTCAGCGTTTTTTGCTTAACTCGCATAGGAAACCCTACAGGTACTTTGTTCTAATTGTACTACAGCCTTTCGGCATCCTTCTCAGGATCGATTTATTTAATCTGCTGACCAGGAAAATTGTAATGATTATTCACGAAAATCTGACATCGGTCTCTAGACTGGCTCTATCTTGACCTTTTTTATCTGGATTTGGCACGGTAAAACCCTGTTTATCGAGTTTTTGTAAAGCTTTGGCGGTTTTTTGTTTATTGTTTGTATTTAAATTAAATATATAAATAAAACTGTTTTTATAAGTTTTTGTCGATTTCAGAGACTTTATAGGCTGTAAAAAATTGTTAATCTAATTTTTAAGCTTTTATTCTCACTCTAGCTATAGCAGATAAAAATTGAGCCTCTTGCCAAGGGGTGGGGAGATGGTCAATAATTGCGATCAAAGCACTGATAAACAAACTCACCATTCAAGCGTACATTTAGGAGAACTTCCATGCCTTTAACACTCGCAGTCTACGGAAAAGGTGGCATCGGTAAATCGACAACAAGCTGTAATATTTCGGCTGCTTTAGCCAAAAGAGGCAAAAAAGTCCTACAAATAGGCTGTGACCCCAAGCATGATAGCACTTTCACCCTGACAGGCTTTCTTATTCCCACAATCATCGATACCCTACAAGAAAAAGATTTTCACTACGAAGACATCTGGCCCGAAGACGTTATCTATGAAGGTTACGGTGGAGTCAAATGTGTGGAAGCGGGTGGACCCCCGGCCGGTGCTGGTTGTGGCGGTTACGTCGTCGGAGAAACGGTGAAATTATTAAAAGAATTGAACGCTTTTGATGAATTTGACGTGATTTTGTTTGATGTTTTGGGGGATGTAGTCTGTGGAGGATTTGCCGCACCCTTAAATTACGCCGATTACTGCATAATTGTCACAGATAACGGCTTTGATGCTCTTTTTGCCGCCAATCGCATCGCCGCTTCCGTCCGGGAAAAAGCGCGCACCCATCCCCTGCGACTAGCCGGATTAATTGGTAATCGCACCTCAAAACGCGATTTAATTAATAAATATGTGGATCATGTTCCCATGCCAGTGTTAGAGGTTTTACCCTTAATTGAAGATATTCGCGTCTCCAGAGTTAAAGGTCAAACTCTCTTTGAAATGGCCGACAAAGATCCGATGTTAAGTTACGTTTGTGACTATTATCTCAACATTGCCGATCAGATTTTAGCCAAACCAGAAGGAGTTATTCCCAAAGAATCTGCCGACCGGGAATTATTCACTTTATTATCGGATTTCTATCTTAATGCTGATAAACCCAAAGTTAACGCCGAGGCGGAATTAGATCTAATGATGGTTTAGATTATTTTGTAGGGTGGGTTAGGGACAGCGTAACCCACCAATAATCACCAATAAACTCTTTTTCTGGGTGGGTTACGGCGAAGAATTAACTTATTAGTTAATAGCCTAACTTATCGTCACCTAACCCACCCTACCCACGAATTTTATCGAGGACTTGATGATGATAATTTTTCCCTCTCATTGGGAATTCTAATAGAGAGAACATTATTATTCAGTCAAGGGGACAAAATGAGCAACTTTGAGGAATTAAAAGCCACCTTACCGAGGCGATGGTTAGATTACTACCAAAATAATCAAGCTTGGATTAAGTCTTTAATGGATTCTAGAGGATGGTGGCGAAAAACTCCCGATGGTGGTAAACGTCCTAGTGCTGACATAATTATAGCGGCAGCAACAGCTTTAGAACCTAAGTTATCAGTGTGGATGTATCCCTTTTGTCAACTTAGTTCCGATGGGGACAAACTGGTAGAAGTCTTAGGACTAAATTTTGATTCTGAAAAAAAGGAGTTGGAAAAATCGGAAAAAGAATTACTGATTTCTAATTCGCACACTGAATATCTCAACGGATTCCGAGAAAAACAATTATCAGTCGAAAAAAACAAAGTAATTATTTTTGAGGAATTGCTAAAAATCTTACCAGATAAATGGTTAGATTACTACCAAAACAATCAACCGTGGATTAAGTCTTTAATGGATTCTAAAGATTCGTTGCGAAAAACTCCCGACGGTGGTAAACGTCCTAGTGCTGACATCATTATAGGTGCAATGACCGTTTTAGAATCTCAATTATCAGTGTGGATGTATCCCTTTTGTCAGCTTAGTTCCGATGGAAACAAATTTCTAGAAGTTTTAGGATTAAATTTTGATCCTGAGAAAAAACGACTAGAAAAGAAAGAAAGAGAATTAAGTAATTCTTTATATCCTACTGAGGATCCTGTACTGCAAAAAATCCGCCAAGAGTTACAACGAGAAAACCAAAATAAACCAAGTTAAAGGAGAACCAAACAACATGACCGCCACTCAAGAACCGAGCGCTTTACAATTTGATTGTGAAACCGGCAACTATCACACCTTTTGTCCAATTAGCTGTGTTGCTTGGTTATACCAAAAAATCGAAGATAGTTTCTTCCTTGTTATCGGCACAAAAACCTGTGGTTACTTCCTGCAAAATGCTATGGGGGTGATGATTTTCGCCGAACCACGTTATGCTATGGCCGAATTAGAAGAAGGGGATATTTCCGCTCAACTAAAAGACTACGAAGAACTAAAACGCCTCTGCTTACAAATTAAACGAGATAGAAACCCTAGCGTTATCGTTTTTATTGGTACTTGTACCACCGAAATTATCAAAATGGACTTAGAAGGATTAGCACCGAAACTAGAGTCAGAAATCGGTATTCCTATCGTGACAGCACGCGCTAATGGTTTAGATTATGCCTTTACCCAAGGCGAAGATACCGTCCTCGCTTCCATGGTGCATAAATGTCCCGAAAAAGTTAAGCATGAAGATGAAAAAGAAGAACGGAATGCCATCCAGAAACTCTTAACTTTTGGACGTAAAAAAGAAGAAATTAAACAGGAAGAATCGGAATATAAAGACCATCATCCTTTAGTTTTATTTGGTTCTGTTCCTGACCCAATTGTGACTAATTTAACCCTAGAATTAAAAAAACAAGGAATTAAAATAGATGGTTGGTTGCCGGCCAAACGTTTTACTGAATTACCGGTAATTGAAGAAGGTTATTATGTGGCTGGTGTCAATCCTTTTCTATCACGAACTGCCACCACTTTAATGCGTCGTCGTAAGTGTAAATTAATTGGCGCACCCTTCCCCATCGGTCCGGATGGAACCCGCGCTTGGATAGAAAAAATCTGTTCGGTTTTGGGAGTACAACCCCAGGGATTAGAAGAAAGAGAGGCAAAAATTTGGGAAAGTTTAGAGGATTATCTGCAACTTGTGCGCGGTAAATCGGTCTTCTTTATGGGGGATAATTTACTAGAAATTTCTCTGGCACGTTTCCTAATTCGTTGCGGGATGACTTGTGATGAAATCGGTATTCCCTACATGGATAAACGCTACCAAGCGGCCGAATTAGCATTACTAGAAAAAACCTGTAATGATATGGGTGTTCCCATCCCGAAAATTATCGAAAAACCTGATAACTACAATCAGATTCAGCGCATTTACGAGTTAAAACCTGATTTAGTGATTACAGGAATGGCCCATGCAAATCCCTTAGAAGCGCGGGGAATTAACACTAAATGGTCGGTAGAATTTACATTTGCTCAAATTCATGGTTTTACCAATGCGCGAGATATTTTAGAGTTAGCTACTCGTCCCCTGCGTCGCAACAATAACCTCAAGGAATTGGGTTGGGATAAGTTAGTTAAAGAGTCAGCAAAAGTGTAATTCTGTTGTCAAAAGTGTACAATCATCAGGTAAGGAAAATCAATTCCTTACCTTTTTTCTGTATTTAGTTCACTTCAATGTCCAATAACTTATCTCACCAAAAACCCTATCATCTCAACTTTAGCAGTGAGGATTTAGGCACGGCAAAACCGACTATCACCCTATTATCGGGGGAACCAGAACGCTCGCGCTATATTGCTGAAACTTATTTACAAAATGCACGTTTACTATCGGATTATCGGGGATTAAATAGTTATCTTGGCTATCTAGATAATTCTACCCCAATTCTTCTGGCTACCAGTGGCATGGGTGCGCCATCTTTGAGTATTGTGGTTAATGAATTAATACAGGTGGGAATTAAAACTATTATTCGTATCGGTACTTGTGGCGCAATTCAAAATAGAATAAAAATTGGTGATATTATTATCTCGCAAGCGGCTTTATGTAGGCAAGGTGCAGCTAATGATATTGCTCCTCCGGAATATCCCGCAGTGGCGGATCCTTTTTTGACAGTTGCTCTAGTCAAATCGGCTCAATTTTTGGGAGTAAATTATCATTTAGGTATTACCGCTTCTGTGGATAGTTTTTATGAAGGACAGGAAAGAATTGTGTCTTCTGCTAACCCTTATCTTCAGCGCCATTTAGAGGGAATTACGGAAGAATATCGACGTTTAAATATTCTCAATTATGAAATGGAAGCGGGAACTTTATTTAAAATGGCGGGGGTTTATGGATTTACTGCCGCTTGTATTTGTGCTGTGATTGCCGAGAGAAACAAAGAGGAAGGGATTAGTTTAGAAAGCAAACAACAAGCCATCGAAAAAGCGATTCAGGTGGCAATATTGACTGTTAGCAACCTCTCCCTATCCTCAATTGATTAATGTTCAGAAATCATCTTCATTAAGACTTCCTCTTTTTCCTGACTTTGGGGATAACAGGAGATAAGTTTAGCGCGTAATTCCTGAATTGATTTAATCACATTATCGGCTAATTCTTGGTCGCCATTGCGCCAGCCAAGGGGTGCTAGATGGGTGCGATTGGCTAAGGGAACTACTGGTTTTAAGAGTTGTTGACTTAGTTCTTTAATGAACCAAGCTACTGTATCTTTAGCCTGTATATCCTTAGCAAAGGCGATAATTTCCAAGAGTCGAAATAGGTTACTATTGCTAATTAAACAACGGGTTTCCTGCACGTTTGGCTGTACGTCTAAACCCAAACTTTGCACTAATTTAGCTAGGGCAGCTATGGGAATTGCGCTATCTATGCCAGCAATTACAGGAGCCAGTAAAAGCGAGGGTTGATTTTTCAGAGATACGGCATGAATATCGGTATTATTCAGCGATTTTTGGATATCTTCGGCTTGATTTTTGCCGACACAACCACTCAAAACCTGTTCTAGTTCTGTGTTTTCCACATCACTTAAAACCTCTAAAAGGGAGATATATTTACACCCTAAACTATGGCCCATCCAAAAATAATTAGGATTACCAGCAGTGGGATCTTCTAAATACAACTCAAGGTTATCTTCATAGCCCAAAAACTTAGCTTCTTCATAAATAGCCTTTCTCAATCCAATCAAATCTTTGACCATTTCTAGGGAAACATTCCAATGACGAAAAGTAAAACGATAGGGAATAGCAATAAGGGTATAGCCTCGTTTAAAGACTTGTTTGAGCAGATAACGATAGAACAGATTGGGAAAAGTGCCGAAGAAAGCACCACCGATAAAATAGACAACCCCAATCGGTTTAGGATTGATAGCAACCCAGTGAAATTGCAGGGGAATAAACTTAAATTCTGCTGTCATTGTTTTTCGGTATGTAATTGTTAATTTGGCGATTAGGGAAACAATCTTATAATGATTAAAAATCTCGGCGGCCAAAATAATTGATCGCCTTGTCTAATTAGGGTACATTAATTTGCTCAAAAAAGTTTATTTTGTTGCGAATATGTAATAATTTTTGACAAAAGTAAATTCTCACCCCAAAAATTCGCTTCTTCTTAGTCTTCTAAGCTAATCTTGACCGGATTAACTTGTCATCGGTAAAGTCAAAACCGTTAGCGACGAGACGATTATAAAGTCGCGGACAACCTAAAGCTAGGGATTTTCCTCACGGCATTTCGTGGGATTAGGAGCTAATAAGGTGAGATAATGGGAAAAAATTGGTTTTAGCTTGGCCAATTCAAGTCTGAATTGCATCACTGTCTGATCTACCTTTATAGAATACCTCATTCGGGGTACGATAGTCAAGACATTTTCGAGGACGATTGTTAATCAAGTTTACGGCTCTTTCCACCTCCTCTGGCTTAACGATTTTAAAATTCGTTCCCTTGGGGAAAAATTGTCTTAACAGTCCATTGGTATGCTCGTTTAATCCCCTCTCCCACGAATGATAAGGAGTAGCAAAATAAAAATCTGCTCCTAGTTTC
>NZ_JACJSV010000040.1 GCF_014698335.1 Microcystis viridis FACHB-1342 | reverse complement strand
ACGTTCTCCTTGTAACTGCCCTCGATTCCACATTCTCCAAGCAGTGTCATAACTGATCCCTTTTTTCTTAGCATAATCTGATAGTTTCATGTGAACTGCAATGTAAACTTGTACTAACCATATTAGCAGTTGTTTGCAGTCATTTGCATATATTTTTTACAAAACTTTACAATACCGGCAGATGTGCATCCGGGCAGTTCCGGACACCAAATTGCCCATTCGTTTGTATCGGGATCGGGTTCAAGTATCACTCGCCATTTCATAGGGACTAAATCCTTAGAGAACTACCCAAGATGATAACAGATGGACTCCACAAGCATAATCAATGCTCAAGCCCGGGATGACTCGATAGTGGTTCACGTTGAAAGTGCCAAGGGTTTATTATGCCCAAAAGCAATAAGTAGTCATGCAAAATAAATTTCCTAGTGAAGACAGGCAAGAGGCAATAGGCAAGAGGCAAAAGCTTTATCGAAATGTGTAATTAATTTTGCTTAGGTACTTATCAGGTGGGGAGCCAATAACCCCAACGCTTTCCCAATAAGCAACTAGCTCTAGCCCTGTTTTAGGAGGATTTTGTAGATAACTCATTCTCTAGCTCTGAAGGTAAATCTAGGCTGATGTTCACGGTATTTCCTCAACGTTCAATGACCTGTCTTTGATTATATCGGAATATATTCAGTTAAACGAAGGGGTTGAGTTTCCTTGCGTAAAACCAGCCTAGGACTGTGATTTAATTGATAGAGCTATTGCCCAATTAAACCTTGAAAATGAGAATATTTACAGATAACGGTGCTACAAGCTGTAGGACTCGACGAACCTGTGCTGGTTCTAGGCGTTGTCAGATAAAGAGATGAGAAGGCAAATCAGAAAATTCCCTTAAGCTTCTAATTCATGACCTTAAGTTTAAGGATGTTCCAGTTCCCTACACTTTTGCTTGATTCATCTTTACATCTGACAACGCCTATCCTCTTGCCAGTAGCTGTTGAAAAGCAAAATGATCAAATCCTAGAGAACCGCTTGGATATTTGTTTGATTCTTGGCCAATTCTGCCAATGTCATTCCCTTTGTAAGTCGTTCAATTTCACTGCATCAGCTTAATTCCTTGCCAATGAATCAAATAAAGACAAAGACTTTACCGCTAGTTTTGGCAACTATTCTCGGTGTGAGAGGAGGAGGCAGATTTTGCTGCCGTTTCCTCTTGATAGCTAAGACAGGATTAGTTTTTGCGGTAAAAAATCTTACTGCCTTGGTCACTGACAAAATGACAATTGCGGTAGGACCGCCAGAGAGATCTGAAAATCGGTTCTTTCGAGACGCGATAATAGTCTCCTAAGACGGGACGGATAGCCTCGGTTGCTTCTTGGAGATGATAGTGGGGAATAGTGATAAAAATATGATGGGCGACGTGGGTACCAATTTGGTGATGGATGGGATTAAAGATGCCATAATCGCGATCGATGGTAGAAAGCGCTCCTTTGAGAAAGTACCAATCTTGACCGCGATACCAGGGAATATCATCTTCAGTGTGGTGTAGGAATGTCACTAGGTCCAACCAAACCACAAAGACGATATAGGGCATGATGTAGTAGTTAAACAGAAACCAAAAGCCGTAGCTGATACCCACCCCGATTAATAGACCTAACATAAAGGTACAACAAACGGTGCTAGTCAGTACCTGCCACCGTTCCGAGGGGCGAAAGAGGGGGCTTTCGGGCGTAAAATGTGACCCCTGTTTATTAGGAGAACGACGGAAAAGATAAAGGGGATAAACAAATAAAATTAGCTGAAAACGAGCTAATTTTTCGTACCAAGCCATATTGTTATACTGGGTTTCCGTGACGGGATACCAACTTTCATCGGTGTCGATATTGCCAGTATTAGCGTGATGGGTGCGATGACTGATGCGCCAACCGTGGAAAGGTACGAGAATAGGAGTATGACTGAGATGACCTATTAAGTTATTTAACCAACGATAACGGGAAAAGGAACCGTGACCGCAATCGTGACCGACGACAAATAAGGCCCAAAACATGGTTCCCTGCATAAACCAAAAAAGGGGGAAGAACCATGCTTGATTAATCTGGTAAGTTATCCAGTAAAGCAGGGTAATGATGCCAATATCAAAAAAAAAGTAGGCTAAAGAGCGAAAAACGCTTGATTGGAAGCAACGGGCCGGGATAGCTAGACGGACATCCTGTAGGGTAAATGGCAAAAATTCTCTTTTTAGGGCAGGTTTAGGTAGGGTTTGGGACACTAGGTTATAACTTAAGATGGATAACAGGGCAGTATTGACGAAGGCTTGAGTAGCTCAAGTTTTCTGTTTCTCGGTGCGCTATCTTTTCTCTATCTCAGCTAGGAGCAGATAAAACCAAGCGATCGAGTGAATTTCGTCTAACTCACTGGAATTTTATTGTAGGGCTTAATGTAACTTAACAAAAGCCCCTAGGGAAAGTTAATCACATTCTCCCCCTGTCTGTCCATCTGTCCCCCTGGGCATCTAGTACAATAATATCTGAGAAAATAGATAAGACTCTCGGTTATTCAATCAACATTATGAACGAGTTACCTATTCGTCCAGCTAACAAAAATTTTACCCATAGTCGCTTGACTTTTGCCGATTTTTATGCGGGAATTGGTGGCTTTCGTCTCGGTCTTGAACAAATCGGTTGGCAATGTGTTTTTAGCAACGAAAATAACCCAGATTGTGTGAAAACCTACAATCACAATTTTCATGAATCCATGAAACCGCAAGATGTTGAAGCTTTAATTCCTAGCTTACTTCCCGATTTTGAGGTTTTTTGTGGGGGATTTCCCTGTCAGCCATTTTCCAGAGCAGGACAACAAAAAGGTTGGCAAGACAGTCGCGGACTAGCCATTCAGGAAATTCTCAGAATTTGCCATGAAAAAAAGCCTAAAGTTATCTTTCTTGAAAATGTTAGTAATATCCTGCGCTTAAATAAAGGGCAGATATTAAAAGATATATTAATCCAGTTAAAGGAAATAAATTATCTGGCTTTTTATGCAGTTATCGATAGTAAATATTTCCAAATTCCTCAATCAAGACCTCGCTTTTTTTTATTGGCTTTTCGCAAGGATTTAGGAATTAAAAACTTTCAATTTCCCCAACCTTGCCATGCAGAAGTAGGTATTGAAAAAATTATTGTTCCGGGGGATTATTCAATTCCCATATCGGAAAAATGGCAGCAGTATATTGATTATTATGCTGGCAGAATTACTGCCGAACAATTATCTTTTCAACTGCCAAAAACAAGAATAAGTATTGAAAGGGCAAGTGTTAATGTAGATTATGATAATTGTATTTATCAAATGAGATCTAGTGGCATCCGAGCAATTTCTATCCAAAAACCCTTTCCTACTTTTGCGGTTAGTGTTAGCGGTGGTGGTGCCATGATTCCAGTGTATAGCAAGGAAAGAAGACATTTAAGTCTCTTAGAAATAAAAAGATTAATGGGATTTCCCGATGATTATTATTTTCCTGTTTCTCGCACCGCTGCTATTAAACAACTTTCTAACGCTGTCTGTCCCCCAGTCATTAAACATATTGGTATAAATATTACTAAATCACTTAATTAGCTCGATTTAGCCGGTCTTCAATATTTTCTTGACTGGGGAAAATAATCTTAGTTACTTCAGGAAAAGCTAAGACACATTCTGAACATTTATCAGGAGCATAGTTACAAAGATTACAGATTTGCCATTTGCATTTATTACAATAGAAGCAGAGAGCTTGAAAATTGTCATCGGCACTATTTCCACCTTTTTCTACGGGAATCCGATGATCCCAAACTAAACGCACTCGATCCCTAGCATAGGTATTTTGATTGATATTTTCTTTCTTTTTAAGAATTGAGCCACAAAAATTACATTTATTTTTTTGTTGTTCTAAGATATTTCTCTGAATTAGGGATGAGGGAGGTGTTCTAATCGGTGGTTTAGTAGTGGTAAAAAGTCGTTGATGATCGGAACTATCTAAAATATATTTTTGACTGCCTAATCTTTTTTGTCCTGGGGGAGCATAAATAAAATTAAATCCCTCTTCATTTCAAAGTTCGCTAAAGGGTTTATTAGCATCAGCATAGGAATCTTGAATTAAATTTTCAGAAATTTTACCCTTGAGTATAGTTTTTATCTCTTGCAAATTATTGGTCGCATTAGTTAGATCGCTCTCACAACCTTCTCCATACCTAATCAGAGTTAGCAAAGCAGCAATAGTTCTTTTTTTATATAAAATAATTACTCTGTTATCATTAAAGATAATTAAATATCCTTTTCCTTGAGGATTCTTGGTAATTTCCCTAATATCTTCTAACTTGATCCCACTCATCTTAATACCTCTAGAAATTACAGATAATTGGCTGTTAAAACCCAAAAAAAGGGCGAACAAAATTCACCCTAACAGACACAGTAATCATCCTACAAAGTACCGATAAACTGATCAATGCGATCGAATCCTTTTTCAATCGTCTTTAGGTCTGTAGCATAGGAAAGACGAATACAATCATCAGCACCGAAAGCAATACCGGGGATAGCAGCCACTTTTTGGGTTTCGAGGAGTTTCTGACAAAAATCCCGGGATTTTAAACCAGTTTGACTAATATCGATAAACACATAAAAAGCACCGTTGGGAGTAGGACAATTGAGTCCAGGGAGCGATCGCACTCGTTCTAAAATATACTGTCGGCGCTCGCTAAAAGCTTTGACCATTTCCTCGATGCAATCTTGGGGACTCTCTAAAGCAGCGATCGCACCGTATTGGGCAAAAGTGCAGACATTAGAGGTACTATGACCTTGGATCTTAGTCATAGCTTTGACAATTTCCACCGGTGCTGCCACATAACCGACGCGCCACCCCGTCATCGAGAAAGCTTTAGCAAAACCATTACTAATAATACTGCGCTGAAAGATTTCCGGACCAAAAGAAGCGATACTGCGGTGAATTGCGCCATCGTAGAGGATTTTCTCGTAGATTTCGTCAGAAACCACTAAAATATCCTTTTCAACCACAATTTTTGCTAAAGCTGCGATTTCTTCGGGAGTATAGACAATACCGGTGGGATTAGAGGGGGAATTGAGAACAAATAATTTAGTTTTCGGTGTAATTGCCGCTTCTAGCTGTTCGGGGGTGATTTTATACTGATTCTCTAGGCTAGTATTGACGATAACCGATGTTCCTCCCGCTAACGTCACCATTTCAGGATAACTCAACCAGTAGGGTGCGGGAATAATTACTTCGTCCCCCGCTTCAATTAACGCCATGATTAGATTGTAGAGAGACTGTTTACCGCCATTGGTGACGATGACATTATCGGCATTGTATGCTAGTTGATTATCCCGCAGCAATTTCTCGGCGATGGCTTTTCTTAACCCCGCTTCCCCGGCAGCCGGTCCGTAGCGAGTTTTTCCCTCATCGAGGGCCTTTTTCGCGGCAGCTCTGATGTGAGTGGGTGTGTCGAAATCTGGCTCCCCGGCGCTAAAACTACAGACATCTTCGCCGTTTTTCTTCATTTCCTTGGCCAGAGAGTCGATAGCTAGGGTAAGGGAGGGGGTGACTTGATTGACTCGTGACGCTAGTTTCATAGTATTTTACCCTGACAGGGCTTTTCTGATGACCTACACAACCTTTAGTATTGTCCATCACCCCGATTGTTCTGGGTGTTTTTTTATATAATCTCCGGAATTGCGGCGCTTAGGGATGGGAATGGGGTGATGGGGTGTGGGGTGTGGGGTGTGGGGTGTGGGGTGTGGGGTGATGGGGAAATGGGGTGATGGGGAAGTGGGGTGTGGGGTGTGGGGTGCGGGGAAATGGGGAGAATAAATAAAAATAATCTCCTGTCTCGGAGTCTCCTGTCTCCTTTCTTCGTTATTGAGGATTTTTTCTTTTCGAGGGTTTTTGTTTGCTGGTAGGGAGTAGGGGAGCGGTTAATTTTTCATAGAGTTCAAAAAGGTATTCAATACGGTTTAATTCACTGGTAAAGGGTTGGGGACGATAACACAAATCAACAGCTTTGTCAAGTTTTTGGTGAGCTTTGAGCAAGTGGGGAGGCATGGTTAAAGGATCGTATAAATCCGCAAGGCTACTATCAGGATATTTTACCCTAGTATCTAGCACAGCTTGAGCGCAAGTTTCGACGGTTTGTTTTTGTTTGTCGGTGATATTTTCTGGAAAAGGAAAATTATTATAAACAATATCTTTTGAGTAGCGATAATCGCTTTTTAATCTTCCGCAAACATATTTAACCCATGCCATGTGCATTTCTGAAGTTAAGATACCAAATAAATATAAATCGCCGTTCGGAATAGACTGACAAGTATCACTTACGATATTATCAGCAGTAAAAAAGCCAATGGGAATGTATTTTCTATTTTCTGACGTAGTTCTAGGTACAAGAATATAGTCTGATTTTGGTTGCGTTATTTGTCGAAATAAACAATGATAAGAATAGTTCCGGGTTGAAGCTGCAATACTTTTTGACCTGAATTGTTTCACGGCTTCCACACGCTCCAAAATTTCAGGTATATTCTTGAGTTCATTTGGTTTAATATCGAGTAGCCACAAACACCATTTTTTGCCACCATTTAAAAATTCTCTAGCACTAATAAAAGGTCTAATAAATTTAATTACCAAAGTATTTTTTGAGACAAGAGTATTTTTTTCTTCTTCAGATAAAATAAAATTACCTCCATCTGTTGGCTTATTTCCATACATCATATTAGGGACATTACAGAGAGGATATTTTCGATTAAAAACCAAAATATTGTTTGCATTGATTAAGTAAGGATTAATATTTTTGGCTTTTATTAAAAGCGGCTCACTGGTTATAGTCTGATAGTCGAATAGATATTTTTCATTAGCTTCAAAACTAGCAAATCCAATAATCACACAATGAACCGCAGCATTACCTTTAGCTTCATTACTCCATTTGAAAGTTCTATGAGCAAAATGAATACTGATATTAAATTCGTTTATTAAAACATTCCATAAGATAGATGATTGTTCCCCTTGAGAAATAGAATTAGTCGCCACTAATCCCACCTTAATTTTTGTGTTTTGAATAAATTGAGCAGATTTATAAAACCATGCTGATACATAATCCATAACCCCTGATCCAATGATTTTATCAAGAACTAGCTTTAAGTCTTCTTTTTGATCAAAATTTTGGTAATGATGCCCCACAAAAGGAGGATTACCTAAAATAAAATTGAGCTTCTCTTTTGAGATAACTTCCTCCCAATCAATCCGCAAAGCATTTCCATGAACAATTTTCGCCGCTTTCTTTAATGGTAAACGCACAAAATACTGACCAAAAGTATTACTAACTTTAATATTCATCTGATGATCAATTAACCACATTGCCACCTCAGCCACCCTCACCGCAAACTCATCGTATTCAATACCTGCAAACTGATTGACATCTACCTGAATAATGGTACTAATATCTGTTACCAACTGCCCCGTTTTATCTAATTTATCTAACTCTTGTAATACCAAAATCTCTAAATCTCGTAACTCTCGATAGGTAATAATTAAAAAGTTGCCGCAACCACAGGCAGGATCGAGAAAATATAAATTAGCAATCTTTTTCTGAAATTCTAGTAATTTATTGCGATTGCCTTTAACCTTCTCAAATTCTCTGTGTAAATCATCTAAAAATAACGGTTTAATCACCTTTTGAATATTTTTCTCGGAGGTATAATGCGCCCCTAAATTGCGTCGCTCTTTTGGATTCATTACCGCTTGAAACATAGAGCCAAAAATAGCAGGGGAAATTTTTCCCCAATCAAAAGCACAAGCTTCTAATAACATGACTCGCATCTTGCTATCAAAAGCCGCTAGGGGTAATGACTCCTCAAATAACTTGCCATTTATGTAGGGAAATTGAGTTAAATTTTCATCGAGATTTTTTAATCTTTTTTCTTCTGGTGTATTCAAAACCTGAAAAATATAAGCGATGTGCATCGCCAAATCACTGCCATCTTCTTTGGTATGTAAATCGATATATTCCCAGAAAATCCCCTTATTAAAAATACCAGTATCATCGGCAAATAAACAAAATAATAAACGCACTAGATAAACTTCTAAATTATGCCCCATATAACCAATTTCTTTGAGGCAATCATGAAGTTTTCCCATTAACTCGGCCGCTTGAATATTGACGGGATCTTCGTCTTTATAAACTCGCTTTTCGTAACCAGCAATAAAATCAAATAAATGAACATTATCAACAAAATTACTTAATTCAAATTCCCATTGATTGCCCGAATCTAAATCATATAATTTAAACCGTTGAAAATCCGAGACTAAAATATAACGCGGTAACTCATGTTCCTTTAAATTGGGAAAATAATCCTTAGCCTGTTGTGTGGCTTTTTCTAAATCTTTCCCCTTCGATTTATGCTCAACTAAAATCGTTCCTTTCCAGAGTAAATCAATAAAACCCTGTTTATTATCGGCTTTTTTTATCGGTTGCTCAAAACTGGCTACCCTACGCCGTGAAATGCCAAAGACATTAAAAAAATCATTCCAAAAAGATTGAGATTCTGCTTTTTCTGAAGTCTCTCCTTCCCACTCTTTTTGAAAAGCGATGGCGCGATTTTTAATTTCATTCCAACTTAAAGGCATAGTTTTAACTCCTTATCTTTCGCCGGTTTGCTCAAAGATAGTAGAAAATGGTGTAGGGAGCCAGATGCAGTCAGCAAGGGATACAGATAAGTAGCTGGTTATAATTAAATTGAAGATAAATTTTAGGTTCGATCCCCCCTTAATAAGGGGGGTGCCGATCCCCCCTTAGTCCCCCCTTAATAAGGGGGGCATCTGATAATTTTTAACGCCTACCTACTTAGTTTCCATTTTAGGTGATTTTTTGGTAAACTACAAGGGAAGCTAGAAATTAGTAACGCCTTGAGAATTGTAGCCGCTTAGTTATCAGTGCAGTTATTGACTCGAAGGAACAACTTATCGCTATGTCCAAAACTCTCTACGAACAAGATTTTCAATTGTGGCTCGCAACAACAATTAGCCACCTACAGAAGCGGGAATTTGCTGCGCTGGATACTGATAACTTAATTGAGGAGTTAACCGAGTTGGGAAAATCGGAAAAAAGAACTTTAGAAAGTAATTTGATGATTCTTTTAGCTCATTTGCTCAAATTAAAAGTACAGCAGGACGCACCGCCATCAATGAAGGATAGCTGGTATTGTTCTATTATTGAGCATCGCCAGCGAATTGAGAAAAACTTACGCAATACACCTTCCCTGAAATCCTATCTAGAAACTGCTATTCGAGAAGCTTATCCAGATGCTCGTCAAGTGGCAATTAAGGAAGGGAAACTTGCTCAATTTGGTGTTCGGATTCCCCCAGAAAATGATTATCCTCAAATTTGTCCTTTCTTGCCAGAGCAAATCTTAGATGAGAACTTCTATGGCAATTGACCAAATGTGTCTCAGCTTATAATAATATGAACAACCACAAAGGCACAAAGGACACAAAGATTAGGTTTTTCTGGCAACCCTAACTAGGGTTTGCTGAATAAGTAGGGGCGAAGCATTCGGATAGAAAATCTACCTTTTCACCGATAGGTTATTGTCCGAATGCTTCGCCCCTACAGGACGCGGACCGATGAAGACGCAAGGTTTTGAACGACGATTCTCTCAAAATCTTGCACCTGTGGGAGCGAGAAAAGCCCCAAAACCTTTACTTTGCCTACATTTCAAATTTATTCAGCAAACCCTAACTAAAACTTACCTGAAGAAAAGCCCCCAGAAAACATCACTTTCTAGGGGTTTAATTACAATTGACGGAAAACAAACTTATGGGGAGGTTAACCTCCAGCCACCGCAGGAACGATACTGACTTCATCGCCATCTTTTAAGGGAGTTTTTGTCCCATCGAGGAAGCGAATATCTTCACTGTTGACGTAGAAATTTAAAAAGCGCCGGGGTGCGCCCTCTTCATCGCATAAGCGGGCCTTAATACCGGGGAAACTTGCTTCTAAGGATTCGATTAAATCACCGACACTACTAGCACTACACTCGATGGTAGCCTTATTTTCTGTAAATTTTTGCAGGGGAGTAGGAATGAGAACTTTTACGGCCATAGATATCAAGGAAAAAGTGGAAAGGACAGTAAGCTGCGCGCAAATTTAAATTGCTTGTGGAGATGAGGCAAGGGGATAATCGCCCCATCATCCCCGAACATCAATTCTAGACGAGAACCTGTTGCCATTCGAGGCGTTCGAGGGTGCGGGAACGTTCCAGGGCCCGTTCAAAGCTTTCTAATTTCGGTTCGATTAACAGGGGTTCACCGATATAACCCTGTACCGCTTCTTGGGTTTTTAGACCATTACCAGTGATATAAACAACTGTGGTTTCTTCAGGGTCGATTTTACCCGCTTCTACTAATTTTTTCAAGACGGCGATGGTTGTACCGCCTGCGGTTTCCGTGAAAATGCCCTCCGTTTCTGCCAAAAGTTTAATACCTTCGATAATTTCGGCATCGGTGACGGATTCAATATTACCGCCGGTTTTACGGGCAATATCAAGGGCATAAACACCATCGGCGGGATTACCAATAGCGATCGATTTGGCGATAGTATTGGGTTTAACTGGGGCGACAAAATCCCGTCCTTCCTTGAAAGCTTGGGCAATGGGGGAACAACCCTCCGCTTGAGCGCCACTAAAACGCACTGCTTTATCTGCCACCAAACCGACTTTGACGAATTCTTGGAAGCCTTTATAAATCTTGGTAAAGAGGGAACCACTGGCTAAAGGTGCGACAATATGGTCGGGGAGTTTCCAGCCTAATTGTTCAGCCACCTCAAAGCCTAAAGTTTTGGAACCTTCGGAATAGTAGGGACGCAGATTGATGTTGACAAAACCCCAACCGTAGGTATTGCCCACTTCTGAACAGAGACGGTTAACTTGATCGTAATTGCCTTTAACTGCCATTACCGTGGGATTATAGATTAGGGTGCCAAGAATTTTACCCGCTTCTAAATCGGAGGGAATGAAAACACAACAGTCTAAACCGGCGTGAGCAGCAATAGCGGCGGTGGAATTGGCGAGATTTCCCGTACTAGCACAGGAAACGGTAGTAAAACCTAATTCTTTGGCCCGGGTAAGGGCGACGGATACCACTCTATCTTTGAAGCTGAGAGTGGGCATATTGACGGCATCATTTTTAATGTAGAGATTTTTTAGACCCAAGCGCCGGGCTAAACGGTGGGATTTAACTAGGGGAGTCATACCCGTACCCACATCGATAGGATTTTCACTTTCCACCGGCAAAAAGGAACGATAGCGCCAGATGGAATTGGGACCTGCTTGAATGCTTTCTCTGGTAACGGTGCGACGGATGAGGTCGTAATCGTAGTCCACTTCTAGGGGGGCAAAGGTTTCTTCGCAGATATTCAGCGCTTTCAGGGGGTAAGAAGTCCCTCCTTCCTTAGAAACCAAGCGGGTAAAGGTGGGGATGAATTTTGAGGTTTTGATGTTTGTCGCTAGGGTCATGATTTTCCTGTCTTGCCGTCAACTGAATCTACACACATCCTATCACCGGCAAAATCTTGGTGTCAAATATACCCGACAAAAATAGTCGGGTATAAATTTATACCAAAAATAGGTGATATTCTGGGGAGCAGCAAGGGTTAAGGGGAGAGAGTTCGGCTGCCGTGTCAGGAAACTTCGGGGTAATTTTAGGTCAAAAAAAGGACTAGGAGAAGGGATTTAGGTTTTTAAGGGAGCTATAGCCTATTTACTGCTAATTTTATCGAAATAAACCCTAATTTTTCTTTAAATAGCTTAAATAGGGGGCGATTAACTGCGGTTGTCAGAAAGTTTCTCGCTTTACTCCGGATGATTGTCAAGAAAAGTGACAAATTATGTGATTTTGTTGAGAAATAATAATTTTTCTAGGCTGCCAAATAAAATTGACCATTTCCGGCAGGAGACTCCGAGTCAGGAGGCAGGAGTCAGGAGATTATTTTTATTTATTCTTCCTTTTCCCCACACCCTACACCCCACACCCCACACCCCACTTCCCCATCACCCCACTTCCCCATCACCCCACACCCCACACCCCACACCCCACACCCTACACCCTCTTTCAAGTCAGTGGTCAGGAGATAACTGCTTTTTGATAAAAAGTTAAGGTAGTATTGCCGTAGCGTTTTTGACGACAAATGGTTAAACCTTCTAGATTAATTGCTTGCCAAGATTTGGGATTATGTTCCACGGCAATTTCCCCCAGAGAATCTAATAAATTAGATTGAGAGATGGCAGTTAGTACCGGTAAATATAACCCGCTTTCGTAGGGAGGATCAAAATAAATTAAATCAAAACTTTTCCCCGCTAAAGTGGCTAACTTTGTCAGCACATCCCCCCGAATTACTTGGAATTGCTGGGGAGAAGTTGCTAAATTGCGCCAATTTTCCTTAATAATTTCGCCAGCGCGTCCTGATTGTTCAATTCCGATTACTAGACTCGCACCTCGACATAAAGCTTCCGCACCCATGGAACCATTACCCGCACAAAGATCCAACCAACGACAGCCGGATAATTTCTGTTGCCAGATATTAAATAAAGCTTCTCGCACCCTTGCTGTCGTCGGACGGGTTAATTGTCCTGCTAGGGTTTTTATGGGACGATTGCCGTAAATTCTCATCGGTTAAAAGGCAAATTCAGTTAATCTTTTTTGTAATAAATCAGGAAAAAGAGCATAGTATCTTTGATTGAGAGGAGAAGGATGGGGGAGAGGCAATAAAGTCACTTTCTTTTGCTGTTTTAATCCATCTTCATCGGTAGCGGTAAGGGTAACTAGCAGTTTTTTGGTAAAGCGTTCTTTATCAAGATAGAATTTATCTACTTCTTTGGGTTTACCGTAGGGTTCAAACCATTTAAAAGCTTCCGTGCCAAGGGGAATGATATGATCACCTTGCCAATAAAAAACGAGCAGTTTTTCTATAAATGGACGAAAACGATCTTTCACTTCCCCAGAATAAGCTTTATTACCCGGCGGTTTGTAGGGAACTGTATTAGTTAGGAAAATTCGATCGCACACCGATAATAACTCTTGACGATCATGGGATTTTCTCCCCTGCCAAGCTTGAAAAAATCCCTCTCTTACCATTCTACCGGCAGCCCCGATCAAAGGTTGTCCTGCATACACTTCATCTCGTCCTAAATCCCGGCCAAAAAAGCATAACTGACTAGCAAGATTACCAGCATACAAAACCGGTTCAAAGGGGTCTTTTTTTGCCTCTTGGTAAATCAGGGTATCGATGGGAAAATCCTCTTTTTTTGCCTCTTGGTGTACCTGTTTAATTAGGGTTTTAATATCGGTCATTATTCCAGAAATCGGTTATTAGTGGCTCTCCATTCTACTACAAAAATGAAAATTATCAGTCTTCAGTCTTCAGGAGATTATTTTTATTTATTCTTCCTTTTCCCCACACCCCACACCCCACACCCTACACCCCACACCCCACACCCTACAACCCAATTCACTCCTCGGTGCGATAGCCAAATTCTGCTAAAAGTGAGCGAGATTGTCGCCATTTCGGTTCTACCTTCACAAATAACTTTAAATATACCTCCCCAGCGATTAACTTTTGAATAGCCGATCGAGCGGAAGAGCCGATCGCTTTTAACATACTGCCATTTTTACCGATGACGATCCCTTTTTGGGAAGCTCGTTCCACGTTAATGGCGGCAAAAACCTTGGTTAAAGCGGGAGTTTCCTCGACGCGTTCAATCACCACCGCCACAGAATGGGGAATTTCCTGACGGGTTTGCAGTAAAATCTGTTCGCGGATTAATTCGCCCATAATAAACCTTTCTGGCTGATCGGTGACTAAATCGGGGGGATAGTAATAGGGACCGACTTCGAGGGAATCAGTTAACAGATTTTGCAGTTCTTCGATTCCCGTCCCCTCCAGTGCCGAAAACTTGAGCAGAGGCCAGTTATTTTCCGTCGCTAAGGTGCGATAACTATCGTCGATAGGCTCCGGGTCTTCCGGCTGCTGATCGGCTTTATTTAGCCCCAAAATCGTGGGAGTTTGGTTTTTAGTCAGTAAATCGGCAATATAGCGATCGCCACCGCCCAAAAAATTACTACTATCGACAACAAATAAAACTAAATCTACAGAATTTATGGCGTTTTCGGCATTTTTAACTAAAACTTTGCCTAATTCGTGATGGGGTTTGTGAATGCCGGGGGTATCGACAAAAATCATCTGGGAGCGCTCGTCGGTGACAATGCCGCGCAAACGGTTGCGGGTAGTTTGAGCGATGGGGGAAGTAATGGCGATTTTTTGTCCCACTAATTGATTCATCAGGGTAGATTTGCCCACATTAGGACGACCAATAATGCCAATAAAACCGGATTTAAAACCAGTGGGTGCGATGGGAATTACTGCCGAATCGAGATTAAAGGCTTGGGAGTTGATAAAATCGTTCATAATTAAAGAATATTACTTAAAAAATATTTTTACCCATGCAAAGGATAATTTTGTTCTTGTTAGTATTGATTCTAGGCTGTAGTAACCATTTAGAATTATCTATAGCGGGAAATTTAAGCGATCGCTTAACTAATTATCCTCGCTGGATGACTAAACCGGTGGTTAGTTTTGCCAGCGGAGATTTAGTTTATCCCGATTGGATGGTGGGCAGTTGGACTGTCACCAGTACCCTAATCGATTTAACCGCTCCTCTTTCTCCCCAGATTATCACACCTGGTTTTGAAAGTAATCGTCGTTACCTGGAACAATCGATCGAGTTTCCGGTGAGATTCATCGAGAAAGCTATTTCCAGACCGATAAATGCTGCCTTTTTATCCACCATTATCAGTAAACCATCAATTGTGGCCGATCGATCCTTTAATGGTTTAGCAATTAGTCGGGCCTACTTAGGTAATCAATCGGTATTATCGGTAAAAACTGACCCTAATAATCCCAATCGTCAGATTACCTTTTTACGCGGCGCTCATCAACTAATTTCCACCGTAATTGCCAGAAATAGCGAAACTCCTAGCCGAAATCAATTTATTGCCACAGAAATCAGTCAACAAATTTTCCGGGGAGAAACCAACACTTATCTTAATGAGGTGGAAACCACCACCGCCTATCAGTTATTATCTGCCGATAAAATTCTAGGCGATCAGGTGACAGCCATTTATCTTTCTCCCCAATCGCCGGATTTTTTCCAAGCGCCGAATCGTCCGGTGGCTTTGTATCGTTATCGCTTAGAGTTGCTGAAAGATTAATAGAAATCCTGTAAAAATCAAAAATCTTCCCTTAGATGAGGAGACAGGAGGAGAAAAAAGACAAGAGATAATCCTAGCCATAAAACCTAAGATTAGGTCAAATTTATCTAATTGGGTCGCCGGTCGTCGGTCGTTAACACCACATTAGGTTATACTTCTAGGAAAATGACATCGCTATTAAAATAAGTTTAATTAATGTTTGTGAGCAGAGGAGCTAGGAGTTAATGGTTTGGGATCTGGGCAAGAAAATTAAAGATGGCCAGTACAGGATTCAGGAAGTATTGGGTGAAGGAAGATTTGGCATTACCTATCGAGCCAGCGATCGCAATGGTGATTCAGTGGTGATCAAAACGCCGAGGGATGTGGGTTTTAAATTGTGGGAGTCTAAGCGTTTACAGAAACTTTTTTGGCAGGAAGCGAGTAAATTAAAAGGTTGTGATCATCCTCATATCGTGCGAGTTAAAGAGTTATTTTCAGAGGGTAAAGCTAACTGCATGGTTATGGAATATATTGATGGGACGACCTTAGATCGGCGATCAACAAAAATTTTACCAGAAAAAGAAGCCTTACGCTACATTGAGCAGATTGGACAGGCTTTAATGGTGGTACATAGTCGCGGTTTTCTGCATCGAGATATTCGACCGGGTAACATTATGATTCGGACTGGTAAACCAGAAGCGGTCTTAATTGATTTTGGTTTAGCCTTAGATTTTGATGAAGAATTAACCAAAATTCGTACCCAGGAATTAGCCTCAGGTTTTGCGCCTATTGAGTGTTATTTTCTTAATAATAAACGCGGAGCTTTTACCGATATTTATAGTTTAGGAGCCGTGTTATACGAGCTTTTAACGGGTAAAATTCCAGTGAATGCGATGACTAGAAAAGATGCGATGACTCGAAAAATTGATCATCAGCCTTTAATTGAGCCGAAAACCTACAATTCAGAAATCAGCCCTAATATCAATAAAGCCATTCTTTGGGCATTGCAATTAGACGCAGATAAACGTCCTCAGTCAGTGCAAGCATGGTTTAAGGATTTAGGTTTGTCTATTCCCAAAAAAGAACAATTTAAAATATCTCAACCCATTGTTATTAATTGGACATTAGTGTGGGCTGGTGTCGCGGCGATTGCTACTTTATTAACGGCTTTAGGTGTACCAGAATTGATGAAGCAAAAGTTTACACCTCAACCAACTCCGACAGTTTCTCCCCCATCTTCTCCTAAGTAGGTAGGCGTTAAAAATTATCAAATGCCCCCCTTATCAAGGGGCGATCAAGGGGGGATCAAGGGGGGATTAAGGGGGGATCAAGGGGGGATCAAATGCCCCCCTTATCAAGGGGGGATCAAGGGGGGATCAAACCCCCCTTATCAAGGGGGGATTAAGGGGGGATCAAACCCCCCTTATCAAGGGGGGATCAAGGGGGGATCAAGGGGGGATCAAGGGGGGATCAAAGACGATTGCAGTTCGATAAACTCACTAACCACAATGGGATGCAAGACGTGCCATTGGTGTAAACTTAAGCACCACCAAACTCCCGTAAGGGCGAAGCATTTGGGCAATAACCTATCGCTGAAACCGTAAATTTTTTATCCGAATGCTTCGCCCCTACAAACTCAAATACCAAAACATAAGCCAATTTTGAGACAAAAGCAGATTTTTTGGTATGATAAAAACAACTATTGCAAAATTCTATGGTTTGGCAAGCGGGACAACTCCTCCACAATGGCAAGTACGAGATCCTTGAGGTCTTGGGACGGGGAGGTTTTGGCCTGACCTATAAAGCACGTCATCGCCAACTCACCCTGGAAGTGGTGATCAAAACTCCTGATATTTTGCAAAAAAGAGATACGGAATACGAGGATTATGTTAGACAATTTGAGGCGGAAGGACGCAAGTTAGCCAAATTTTCCCAGACTCACCATGCCCATATCGTCCGTATTTCCGATTTTTTTACTGAAGATAAAGTTCCCTGTTTGGTGATGGATTTTATTCAGGGTCAAACTTTGATGGAAAGGGTGAAAACTCAAGGAAAATTATCGGAAGCGGAATGTTTAAAATATATTCGGCAAATTGGCAGCGCATTAGAGGCAGTTCATCAAGCAGGAATGGTACACCGAGACGCTCACCCTGGCAATATTATGATTCAACCCAATGGGAATGCTATCTTGATTGATTTTGGCATTGCTAAAGAGATTATTCCGGCTGGTAGTAGTTCCACAAATTCAGGAGCTAATTTGTCTTTTGCCCCCTATGAACAGATTGTAGAACACTTTCAAAGTCAAGATAGAGCTTTAGAAAACATTACAAGTAATCGTAAACCTAGTGTCGATGTTTATACGCTTGCGGCTACTTTTTATTATGCTGTCACCGGACAAAAACCGACTCCTTCAATGGAACGCCGTTTAGATAATCGTCCCTTAACATCACCGAAAGAAATTAATCCTAATTTAAGTGATCATCTTAACAAAGCCATTACTCTGGGGATGGCTTTGAAAAAAGAAAACCGCCCTCAATCTATGTCCGATTGGTTACAACAATTGGAATTACCACCGCCTCCTGTAGAAGAAAAATATCGTCCGCCTCCTGTAGAAAAGAAATATCGTCAAGAAAAAGTTAATCCCCCACAGCCAAGGAAAGAGCCAAAAGAGGCTGAAAAAAAAGCCCCTGTTAACCCAAACCCTTCTGATAATTCTCTTCAGAAAAAACTCAAAGCTCTTCCCTGGGGTTGGTTAATCGGTGTGTTTTTTGTTTATGGTGTAATTGGTTACACTTTAGCTGCCAATTCAGCACGATGGTAAGTTTGGGCTGGGGCTGCAGCTGGGGCTGGGGCTGGGGCTGGGGCTTTGGTTGCGGCTTTGGCTGTGGCTGGGGTTGTGGCTGGGGTTAAGGCTGCGGCTGTGGCTTTGGTTTGGGCTGTGTCTTGGGTTGCGGCTATATCTGTGGCTTGGGTTGCGGCTGTGGCTGTGGCTTGGGTTGCGGCTGTGGCTGTGGCTGGGGCTGGGGTTTGGGCTTGGCCTTGGGCTGGGGCTGTGGTTGTGGCTTGGGCTGGGGGGGTTGTGGCTGGGGCTGGGGCTTGGGTTGCGGCAGTGGTCGGGTCATGGTTCTATCACCGGGAAAATACAAATCAGTTTGCACCTTTCTTGCTTTTTGTTTTTCCTGGATTGATAGGTGGTATTACTTTCAGTCTTATGTCAGGGAATGTTCTTGGAGGAATAGTAACTGGAATAGGGAGCATGGTAATAGTATTTACTCAGGGTTGTACTGCATTGGAGTTAGACAGGAAAAACTTTAGCCCTTTCAATATTTTTCTGATTCCTGCGGTTACAAATTTAAGTGGTTTAGCAAGCGGTTGGTTATTGGGTTTTCTCCTGCATTCCAAAGGCTAACAAAACATAAAACTATCCTCACAATTCCGTTTTTTCTATTGTTATCTTCCCTAGATTAGGTTAATTAATGCAACCCAAAAATTAAATTGTGCCATAGTAGTGAGTCTATTCTGCTGAGGAGCATCTCACTTGTGCCATGCGTATTAATGCTTATAGCTGTCAAAAACTATAAAACAATGAGCTTGCAATCAAAAGTTCATGTCTGCGTCACAGTAAGTTCATATCCCCCACCTAAATTAGAGATAGTCAGTCCCAAGCCGTTTTCCGAAACACTCCTCTCACACCCACGATTATTAGGACTGACTTTTATTCCCTTCTCAAAATGGTTAAACAATAAAAACTATGACTCGCAATATTTTTAACGATAATATTTCCCCGCTCAACGAAGGCAATCCCAAACGCTCCAAATCTTCTGCAATGAAAAAACTTTTTGCCTATTCCTCCTTACTGGTTTTGGGTGCTGGGTTAGGCATCGGTGCCACCTACGCCTACAGCCAAAATCCTCTAGAATTAGCCCAAAATATTGCCACCGCTACCAATAATCCTCGCCCCTCCACAGCAGCCGCAGCCGCTCCCTCGTCTCTGGTTATTCCTACCAATTTTGTCGCTTCTGTGGTGCAAGAAGTGGGGCCGGCGGTGGTAAGAATTAATGCTTCTAGGGAAGTCAATGGAGGCGGTGATTTTTCGGAATTTGCTAACGATCCTGTTTTCCGTCGCTTCTTCGGTTCCCAAATACCGGAGCGAGGAGAGAGACAAGTTCAAAGAGGCACGGGTTCAGGATTTATTATCAGTAATGACGGTAAAATTATCACCAATGCTCACGTTGTCGAGGGAGCAGATAAGGTGACTGTCACCCTCAAAGATGGTCGCACTATTGATGGTAAAGTCTTAGGTAGTGATCCTTTAACTGATGTGGCAGTGGTACAGGTGGAAACGAGCAATTTACCCACGGTTAAATTAGGTAATTCTGATAGTTTACAGGTGGGAGAATGGGCGATCGCTATCGGTAATCCTTTGGGATTAGATAACACTGTCACCACGGGGATTATTAGCGCCAAGGAACGCAATGGCTCCCAAATTGGTGCTAGTGATAAACGGGTGGATTTCCTGCAAACCGATGCGGCAATTAACCCCGGAAACTCCGGCGGACCTTTGTTAAATGCTCGGGGAGAAGTTATCGGAGTTAACACCGCTATCATTCAAAATGCCCAGGGTTTAGGTTTTGCTATTCCGATTAAAACTGCCCAAAGAATCGCTGAACAATTAATCGCCACGGGTAAGGTGGAACATCCCTATCTCGGTGTTCAAATGGTACAGTTAACCCCAGAGGTAAAAGAACAATTAGCCGATAGTCCCATGGCTGATAATTGGACTATCCCCGATGATTCTGGTGTCTTGTTAGTGCGGGTGATGAGAGATTCTCCTGCCGCAGCAGCAGGATTGCGATCGGGTGATGTGTTAAAGTCTGTAGGTGGTAAGAATGTTACCGATCCCGATGCAGTTCAGGAAATTGTGGCTAATACTCAAATTGGCGATAATTTACCCGTAGAAATTAGCCGAGAAGGACAAAAAATTAATCTGAATATTCAAGTGGGTAGCTTGAATACTGCTAACAGATCCTAGTCTGGAAGATAAGTGGTAAAAGACCTAAACTTTATAGAGAGCTTGTTAGTAAGCTCTCTATATTTCTGGTTTTACTTTTGGCTCTTGAATCGAATAATTATAGCATTTATCTTAATGGTGAGATAAGTAGGTAGGCGTTAAAAATTATCAGATACCCCCCTTATCAAGGGGGGATTAAGGGGGGATCAAGGGGGGATTAAGGGAGAATCGAAAGATAGTTAAATACTTGAACCTACGCTGACAATTTTACTGTTGGGAGATAGAAAATAAAAACCGCTCGTAAGCTCGATTAATTTTTTGCATAATTTTAATCGCCATGGCGGAGGAATTGTGATCGGGGTGATACTGACGAGCAAGCTGATAATATCTTTGTTTAACTTCTGAAAAACTGGCATTCTTAGAAATTTCTAAAACCTCCCACCAATCCTCGGAATCGGAGGGCAATATTTCTAATTCTCCTAACATTTCTGACCATATTTTTACCTTATGTCCATAACTACCTGTAATTAAAAATTGACCGTCAGGACTAAATTTTAAGGGAGCAGTTCCCCGTAAAGTTTTAATTAATTCTCCTGTTTGTCCTTGCCAAATTTTAATTTCTGTTCGGGAAGCACTAGCAATTAGATGGCGATGAGGATTAATAGCAATACTGATAATTGCCTGCTCGTGTGCCTGCCAACTTTTAATAATTTCTCCTGTCTTTATATCCCAGATTTTAATCACTTTATCACTACCACCACTAATTAGATATTGACCATCATTACTAAAAGCTAAACTGTTAACGGCTGCCCTGTCACCGATAAAAGTTTGATAAGCATAACTATGATCAAATCGCCATAATTTAATAGTTTTATCATCACTACCACTAGCAATAATTTGGCTATCGGGACTAATAGCACAGGTATTAACTGCCTCCTCATGACCGATTAAAGTTCGCTTTAATTCTCCTGTATGATAACCCCAGATTCGCAGAGTTTTGTCATTACTAGTGCTAACAATAAATCTTTCATTGGCAGCAAAAGCTAATTGTAAAATTACACCATGGTGGCTATGGGGAGCATTGACACGAGCGAAAAAACTACTTTTATACTGCTTAGTGTCTAATTGCCACTGACTAATTCTGCCATCTAATCCACCAGCAATAATCGATTTACCGTTAGGACTTATCGCCAGAGTTTGGATCGGTTCATTAACTCCCACAAAGGAATAAATTAATTTACCCGTTTCTCGCTGCCAAAGTTTTATGGTTTGATCTTCTCCCGCACTAGCGATAATTTTACCATCAGGACTAACATCGATCGCCCCAATATTTTCCTGATGACCTTTAAGAGTTTGGAAACACTGCCAAGATAAACGCTCTGGAATAGTAATTTCTGTAGAATATAACTGTTGATTTTCCTGAACAGATACTTCTTCTAAAAGTCCCTGTAGTTCTGCCTCTAGATTTTTATATTTTCGCGTAACCTCTTGCCAAAATAAAGCTTCTTCGTACTCTCTAGTAATGCGATCAAAAAATTCTAGATTGCCATAAAAATTATTGTTGGAGTAGGTGGGGGATAACATTTTCATCAGTCCGTAGACTCCTAACCCGACTATCCCACCAGCGATCGCCATAGAACCGACACCAACACCGAAAGCTGTACCTTTAACCGCGACTCCCACACCCCCAAAGGTAGAGTAGATACCGATTCCGCCAAGGCTTCCTATTCCCAAAGCTAACCCGACATTGTGATCGTTTGTTTCTAGTCCTTGCAGACTGGCATAAATTGCCGAACTTGTCAGGATGCCAATCCCCGTCATTCCCACTAAACCGACGCTTATACCGCCAAATCCGCCGACTAAGCCAATATTTCCCAGACAAGCAGATAAATTGGCTCCTGTGACTCCACCGACGGCAGGAATAACAAAATCGAGCTTTTTAGCCATATTTTTGCGAAATAATCAAGTTAGTCATCGGGTTTCTCCTATAGAGTTTAGCCTAGTTTGGTATCGACGACTGACTCCCCAAAATGGTACTTTTCCCTCCTGCCCCTGCCCCCTGCCCCCTGCCGACCGCCTCTTTCAAGTCAGTCCCGATGAAAAAATTTTCACCCCTACAGATGAAAGAGGTTTTCTTCCCTACACCCCACACCCCACACCCTACACCCTCTTTCCAGTCAGAGGCAATCAGGAAAAATGATAAGTATTTTATATATAAATAGCTTCAATGCTTAAAAATATTTAAATTTACAATCGGTAATATTTATTTTTACTTAAGAATTTATTGAGAATAATTTTTATTTATTTACGAGGTTGCAATACTTCCAGCGATTCTGGTACAATTTTCCATTATGCTATGATGGCCTTTATTGTAATTTTTAAGGTTTTTATGGTCTAGGTTGTCTTAAAACCCTTGCTAAATCTAGACTTTTCCCTTGAGCAAAACCAAACACTTTCGCCAATTATCCCTTTTTTCCCCAACAGCGTTGATCTAATTTTTGTGTAGTTTTGTTGCAAAGTCAAAATTTTTTTGACAAAATGGCTAAATTGTGGTATGGACAAAGTATAACGGGTTGTGGATTGACCATACCTGTCACCTTATTTTCAGCGAATTATCAGAAAATTTGCCCACTAGAGTCGCCCTAGCTTGCTTTCTTTTTCTATAATAGGGGTTAATCTTCCCACACTTGTCAAACGGCTATGAGTCTCTGTCTCAATCCCGATTGTTCGCACCAAAACACCCCCACGGATAAATTCTGTCATAAGTGCGGTTCTCAATTACTGCTCAGAGAACGTTATCGAGCGCTAAAATTAATCGGTCAAGGGGGTTTTGGCAAGACATTTCAAGCGATAGATGAAGATAAACCCTCAAAACCCTATTGTGTAATTAAACAATTTTTTCCGTCAGCGCAGGGAACAGGAACTTTACAAAAAGCAGCAGAATTATTTAAAGAAGAAGCGATTCGTTTAGATAGTTTGGGAAGATACCCACAAATCCCCGAACTTTACGCCTATTTTACCGCTAATGACGGGCGACAATATCTCGTTCAGGAATATATCGAGGGACAAAATCTAGAACAAGAATTAAAACAGGAAGGAGTATTTAACGAAGCCAAAATTAAACATCTTTTGTCAGAGATTTTACCGATTCTAGAATTTATTCATAGTAAACAAGTAATTCATCGCGACATTAAACCCGAAAATATTATTCGCAGAAAAAGCGATAATAAATTGATTTTAGTGGACTTTGGAGCGGCAAAATTTGTCAGTCCTTTAAATCGTTCCATGACAGGAACAATTATCGGTTCTGCTGAATATATTGCCCCAGAACAGGGAAATGGCAAGGCAGTTAATGCCAGTGATTTGTATAGTTTGGGTGTAACTTGCCTTTATTTATTAACTGGAATATCTCCCTTTGATTTATTCGATGGGGGGGAACACCAATGGGTATGGCGACAGTGGTTAGTTAATAATCCTGTTAGTAATGAGTTAGGGAATATTCTGGATAAATTAATCGAGTTTGGCACAAAAAAACGCTATCAATCCGCCTCGGAAGTGTTGTCAGCTTTGCAGATAAAAACATCAGTCTCTATATCTCAGACAACTATTACGCAAACTCCCCCATCTATTCAGCTTAAAAGTGCCAAAGGAATCGATTATCGGAACTTAGAAGATTTATTGAAATGGCAGCAATGGAAGGAAGCGGACGAGGAAACCATGAAGGTAATGCTACAGACTGCCAACCGCACAAAAGAGGAGTTGCTGTGGATAGAGGATATCGATAAGTTACCCTGCGAAGATTTGCGAACAATTGACCAATTATGGGTGAAATATAGTAACGAAAAATTTGGCTTTTCTGTGCAAGCGAAAATCTACCGCGAACTCGGTGGGACGCAGGAGTATAATGAAGAAATCTGGAACGCTTTCGGCGATAAAGTGGGCTGGCGGCAAAGTATATACCTAATGAAGAGATGGATATACTACAAAGACGTTACTTTTGACTTGAAAGCACCCCAAGGCCATCTCCCCTGTAGATTTCTTGTAGTTAGAGGTTTGATTGGGTTGGGGATGGTGGGATGGGGTTGGAATGGGGAGAAGTGGGGTGGACTTAGGGTATCTTCTCTCGCGTGGAGACTTGCAAAATGTAAAATCTAAAGTCCAGTCGGGTGCGTTAGGCAAGCATAAACCACCACCCTCCTATTCTGTAAAATAGGGATAACAAAACTGGCACAATTCTAGGAGAAGATATTTGCCGACCAAAAAACAGAAAGATACCGCTATCTTTATCTGTCAATTGCTTATCTTTTCTCTACTAACCGATATACCTATTCCGCTCACGATTCAGCTTATCAATAATAATCTAGAGAAATTTTAGGGTAAACTCCAAATGCTAGAAATTACCAAAAACTATGTATTAGACGAGGATCAAAAGCTGATTGCCGTTAAGATTCTCATTGCCGAATTTGAAAAAATTGCATAAATCCTAGAGGACTACGGACTAGGAAAACTCATCGAAAAAGTTGAAAATGATCAAAGGATTCAGTATGATAGCTCTTTATTGCGAACCGGACCGACGATGATCTATTCTGGATCCTAGCCTGACTTGCCAATCCCCACCGCCAAAAAAGAATAATGTACTGCGATTACCTGGTTCAAATCCTCACCGCACGCGTCTATGATGTCGCCCAAGAAACCCCCTTGGAATTTGCCCCCAATCTCTCCCAACGCTTGCACAATCAGCTTTTACTCAAGCGTGAGGATATGCAGTCAGTTTTCTCTTTTAAACTGCGCGGCGCATACAACAAAATGGCGTATTTGTCAAGGGATTTGTTACAAAAAGGTGTAATTGCTGCCTCGGCGGGAAATCATGCTCAGGGAGTCGCTTTGGGAGCGCGGCAATTGGGAACCCAAGCGATTATCGTTATGCCTGTCACCACTCCCCAAGTCAAAATCGACGCGGTAAAAGCCCGGGGGGGGATTGTCGTCCTGCACGGTGACACCTACGATGATTCATACACCTACGCGCGGCAGTTAGAAGCGGAAAAAGGCTTAACTTTTATCCATCCCTTCGATGATCCGGAGGTAATCGCCGGCCAGGGTACGATCGGTATGGAAATTTTACGACAATATCAGCAACCGATCGAGGCCATTTTTGTCGCTATTGGTGGCGGTGGCTTAATATCAGGTATTGCCGCCTATGTCAAGCGTTTACGCCCAGAAATTAAAATTATCGGGGTGGAACCTGTGGACTCAGACGCGATGAATCAATCCCTAAAAGCCGGTTATCGGGTGCGTTTGTCGCAAGTGGGATTATTTGCCGACGGGGTGGCGGTGCGCGAGGTGGGAGAGGAGACTTTTCGTCTCTGTCAGCAGTATGTGGATGAGATTATTCTCGTGGATACGGATGATATCTGTGCCGCGATTAAGGATGTTTTTCAAGATACACGCTCGATTTTAGAACCTGCGGGGGCGTTAGCGGTAGCAGGAGCGAAAGCTTATGTAGAAAGAGAAGGAATTGAGGATAAAACCCTCGTTGCTGTGGCTTGTGGGGCGAATATGAACTTTGATCGTCTGCGGTTTGTGGCGGAAAGGGCCGAATTAGGGGAACGGCGCGAGGCGTTGTATGCTGTGACTATTCCCGAACAACCGGGCAGTTTACGGCGTTTTTGCGAATGTGTCGGCAAACGCAATTTAACCGAATTTAGTTATCGCATTGCCGATGAAAAAGAAGCGCATATTTTTGTCGGCGCCCAGATCGAAAATCGCAGCGATGCCAAGAAATTAGCCGAGAGTTTTGAAGCTTGCGGCTTTAAAACCCTCGATATTAGTGATGATGAATTGACTAAATTGCATCTGCGCCACATGGTGGGAGGGCGATCGCATTTAGCTGATCATGAATTATTTTACCGCTTCGAGTTTCCCGAACGACCGGGGGCTTTAATGAAATTTGTCGCCTCCATGAGTCCCCACTGGAATATCAGCGTTTTCCATTATCGCAATAACGGGGCCGATTACGGGCGCATCGTCGTGGGCATACAGGTCCCCCCCGATGAAATGAATCAATGGCAAGCTTTTCTCGATACTCTCGGCTATCGCTATTGGGATGAAAGTCAAAACCGGGCCTATCAGTTATTTTTAGGTTAGAGTTGGCTGAATAAATCTAAAAACCTTGTTGGATAAGGCTTTTAGACTTTTTTCCCCTCAAAAAGTGCTGACCATTGGAGTGATCGGGGGTAAAATTCAGGCACTTTTTCCCTGAAAATTAGGCAACTGACTACCTCAAAATCGGTAAAACCCTACACCCCACACCCCACACCCCACACCCTGCCCCCACCAACAAACTTTTTGCCGCAAACCCTAGGTTAAATCGCCATTTTTAGGAAGTTATCAGTACAGATGAATCAAGATTTTCCCCATATTTCCGTTTTGAGTCAAGAATTAATCGCCGGCTTAAATATTCAACCCGGGGGGCATTATCTCGATCTTACCCTAGGGGGTGGTGGACACAGCCGCTTGCTTTTAGAAGCTCATCCCGAAACGAAAGTAACCGCCATCGATCGCGATCAAAGCGCCCTAGAAGCCGCTAAAATTAGTCTTGCCCCCTATCTAGATAGCCGTTTAACCCTCTGGTGGGGGAACTTCGCCGATTATAAGGGACAAAATAGCAGTTTTGATGGCATTATCGCCGATTTAGGAGTCAGTTCTCCCCAATTCGATCAGAGCGAGCGCGGCTTTAGTTTTCGCCACACGGCAGCCTTAGATATGCGGATGGATCGCTGTCAATCCCTGACGGCAGCCGATATTATTAACCATTGGCAGGAAAAAGAATTAGCGGATCTTTTTTATCAATACGGAGAAGAACGTTTATCTCGTCCTATTGCTCGCTCGATCGTCCAAAAACGTCCTTTTACTACCACTACAGAATTAGCGGCTGTCATCGCTAGTTCTGTCCCCGCTAGTTACCGTTATGGACGTATTCATCCGGCAACGCGGGTTTTTCAATCCCTACGCATCGCTGTTAATCAAGAATTAGATTCTCTGCAAAAATTGTTAAATCAAGCCCCCCACTGGCTAAAATCCGGGGGAATTATCGCTATGATCAGTTTTCATAGTCTAGAAGATCGTCTGATCAAGTATGGCTTTCGCGAAGATAATTCCTTGAAAATTATCACGAAAAAGCCGATTATTCCCAGCCGAGAAGAACAGGCTAAAAATCCCCGTTCTCGTTCGGCTAAACTAAGAATAGCCCAAAAGATCGAATCAGAGGTTATCCTATAGCAGTTATCTTAATAGTGAGGTACAAACTATCTGGTTTTAGGGAGTCGTTATCTTGAGGAAAAAGGCTGTGGTAAAGTAAAAACCAAGAAAGAAAGCCAGTATTTATTCTTCAAAATCACTGACTAAAATAACGCAGTCCTTTTACCAATCTTTCTACTGCCGTTAAAGCTGTTTCTGGAGATAAAGTCTGCTTCAAAAGCTTGTCCCACAGGGTATCTAACTTCCGTTTTTGTAACAAATGACCCACTAATGAATATTTTCAGCACAATACCCAGGAAAGCCAGGGTGGAACTATCTCGATAGTCAGAGTCAATTATTCGAGATGCGTTGTCACTCATAAAACAACAAATAACCTAGTTATCTGTAGCTTGCCTATAAATAGGGATGATTTTCGATCGAACTGTATAGAGCCATCGATCGAGCCTTCTTTTTCGTCTAAACCATTGGGGATGGGCAATATAATGATAACAGCTATCAGGGTTTACGGTTTGTATTTGGTAGCCTAACCCTTGAACCTTTTTAGAAATGGCAATTTCAGATGCGATCGCTTCCCCATAGTTTTTGCCAAGTATAAACCCATCTATTTTTTCTAAAATGGAGCGAGATGTAAAAATAATAATTGATTGTAAGTGTTCGGCAGTTTCCCCTTCAGGGATTTTATGTTCCTCTAAAAAATGTCGGTAAAAATCAACTCTTTTAATGGGTTCACCATTCAGTAAATGATCCCGATTAATTTGATTATAACTAGATCGCACCAGTTCTTCCCAAGTACATTCCCAGTTTAAACTTTCTCCTAGAAGTCCTATTTGGGGAGATTGACAGAATCGATCAACAAAGGCTTTTAACCAGAGCGGACGGACAATAAAACAGTCATCTTGAAGAAATAAATAATAGTCATAAGGAGGCAAATGTCGCCAACCATAATCCCATGCACCTATGTTAAATCCTGTATTTTCTCGTATTAAATACTTGACTTTTTGGCTATCTAATTGAGGTAAATCAGGTATATTACCCAAACTGTTGGCATTACAGACGACCACGATATCGAAGAGACAACCCGACTCAATACGTTGAAGCTGTTTAAGTAAGTGGAGCAAAGGTTTAATACTCCGCTCACACCAGAATGAAATAATTACAAGGTTTTTCATGTTTCTGAACTTATTTCCTGCAAGCACCAATTAGATATTGAACCGTTAAAAATTCTTCTAAGAGATGATGATTTAAGCGATTTATACTTTTAAGCAACGAAGGACCGGAAAAGGATCTAGGTTTAATACAGGTCACTTTTAAATTTGCTTGTTCAAAAAGATTAATCATCGTCTTTTTGGTAAAAAATCGAAGATGAGTTCTATCGAGAATACCCATTTCTGTATAAGTCCAATTACCTTTAAACAGGAGATCCTTCATGACGTAGATATGTCTAATATTAGGGATACTTGCAATCATCACACCACTTGGATTTAGGAGATCAAGATGGGCTTTAATGATGTTCCAAGGACTTTTCAAATGTTCTAAAACATCGGGATACATTATGCAGTCGAAACGGTAATTTTCGATTTCCATCGGGATAGGAGTTCGATCCAGATCACAAACAATTAATTTTTCCCAACAACCCTGTCGTTTTGCTACTTCAATCGCCTCAGCACTAAGATCAATTCCTATTACCTTACTGCCATATTTATCCACAATAGCTTTGCCAGTTTTACCAATACCACAACCCACCTCAAGAACACTTTTGGGAGTATAGGGTATTAACTCTATTAGGTCAAACCTAGTGCGAGAATTCAGAAAATATGGGTCTAAATTATGAGATATGTCTGGAGAGTTGGTCATGATAAACTATTTTTTACACGAAGGAGAAATAATCGATCGAGAATTGAATTATGCTTTTGACTTGCCAAGGTTGTTTATTTTGTGTTTAAATCTGTCGTATTTGAAAGCTAAATATCGCTGACTGAACAACCATCTTTTTTCAAATTGACTTAAAGCAGACCATTGGTCGTAGGTGGGAAAAGCCACATCTTTGAAAAAAGACATCCATTGATTTAAAGTGGTTTCAATTGTGTGTTCTTTCGCCCTCTCATAACCGTTTTCAACCATTTTTTGATAAAGTTCTGGAGAACTTTTCAGACGACAAACTGCTTCAATTGCCTCCTCTAGAGAGTGAATAATAATAAAATCTAACTCCGTCTTTCTTTCTGCTAAAAAGCCTAACTCTGGAGTCAAAAGAGCGGGAACACCCGCGTGCCAAGCATTAATTAGCTTAATAGAACCTTTATTAGGATAATTTCGAGAATCAAAACTACGCGCGGCTACAATCACATCTAGATTAGTATAATTGTTCCAGTGAAATCTATCCCAAATCGGCATCCAATGGCAATTGAGAGTAGCCAAAGACTCTGGCCATGCTTCCGACCTTAATTCCGGTGCCAACTGACCCCTGGTGCCAATGTAAGAAATATTCTCCACTAGGGTGTTCCGTTCCCTATCTCTGGGAACTAACCCTGGCATCGGCCAATGACTAATTAGATAGGGGTTCCAAATAGAGTCCTTAACCTTCTCCCAACTAGACGGATTATAAACAATGTGTAGGTGAGCCGAAGGGTGATATTCTTTGTCGCTTTTGACACAAACTAACATGACCTTATCTAGGAAAGGATAGTCATTATCTAGGGTATCTCGGTCGGCGATTAAAATTCCTTGCTCTGGGATTTCTCTGGCTATTTCACAGGGAAAGCCGGCTTGTTTAAGATGAAAGTAGGTTTGGGCTATCCAAGCCGTAAAATTGCTATGATCGCCTGTCCATAGAGTCTGGTCTTCCTTGATATTTTTTTGTCTGATTTCGCCAGGGGCATAAAAATAGATTGTTTGCATTTTTAGGCCAGAGCATTCCGCATCCCCTAGTCTAGATCAAAAGCGCTTTGCCGTCAATTGTCCAAGAGTTCAGCAATTCTGATTATGAAAATCAGCCAGCCAAACCCCTAGTCTCAAGAAATACATTTGATCGCCTCCCAGGGTGGATAATTAGGAAACAATCCCTTGAGCTAGGGAAATAGTACCAGGCTTCGCTTTAAGTAATTGACCGACCACGGCAATAATCGGCGTTTGCACCCCATCCATGCGCGAAAGAAGGTTTTTCATCAGTTGTGGTAAAGTAAAAACCAAGAAAGAAAGCCAGTATTTATTCTTCAAAATCACTGACTAAAATAACGCAGTCCTTTTACCAATCTTTCTACTGCCGTTAAAGCCGTTTCTGGAGATAAAGCACCGTAGGCAAGACGCAAATAACAGCCTTCTGTTATCCCAAAAGTTGAACCGGGTAACACCGCCACCCGCTGCCGCTCGATTAAACTTTTAACTAACTGAAAATCATTCTTGTCTGTGGTAATTTTCAGGAAAAAATAAAAAGCCCCTTCCGCAGTGGCAACATCACAGATATCGCCGATTGATTCTAAAGCATTCAGGCAAATTTCTCTAACTTGACTGATAGTTTTTAACTGTTCTAAAGGATAGCTTTTACCCACCTGTAACGCCCCTAGGGCCGCGTATTGCGAAACCACCGGCGGACAAATTAAAATAGTATCCTGAATCTTATTAATCGCCTCAGATAAATGTTCTGGTACTACCATATAACCAATGCGCCAACTGGCAAAACCGTAGGCTTTTGAGAGACTAAATAAGGAAATAGTCCAGGATTCACTGTCAACAATTGCCGCCGGAGAAAAGTGACGGGCATGGTTATAGGTAAAATACTCATAAGCCTCATCATGAATGTGATAGATGCCCTTTTTTTGACAGATGCGATTGACTTCTCTTAGGGTATTTTCTGGATAAACTACTCCCGTGGGATTATTAGGAGAAATCGTCACCACTGCCTTAGTTTTTGCCGTGATTGCCTCTTCAATGGCAGCCGGATGCAATTGATAATTTTTGTCTGTGGCGACCAAAATTACTTGACAATCAGCCATTTTTATGGCCATTTCATGATTGAAATAAAAGGGAGTGTTGAGAATAATTTCATCCCCCGGGGAAGTAATGGCTAAAATAGCATTCATAAAGGCCATATTACTGCCCGCCGTCACAAAAATTGCCTGTTTATCGCTGATTTCTATCCGATTATCTTCGGCTAGTTTTTGCCGAATTACTGCTAATAAGGGGGAAATTCCCGCCACGGATTGATATTGATGATTTTTGGGATTAGCTAAAAATAAAGATAGAGATTCGATCGCTTCCTGGGGTGGATAATAGGAAACAATCCCTTGACCTAGGGAAATAGTGCCGGGGTTCGCTTTAATTAATTGACCGACCACGGGAATAATCGGCGTTTGCACCCCGTCCATGCGGGAGAGAAGGTCTTTCATTAAACTAATCAGTGGAGCCGAGCAGAGTCGAACTGCTGTCCAAATTAGGTATTGACTGTCCGTTCATTCACAGGTTTAGTTTCGATTACCCTCGAAACGGGGACTGTCACTTATCCCGGACAGTGGGATGCTCTAGTTAAAGCTTAGACGGTTAACTAACTAGAGAAAGTTAAACGTGGCATCCGTTGGGGGTTTATCCATAGTCCTTAACGGAGTCAAACTATGAATGCTCGAGTCGATTAGAGACTATTAGGCAGCTACAGGAGCGGCTTTACGAGCGAAAGGAACGATGTTGTTCGCATTTACTTTTTGTTTGAGCCTTTGATTTACGAGAGGAGACTCACTCTCGACCTGTATCACGGGGGAGCTTTCGCTAACCTGTCGAAACCGTTACGGCCCCTTGTGCTTACATTCTGATTATAGCACATTTTTTGATTAAGCTAATTGTGGCTCAATTGGGATTTTTCCGAGCTTCCCAGTCTTCAGAGCCAGTCCAGATGGGAAAAAAGGTTTTTATCGCTGATTTTTGGGGAAATTATCCTATATTTGACCTCGATTAGTATCACCAGAGACTAAACAATTAATTGAGCAGCTATTGCTCCACTGCGATAACCTAAGTTCGGAATCAGGGAAAACGGCAAAATTTCCCTAATCCGAACTAAACTTGATTACAAAACCTTGTGGGTGTGAGAATGTTGTTTGACGTTATCCTCCGTCCGCACCACATGAACAGCATTCAAGATGCGTTTTTTCTCTAGGGAAAAGTTTAAATCGTCTTTTTGGCCGCCCAAGGGGATTAACCCTTGTAGGTGGGGTTGATTTTTATAGGTGCGAGTTGCAGCAATCGCCCTTTCGACAAAATTCTCGCATAATTGGGCATTATCGGGGAAATTACTGGGTATTTGAGGATTATCGTCCTGAAATACCTCTCCTAAACTCATGGCGCGGGCAAATTCGTAGGAAGTGGGAATTCCTTTGACAATTGCCTCTAGGGCTGCCGAGGGAATCGGTTCTAACACCGCCACTTTTTCTAATTCTCCCTCCTGTTTGAGAAAACAAATCGCTAAACCGAATACACAATAATCATCTTTTGTCAAGTCAGAAATGTTTAAGAATTGTGTCGCTGTGGCCATTATTTTAATCCTGAGTCGCTCTTTATTTAATCTTGCGGGCGATCAGCGATCGAATCAAGGTTTTTATTAAGAGATATGAAGGAGAAAAATTTAGCAGGGTTAGGCCACGCTAACGCACCCCCAATACGGAAAAAACTGATAGCTGTTAGACTAGAAACCAGCAGATTAACTGATAAACGAGCTTTATGTCACCCACTCTACTCATCTCCAAAGAACTCCCCACCCTGAAATATAATCCTAGTCTGGAGCGCTTTGATAGCTCTTGGGCGGCCCCTTTGTCCACTCTCCTGGGACTGGGACGGGCTGCCGGGGCGACTTTTATCGAATTTTTCCTGGAAAGAGTCAACTATATCAGTTGTTTAGCCGAAGATGACAGCATCACCAGTCTCTCACCGAAACTATCTACAGGGGCAGGAATCCGCCTTTTTCGCGGTAAAGCTGATTGTTATGTCAGTACCAACGATTTAAGCTTCCAAGGCTTAAAAAATGCCCTAGAAAAAGGTTTATCGATTCTCGGTTTAAACCTACCCAGTCCTAACGCGTATATTCCCGAAATCAATCTGGAAATGTTCCGGGATTATGCCACGGTCAAAAATAAAGATATTTGGCTGAATAATTGCAGTTCTTTGCGAGAAATGGGTGATATTCTCCTAACTGCTAACGTTCACCTCAATCAGAAAGCCTCTCACGTCCAATCTCGTCGCGCCGCTTATTTTCGCGATTGGCAAGAAATTTTAGTTGCCGCTAGTGATGGCACTTTTGCCCGGGATATTCGCCTCACCCAATCCGTGGGCTATAATCTCCTCTGTGCCGATGGGACTAATCGTTCTAGCATTGGTAAACGGGTGGGTAGTACCAGTAATCCCGATTTTCTGCGGACGTGGAATGCTGAGGAATCGGCGGCAGAAGTGGCCGAATCGGCGGGTAAAATGCTTTACGCTGACTATGTAGAATCCGGCAGTTATCCCATCGTCATGGCCAATGAATTTGGCGGCGTTATCTTCCACGAAGCTTGTGGCCATTTGCTAGAAACTACGCAAATTGAGCAAAAAACCACACCCTTTCTCGATAAAAAAGGCGAAAAAATCGCCCACGAAAATCTGACGGCTTGGGACGAAGGATTATCCGATAAAGCTTTCGGTACTATCGATATGGACGATGAGGGAATGCCGGCCCAGCGTACTCTCCTAATTGAAAATGGTATCCTAAAAAACTTCATTGCCGATCGCACTGGTTCAATTAAAACCGGTCATCCGCGCACGGGTAGCGGTCGCCGTCAAAACTACACCTATGCGGCCGCTAGTCGGATGCGGAATACCTACATCGCTCCTGGGGAATATACCCTCGATAATCTCTTTAATTCCATCGATAAAGGCATTTATTGCAAAAAAATGGGCGGTGGTAGTGTGGGGGCGACCGGTGAATTTAATTTCGCCGTCGAGGAGGCCTATCTTATCGAAAATGGCAACCTGACTAAACCCCTGAAAGGCGCGACTTTAATCGGTTCAGCTAAGGAGATTATGAATAAAATCTCTATGTGTTCCCAAGATTTAGGACTAGCGGCGGGTTTTTGCGGTTCTGTCAGTGGTAGCGTTTATGTCACCGTTGGTCAACCCCATTTAAAAGTCGATTCTATTACCGTTGGCGGTCGTTAATCATGGCTTTAGTAATTCTCTACTATTTCCTCATCGCCATCATGATAGTGGGGATAATTGGCGAACTGCTGCCCGCTGTCCCCGGCATGAGTTTGATTTTAATCGCCATGGTGGTGTGGGGTTTTGTCACCAAATTCGCGGGGATGGGGGTCGCTTTAACCGTGGCCTTTGTTGTCCTTCTCCTCAGTATCGGGGTGGAATTCCTCGCTAGTTATCTCGGCGCCCAAAAAGTTGGGGCGAGCAATTGGAGCCAAATCGGGCTAGTAGTGGGCTTATTAGCGGGAATATTCGGGCTTTTACCGGCTTTACCCATTGGCGGCCCGATTATCGGCCTATTTGTCGGTCCTGTGGTCGGGGCTTTTGTCGGAGAATACGCCTATCGTCGCGATTTGGAATTAACCCCCCGTTTGCAACAATCCCTAAAAGTCTGTGTCGGTATCGTCGTCGGTACGGTTATCGGTCACGTTGCCAAAGCTATGCTGGCTACGGCTGCCGTTATCGTCTTTATTGTCACTACCTGGCCGAATCTCTCTTCAGTTATCAGTTACCAGTTATCAGTTATCAGCTATCAGTTTTCAGATTTGAGTTCTTTGTTTTTCAATTAATCAGCCATTTTTCTGATAAATATCACTTTTATCTAGCTGACTGCTGATGGCTGACCGCTCAATTCTACATTCATCTCATTTCTGACCAAATCTATGCCAAAAGTTGAAGATATCGCCCAAATCGCTAATTCTAGCGCCCAAGCTTTAGGAATTGCTAAATACGACATCTATGGTTCTTCTGTGGATGAAACCGATGTGGATGTGTTTCAAGGGGAACCGAAACAGGTACAAGCTTCCAATCGTTCCAGCGTTATCGTTCGCGTCTGGAATCGGGATAATCAAGTCGGTGTCACCTCGACCACCGATGTGGACCTGGTGGGACTGCAATTAGCCCTGAAAACCGCCCAAGAAGCCAGCTTTTTTGGCGTTAAGGAAAATGTCCCCGATTTTAGTCCCGCTGCCACCGCACCTACCACAGAAGTGGCCAGCGAAATGTCTAATCAAGCACCTGTATCCACTCTCGTCGATAAGTTATTAGCCGCCGAAAAATCCTTACTAGCAGCCCATCCAGCTATTGCCAGTGTTCCCTATAACGGTTTGGGACAACAGCAGGTCAGACGTTTTTATCTCAATAGCGACGGGGCAATGCGTCAGGAAGCGCGTAGTTATGCCAGTGTGTATTTATACACCAAAACCGAACAGGAAGGCAAAAAACCCCGCAGCGCCGGTGCTTTTCGGGTTAGTCCAGGACTGGAAAAATTAGATATCGATGGTTGTATCGAGGAAGCGATTAGCAAAACTGTTAGCCATCTGGACTATCAACCGATTACCACGGGTAAATATTTGGTGGTTTTTGCCCCCCGCGCCTTTTTGAGTCTAATGGGAGCATTTTCTAATCTGTTTAATGCCCAAAATATCCTTGATAAACAGAGTCTTTCTACTCCTGAATCTTTGGGAACACAAATCGCCGCTACTGCCTTAAATTTGTGCGATGATTCCCTCCATCCGGCTAATGTTGCCGCAGAAACTTTTGATAGTGAAGGTACTCCCACCCGTCGTGTGGAATTAATTAAAGAGGGGATCTTGAGTAATTTTCTCCACAGCACGATTACCGCTAAACGGATGAATACGGAACCAACTGGCAACGGTAACATTGGGGCAAAAGTAACGGTTAGTCCCCATTTTTATCACGTTTTTGCTAGTGCTAATCAACCCAAAAGCTATTCTTTGGAAACGGCAGAAAATGTGGTTTTAATTGATAGTTTACAGGCACTTCATGCAGGAGTTAATTCTCTACAAGGTTCCTTCTCTTTGCCCTTTGATGGTTGGTTAGTGAACAAAAATGAGCGCATTAGCATCGATTCCGCTACCGTAGCCGGAGATATTTTAACACTGCTGAAATCGATTGTTTATCTGGAACCGGAAGTAGTTATTACTCCCAGTGGTGTTTGTCCCTACGTTTGGGTAGAGGGTTTATCAATCACGGGAGAAGCTTAACACTATACCTGACCAAAAATAGGGGGTATTAACCAGGGTAATACCCCCGCAAGATGGATGTTAATTTTATAGTCGTGGGTAAGCTGTTGACCGTGCAAATTATACTAAATCTGGTTATTAAAAACTGATTATTTATTCCCCTTTTTGTCTTTTGCATGAGTAGAAAACGGGTTTCTCGGAGAAACCCGTTTTCTGTGAGTTACTCAACGGATTTAGTATAAATCTGGTTATTAAAAACTGATTAGGGTTTGCGGCAAAAAGTACGGGCGAAGCATTCGGATAGAAAATCTACGGTTTCACCGATAGGTTATTGCCCGAATGCTTCGCCCCTACAGGACGCGGGCCGATGAAGACCCAAGGTTTTGAAGCACGATTCTCTCAAAATCTTGCACCTGTGAGAGCAAAACAGGACACTAAAACCCTTATCTCGTCTATATTTCACATTTATTCAGCTTTAGTATTACTCCTAATTAAGAACTATTTTTCCGCTGGGGGAAACCAATTATCATCTAATGTTTGTTCGAGGGATATACGAGCGTCTGAATTAAGGGAAAAAAGCTGAGAAACCGATTTAATCGCCACTGGATAAACTTTATCATACATGGCTGCTAATTCTGGCCGTAAGCTGGGACTATCTTCTAAACGCTGCTGAATTTGGGCGCGAAAATTGACTATTGCTGCCGCCCAATGATTACCTGACCGTTTTTTTTCTTCTTGCCAATAAGCCAGCTTTAAAAGATGTTCGATAAGACGGGTTAACAGACTCATTAAAGCTCGTCTATCACTTTTTCCCATACTCTCGATTTCTTCAATTAAATTATCCCAATCCACTTGCTCAAAATTGCGCTCTTGTAAATGTTTTACTGTCTCTTTTAGCCATTGATTATAATCAGTTTCGTAGGCAGTTGACGACATAATTTAACTCTCCATAGAAAATTACTTAAATGGCTCTCTATCTAGGGCTGGCTGAATACATCTAAACACCTTTTTGGCTAAGACTTTTAGACTTTTTTTCTCAAAAAGTATATCAGATCTGGGAGTGATCGGGGGAAAAATTAAGGTACTTTTTCCCTGAAAATTAGCTAATTGACCCCGGCGGTTCGACAGGCTCACCGCTGAAGCCCACACCCCACCCCCCACGAAAAACTTTTTGCCGCAAACCCTAATTAGCAATACCCTCTTTTTTTCAAACTATAACCAGCTAATCCGATGGTTAGCAATCCTAAAACTGCGCTAGGTTCTGGGACAGGTTTGATGGAATAAATCGCCAGATTACGACTAACTTCATTGGCCACAATTAACGGGGGAGTACCATTGGGACTATCGGCAGCGGGAATGAATAATAATCCTTCGGGAGAGATATCGCCTAATTGCCAATCGTTGATATAATCAACAAAGAAAGGATGACTAGGGCTGGTGATATCATAAACCATGAAACCGCCAGCCCTTTCTATTCCCACAAAAGTATAGGGACGATATTATTTTCCTGTAGAGACACCCATGCAGTGGTTCCATTGTCGGAAACGGTGATGTATTCTGGTTCCACATCTTGGGAAACCGTTTGACTGGGGAAAATACGAACTCCCTGACTTCTTAAAGTGTTCTTTTGACCATTAAAACCGGTAAAGGTGGCAGTGTTGACCGTGGCATTGAGAACACTGATGCTAAGGTCAATAATACTAACGGAACTATTGGGATTGATCCCTCCTTTCGCTTCCCCTTCATTAGCGACCAAAACCCGATTACCGTCAGGAGTGAAGGTTAACATATCTGGTAAAGTGCCCACAGTCACCTGACTCTCAAAGACACCATTAGTATTGAAAAAAACCACACTGCCCTTATTGGTAATCTGACTAGCTTCCATGGCCACGATACCATTTTTGATGGCAACGCTGTTAACCCCTTTTTTCAGTCCCAAGTTAAAGGAAGATTAAACAAGAGAGAAATTAAGAATATCTTCAAAATTTGGACAAAGGTAGTACAGGCGAACTAAGAAAACGGGTTATTCGATCGCTTTTTAGTTGAACGGCTCATTTACCGGAGTGATAACATGGATTAGTATAAGCTCGATCAATATGGAATCAAGACTCGTGTTATCTATTCTCCTAGCCGATTTCAAGATCATTTTTGAACGTGACCCCGCTGCCCGCAACTGGTTAGAGGTAATGTTTTGTTATCCTGGATTACAGGCTTTACTGTGCCATCGCTTCGCCCATTGGCTATATCACATCGGGATTCCCTTTATTCCCCGTTTAATTTCCCATCTTGCCCGTTTTCTGACTGGTATTGAAATTCACCCCGGCGCCCAAATTGGTCAGGGTGTTTTTATCGACCATGGCATGGGAGTGGTCATCGGAGAAACCGCCATTGTCGGTGATTATGCCCTCATCTATCAAGGAGTTACTTTAGGAGGGACGGGGAAAGAAAGCGGTAAACGTCACCCGACTCTAGGGGAAAATGTGGTCGTCGGCGCTGGGGCTAAGGTTTTAGGTAATATTTATCTGGGTAATAACGTTCGCGTCGGCGCTGGTTCTGTGGTTCTGCGGGATATTCCCGCCGATTGTACCGTTGTTGGTGTACCCGGTCGTTTAATCTATCGCGCTGGGACGCGGGTGGAACCCCTCGAACACGGTGATTTACTCGACTCGGAAGCGGTGGCTATTCGCGCTTTGGTGGACCGTATTGAACAACTGGAAAAACAAGTGTACGAATTGCGCCTAGAACGGTCAAAAGAACCAGATTATCGGATTAATTGCCCAGTTTTAGCCCATTTAGAAGAAGAAGCCAGTCATAGCTGTTGCCCGGCAGCTGATCGGGATATGCGCGAGTTTCTCGAAAGAGCGGTTTAACCCCGATAATCTTCTGATATGATAGAAGACTGGTTTTTTAGTAGCTGAAACCCATTCGTCAAGGCTATGATTGTTTAGGACTACTTGGCACCGTCCGATGGCTCAAACTGACTCAATCCGTATTCGTGGCGCCCGACAACACAATCTCAAAAATGTTGATCTCGAATTACCCCGCAATCAGTTGATTGTTTTTACGGGAGTTTCGGGATCGGGCAAATCTTCCCTCGCTTTCGACACTATTTTTGCCGAGGGACAGCGCCGCTATGTGGAATCCCTCAGCGCCTACGCGCGTCAATTTTTGGGACAATTGGATAAACCCGATGTGGATGCGATCGAGGGTTTAAGTCCGGCTATTTCCATTGACCAAAAATCCACTTCCCACAATCCCCGTTCTAGTGTGGGAACTGTAACGGAAATTTACGATTACTTGCGTTTATTGTTCGGTCGTGCCGGTGAACCCCATTGTCCCCATTGCGATCGCAATATTGCCCCCCAAACCATCGATCAAATGTGCGATCGAGTGATGGAATTAGCCGATAAAACCCGATTTCAAATCTTAGCTCCAGTAATTCGCGGCAAAAAAGGCACCCATAAGCAATTAATCTCTAGTTTGGCCTCCCAAGGCTTTGCCCGGGTGCGGATTGACGGCAAGGTAGTAGAATTATCCGAGGGCATCGAGTTAGATAAAAAACATCTTCATGATATCGAAATTGTTATAGATCGCCTGATCAAAAAAGAGGGTTTACAGGAAAGATTAGTGGATTCTTTAACCACTTGTTTAAAGCACTCCGACGGTGTAGCGATTGTGGAAATTCTCGATGAGAATAACGAAGATAATCCCGAAGTTACCAAAGAAATTGTCTTTTCTGAAAAATTTGCCTGTCCCGAACACGGGGCAGTTATGGAGGAATTATCCCCCCGTTTATTCTCTTTTAATTCTCCCTATGGTGCTTGTCCCAACTGTCACGGATTGGGCAGTTTACGGAAATTTTCGGCAGATTTAGTCATTCCAGACCCAAAACAGCCGGTTTATTCTGCTATTGCCCCCTGGTCAGATAAGGATAATTCCTACTATCTTTCTCTCCTCTACGGTTTAGGGCAAGCTTTAGGTTTTGAAATTCAAACTCCTTGGCAGAAACTAACAAAAACCCAGCAGGATATCATTCTCTATGGGAGTAAAGAACCGATCTATTTTGAAGATGATTACCGTTACGATACTGGTCGCGGTTACTATCGAGAATTTGCCGGAGTTATCAATATCTTAGATAGGAATTATCAAGAAACCACCTCGGAAGTTATTAAACAAAGACTAGAAAAATATATTGTTAACCAAACCTGTGAAGTTTGTCACGGAAAAAGATTAAAACCGGAAGCTTTATCGGTACGTTTAGGAGAATATACGGTCACGGATTTTACCGGAGTTCCCATCCGGGATTGTTTGCAGAGAATTAATGATTGTCATTTAACCCCAAGACAAGCATTGATTGGAGAATTGGCCCTGAAAGAAATCAAAGCGAGACTACAATTTTTAATCGATGTGGGATTAGATTATCTTACCCTCGATCGACCGGCGATGACTTTATCTGGGGGAGAATCCCAACGAATTCGATTAGCCACTCAAATTGGTTCGGGATTAACAGGAGTATTATACGTTCTCGATGAACCTAGCATCGGATTACACCAAAGAGATAATAGTAAACTGTTAGAAACCCTGCAAAGATTGCGAGATTTAGGTAATACTTTAATCGTCGTCGAACACGATGAAGAAACGATTCGGGCAGCTGATTATTTGGTCGATATCGGTCCAAAAGCGGGCATTCATGGCGGAGAAATCATCTGTCAAGGCAGTTTTAAAAGTCTTTTAAAGTCGAAAAAATCGATAACAGGAGCCTACCTATCGGGACGCAAAGTTATTGAAACTCCTCCCCAAAGAAGGTCTGGGAATGGTAATGCTTTAGTCTTAAAAAATTGCCATCAAAATAACCTAAGAAATATTGATGTAACGATTCCTTTAGGAAAATTAGTCTCGATTACGGGGGTATCTGGTTCAGGCAAATCTACCCTAATTAATGAGTTATTATATCCGGCTTTACAACATCATTTAACCCGTTTAACTCCCTTCCCCAAAGAGTTAGATAAAGTGGAAGGATTGGACGCGGTTGATAAAGTAATTGTCATCGACCAATCACCGATAGGACGCACTCCTCGGTCAAATCCTGCCACCTATACGGGGGTTTTTGACATTATTCGCGAGATTTTCACCGAAACCATCGAAGCAAAAGCTAGGGGTTACAAAGCGGGGCAGTTTTCTTTTAATGTTAAGGGAGGACGCTGTGAAGCTTGCCTAGGCCAAGGGGTAAACGTCATCGAGATGAATTTTCTCCCCGATGTCTATGTGCAGTGTGATGTGTGTAAAGGGGCGCGTTATAATCGGGAAACCCTACAGGTTAAGTATAAAGGTTATTCGATCGCCGATGTCTTAGATATGACGATCGAGGAAGCATTAAAAGTCTTTGAAAATGTCCCCCGGGCCACCACCAGATTACAAACTCTCGTGGATGTGGGTTTAGGATACTGTAAACTTGGCCAAAGCGCTCCCACTTTATCCGGTGGGGAAGCACAAAGGGTAAAATTAGCGGCCGAATTATCCCGACGGGCCACCGGAAAAACCCTATATTTGATTGATGAACCGACTACGGGTTTATCTTTTTATGATGTGCATCATCTCTTAGATGTGTTACAAAGATTGGTCGATAAAGGTAATTCGATTATCGTCATCGAACATAATCTCGACGTGATTCGCTGTAGCGATTGGATTATTGATTTGGGACCGGAAGGAGGGGACAAGGGAGGAGAATTAATCGCGGTGGGAACACCGGAAACCGTGGCTAAATGTGAAAGATCCTACACTGGTCATTATCTTGCCCAAGCATTACTTCAATATCCCCCAAAAAAGCGGGATAATATTAGGGAAGAACACAGAGATAATAAAGCCAATGATCAAGATTAGTATTTAACTCTTGTTCGCTCTTAATTTCCTGACCGGTTTTCCAAGAATAAATTTTAATCTCTTGAAAGTAAGACCTTAACTGTCTTAATTGTTCTTTGGGTGTGGCGTAATAATTTTGGAGACGAAAATTATGGGGTTCATCCCGAATAATTGCATAGTCAGCAGTCAATAACTGTTCGTAGCTAAGAGAGGGATTACAGACCCGCAAAATCACCCAGATGACTAAATTGACATAGCTACTAAAAGGATTGAAACTAATCTTTTTTTTCCAATCGAATTCTGGGATAATTCCCTGAAGATTATGACTAGAAAAACAAAAATAACCGCCCGCTTTACCGATGCGGCTAATTTCCTCTAAAACTAGAAAACGGTCAGCAGGGGAAATATAATCAATGCCATTAAAACTAAAGAGAATAAAATCAAAATAATTATCCGCAAATTGTTCTAGATTTCTAGCATCGGCCACTTGCCAGACTAAATGGGGGAATTTTTGACGACAAGCGGCGATCATTTCCGCAGAATAATCAACCCCGATATATTCTCCCACAAGAGGGGCAAAATACTTCGTAGTCCGTCCCGCACCTACCCCTAAATCAAGCATTTTCATGGTTGATAAACGCTCTTGCAGCAGGGTTAAAATTGTCTTTTCTGCCGGCTGTAGTGCGGTTAATTGGGCATAATAACCGACAATACTAGGGTCTCTATAGGTTTGATGATTTTTGTCCTTAATCATTCTCGATCGCTCTTTCCTACTGCCATCTTTAAGAAAATATTTAGACTATCATAAGATGCGCTTAAATTATCCAATTGGCATCAATGGAGATTTTTAGTTCTTTTGTCTTATCTACAAGGATAGCATTTTCCAAAAGTGATAAAAGAAATGTAAAGTTATTTTATAGTAGTTGTCTTTGGTGTCTGTCTGTGTTACAATTACCACAACCAGTCATTATTAACACTTAGATAAAAAACTTCAAATATTATCTTAATCAATAGGAAAAAACATTTGTCTTGAGATGATATGAACAAAACTATTTTGAGCAATGCAATATTTATGACGTTTTTTTTATCGACGGTTAGTCATGGATATACTCAGAATGAGGCTTCTTTTCCTATTCGAGCTTTGGAAGGAGATAATTGTAATCGAGTAGTTGAATTGATCTATCAATCAGAAAAATTAGCATCAAATGACTCTAGCACAAAAGTTTATTTTGAAGGGTTTTTAAGAAGAATAGGAAAAGATGAAGATCAAACAAATACATCGGGATTTTGTGAACCAGCAACGGACAGGGAAACTCTATCTATTAAGATTATTATTGAAAATAATAATGAAATAAAAAAGATTGAATTACGTTCAGAAAAATTTCCTGGATATATAATATTCACACCCATATCTTTCGATATAAAAAATAATTATATTTTAGCTCGATACTATTTAGCTAATAACTGGGGTTCAGTAGATACTGGATATTTCACATACGATCTAAAATCCGATAAATTATCTTATATAGAAGCTTGTCAAGAAGAAGATTGGGTCGAATATAGAGGCTTTATTTCTTCATTAGAAATTGCTTTTAAGTGTTCTTCTTACGGTCAAGATCCAACAGAAACATCATTTATTTATGATATTTTTAATTCTAGCAATGGTCAAGTTTATCGAGTCAGAGAAAGAATCAGAATCAAACACGAAAGATTTGGTGAAATTGTTGATGAAATGTCAATCATCAAAAGGCAGGTTTTTTAATTAAATAGATCCTGCTAATACTGTATCAAAAATTATAGCTAGTTTAACGCTATTTTACGTTATTTTATAGTATTAGCCATAATTAAATCTCCCAGTCTTCATATTTTAAACCATCTATACGACTGAATTCACGGATATTATGAGTGATTAAAATTAACTCATTAGTCATAGCAAGAGCTGCAATTTGTAAATCATAACCACCGATAGGAATACCTAATTGATTTAATTGAGAACGAATTCTTCCAGCAATTTTTGCAGAATTTTGGTCAAAAGGTAAAATACTAAATTGATTACAGAAACGCTCTAGCTTTGCTAAATTTTGCTCTTTCCTACTGCTTTTGTAAGCCCCATAATATAATTCTAATTGTACCACAGTAGCTGAGAGGGGGACAAGCGAGCTAGAAGGTAGATAGGGCAAGCGATATCGCTCTTTGTCCTTTGATGTAATCCTTCAACCGATAGCGGCTAATTTGCCTTAGCTCTTCTATATTTTTTTGGAACATTTGATGTAGCTGGAGCCAATGATAGAGATGTTGACCCACATAAAAACTGCTGTGTCTGCGTTGACCTTTATAT
>NZ_JACJSV010000004.1 GCF_014698335.1 Microcystis viridis FACHB-1342 | reverse complement strand
AACTTTTTCTATATACATGGCTATCATTCTAGCAAATAGAGAGAATTCTTGTCCATTAAGAAATGTTACAAATTACATGGGTACATTAAGAAAAGTTAAGGGGCGTATCCATTGATGGATAAGGGTTTTCGGCTATTATAGTATATATGTATGGGGAAAGTTCAGTTATCTACAAGCATAGCATTTTCCAAAAGTGATAAAAGAAATGTAAAGTTATTTTATAGTAGTTGTCTTTGGTGTCTGTCTGTGTTACAATTACCACAGCTAGTGATTATTAACACTTAGCTGTAGATAAATCATCTTTTTTGAATTGAAATAACGGACTAACCGTGAAACTAATGAAAATTCAAAAAATTTTAAAAGGATCAATGTCGTAGACATTGATCCTTTTAAAAATCCCTTTAGCAACGACTCCTCTGCTCTTGTTCGGTAACAATGCTAAAGCTGAACCAATTAACCAGATTATTTTGGCTCAATCAAAACGGTGCTTGGAACCGGGAGAAAGAAAACAAATTACTTATCAAATTGAGGGGATCGAACGGGAAATAAAACAGCTAGAAGATAGAATAAAAGAACTGGAGAAGAAATTCTCGGACTGGCAGGAGGAGAGGAGGAGATTATATCCATTGTTTGTGCGTTATACAGTTGTATATCCTCGCGAAAACGGTGGAAGACGACATCCTAAAGACCAGGAAATAAAACGTGAGTATGAATATGCTGGACAACAGCTGATTTCAATCAATAAAAAGATGGACGAAATAAGTGCAAAAATATCGAAACTACAAAATACCATCTCATCCCTGCAACGATATCTGAACTTGCCTGACTGTGTCAAGAACCCTTGTCCTTGGAATGATATGGTATGTCAGAATTTGTATGGGGTGCCTGCGCGGTGATTTTTCCCGTGTCACTATCAAAATTAGGAGAAAGTGGCCTAATATATATATGAGGGTGCTTATTTCCTATTAAAAACCGCCAACAACCCAATGAAAACTTTAAATCAGAATCCCTGGCAAGTAGAGGGAGGAGAAACCCTGCCCCTACTTTACGAAATTGATCAACACCTTTGGTTAGAGGAAACAATAAAAATCCTCAAGGAAAATCGCTTAGATGAATTAGATGTAATCCATTTAATTGAGGAATTAGAAAGCTTGAGTAAAAGAGATAAAAACCGAGTCAGTAGCTTACTTGAACAAGTGATCAGGCATTTATTACTTTTACACTATTGGACAACAGAAGCAGAAATAAATCGGAATCATTGGCGAGCAGAAATTATCAGTTTTCGCACGCAATTAAGAAAATATTTAACGACGAATTTACAGAATTATTTAGCTGAGGAATTACCGATAATCTATCAGGATGCTTTCGATTATGTTCAACAAAAAACTGGTTTTTCTGGCGATTTTCCCTCAGAATGCCCTTACAGTTTAGAACAGTTATTAGATAAAAATTGGTTCAACTGTGAAGATTAGACATTAAAGATGATAGAATCATCAAGGAAAGCCGTTCTCAAACGATGGGGTTTTTAACCGAAATTTGCGATAATTAAGATGCGCTTAAATTATCAACTGGGCATCAATGCAGATTTTTAGTTCTTTTGTCTCATCTACGGCGACTTTTGCCGAATTATCCCTACAAGCAGCCAAGGCCCCTGTTGATACCCTCACTGGTTGGTCATTAGAGGATCGCGATCCGCAAGTGATCGAAAAATTTGTCCCCCTTCTGGATTGGTTTTATCACCATTATTTTCGCGTCGAAACCGATGGTTGGGAAAATATTCCCCCCTCAGGACAAGTATTATTCATCGGCTCCCATAACGGCGGTTTAGCGGCTCCCGATATGTTTATGATGATGTATGATTGGTTTCAACGCTTTGGCCGCGATCGCTTAGTCTATGGTTTGATGGATTCGCGAGTCTGGCGATTTTTTCCATCCCAAGCGCATCTAGTGGCCCAAATGGGAGCTATTCATGCTCATCCGAAAATGGCGATCGCTGCCTTGGATAGTGGCGCTAGTGTCCTAATTTATCCAGGAGGTGCTACGGATGTTTTCCGTCCCCACAGTTTAAGAAATAAAATTCATTTTGCCGGTAATCAAGCTTTTGTTAAACTAGCTTTACAGTACGAAGTGCCGATTATTCCCGCCATCTCCCACGGCGCTCACTCGACCCTGTTTGTCCTCGACGATATTTATCCTCAATTAAAAGAATTACATGAAAAGGGTATGCCTTGGCCTTTCGGTATTGACCCCGGGACCTGTCCCATCTATTTCGGTTTACCCTGGGGACTAGCTATCGGTCCCTTGCCGAATATTCCCTTACCCGTAGCGATACAGACGCGGGTTTGTCCCCCAATTATTTTTGAACGTTACGGCAAAAAAGCGGCCCGGGACCGCCGTTATGTACGCGAATGTTATGAGAAAGTCTGTTATTTGATGCAGCAACAACTCGATCAATTAGTGGCGGCCAATTCCCCCTGATACTATACAGGAAAGTGGGGACAGAGCGATCGCCATTGAGGATTGCTGCGGTCAGATTAACCCGCTTGTGAGATAATGAATTGTTTTGAGCAAAGTTATCAGTACAAAGTTTTCTCTTGAGATTTGACGATTATTTGGGGAATGCAGAAAATTATGAAACTATTACCCGCAGAATGCCAGCATTTACAAGACAAAGTAGCCATAGTAACCGGGGCCTCGCGAGGGATCGGTAAAGCGATCGCCTTGGAATTAGCCAGCCAGGGTGCTACTGTAGTGGTGAACTATGCTAAATCTAGCAGTGCTGCCGATGCCGTTGTCGAAGAAATTACCGCGGCCGGGGGAAAGGCAATAGCTATACAAGCAGATGTGGCTAAAAGCGAAGAAGTGGATAATTTAGTGGACAGTACCAAGCAAAAATTCGGTCATATTGATGTCTTAGTTAATAATGCCGGTATTGCCCGGGATACGCTAATGTTAAGAATGAAATTAGAAGACTGGCAAGCGGTCATCGATCTCAATTTAACCGGGGTTTTTCTCTGCACTCGCGCCGTCGGTAAATTGATGTTAAAACAGAAAAGCGGCCGCATAATTAACATCACTTCTGTATCTGGTTTGATGGGTAATCCTGGTCAATCTAATTACAGCGCCGCTAAAGCCGGTGTTATCGGTTTAACGAAAACTTTAGCCAAGGAATTTGCCAGTCGAGGCATCACTGTTAATGCCGTGGCCCCTGGCTTTATTGAAACTGATATGACTCATGACCTCAAAGCAGATGAAATTCTCAAATATATCCCCCTCTCCCGTTACGGAAAACCGGAAGAAGTCGCCGGCATGGTGCGTTTTTTAGCCGCAGATCCCGCCGCTATTTATATCACTGGTCAAGTCTTTAACGTCGATGGTGGTATGGTTATGGCTTAATTCAGTTATCAGTTATCAGTTATCAGTTATCAGTGATTAGTTATCAGTGATTAGTGATCAGATTAAAGTTTTAAGTTTTAAGTTTTAAGCTTTAAATGATATTATTCACCGCTCACTCTTCACTCTTCACTCTTCACTCTTCACTCTTCACTCTTCACCAATTACTGTTTACTGTTTACTAATTACTGATTACTGTTCACTAATTACTGACAACTGAAAATGACTTACTGTTTAGGAATTATCAATCGTTTTGGCATTGTTATGGGGGCGGATTCTCGCACGAATGCGGGAGTCGATTATATCTCGGCCTATCGGAAATTATTTGACTTTTCGGTGTCGGGAGAAAGGGTAATTATGGTCTGCACATCGGGGAATTTATCGATTAGCCAAGGCGTGATTCACGAACTAAAAAGAGATCTGCACAATCAAGAGGATAAAAGTCTCCATTCTCTGACTCATCTCTACGATATGGCCCACTATATCGGTGATAAAAGTCGTCAAGTACAAGCTAGGGAAAGGACTTGGCTAGAACAAGATAATATTGATTTCCAATGTAACTTTATTCTTGGGGGACAAATTAAAGGAGAAGACCCGCAATTATTCCTGATTTATTCCCAGGGAAATCATATTCAAGCCACCAAAGAAACGCCCTTTTTACAGATAGGTGAAACTAAATACGGTAAACCGATTCTCGATCGCACCATTACCTATGATACACCCCTAGAGGAAATGGCTAAATGTGCCTTACTTTCCATCGATTCGACCATGAAATCGAATATTTCTGTCGGACCGCCTATCTATTTGAGTATGTATGAAGCTAATAGCCTAAGCCTACGTCATAAGTTACAATTGCGTCTAGGAGATCCCTACCTAGCCAAAATGCGGAAACTCTGGGAGGATTACGTCCGGCAAGCTTTCGAGGCTATGCCGAATGTGGAATGGCATTATACTGATGAAGATCCCAAAGAAGATATCATAATAGATTAAGTAACTCTTTGTGAATTAACTTTACAACTCGATGATCATTGTTACCTTGATGTTGGCAGGTAGTCTAGCTTGGTTTTTTAGTACCCTTGCTGGTGGGGGCAGCCCCCTGATTCTACTCCCCGTTTTAGGTTGGTTTCTCGATGCTGCCGTCATTCCTCCGGTTTTGACCACGGGGATGCTAATCGGTAATGTCCAACGCATGGGAATGTATTGGCGCGCCATTGACTGGCCCTCGACGGTGTGGTATTTACCCGGGGCAATTATGGGATCTACCCTCGGCGCTTTTGTGTTTGCCCATTTACAATTCAAATGGTTGCCGCTAGTTTTGGGAATTTTTCTGGTTTTATCCTCGCTTAAACAATTATTTCCCCAACAAGAAAATCCTTTTTTTGAGATTAAAACTTGGTATTTTATGCCCTCGGGATTTATCTACGCTTTCCTGTCAGGATTAGTCGGTAGTACCGGCCCGATGATGAACCTATTTTATATTAACTATGGGCTAGTTAAAGAACCAATGGTGGCAACGAAATCCGTTCACATGGTCGTAGTTCATGTGGCCAAATTAATCGCCTACGCAGCCTTTGGAGTTTTACATCTGCCTTTTCTTGGTTACGGTTTACTGTTAGGATTAGCAGCCTGGCCAGGCAATTGGTTAGGACAAAAAGTTTTAGAAAAAATGAGTCCCCAGCAATTTAAACAAGCAGTGATGTTATTCGTTTCGATGAGTGGCCTATTGATGATCTGGCGAGAACGCGGCATCGTCTTTTAAAATTTTGCTGACAAGGGGACAAATTTTGCTAGAATACTAAATAAAGGCAAATTGTACTAAAACAGTGTAATACGCCGATCACCGTTAGATTTGCTCCTTGATTAACCCCCTAGCTGAAAATGACAGAAATCGCCAATTTTACCCTCGAACAAGGTTTAGAACGCTACCAACAGGGAGAAAACGCTGCCAGTTTATTGCCCGAATTTAAAGAATTAAGCGATCGCAGTCCTAAAAATGCCGCCGTTTGGTCCTGTTTAGCTTGGTTATATATGCTCACCGATAAACCGGAATTAGCCCTAAAAGCCGCCCAAAAAGCCGTTAAACTCGATAAAGTTTCCCCCCAAAACCGGATCAATTTGGTTTTAGCTATGTTAGAAACCAAAACCGCCGGAGTTAGGGAACATATCGAACTGGTGCAACAATTAGTTAGTTTAAACAAAGAAGTTCGCCAAGAAGTGGATGAAAATATCGCCGATGGTTTAGCTAGAAAACCCGATTGGAAAAGTTTAGAACGCGTCAAAGTTTGGTTAAATGAATAAGAATATGGAATTATCAAAACAGTTATTACTAGGCTTAAAAGCCAATGATTTTCGGCATCCCATCGACCTAGAGGCGACTAACTCCCTTAAACAATTGCCTGGGTTAGATATAGCCGTAAGAAGTTTATTAGGTTCCGTTGCTGAGGAATTCTTTTACTTAAATAATATTGCTGCTAGTGTTTTGGTGGGAGAAAAACAATTACCCGACCTGCATAATCTCCTCCTAGAAGCTTGCCGAGTTCTCGACTTAGAACCACCTCAATTATACATTCAACAAAACCCCGTTCCTAACGCTTATACCTTCGCCATGCGCGGCAAAAAACCGTTTATGGTGATGCACACTTCCCTAATTGAAATGCTGACTCCCGCAGAAATTCAAGCGGTAATCGCCCACGAATTAGGTCATCTCAAGTGTGAACACGGCGTTTATCTGACTTTAGCCAATATTATGGTCCTAGCGGCGGGATTGCTGCCCAATTGGGGGACAATGTTAGCACGATCCCTACAGGAGAGAATGTTAGCATGGGTGCGCTGCGCCGAGTTTAGTTGCGATCGATCCGCTTTATTGGCAGTTCAAGACCCAAAAATCGTCATGTCGGTGTTAATGAAGTTAGCCGGAGGTTCCCCCAGTCTCGCACCTTTATTAAATTTAGAGGCTTTTATCGATCAGGCCAAGTCCTACGATGCCGTCAGCGCCTCGGAAATGGGCGAAATGTTAAAGGGTTTGCAAACCCAACAGTTAACCCATCCCCTCCCCGTCCTGCGTGCGCGAGAAATCGATCGTTGGGCCAGTTCCCCCGATTATCACAATTTGTTAAAGGGGCCAAAAATGGGTTATAATGATAAAACTAATGCCAAGGGCGAATGGCGAAATTGGTAGACGCACCACACTCAAAATGTGGCGAGGCAGCCCCTCATGTCGGTTCGAGTCCGACTCCGCCCATTAAAATGACAAAAACCAAGCATAAGAATTTATGGTGCGTTACCGCAATTCTAACCTAGTGTCAGCATTCTTCCCTCGCTTTTAGCGATGGCATGAATGATGATCAGTATATAGACAATTCCCGAAAGCTGTGTTGTAATATCGGCATCCTGATTTGGAGAATAATCGATGTCAGAATACTCAAAACCTTTCGACAACATAAAAAAGACTAAACTGTTTAAGGATAATCAAGCTGGGGCAAGAGTAGGGCTGGCTGGTGGAGCTTGAGCAGCTATAGCCTTAGCAGGAATGTTACCATTTACAGCCCCTGTCTTAACTTTTTGCGGGCTTGGCGGGATGCTGGCTGGAATGATGACAGAACGCAGTATAAAAAAGGAGTTGACAAAATTACTGGTAAAAATAAATAATCCCATCAGACAAAATAAATAAAATTTTGGGATAATTAGGGATGAAATTACAGTTGTGATCCTGGCATTTCTGGCGAGAACACTTGATGTTATTGGTTTGATTTGCTGTTAAATCTTTACTCCTGACAACGTACATTTTAAAAGGGCTTCTTCTTGATTATTAATATTAATTTTGCTTAAAAATATTTGCTCTTTTGGTGTGGGGTTCCAAACAAATAGTCCCGTTTCTAAATTGGTCTGAAAAAAAGCATTGGCAAGAGATGTAATCACTAAATCAAAATCTGTTTCAATATATTGATCTTTGTGAATATTGAGGCTTGTTGAAGGTATTCCTATCAATTTAGACCTTTGTTCTGCCGCTTTGTCTCCTAAGGTTCTTGATCTCATACATTTGACTTCAATAAAAGGTCTGATACATCCCTGAAGACGGAAACTACCTTTTTTGGCTAACTTACATTCAGCAGAGTATTTCTTGGCGTTTTTTTGATTGATAATAGGGTTCTTCGTTACTTGGTATGGTTCGATCAGGGGGCAGAAATCGGCTAAATCCTTATCTGGCAAGGGACTTAATTGATTAGCTCGTTCTAGATTGAAAACAATTGGCAAAAATCGCAGCCATGTCTTTCTATATAAGGGTTTCACCCCTTATAACTCCCGTCCATTGCATAACACAAACTGAAGAACCGATAATAGCTACGTCTGTTGTGAAAAGCTGATAACAATCAATCATATAGTCATTGCCAAAAAGCTCGAACCATTAAAAATTTGATTTCCCCAAAACTTTGCGCTTTAAAGCTAGAACACGAGGACGCGCACCTTGACTAGAAAATCCTAACCCTTCACGGAATATTTCGGGCATATAATAACGAACTGCATCTTCTTTATCCTTGTCCTCATAAATTACTCCCATTTGCTCAAGAACATTGACTTGAGTGCCATCCAGATTAAACTGTTCTAGAGAAAAAGGAATTTTTCTATCACTATATTTATGTAAACTTTCTTCTACCCAGCTTTTAAATATAGGATATTCTTCCTCAGACTCTCTAACTTTTTCTCGACTACAGGGTTCAAGCGCTCGTCGAATCGCTTGGGGAGGTAACAGTCTAGTATTCGACCATTTAGAAAATTGTATTTCTTCTTTTTTTTCTACAGTAATATTAGCAGCATGGTACAAAAATCTCACAATATCCCTCGCTTGCAGTCTTCCATTAAAATCGGTTAAAGCTGCAAAAATCCAATTGTCTGACTTAGCTTCCCTTGCATTATCTGCTCCTAATTTTTTGCCCCAAAGTAATTCTAATTTTTCTTTTAAATCTTCAATTGAACAGCCGACTAAATCCTGAGAGTTAGCATTAATAACCGATGATTGTATGCAGAGCCAATAGGAAAGTTTAAGAAACGATTCTAGATTCCAAGATAGATCATAATTACGATATAAGTTTTCAAATTGTTGCGAGTTTTGTGTGATTGTATATCTCAAGAAATCTCGACGCAGAAAGACAATCAATCCGAGATTAGATTGCCGAATTTCTGATAATTTATTCGGTAAATTATCGATCAAGGCTTTCAAGGCTTTTCGTTCACGGTTATCATTGGCAACATTAGGAAAAGCATCTTCTAATCCATCAAATAAAAATATAATCTTCGAGTTTTTTTGTTGAAGGTATTCATGCAGTTTATGTAATTGACAATTTTCAGGATTATAACCTAAAACTCTCGAAATTTCTTTGATCCAAAAATTTGTCCAATCAACCTCATTCCAATCCTGATTTGATAGCGACTGCGTAATTCTGTCTTTTAAATCCGATGAGAAAAATTGATAATCATTATTAAGAAAATTATTAACATTTTGCCGTGCTTGCTCAAGAATATTTTTGGCCTGATCATTTAAATTTTGTGATTGCAGTAAAGGAAATATTAAACCGAGATTTTCTAGGGAATTTTCTTGATTTTGAGGATCAACTTTATTTAAAAAATTTTCCCAAGACTGTAGGCGAGATAGCTGAATATAATTAAAGGTTTTTCCCGCACCTTTAGCACCAATTGAGATAACATTAGGTAGTTTATCTTGAAAATTACGAGCGAGATTTTTCAATGGCTCGGTAATGAGCAAATCTTCCCCTTGTCCCTTTTCTGCATAAATATATTTATTGCAAGTATCCCTGAGTTTTTTCACATCATCTAAGGAGTTATCTGAAGGTGTGGCTGATGCAATGCTATTATTAGATAATTTATCTTCTGCCCATTGTCTTGCCAGTTCCATCAAGGAAGTTGAACTTAATTTGTTTTGAGCTTCTTCCCAATTGTTAACATATAGTAACTCTTGGGCGAAATCAGTTTCTTTAATATCCAGTCTAGCAATATATAAAATCTCATTTTTGGGTTGAACATAAGCCGACTGTAATTGCTCTAAAATATTCTCAAATGCTGATAAATTTCTAACTTCTGGAGTTAAAAAACTAATAATTATCGAAGGATCATAATAATTACCATCCTTTACTTTTAAATCACTGGGAGCTAGTAAGCCAATTTTTTCTAAAACCATCCTGACACCTCGCCAAGATTGCTCATTAACTGTTGTTACTAAAAATCTTTGGATTCTAGAGTCAAATAAAATTGGGCTAGAAATTTCACTTAATCCTGCTCTTAAATCAATAAATATATAATCTACTGCTAATTTTTGCCCTAATTGATAAATTGCATCCCCTACTTCCCACGCACCCGATGGATTTCTAGCTAAATTCTCTGGAAGTATAGGAGTATCTAAGAGTTCTTCTTCTTCAATAAAAGCGGGGAGAAAATATAAAGTTGATTTATTTTGCTGTTTGGCAGTTTTCTTAATTTCTTGAGTTACCCAAGAGATTGCCACCTCTAGAGATGGATTAGGATATTGATAAACTTCCAAAAAATTGCTCAAAGATACGGTTGCCTGTTGATTTTCATACCTTTGCCAATAGGTTAACCCCGGTGCCTCTAAATCTGAGTCAATAACTAAAATTTTAATTGGTTTATTTATCTCTTTTGCTCTTGCTAAGAGAGCAAGAATATAAGCGGCTAAATGTAGGGTTCTTCCCACACCACCTTTAAAAGAATAAAAAGCAATAATTTCTGGCTTATCTTGATAAGCATTGGGTAAAAAATTATCCGATTGCTCTGAATCTGTATTTTCTTTTAAATAAGCGACTTCCTGCCAAAAAGGTCGAATCGATGGAGAAAAATAAGAACTATTATCTATTAAAATAAATTCTACAGGAATAGAAGCATTATCAATATCTAGCTGAATAATTTGTTCTGATTCTTGATACCAATCTCCGAACCATTCTTTTAATATTGAGTTAGCTTTTGGTTGATCATCTTGATTTTGAATACCAATCTCTAAAGCACTACTAAAACAACTAATTTTAACAATACCATCAGGTAAGTCATTTCCGTTAGCGGTTTCGCGAGCAATTTTTCTTTTAATATCAAACCAAGTTAGTAATGTCCGTCTTCTCATAGTCCCTGCAACTCCTGTTCAATCCAACGTAATATATCTAACAATTTTTTTTCTAATTCACCATCCTTGATATTTTCACAGCATCCCCCATATCGCCACATTTGATTAATTTTACCGGAAGAAAGCTCTCTCTCTTGATTATTTTTTAAAGGTTTCATACTTAATTGTGAGGGAAGTTTTAGTTTTTCTCCCGCAGCTAGTTTGTCTAGTAACTTATTTATATCATGCCGCACTTCAAGTAATTCTCGACAAGAATCGGTGCAATCTTTACTTTGTCTTTTCAGTAAAACCGCTTTGAGACCACATTCAACCGAGTAAAATAGCAATAAACGATGAGCGTTAGTTCTGGTTTCGACCTTTGCCGCTCGTTGATTTTCTCTCCATGCTTTTTGTAGTTCTCTGTCTGTAAAAGGAATCACCCAGTCAACCCTTTGCACGATAGGGTTAGATCCTAGCACAAAAAAACCCGCTGGCGCGGGCTTTTTCCACAAAACCAAAGTTTTAATTAACCTAACAACGCTTTTGCCTTCGCTACCACGTTATCCACGGTAAAACCGAACTTCTCTGACATTCCTAGATAAAATATCGTAATTTTGTTAAAATAATCTCAAAGAAAAGCCTCTAAAATCAAAGGTAATGTCCAAAATCGCTAAAAAACTTAGTAATTCTCCTTTTCGTTATCCTGGCGGTAAATTTTATGCCCGTAAGCTAATCTTAGCTTGTCTTCCTAGTCACCATAAGTATTGTGAACCCTTTGCGGGGGGAGCATCTATATTCTTTGCTAAGGAAAGTGTAGCAGAGAATATTCTCAATGACAAAGATGAGGAATTAATGAACTGTTATCGACATATCAAAGATCATCTTGATAGTCTAATTGAATTATTAAAAGATCTAAACGCTACCAAAGAATTACACAATTATTATAAAAATGAATTTCAACCAGCCAATGACCTAGAAAGAGCCATGCGTTGGTATTATCTAAATAGAACTTCCTACTCAGGAATTATGAAACTTGAAAATTGTTATTGGGGCTATGGTGATAAGTATTCTATGCGTCCTGAAAACTGGCCTTCTCACCTAAAAACCACTTCGGAAAAACTGCAAAATGTCAATTTATCTTGTTTAGATTTTGAAGATTTAATCAATCAATTACCCGATGATTACTTTTTATTTGTCGATCCTCCTTACTTTCAAGCAGATCAAAATAAATTCTATTCCTGCTTCTTCAGTCTAGAAGATCATGAAAGGTTATGTAAGACGTTGAAAAAACATCAACATCGATTTAAATTTCTTTTGACTTATGATAATTGCTCCGAAATTAGAGAAATGTATGATTGGTGTATTTCTTTACAAGATAATGAATGGAATTACACTATTAATCGAACTGATGATCAAAAAAATGGTTTAAAATTAGAACATGGTTATCAGAGTGAAAGACGCAAGGGCAAGGAGGTATTTATTGCTAATTATGATCTTCAGAAACCTGCAAGATTTACACCTCTACAATTAAGTTTATTCGATGTATCTTGATTCCTAATTTTAATCAAGTAAATCCTCTATTTTTTCTATCGGTAGCCATGGTTGTAGAGGTTCAGCCGTATTAACATCAAAGAAAATTTTGGGATAATTAGGGATGAAATTACAGTTGTTATCGTGGCATTTCTGGCGAGAACAATTGATATTATTGGTTTGATTTGCTGTTAAATCTTTACTTCTGGCAACGTACATTTTTAAAAGGGCTTCTTCTTGATTATTAATATTAATTTTGCTTAAAAATATTTGCTCTTTTGGTGTGGGCTTCCAAACAAATAGTCCCGTTTCTAAATTGGTCTGAAAAAAAGCATTGGCAAGAGATGTAATCACTAAATCAAAATCTGTTTCAATATATTGATCTTTGTGAATATTTAGGCTTGTTGAAGGTATTCCTATCAATTTAGACCTTTGTTCTGCTGCTTTGTCTCCTAAGGTTCTTGATCTCATACATTTGACTTCAATAAAAGGTCTGATACCTCCCTGAAGACGGAAACTACCTTTTTTGGCTAACTTACATTCAGCAGAGTATTTTTTGGCGTTTTTTTGATTGATAATAGCTACATCTATATCGTGAGAACCAGCTTGAGGATTTAAGCGAGGATTAGTAACTAAATAATTATTTGCGAGTATTTTTGACAGTTCATCTTGTACAGTGAACTCAAAAAACTTGCCACGAATCATAGGAATAACTTTTGGATCATTGAGAACTTCTGTAATATATTTGATATTCAAACTATAACTCTTACAAAAACTTTCTATTTTTTCAAACCATTCCCATTCAAGCTCGTTATCATGCAAAAACTGCTCAAGCAATTTAATCAAATCTTCTGACATCATCAGTATTTACATCGGAATTTATAGACATAGTGTTAAAAAGCTCCGAAAGACTTATGTTTAATGCTCTACATAAAGAAATCAAGCATAGTAAAGAAGGATTCCTTTTACCACGTTCAAGAAGACTGATGTAAGTTCTATCCAAATTGGCCGCTTCGGCCAACCTTTCTTGGGATAAACCCTTTTGAATGCGAGCATTATGTAAACATCTGCCAAATTGAGCTAAATTGTCCTTTGCCATGCTTCGATTAAACTGCCTGACGTGACCCCTAGTCCACTGACTGACAGTCACAATAGAAAAACAAAAAAATGAGCCAGATTTTTCTGACTCATTACAGCTAAGATTTCAGGTAATTAACCTAACAACGCTTTTGCCTTCGCTACCACGTTATTCACGGTAAAACCGAACTTCTCTAGAATCACACCTCCTGGAGCAGAAGCGCCGAAGGTATCAACCCCCAACACATCCCCCTCATCGGTGATGTAGCGATGCCAACCCATAGTTGAACCCGCTTCCACCGCGAGACGTTTTTTCACTGCTTTCGGCAATACCGATTCTTTGTATTCTGCCGATTGTTCCTCGAATAGCTCCCAACAGGGCATAGAAACGACGCGAGCTTTAATTCCTGCTTCTTTTAACACCGCAGCCGCTTTATCGCAGAGATACAACTCGCCCCCCGTACCGATGAGAATGACATCGGGAGTACCTTCACAATCGGTGATAATATAAGCACCTTTAGCCACACCCGCAAGGGAAGTTCCCGCTAAATTGGGCAGATTTTGACGGGATAATGCTAGTAACGTCGGGCGCTTAGTTTCGCTCACCGCTACTTTATAAGCACCGGAAGTTTCCGTACCATCTCCCGGACGCATGACTAACAGGTTAGGAATAGCGCGCAGAGAAGCAACGTGTTCCACGGGTTGGTGAGTCGGTCCATCTTCCCCTAAGGCAATGGAATCGTGAGTCATTACCCAGATGACGCGGGTTTCTGACAATGCCGATAAACGGATAGAATTCCGCATATAGTCGGTGAAAATCAGGAAAGTCGCCCCGTAGGGAATCAATCCCGTGTTATGGAGAGCAATACCGTTACAAATCGCCCCCATCGCGTGTTCCCGCACACCAAAATGGACGTTACGCTCCTGATAACTGCCTTTTTGGAAATTACCAAAATGCTCTAATTCGGTGTAGTTAGAGTGGGTTAAATCCGCCGAACCACCGATTAAACCGGGTAAAACCCCCGCAAGGGCATTTAAGCAGATTTCCGAGTGTTTACGACTAGCCAGGGCCTTATCTTCGGGTTTATAAACCGGTAAAGCTTGCTCCCAACCTTCCGGCAGTTGACCGGTGGTTAACTGCTCAAATAAAGCCGCTTCTGCGGGATATTTAGCCTGATATTCGTTAAATAACTTATTCCAGTCCGTTTCTGCCGTCGTTCCCTTGTCCACTGCTTGCCGGAAACGATTTAACACCTCATCGGGAACCACAAACGGCTCGTATTGCCAACCTAACGCTTTCCGGGTTAACTCGATTTCTGTTGCTCCCAAAGCTGCCCCGTGAACATCGGCGGTATTAGACTTATTGGGGGAACCATAACCGATGGTGGTGGTGATTTTAATCATCGAGGGTTTATCGGTGACAGCTTTGGCAGCCGCGATCGCATTGGCAATGGCATCTAAATCGGTGTTACCATTCTCGACGTGCTGAACGTGCCAACCGTAGGCTTCAAAACGCTTGCTCACGTCTTCGGTAAAAGCGATATCGGTGGAACCATCGATCGAGATATGGTTATCATCATAGAGAGCGATTAACTTGCCTAAACCCCAGTGACCGGCTAAAGAACAAGCTTCCCCGGAAATCCCCTCCATATTGCAACCATCACCCAAAATGACATAGGTGTAATGGTCGATAATTTTGGCATCCGGTTTATTGAAACGGGCCGCTAAATGGGCCTCTGCTAAGGCCAAACCCACACCATTGGCAATCCCTTGACCCAGAGGACCGGTGGTCACTTCCACCCCTTCCGTGACGAAATTTTCGGGGTGGCCGGGGGTTTTCGATTTCCACTGCCGGAATTGTTTAATTTCCTCTAGGGGAACGCTATCGTATCCCGTCAGGTACATCAAAGCGTACTGCAGCATACAACCGTGACCGGCGGAGAGAACAAAACGATCGCGATTGACCCATTGGGGGTTTTTCGGGTTAAAACGCAGGAATTGATCCCAGAGGACAAAGGCCATGGGAGCGGCTCCCATGGGCAGTCCGGGGTGTCCCGATTTAGCTTTTTCTACGGCATCCACCGCTAAAAAACGTACCGCATTAATACAAAGTTCTTCGAGGGATTGGGAGACTACAACCATAATGTTTTTTAGAATGAACTACAAAAATAAGACCAGGTTAAAGAGGGAGCCACTCACAGATTACTCTTTCAGGGGCATCGACTCAAGCATATTTTCTAAAAGCTAAGGTGACGTTATGGCCACCAAATCCAAAGGAGTTGGAAAGGGCAGCGTTAACTATCTGCTGACGACTTTCGTAGGGGACGTAATCAAGATCACAATCGGGGTCAGGATTGTCCAGGTTGAGCGTCGGGGGAATCCGATCATTAGCGATCGCCATTACCGTGGCCACGGCTTCAATACCGCCAGAACCGCCTAAAAGGTGGCCTGTCATCGATTTGGTGGAACTGACGGGGATTTGGTAGGCCGATTCTCCTAAAGCTTTTTTAATCGCCTTGGTTTCCGTGGGATCATTGGCCCCTGTACTGGTGCCGTGGGCGTTGATATAGCTAATTTCCGCCGGAGTCAAACCGGCATCTTTGATCGCTAATTCGATCGCTCTGGTGGCCCCACGACCGTCGGGAACCGGTGCCGTCATGTGATAGGCATCGCAAGTCAGACCATAACCGATCATTTCGGCGTAAATCCGCGCCCCACGGGCCAAGGCCGTTTCTAATTCCTCTATAATCAGGATTCCTGCCCCTTCCCCCATGACAAAACCATCCCGATCCTTGTCAAAGGGACGACTGGCCCGGGTGGGGTCATCGTTGCGGGTGGACAGGGCCTTAGCGGAGGCAAAACCAGCCAATCCTAGGGGAGTAACGGCGGCTTCCGTCCCACCGCAGATCATCGCTTTGGCCGAACCCCTTTGTACTAGACGAAAAGCATCCCCGATGGCATTGGAACCAGCAGCACAAGCGGTCACGGTACAGTTACTCGGTCCCTTGGCTCCCGTATGGATAGCGGTTAAACCGGCGGCCATATTGGCAATCATCATCGGGATCATGAAAGGACTACACCGGCCCGGACCTTTTGTCAAGTAAATTTCCTGTTGATCCTCCAGCACTTTTATACCACCTACGCCCGTACCGATTAGTACACCTATATCATCGGCATTGAGAGCGTCGATAACTAATCGCGAATCTTGCAGTGCTTGCAAACTGGCGGCGACGGCAAATTGAGCGAAACGGTCCATGCGCTTTGCCTCTTTGCGATCCACATATTCGTGGGGGTCAAAACCCCGCACTTCCCCAGCAATGCGACAAGCGTGACGGGAGGCATCAAAGTGGGTAATTAAACCAATGCCACTTTTGCCGTTGATTAAGCCTGTCCAATAGTCTGCTAGATTATTGCCGAGGGGAGTGATCGCACCCATCCCCGTGATGACAACCCTTTTTAATGGCAATTCTGTCATGTTTGTTCAAAAATAAGGGCAGATTTTGCCCCAGATATTTAATCCTAAATTGTCAATTCTCCCGCAATAATTAGGCGGTTGCTCTCCGGCCAATATAATCGGCAGCTTTGCCCACAGTGTCAATTTGTTCGGCATCTTCGTCGGGAATTTCAATATCAAATTCTTCCTCTAAAGCCATCACTAACTCGACCACATCAAGGGAATCCGCTTTCAGATCATCAGCAAAGCTTGCTTGGGGGGTAACTGTACCCGGATCCTCTACTTCTAATTGTTCCACAACAACTTTTTTAACTCGATCGAAAATGTCTGCTTTACTCATGGATGTCAATTTTTATCCGCTGGTTTACCAGACTCTAGCCCCTAGGGTCTGGGGAAATGGGGCGGTGTTACCATTTCCAGCAATAAATTTCGGTTAGCTTTTTCACTGACCATTTTTCATCTTACTGGAAGTTGTTCCCCTCTTGATGAAGTTTTTTCGCGATCATCAGGGAAATTGGGGTGTAGGGTGTGGGGTGTAGGGTGTGGGGTAGTGGGGTGTGGGGTGTAGGGTGTGGGGTAGTGGGGTGTGGGGTGTAGGGTGTAGGGTGTGGGGAGAATAAATAAAAATAATCTCCTGTCTCCTGACTACTGACTACTGACTACTGACTACTGACTCCTGCCTCCTGAATAAAAAGCAAAAATATAACGGATAACTCTGAAATTAAGATAATAATCATGGCTGACCATCACCCAAATTTTAGAATTTCCGTTTTTTTGGTTTTCTTGACTACTATTCGGCGGTAGCCAATCCAGTTTCGGTGCTGCCGGTGCTGCGACGACGGGTGAGAGTATTAAAGAGCATAATTCCGATCGCTTTGATTAGATTACCTTCCAACTCTTGGAACATTTTCATGTTCATGCCAAAAGCGGCGTTAGCTTCGGTGACAATGCGATCGGCCATGGCTTGATCTACTGGTAACTCGTCGAGGGTTTGACGATAGTGGTTTTTATAGGCTTTTTCGTCGGTAATATCTTTGAAATCATAGAAAGCTGTGCCACCAGTTTCCAGATTCATCGCTTTTTCGGCGATTTTTTTCAAGATTTGCCCCCCGGACAGATCGCCGAGATAACGGGTATAGGAATGAGCGACTAATAATTCGGGTTCTGTTGTGGCGATTTCCCGAATCCGGTCAACGTAGGCCTGACCTGCGGGAGATAAAGCGATCTCGTTGCGCCAATTTGGACCATAATAAAAATATAAATCCTGTTCTAGCGCATTTTTGCGATTGAGTTCAGGAAAACAGATTTTAGAAACGACGGGATGACTACGAAGTTTTTCCATCTCCTCTTCCATGGCCGAATAGACGAAGTAGAGGTTAGCCACCAGTTTGCGATAGGAAGTTTTTTCCACCACACCTTTGAGAAAACACTTGACAAAACCGACGTTTTCTGCCATGGTGTGAGATTTTTTCGTGCCTTCTCGCAGCTGAGTTGATAAATTAACGCTCATATTATGATCACCTGTTGGGATGAGTAGAATGGATCGGGTTCGTTACAGATGCTTACTAAAACCGCCTATTTTGGTAGATTAAACTGAATCGATCGCTAATTTTATTAAGAATTTTTACAGTGCCGCCGGGGGAGCTTAGGGGGAAAAGTTAGCTCTAGCAGGACTTAACCGTCGGTTGAAACTGGTATTGAGCCAGATGGCGAAATTGTAAAGATTAGTGAAAAACTGCTGCCTAGGTCATCTTGGGGAGAGAGAGGCTAGGACATAGCACTAATATCGATTATCGAGCAACATTCTTCACACTTCTTATTAATTCTTAACATTCAGGAGACTTAGATCAGCAAAATTTCACAAATTAAAACCGAATTTAGCAATCATGCTTATAATCAGTACAGGATTCTTTATGTTGTGCTAAACTCAAGCCCTTGAGAGACAAAGCCCTAGTTGCGATGTCAGCGAGAACACATTTAGCAACCCCCTACCCAAACCCTTAGTCATAACACTCTGGTAATGCCCCGAATACTTGTAATCGATGATGATCCTGCGATCGCGGAATTAGTCTCCATCAACTTGGAGATGGCGGGTTATGACGTTAACCCCGCAGAGGACGGGATTAAAGGCCAGGCCTTGGCCGTCCAGTTACAACCCGATTTAATCATGCTGGATTTAATGTTGCCCAAAGTCGATGGTTTTACTGTCTGTCAGCGTTTGCGACGAGATGAACGCACGTCAGACATCCCGATTTTGATGCTGACAGCCTTAGGACAAACCCAAGATAAAGTGGAAGGTTTTAACGCGGGTGCCGATGATTACCTGACCAAACCTTTCGAGGTGGAGGAAATGTTAGCTAGGGTACGCGCTCTCCTGAGACGCACCGATCGCATTCCCCAAGCCGCTAAACACTCAGAAATACTCAGTTTTGGGCCTTTAACCCTGGTTCCCGAACGTTTTGAGGCGGTCTGGTTTGAAGGTGTGGTCAAGTTAACCCATCTAGAATTCGAGTTACTCCACTGTCTTCTCCAGCGTCACGGTCAGACCGTTTCCCCCAGTGATATTCTCAAGGAAGTCTGGGGATACGATCCCGATGATGATATCGAGACTATTCGCGTTCACATTCGCCATCTGAGAACGAAACTAGAACCCGATCCCCGCCACCCTCGCTATATTAAAACCGTTTACGGTGCGGGTTATTGTCTGGAGTTACCCACCAATGAACAGGTGGTGCTTGATTCATCGGCGGCAACAGTTTAAACGGGGAGCGATTGTCTAAATAGGCAATAGGGACTATTGTTTCCTCGCTCCTCCTCCTCTTCAGATTGAGAAGGTTGACCGGCGGTTAGGTTTTGATGGCTATGGCTGCGGCCTCTTTGTGACCCTGACGATAACAAGGGGAAAACACCCCTAGCAAGTCAGGACAATGGCGGGAGTAATTACTGGTTGAATTTAGTATCAGCAGAAGTCTCTCGCTTTTAGCCATGGGACGGCGCTTTTAAACGGGAGAATTACTTCGCCTTAGGGTTCCCCTCATGAATGCTGAATATATGGGGTTTGCTGAAAAAGTCGCTCAAAGAATTATGCTATTGAGTGCCAATAAGTAGGGCTTGCTGAATAAATCTAAAAACCTTGTTGGATAAGGCTTTTAGACTTTTTTGACCTCAAAAAGTGCCGACCATTGGAGGGATCGGGGGTAAAATTCAGGTACTTTTTCCCTGAAAATTAGGTAACTGACTACCTCAAAATCGGTAAAACCCCACACCCCACACCCCACACCCCACACCCTGCCCCCACCAACAAACTTTTTCAGCAGACCCTAAGTAGGGAGACGCAATTATTTGTAGGATAGGTTAGCGGTAGCGTAACCCATGCAGGCCGAGTGCCGATTACAATAACGATAGACTCCTATTATCTCTTTTAGCCAATTGTGGGGAGAAGGCGAGGGGAAAACTCGCCTATTTTCAGGGTTTATTGACCTTCCCGACCGATTTGACGCTCGATAGTTTCGATAGCGGCATTTAATCCCGCTAGACGGGTTTCGAGGTCGTCGCGCATCCATTTGAGGAATGTTAATTTACGCTCTTGACATTCTTGGCGGGAAGTGCTGCCACAAGTGTTGAAGAAAAAGGGAAACATAGATCTAAGGGGTCTGCTATAACTCTACGTCTCCTATCTTGACGAAAATTTTCAAAAAAGTCTAACCGTTAAGTCGCCATAATAACCACAGACCTAAACCAAAACCGAAAAAGTTAGGCAGCCAGGCAGCTAGGAAGGGGGAGAGGGTGGCGGTTAGTCCCAAGCTGCCGACAAGGAAGTTTAAAAGATAATAGAGGAAAACAATGGCGACACTGAGACCGAAACTGGTTCCCCGACTGATTCTTTGCGGTAGAGAACCCAAGGCACAGCCGATGGTAGCAAAGACGATACAGACAAAGGGAAAGGCGATTTTTTGCTGGATTCGCACTTGAAAAAACCTGACTCTTTTCTCATCGCCACTGAGTTTGAGCAGTTGCACATATTCGATCGCCTGTGGTATGTTCATCTCGTAGGGATCGCGGCTTTGACGAGCAAAATCGAAAGCAGAGCGAGATAAAGCGATTTTTTCGGTTTTAAAGGGGATAACTTGGCTATAGGAGGCGTTAGGGGGGGTTAATTCATAGATAATGCCGTTAAAAAAGTCCCAGACGTTATCGACGGCATTCCAACGGGCCGAATCGGCGATAATAATTTGATTTAATTCTTGTTTTAGCCAACGGATAACGGTGACAGTTTTCATTTTTTCGCCGTCAAATTGTTCGGCATAAAATAAACTTCTTAAATTGCGATTAATCGTACCATTTTCTAGGGTTTTTATTTCATAATCGGGATAATAAAAATCTTTATTTTTCCAAAAACTTGCTTCTTTATTAATTTTCTGCACTAAAATTTCTGTGGCTCGATAATTAGCATTAGGAACCACATATTCGTTTAATAAAAATGTCACCACTGTAACTATTAAACTCAGGCAGAAAGTGGGTATAAAAAGACGGTAAAGAGTGACTCCACAGCTTTGCAGGGCAACGGTTTCGCTATCACTACTTAAACGTCCGTAGGTGATTAAAGTGGCCAGTAAAAGAGAAACTGGCAGGGAATAAGTAACAAATTCTGGCACTTTTAACAGGAGAATTTCTAGGGCCGAGACAAGGGGTAGATTAGCATCAACTACCTGATTAGCTAAATCGGAAAGATTGCCGATCGCTACTCCCAAAGAGGCAAATAAACCAACACTAAATAAAAATGGGGGTAGTAGTTGGCTGATCAGATAGCGATCAATGAGGGCAATACCTCCATTTACCCAGTAAGAAATCTTTTTCTTAATCATTGATTTTGGTTAACTCACTCCTCTTTCATCCCATTTCCTAACCCGCAGCCGTCTTGCCTATCCCTTCGGTTAGCCTATCATATTTTGTCTTTGACGAAAAACACCGCCGGAGGTTGTATGATTGCGGGGAGAGTGGACAGAAGTAAGGATTTGGGTAAGTGTGGATAATTTTTCTGTTCCTATTCCCCGATCATCCCCAGGTGAATTATGCTGCTAAACTGGCAAACTTTTACTATTCATAAACGAGTACCTTTAACGATTAGTCGCGGCACTACCAGCGAAAATACTAATATCTGGCTGCAAATTAGCGAGGAAAATATCGAAGGGTGGGGAGAGGCATCCCCTTTTGATATTACCAGCGAGGAGAAAAAACCCGATAAAATCCTGCAAGAATTAAACTCGATCGCTCCTATTTTACAATCTTTTCACCCCTGTCAACGCCAAGAAATTGAAAAAATTTTATGGCAAAATCAGATATCTTCGGCTACTCGTGCCGCTATTGATACGGCACTGCACGACTGGTTAGGCAAAAAAGCTAATTTACCTCTCTGGCAAATTTTTGGACTCGATCGCTCTTTAATTCCGCCGGTTTCTGTTACTATCGGTTTAAATTCTCCAGAAAATGTGGGGAAGAGGGTGTTAGATTGGCTAGAAATCGGCGATTTTAGCTTATTAAAGGTCAAATTAGGCTCACCGGACGGGATAGAAGCCGATCGAGCTATAATTCTGGCTATTAAAGAAATTGTCCCCCATTTGCCCCTAACTGTCGATGCTAATGGTGGTTGGAGATTTAGCGATGCGGTGAAAATGTGCCAATGGTTAAAGGAAAAAGGCGTTATTTATGTGGAACAACCCCTATCCGTGGGACAAGAACGAGATTTAATTGATTTATACCAAAAATCGCCCCTACCTATTTTCGTCGATGAAAGCTGTTTTTCTAGTCAAGATATCCCGAAACTGGCCGATCGAGTCCACGGCATTAATATTAAACTAATGAAAGCTGGTGGATTAGCGGAAGTGCAGAGAATGATTCATGTTGCCCAAGCTTGCCGACTGCAAATTATGTTCGGATGTTACTCTGACAGCAGTTTAGCCAATACTGCCCTAGCACATCTGGGCCCGCTTGTCAACTATCTTGACCTAGATAGTCATTTAAATTTACGCGATGATCCCTTTACGGGTTTAAGCTTGGAAAGGGGACGTTTACAAACAAATAATTTGCCCGGTTTGGGTGTTAGTTTACGGATAAAAGATGACTAATTATTTGACTCCTGACAAGAAAGTAGCGATTCTTCTCCACGAAGGAATCAAAGGAACTCGCGGCAAAACTGGGTTAAGTTATCTGCGTTACGCGAAAGCGCAGGTAGTGGCGATTATTGACGCAGAAAGTGCCGGCAGCGCCTTAAAAGAAGTGGCTGGAATCGATCGCCCCTTGCCGATTGTTGCTAGTGTTAGGGAAGCTCTAACCTATCATCCCGATACCCTGTTAATTGGCATCGCACCCTCAGGAGGCATTTTACCCCCCGATTGGCTAGAAGAAATCAAAGAGGCGGTAAATGCGGGTTTATCCCTCGTTAATGGTCTCCATACACCCCTAAAACCCCTTTTTCCTCAGCTTAAACCAGATCAATGGATTTGGGATATCCGTCTGGAACCCCAAGGCTTAAAAATTGGGCAAGCGCGGGCGAAAAATTTAACCTGTCAGCGTATTCTAACGGTAGGGACGGATATGAGTGTGGGCAAAATGTCCACTAGCATCGAATTACACCGATTTGCCCAAGAAAAAGGGCTAAAATCGCAATTTTTAGCCACTGGACAGGGGGGAATTATGATCGCGGGAAAAGGTGTACCCTTGGATGCAGTGCGCGTCGATTATGCTGCTGGTGCGATCGAGGCTTTGGTGTTAGAATCAGCAGAAAATAATGATATTCTGTTTATTGAGGGTCAAGGCTCCCTATTACACCCTGGATCCACTGCTACCTTGCCTTTAATGCGTGGCAGTCAACCAACGGGGTTAATTCTCGTCCATCGCGCTGGACAAATTCATATCAAAGATCTACCCGATATTCCCATCCCTCCCCTAACGGAAGTGATTAAACTCTGCGAAATGACTGCCAGCGCTGGGGGAAGTTTCGGGGAGGTGAAGGTAAAGGGGATTAGTTTAAATACTTTTCATCTTAGTCCGCAGGCGGCAGTTAAAGCTATAGAAACTGTGCGGGAGGAAACGGGGTTATTTTGTACCGATGTTGTCCGTTTTGGCGCTCAAGGGTTATTATCAGTGATCAGTAATCAGTGGTTAATTCAATCATAGTCAATGATAGGTGATGGGTTACGAATAAATCTAGATGTTGTCAAATTTTCTCTTGACAAAGGCGACTTGACATGATACTATATTCATAATGGAAAATCCGTGCGCCTACAGACCCTATTTTCCAACAGTCTTAACTATGATTTATGTGATTATGTGATTGACTATGATTCGTTCATTCAATCAATCTTCATCTCTAATCCACTCTTAACTAGCTCCCTAGTCATAGTCCATCAGATGATTACATCAACCACTGTCGATGGTGGTGGGTTACTGGACTAGGTAATAGGTGTAGGGGTAATTCATGAATTACCCCTACAATAACGTTTGTCTGGATGTTGTTAAATTTTCTCTTGACAAAGGCGACTTGACATGATACTATATTCATAATGGAGAATCCGTGCGCCTACAGACCCTCTTTTCCAACGCTCTTAACTATGATTGGTTTATTCAATCAATCTTCATCTCTAATCCACTCTTAACTAGCTCCCTAGTCATAGTTCATCATTCAACATTCCAATCACAGTTAAGACTGTTTTCAGGGATGAGGGGGTTTTGGTTTCAACATCTCCACCACCTCATCGGGAAACCGTTGTCTTAATTCTGCTTCGGGTAATTGGGATAACATCCTCAGATAATTCTGATAAAAGGTTTGGGTATGGGGATGATTTTCCCCTAATGCTTGGGTAGCAATATTAATCGCTTCTAGATAGAGAGGTTCCGCTTCTGTGTACCTGCCTTGGGATTCGTACAATGCTGCTAAATTGTTGAGGGAAGTTGCCACAAGGGGATGATTGTCTCCTAAGAGTCGTTTTAACAAATCTAATGCTTCTAGAAAGAGAGGTTCTGCTTCTGTGTACCTGCCTTGGGAATAGTATAATGCTGCTAAATTGTTGAGGGAAGTTGCCACATCGGGATGATTGTCTCCTAAGAGTCTTTTTCTCAAATCTAATGCTTCTAGATAGAGAGGTTCTGCTTCTGTGTACCTGCCTTGGGATTGGTACAATAGTGCTAAATTGTTGAGGGAAGTTGCCACATCGGGATGATTTTCTCCTAAGAGTCGTTTTCTCAAATCTAAAGCTTCTAGATAGAGAGGTTCCGCTTCTTTGTACCTGCCTTGGAATTCGTACAATCCTGCTAAATTGTTGAGGGAAGTTGCCACATCGGGATGATTTTCTCCTAAGAGTCGTTTATGCAAATCTAATGCTTCTAGATGGAGAGGTTCCGCTTCTTTGTACCTGCCTTGGGAACGGTACAATCCTGCTAAATTGTTGAGGGAAGTTGCCACATCGGGATGATTTTCTCCTAAGAGTCGTTTATGCAAATCTAATGCTTCTAGATGGAGAGGTTCCGCTTCTTTGTACCTGCCTTGGAATTCGTACAATCCTGCTAAATTGTTGAGGGAAGCTGCCACATCGGGATGATTTTCTCCTAAGTGGGTTCGAGTTGCGGTTAAACAAGCTTGATAGTAGGGTTCTGCAGCAGCATACAATCCTTGTCCTTCATAATAACGAGCTAAACCTGTATAGGACCAAAATAAATCCTCATCAGCGATATATTGGGGATATTCCTTGACAGATGCTTGCAGATGGGGAATGAAAGGTGTAAATTCTTCAACTTTTTTCAGAGTCGGATTCTGGGGCATTTCCGCCGATTTATTCGCCATAATAATACAATAACGGCGTTTTGCGGGTTCTGCGTGGGATGATGCTTCTAACTTATCCCGAAAATAGCGACGCAGCAGGGTATGAATTTCATACCAACCATCACCCGTATCCTTAACCAAACTCAGATGGACTAAACTATCGGTTAACCATTCCTCCACTGTATCCCCATCCTCATCGGGAAATAAATCCAGAATCATCCCCTTGGGAAAGGGCGCAAGAGCGAATAAACTGAGGTAAAGTGCCAAAATTTGGGCTTCTGGTTCGCTGTTCAACTCCTCCCAACTGAGATTAAAGGCAGCTTTCACCCCTCTTTCCCCAGTCATTTCTGTATCAAACTTGGGATTTTTGGCTAAGATTGGCTCATCTAAGCCTTTTTCGGCTAATTTCTGCCGTATTTTGCTAATTTTCCAATCCTGTCGCTGTTTTAGCAGCCTTGCCACCAATTCTAACCCCAAAGGTAAATAACCTAAATCCTGACAAAGTTCTTTAGCTTGTTCTAACTCGGCATCAATGCGTTCATTTCCTAGATAAATTTCTAATAATTTTAATCCCTCTTCTGCTGTTAACAGGCCTAGGTTTATTGTATGTATTGCTTGTGATAAATAGTGAAAGCGAGTTGTAATTAATACCTTAAAGCGTTTATCTTGTTTTGGTGGTAAGTAAGGCTGAATTTGTTCATAATCTCGTACATCATCAAAGATTATCAATACATCTCCTTCTATCCAATGTTGCCAACAGTAGCGGACTCGTTCCGTCAATGTGCCTTGATCTGGTAGCATTAACTTAAGATATTGACTCGCAAAGTCAACAATCTGAATCCCTGGGTCATTATTGAGGGCATTTAACCAACATATTCCCCCTAAAAAAGTTTTATTATCCCACTCTCTCCAAGCATACTGTAACGCTAATTCTGTTTTTCCAACTCCCCCCATCCCACTTAAAGCAATCATTGTATATTGATTATCTTCATTTAAAAAGTCATGAATTTGTTGTAATTCCCTTTCTCTACCAATAAATTCCCTACTCCCACGATTCGGTAAATTATGATTAGATAAAACATTGATTTTATCACCAACTACATTGTCACCGTTACCATAAAAACCATGACCCGAAAATACGTTGAAAATATTAAGAGTATCTTCTGTGAGGAACAACCGCAACGAAAACCAAGAGTTTAAATCGGGCATAACTCGAATTGCTGTACTATGAAATGGACGAGACATCCACCAGATTTGTCTTAGATTAAATTGGGCTAAATTCTCTCGATTAAAATTAATTACCCGTAAAGCTTCCACCAAGGGAATTTCTTTGACGAAGGCTGTTTCAAACCCACTAATAGAAACCACACCTGATGCTATATTTTCTAATTCTTTAAAAAGAAAATTAAACACAACAGAAGGGTTTTCCAAAAGAGGCAATTTAATTTCATGAAAAGGGATTTCTTTTTCTTTAAATTGATTCCGCAATTCTCTAATTACTTTTTGACGGGAAAACTCCGAAGAAAATTCGACCCGTGCTAAACTTCTGGAACACCTTTGACTCCACAATAACAACCGTGCTATAGTATCGGCAATACTTCCCGGAATTAATTCAGATTTATTTGCTTGATGTACCACCAGGAACACCTCCTTGAGAAGAAAAAGGAATAATATTTTGAGAATTTAAAATATCTACGACCAAAGGATGCACCCCAAAACACCGTTCACCGTTACCTTTATCTAGTTCTTGAATCGCCCGATCATTTAGTAAAGCATATAATATTTCATTAGGAATTTGTGCTTTTTTATCCCCGTCGTAAATTCGCTTTAAAAGTGCAGCTTTATCGTCATAACTAACGTGATCAATGTCAAAATTACTATCCCCTAAACGACGTTCGTATTCTGTTCTTAAATTGCTAATAGCAATGTTAACAGCATCGGCATCAATCGTTTTTTTATTATCTAGAATTGCCGTATCTGAGGCATAATTTACTAAATAAAAAATATCCCTAATATTGCCTCCAGAAGCTACAATAATACGTTCTATCTGTCCCTGCTCAAATAAGTCAGAATTAACTCGTACTTCTAATACTTTTCTCACAGCACTTCGTCCTTGTTGATTGGGAGAGTGATTTTGTTGTTGATGAAAAACAGCCGTATCTGGAATGATCAGACTATTTTCAGGGAGAAAAGCTAGACGAATCGCTGGAGATGAATTATACAATGCAATTGGTAAATTAAAAATAAGATGAATATTTAAGTCTTTAAAAATATTAGAGTATTTAATAAATAAATCTGTAATTCTTTCCGTTGGAATACCTGCTTTATCAAAATCTTCACCGATTATTAACCATTGACGTTTTTCTTTTTCTTGCAATTTTTGATTACAATCATCAAGGAGTTGATTGGCAACGAAAATTAAATCATTAAATCGACGAATGCGATATTCTACTACTTTTTTTTCTCTGGTTGAAGCAAAGCGTAATTCACCCTTAAGAGAAGCAAAAAGTCCTAACATTTGCGACCAAAGAGAATCCCCTTTAATACCTCCTCCTGCTTCTATTGTAACTTTGCTTTCTCTAGTTTCTTTATGGGTAATTTCTTCTTGATTAAACCAATTCAAGAGATTTTGTAAATTTTCTTCCCTTGGTCTTTGAGCAATTGCAACCGTTTGTTCGACAATTTCAATTACCATCAACAAAACAACATCAAGGGGATTAAAATTAAGAGGATCAAGATCACTTAGAATACTAAATCGAATAGCACGAAATTTATTGTCAATCTCAGCATCATTAATTAAGCGGGTTAATTCTGTTGATTTACCTACCCCTGGATGTCCCATTAAACAAGCTTTATAATAGTCTTTAGCTTCTAAGGCTCGTTCTAATCCTAGTTTGAGACGTTTGATTTTATCCCCACCTCTAACCTCATTCATTTCCTGTCGATAAAAAGCATCAATTTCTCTCTGGGTTGTCAGGGGGGAGGGAGATAAGGTTAAATGGATTTCTTTGAGAGAAGTGGCTGCTTGAAAACGAGTGAGAGAGAAGTTTTCCATAAAAATTGGCTCTTCTAGGTTCTGTGTGAGCATGGTATAATGATAACACAGAACGGGAGGTGGGTTATGTGGATAAATGACTCTTCTCGACTTTGTGTGATAATTTTTGCTTATGGAATCGCAAAATGTTTACCGGACAAGACTTTTAAGACTATTTTGACGTTCGGCGAAGCTCGGTCGAGCTGCAGAAGAAACTATCAGTATAGATCTCGTTTCCACACAGAAACCGGAAGAGCCAAAATTTAGCATTCAAAAGTTGAATAGATGGTATTTATTAATTCTAAACTGCTATTACTTTAATTTCTTCTAGCTTTGCTTAAAATTGCTAATTTTCCTCTTGATCAGCAGTAAGCTAGTTCGCATTTAAAGTTCTAGTTAAGATAAGGGAACAGGGAACAGGTCAAAACAAATATCAAATTTAGACGCATAACAGCTTATCCACCAACTCAGCAAAAAATGCGGCGTTGCTGAATGACAGTAAAATTTTTCCATATTTTCAATAAACTTACCTGTTTGTTGCCAAACTTTCTCTCCCACTTTTTCACCAGTTTTCTCTAACGCTTTAGTGGCAATAATCGAACCAACTGCGATCGCTGCTCCTGTAAGAGGGTCCATAGATAAAATAGGGGTGATGAGGGTTAACTTACTTAACTGGTTTTTGGGGGGTTAAGTTGCCAACAATTAAACAACTCTTACCCCCATCATAGAACTTGTAATTTCATTTAGGCGGGTACTTCAATTTTACCCTGTCCGGCCAATCCAAAAGCCGCGTGAACCACTTGTAGGGCCCTGACTCCATCTTCCTGATTCACCACACAACTGATTTTTATATCAGAAGTAGCAATCATCAAAATATTAATTTTCTCCTTTGCTAAAGCTTCAAAAAAGCGTGCTGCTACCCCCGGTTGTCCTTCCATTCCCGAACCAACAATGCTCACTTTGGCCACATCATTATTAACCACCACTTCCTGTAAACCCAAACTTTCCGATAGTTCTAAGAGGATTTTTTGGGCTAAATTAGCATCAGCTTGGGGTAAAGTAAAAGCGATATCCCGTCGGGGAATACCATCGACAATGCGACAGCGTTGGGATTGAATAATCATATCAACACTGACATTTTTTGCCGCTAAAACCGAGAAAATTCTCGCTGCCATCCCGGGGCGATCGGGGACGTTACGAATGGCCATTTGGGCCTGATTATTATCTAGGGCCACTCCCCGTACTGGGACTAAATTTTTAGGGATTTCGCAATGAGCAACTTTAGCAGAATACTCCACTTGAAAAGCATCACAAAGGACTTTAATTGCTTTTTCTCCGTCCGCTTCATCGATGACACAACTGACTTTTACTTCAGAAGTGGAGATCATTTCGATATTAATTGCCGCTGCGGCCAAAGTGCTAAATATTTGGGCAGCAATTCCCGGCCGGCCGATCATACCGGCGCCGGTAATGGCGATTTTAGCGGCCCCGGATTCGATGATCACTTCCGCTTCCTCTGTATTAGTGGGATGGGAACGTAAAACTGGTGCGATCGCTTCGGCCACGGATTGGGCTTTTTTCAAGGCATTTCCCATCACCGTAAAGGCGATATCGTTGCTGTCACCCTCGTGAATCGATTGAATAATTAAATCCACGTCCACCTGTTGATGGGCAATTTCCCCGAATAAACGGGCAGCGATACCGGGACGATCCGGAACCCTTAAAAGGGCGATTTTCGCCTGATTACCCTCAAATTCCACCGCATCCACTGCTTTTGTCAATTCCAATCCTTGCAGGGTGCGCGGTTTCGGTGCCGGGGATGTCACCCAAGTACCCGGATCCTCTGTCCAACTGGAGCGGACAACCAAGGGAACCCCGAAGTTTTTAGCGATTTCCACCGCTCGCGGGTGGAGAACTTTCGCCCCTAAACTGGCTAATTCGAGCATCTCATCGCAGGTGATTTGGTCTAAAAGACGCGCTTCGGGGACTAAACGGGGGTCAGTGGTGAGAATACCGGGTACATCGGTGTAAATTTCGCAAAAATCGGCTTTTAAGGCGGCTGCTAGGGCCACGGCCGAGGTATCGGAACCACCGCGCCCTAGGGTGGTAATCTCTAATTGATCGCTATCGCTAACACCTTGAAAACCGGCGACCACAACTACTTTACCCTCCGATAGATGACGGGAAAGGCGATCGGTTTTAATTTCTAAAATACGGGCCCGACTATGTTCGGATTCCGTGACAATTCCCACTTGAGCGCCGGTTAGGGAGATGGCCGGTTGTCCGATTTCCTCTAGGGCCATACTCATCAAGGCGATCGTTACCTGTTCCCCCGTGGATAATAACATATCCATCTCCCGGCGCGAGGGTTCGGCGGCGATTTGTTTGGCTAAATTGACCAATCCATCGGTGGTTTTACCCATGGCAGAAACGACCACCACCACGGTGTTTCCTGCTATTACCGTATTTTTGACCCGTTGAGCGACCGATTGAATGCGTTCCACGGAACCTACCGATGTACCACCGTATTTTTGGACAATTACAGCCATAGTTGTCAGCGCTAGAGACTTTCTATCTTTGTTCAATCTCCAACTTATCAAAATTCCTTAACGATAAGTGGTTTTGGTTAACATTCCTTATGTTTTATCAAATGCCGACTATCTGAATTAATCTTTAAGGAGGCAGTCCGAGCATTTGTACTAAAATGTCAATACTCAGTTTAAATACAGTACATTTATGCTATTAATAATATTTTGGCTCTCTTAGGTTTGGTGGGTATTATGTATTCTAAGATATAGTCCTGCTGGCGAGTGAATGGAACGAACCACAAAGACACAGAGGACACGAAGATTGATCGCTACTTATTTCTGCGTTTATTGCGTTTATTAGGTGGGTATTATGAAAGATATTTTAATGTTAGATACAGTAATAATTATCAATTCTGATCCCCCCGCCTATCGGCACCCCCCTTATCAAGGGGGGCAGGGGGGATCGAATCTTTAAGAGCAGCAAATAAATAATTAGCTAAAGTTACTCCATCTACTCCTAATTCTGTCCTTTCTTTGGCTGCTAAAATGCCAGCTTGAGCGTGTAAATAAGCCGCTAATGCGGTTGCTTCCGGGGCATTATCCGGCATTTGGGTCAAGAATCCGCCGATTAGTCCTGTTAGGACATCACCGCTACCACCTCGCGCTAGAGCGGAGGTACTTTCGGGGATTATATACATTTTCCCTTCCGGGGAGGCGATTATAGTTCTGGCTCCTTTTAATAAAACAATTGCACCACTTTGTTGAGATGCTTCTTGAGTGATATTAATCCTATCTTGAGAACCTGATAAGTTAGGAAATAAGCGTTTAAATTCTCCCCAATGAGGCGTTAAAATTGTCTTATTCTGGCGAGATGATAATTTTTCTATACCGAATTGAGCCAAAATATTTAAAGCATCGGCATCGAGTATAATCGGTTTATCACTATCTAAAACCTGTTCGATAATAGCAGGATTTTCTGTGGTTAATCCAGGACCACAGGCGAGGACATGATAATTATTTAATTCTAGGGGAAGTTCGGCAATAGCTCCCGTGGCAGTTTCGGGACAATCGATAATTAATGCTTCTGGTAAATGACTAATTAATAAAGATTTAAGGGCAGCAGGAACGGCAATAGAAAGCATTCCCACACCACTACCTCGCGCTCCTAATCCGGTGAGAATTGCCCCCCCCGCATAACGACGAGAACCACAGATAATTAATAAATGTCCCTGCTGATATTTATGGGTAAGTAGAGGACGGGGTAAAGGTAAATAAGGGCGAATTAGATCGGGATTAACCCTTAGAATTGGCTGTGAATCTTGTAAAATTGTTTCTAGGTCAAGGGGACTAATTCCGATATCAATTAACTCCACTTTACCCAGATAGGGTAGGGCTAAATCCTGGAAAAAAGCTCGCTTCCAGAGTCCCAAACAAAAGGTATGAGTGGCTTTAATTGCCGTGCCTAAAACCTCTCCGGTGTCGGTGTGAATTCCCGAAGCAATATCGATACTAATTACCGGTTTTTGCCAACTATTAATTTTATCGACTAATTCGGCAATCTCTCCCGATAAAGTCCTTTCTAAACCAAAACCGAAAAGACCATCGATAATTAACTGACAATCCTCTAAAGATTCTAAAGTTTTCTGAAAAATTAAGCCTAAATGCTTGACATAATTAGCCTGTTGTGCTGTTAAATCCTTGAGTTTGGCGATCGGACAAAAAAGAGATACTTGATAACCAGCGAGATGTAATTCTCTAGCAATCACGAGAGCGTCGCCGCCATTGTGACCAGGGCCAACGATAACGCCGATTTTGGGGAAATTAGCCAAAGAATAGGACTTTTTAAGCTGTTGTGCCGTTAACAGGGCTGCCTTTTCCATCAAAGCGGCCACAGGCATACCGGAGGCAAAAATTGCCCCTTCAATGCGACGCATCTGCTCGCTATTAACCACGTTTAACCGATAATTGTAGCTCATTGCAGGGATAAATTGCCTGTTAACAGGTCTAGATAACTTTTTTGCCGAAAAACTGCCAATTAGCCCGCATTTTCACCAGCTAAAGGCTGGGTTGGGTGATAATAGCCAGATCATTCTGTCTAGTTTCCGCTTGACGGTGAGCAGTGGATATATTAATTAAGTAGGTAGGCGTTAAAAACTATCAGATGCCCCCCTTATTAAGGGGGGATTAAGGGGGGATCGGCACCCCCCTTATTAAGGGGGGATTAAGGGGGGATCGAACCTAAAATCCATTTTTAATTTAATTATAACCAGCTACTTAATATTATCATTTTATAGGATAATTGTCTTATGCCTATCACTGCCGCCCAACTAAAAACTATTGTTACTGGCGATGAGTCCGCTAGAGCCGAATCTCTGCGAACGATCCTTAACTATCCCGTACTAGAAAGGGACTCCCAAGGGTCAAGGTTTTGGTATTTGCGTCCGGGGGGCAACCCAGAAGATGCCGCAGAAACTTGTCCTATTGCTGTTGGTTTTTATCAGGAATTAAATCGAGGAACAGACCAAGAAATTAAGCAGTTTCTCACTTCAGAGCCACAGCAACAGGAAATCTATGGTCACTATATTGGCAGAATTGCTGAGGATCAACCTGTCATGTATTTACTTTTCCCATTTTCCCCTTTTGAAGAGGAGTTAGGGGGAATTAAAAATCAAGCTAGAGTAGCTTTTATCTTACCCACTGAGGGGGGATTACGGCAGCGGGGGATTCAAACTTTTGCCTTTGAGGATGAGGATTTAAGGGCGAGGTTAGCACGGTTACATTGGGATGAATTAGCAGATAAAATTCTTGAAAAAGCTCTTAATTTAATCCCGCAAGTTGATTGGATTTTCTATAAACCTGCTGAAACTGCTCAGGAGTTAGCCCACGAATTAGCCGCAGTTACCCAACGCATTGAACGGGCGATACCTGATGTTTATAGTCAGGAAAATCAAGGGGGTTATTTACATAAATTATTAGAGAGTTTTCGGAAAGAGTTATTGCCCAATCTCAAGCTAAATTCTGAGGATCAGAAAGATTATAGTTTTAGTGATATTTACGCTCAAACTATTGCTTATGGTTTGTTTACGGCGCGGGTATTTAGTTATGTCAAGAATCCGAAACGAGATTTTAATCGCTACCATACCTGGCAAGAATTACCAGAAACTAACCCTTTTTTAAGGCAGTTATTTAAAGATGTTTCCCAGCGTCCGGCGGCGGAGTTGGGGGATGAGTTAATTGATAGTATCGGTGAGGCGTTTGGCATCCTCAGAGCGGCAAAAATGGAGGCAATCTTAACGGATTTTCGCAATAAGATGAACCGCGAGGATATTGTTATTCGCTTTTATGAGGACTTTTTAGCGGCTTATAAGCCTCAAATGCGGGAGAAAAGGGGGGTTTATTATACTCCTGAACCTGTGGTGTCTTATATAGTGCGTTCCGTTGATGAGTTGATTAAGGATAAGTTTAATAAACCGTTGGGAATTGCGGACCCAGAGGTGATGATTCTTGACCCTGCTTGTGGGACGGGGACGTTTTTATTATGGGTATTTCAGTTGATTCATAAGCGGTTTGAGGAGAATCCGGTCGCGTTGACGGCAGGGTTAGCAGATAAGTCTTGGTCGGGGTATGTTTCGGAAAGGTTATTACCTCGGATTTTTGGCTTTGAATTGTTGATGGCTCCCTATGCAATTTGTCATCTAAAGTTGGGGTTATTTCTGGAGGAGACAGGTTATCAGTTTGCGAGTGGCAAGCGGTTAGGGGTTTATCTGATTAATACTTTAGAGGATATTAAGTTAAGGGAAGAAAAGCAGCAGTTAACTTTAGCTTTCCCCCAAATGGAGGAGTTAATAGCAGAGGAAGCAAAAGCAGGTTCTCGGATTAAGAAAAATGAACCGATTATGGTTGTTATTGGCAATCCTCCCTATTCTGGTCATTCGGAAAATAATAATGAGTGGATCAAAAATTTAGTTAATGATTATTACTTTATTGATGGCAAGGGTTTAGGTGAGAAAAATACGAAATGGTTACAGGATGATTATGTTAAATTTATCAGGTTTGCACAGTGGCGAATTGATAAAAGTCAAAAGGGAATTTTAGCTTTTATTAATAATCATGGTTTTTTAGATAATCCTACTTTTCGAGGCATGAGACAACAGTTAATTAATACTTTTGATGAGATTTTTATTTATGATTTACATGGTAACAGTAAGAAAAAAGAAACCGCTTTAGACGGTAGTAAAGATGAAAATGTTTTTGATATTCAGCAGGGGGTTAGTATTGGTATAATGGTAAAAAGCATGGATGTAAGTTAACTCATGGCTTTGCTTGATCCTAAGACGGTTATTTCTCCAGCTAAATTGAAAGATTATCTTTTAGTGTTATTGCCTAAAGATGATAAATCACAATATTTAGCTCAAGCTGGTTATAATCAAGATAATTGGGTACAATTAGAAAAAGATTTAAGAGAGCAAATCCTTACTTTAGAAGCAACTCCTACCACTAAAACTAAATATGGTCAAAAATATGAAATTATTGGTAATTTAAGAGGAGTTAATAATAAGATTCTCTCAGTCAAAACCATTTGGATGGTTACACCTACTGAAACAAAATTTGTTACTTTATTTCCGTTTGAAGGAGGTTAGAGCATGAAATTTAGTTTATTTACCCAAGTTCGTTTAATTGAAGATTTACCTGAGTATGGTTTAAGTCAGGGTGATTTGGGTACTATTGTTGAACATTATCCCAATCCTGAAGGAGAAGATGGTTATAGTTTAGAGGGGTTAATTCCTCTAAATACGGTAGAAGTGTCTGAATCTCAAATTGAGTTGGTGTCCATGGGGATAACGAAAAAACAAGCAGTTTCTTTTTAGTGTTATTTTTGTATGACAAGTTCGGTAGAACCCAAATATGTTCTAATATAATGGAGTAAAAATATGAACCTTTTGCTAGAGATGAAGCAAAAGCAACAAGTGATTTAGATTTATTAGTAGAATTTCAAAGAAAAGTTACCTTTGATAAATATATGGAAGTTTTTTTTAGAAGATAATTTGGGTTTGTCTGTAGATTTAGTAACAAAAAAAATGTTAAAAACCCAAGTTATTAACTCTATCAAAGAGGAGGCTATTTATGTCTCGTAGTTTAAAGCTATATTGTGATGATATCTTAATTAGCGGTTGGGGGTTTATTTAATTAACACTCTAGAGGATATTAAGTTAAGGGAAGAAAAGCAGCAGTTAACTTTAGCTTTACCCCAAATGGAGGAGTTAATAATAATCATGGCTTTTTAGATAATCCTACTTTTCGAGGCACGAAACAAAAGTTAATTAATACTTTTGATGAGATTTTTATTTATGATTTACATGGTAACAGTAAGAAAAAAGAAATTTGTCCTGATGGTAGTAAAGATGAAAATGTCTTTGATATTCAGCAGGGGGTTAGTATTGGTATAATGGTAAAAAGCTTAATGACACCATGAAGCTACCGAACCCTGAAGGAGCTATACTAGGAGATAAGCTAGAATGTTATTGTTTGAATTTTCAGCATAGCGTAGGCAAGTATAAAGCCTTTCGGTTAAACTAATGTTTGTATTGTTTATCAGTGGGGTACACTAATGAATACAGTTGAATTAAAACAAGCAAAAAATCAATTTAATGATTTATTGGAAGCTGTCCTGAAAGGTGAAGAAATTATTATTACAGAAAATAATCAACCTGTAATTAAATTAAGTCCTGTCAAGTTAGCCAAGAAACCACCGCGTCAACCCGGAAGTGCTGCGGGAAAAGTTTGGATAGCCGATGATTTTGATGCTCCTTTAACTGATTTTGCGGATTATATGTAATTATGCTCAAAGTTTTAATAGATACTCATGTATTTCTTTGGTATGTCACTAATAATAAACAATTGCGAGATAACCATAAAATTATGATTAATGAGAGAGAAAATCTGGTTTATCTTAGTCAAGCTAGTATTTGGGAAATGGCTATCAAATATAGTCTAAGAAAATTAACTTTTGATTCGCCTTTTCGAGAATTTATTGAGTCACAAATTCAGATAAATGATTTTCAGATTTTGCCTCTTAATTTACTACATTTTGAACAAGTAGCTCAATTACCTTTTCAGCATCAAGATCCTTTTGACCGGATGATTATTGCTCAAGCAATAGCCGAAAATGTTCCTGTTATTAGTTATGATCAGGTATTTGATTGTTATATAGTTAAACGTTTATAAAAAGAGGAGGTTTAATCATGGCTAAAATCTATCACGCTCATTTATACGGTTTAAGAGAAGATAAATATCAAATATTAAAAGAAAATACGGTTAACTCTACTAATTTTCATGAGGTTAACCCTCAATCTCCTTTTTATTTGTTGATTCCTCAAGATACTGATTTATTTGGTGAATATGAACAAGGATTTAAACTAACAGAGTTTATGAACGAATATTCTTTGGGATGTCTTACCAAAAGAGATAAATTAGTAATTAATTACTCTATTAATTCAGTAAAAAAACAAATCGCCAGTTTTCTTGATCCAGAGAAAACGGACAATCAGTCTGCACAAGAATTTAATTTAAGACTTGTTGATAACGATATGTGGAACACAAATATGGCAAGAAAATCTGTAGATGTTAATCAAATAGTTAAATATATTAAATCCGAGTGTTTTAGACCGTTTGATAATAGATTTATTTTTTATCACGAAAAGTTTGTTGCTCGTTTAAATCGTCGTATTATGCAACATTTAGATCAGAAAAAGAATATAGCATTAGTAACTGTTCGTCAGTTAGCTTCATTACCATTTGAGCATATATATGTAACTGATAATCTTACCGATCAACATATTATCTCTGTTAGAACAAAAGAAGGGGGGGTAATTTTTCCCCTCTACCTCTACCCAGACTCCGATAAAGCTCAAGAACTCCAACAAGAAAAACGTCCCAACTTCTCCCCAGACTTTCTCAAAACCCTAGAAACAAAACTCGGTTACTTACCTACACCAGAAACAATCTTTTACTACATCTACGCCGTCTTTCATTCTCCCACCTATCGCAGCCGTTACGCCGAATTTCTCAAGATAGACTTTCCCAGAGTACCCCTCACCAGCAACGATAACCTATTCCGTCAACTCGCAGAATACGGAGAACAACTGGTACAGCTTCACCTGATGACATCTCCTAAACTTGATCCTCCCTTAGCCCCCTCTTCAAAAAGGGGGGGAGTGGAAGCCCCCCTTATTAAGGGGGGTTGGGGGGATCTATCTTTTGTGAGTAAAAGCGATAGAATTGTAGCGGCAGGACATCCCAAATATAGCAAAGGAGAAGTCCACATTAACAAACAAGGAGACTGTTTTAGAGGAGTACCTGAAGCAGTTTGGAACTTCTATATTGGCGGTTATCAAGTTTGTCAGAAATGGTTAAAAGACAGAAAAGGACGCACCCTATCAGATGAGGATATACTGCACTATCATAAGATAGTAGTAGCCCTAGCCGAAACCATCAAATTAATGCAGTTAATCGATGCTGCGATTCCGGGTTTTCCTATTGAGTAATTAAGGAAAAATTATCATGAATAATATCGAAATTAAGCAAAAAATAAACGAAAAACTTGACCTACTAAACACAGAAGAATTAACTCTGATCGACAATTTATTAAATCAGATTACCTCTTTTATCACAACAAAAAAAACTCTGAATATTCCAGCAAAAGATGGTTTAGACAATGAGGATCCTTTAGCAGACTTAAGAAATAGTGATTTTATTGGTTGTTTTGCTGATGAACCAGATTTAGCGGCAAAATCAGAGGAAATCGCCCAAGGTATTTTGTCCAGAAAAGATATTGGGTAATTATGATTATTGCTGATACAGGTTTTTTTGTTGCTTTAGGGAATAAAAACGATAATTTTCATGCCAAAGCCAAACAAAAACTTGTCACATTAAAAGAGCCATTAATTACCACTTATCCAGTGGTGGTAGAAACCAGTTATCTTCTTTGGGAAAGATGCGGAAATGATGCTCAATTCAAATTTATACGTCAATTAACTCAAGGGAGTATTAAAATTTTTCATCTAGAAAATATTCATTTAGAACGAATGCTAGAATTAATGATAAAATATTTGAATTTGCCAATGGACTTAGCTGATGCTTCTTTAGTAGTATTAGCTGAAACAATTCAAGAGAACAGAATATTAACCACAGATAGGCGAGATTTTACTGTTTATCGTTGGCTAAATAATCAAACATTTGAACTTTTACTTTAAGAAGAGATGAAAATGACAGCGATTGAATTACAAAGAAAGGTATTTAAGGCTTTAGTTGATGCTTTAGGTATTGTGGATGCTATGCGCTTTATTCATCAATATGATAGCGGTAGTGGTGATTATACCAAAGAGTGCCATCAGTGGTTAGATCAGTTAACAATTGATGATTTCCATAATTATGTTCGACAAAAACGCCAAAGCCAAAAATGAATAAAACCGCTAGGGACGCACCCTATCAGATGAGAACATACTGCACTATCATAAGATAAAGGAGATGATTAGATTATGACTGCTACTGTTATCGATATTGGAACTTTAATTATTAGTAGCCCTGAAACTTGTGGTAATCGGCCTCGCATTGCCGGGACGCGAATCACAGTTGGGCGTATTGCAACGCTATGGAAACAAGGACTTAATGCTGAAGCGATTCAAAATGAATATCCCCATATAGAACTGGCAAAAATTTATGCCGCTTTAGCTTATTATCATGCTAATCGAGAAGAAATTGAACAACTTTTGGCTCAAGACCAGACAGATTATCAGCGATATAGTCAACTTTATTCACAGTCGCCAGGTTCTCATTCATGACCCAACTGAGGCTATATCTGGATGAAGATATGATGTCACACTCGTTAGTTCAAGCTTTAGCTAATCGAGGTGTCGATGTAACGACTGTCTTAACAGAGGGTCGAGAGGGTTTGAGTGATGAGGAACAATTAAAATGGGCAGCGTCTCAAAACCGTGTTATTTGCACAGCCAATGTTGCTGATTTTGTGCAATTACATATTCAATTCATTGAGACTAACGAAACTCATAGGGGAATTTTGATTATTCCTCAACAGCAGTACTCAATTAGTCAATGCTTGCGGGGTTTAATGACATTCATCTCTGCTTATAAGCCTGAGTCCGTAACCAACCAAATTTACTTTTTAAGTAGTTTCTTGATATCCCCATGACCCAAATCTACCACAGACACCTCTACTGCACCCGCGACAGCAATTATGACTGGTTACTGCATCATGTTCACTACTACTATATTGGCGGTTATCAAGTCTGTCAGAAATGGTTAAAAGACCGCCAGGGACGCACCTTGTCAGATGAGGACATATTGCACTATCATAAGATAGTGGTCGCCCTAGCCGAAACCATCAAATTAATGCAGTTAATCGATGCTGCGATTCCGGGTTTTCCTATTGAGTAAATTTAGATTGATAAAGGATAAAAAAATGACAAAACAATTAACCGTTATTTTTGATGGTAAAGTCTTTCATCCTGAGACAGATATAGACTTAAAATCTAATACCCGTTACCTTATTTCCATCGTCTCAGAAGCAGAAATACCAGAAAAACCTTCAGGAGATGCTTGGGACATTTTAGAAGATATGGCTGGAACTATTGAAGCCCCAGAAGACTGGTCAAAAGAACATGATCATTACCTTTATGGAACACCGAAACGAGAGGTAAATGATGAGTAAAGAAAGACTGTTTATCGACACAGCATTTATTCAAGCAGTTCTGAATAAGCAAGACCAATATCATGCCCAAGCCTTAAAATTATTACCTAAGGTTAAAAATGCCTTAGAAGTTTGGACTACTGAGGCAGTTTTAATGGAAGTAGGGAATGCTTTAAGTACATTTAATCGTCAAAAAGCTACTAATTTTATCAAACAATGTTACCATACACAAAACATGAGAGTTGTCAATATTAGTCCTCAACTTTTTCATCAAGGATTGACTCTTTATGAATCTCGATTAGATAAAAACTGGGGATTAGTTGATTGTATTTCTTTTGTTGTTATGGAGCAACAACATTTAACCGATGCTCTAACGACTGATCGTCATTTTATCCAAGCAGGGTTCCAAGTTTTATTAGTTTAGTAAACCTTTAATAATATTTCACATACCGAGGGAGATAAGGAGACATATCGATAATTTATTAAATCAGATTACCTCTTTTCTCATATCTTGGCGGTTATCAAGTTTGTCAGAAATGGTTAAAAGACAGAAAAGGACGCACCTTGTCAGACGAGGATATACTGCACTATCATAAGATAGTAGTAGCCCTAGCAGAAACCATCAAATTAATGCAGTTAATCGATGCTGCTATACCTAGTTTTTCCATCAAGTAAATATAGTCAGCAAGATTTATGCTCGAAACCGTAATCCAAGACTTGATAAAACAACAACGCCCCTACTACCACCCTCAAGGGGATTACATCAAAGGAATTAATAATAACTATTGGCTGATTTTTAAACATCGAGATGCAGAGAACCTTTTACAAAATATAGTGAGTTTTTTGGGATTAAAAAAACATTCTACCTATAAGCTATTTCGGATAGATATTAATATAGCCCATATCTTTGAATATACCCCCAAACGAGAGGGGAATATCCCCAGCATTGCCTTGCTACGCACCAGTAAATTAACCATTATTGAACAATTCTTAAACCTCGAAAATGCCAGCAAAGAAGAAAGCTTAATTCGTGGAACATTTATCGAAATAGAACATAAAAAAAGACGTAGATTTAATTTACCCGAACAGCTAGACAAATACAATCAATTTATTGCTGCCTATTTAGAACGTACTAAAATCTATAGAAGAAGTACCGCCTACTTTAATAGTGGAGTTCTCAAACTTTATGAAGAACCTCTTTTTAATTTAGTCTTAAATGAAGGTCAGATTAAACTCTTAATGGACTGGCAAGGCTTCACCAATAAACGAGATGTTCAAGAATTAGAAAAACTCCACAACCCCGAATATCGTCAACAATATATTACCCGAACTTTAACCGAATTTTTACAAGGACTAGCTGATAAAACCTTTAGCAGTACCACTATTCTAGCGGAATTAGTTAGGTTGGGAATCCTTACCATCAAACTTGTTAAAATGCAAGAAACTAGAGGTATTTATCATAAAAAAACAGGGATTTTAACCGATAGTTTAGGTAACTCTATTTTACATGAAGGCTCAGATAACTTCACTGGTGCTGCTCATAGTAGTAACGCCGAGAGTATCACCTTTTTATATTACTCAGACTCCTTAGATTTAGAGACAATTCAACAGTCAATAATCGAATTTGACCAAGAATGGCAAGAGCCAGAATTAAGCTTTGATTTAACTCAAGAATTTTTGCAACAAGTCTTAGCAGAAAAACAGCGCCGACAACAACAAATTCAACCTCAAATAGAGACAATTAGTCCTCAAGAATTTCCCGCAGGCGCAACTACAAATATTAAAATTAAGGGTAAAAACCTAGACAAAATTGAAGAAATTGAGATTCCCGATAATCCCTTAATCGCAGTAGAAATAGAGGAAAAACAACCCCATCTCCTAACAGGAACTGTCACCGTTGATCCCGAACATCCCTCCACTTCTTTAAAAACTTTTAGAGTCAAAGAGAAACAGGGAACTTATCAGATTACGCCAAATCAAGCCCCAACTATTAAACAAGAAATAACCTTACCTGAATGGGAAGAAATAGCCGGATTTAAACAAGCGATTGAACTAATCCTACAGGGAAAACAGGGAACCCCCGATGATTTTCTCTACTGGTTAGCCCAACAACGCCCCCACCTGCTCAACATTCAATCCAGTAACATTTTAGATCGACTGGTTAATCAAGACATCCTGTTTGAACATCAAAAATCCGGCGCACAACATTGTTTGAGAGTCATGCAGAACTTTGGCGTAGTGGTTTGTGCCGATGCGGTAGGCTTAGGAAAAACCCGCCTTGCTGCTGCGGTAACAAAACTCTACCTAGAAGAAAATCCTCAAACTAAAATTGCCATTATTGCTGCCAAAAAACTCCACCCGAACTGGGAGAGAGAAATGGCAGAATTAGGATTGATCGCCAAGAAACACTACGAACTCTACAATAAAAACCTAATGAGTCGTGGCGGCGATCGCTTTTATGATGAATTTACCCGCCATGGGGGTGCGGCAGATTTAGTCATCATCGATGAAGCTCATGAAGGCATCCGTAACTATAACAACCGCATCCATAAAACCTGCCTGCAAATTAAAGAACACGATCGCCAGATTGAAAGACAAAGATATTACCTGCTCCTGACGGCAACCCCTTGGAACAACCGCCGCGAAGACATCTATAACATCCTTTCTCCCTTTCTCACCCGTCCCGAAGGCTTCCAAGAATTAGGCTTTCCCCCCGAAGTCAAAGAATGGTTTGCCAGCCGAGAAATAGGAATAGAAAACTTTACCGATACCACCAATATTTTCCGGCGCACCTATCGAGAACTCTTCTTACAGCGTACCCGCAAGATGTTGAGAGAAGCCACCCCAGACTTACAACTCTATGCCCAACGCCTTGCCCAATGGCTGCCCGTCCAATTTGAACCAGAAACCGAACAAGCATTAGAACGGATCTTCAGTCAGTTTGAAGATAATCTGTTTATTCCCTTTGCCGACCCCATCCGTTACTTAACCAGCACAGTGGAACAGCGTTCTTTACTGAAAAACCAGCGCCGGATGTTTTTACAACGGGCAGAGTCTAGTATGTATGCTCTACGACGAACCATTAAAAACTTTAGCGATCGCATTTCCTTACTCAAACAGCAACTCGAACAAGTCACCCCGGATGCCGAAGGGTTAAAACAATTTCTCTTACAACATTACAAATTTCAAGCTGAAAAAACAGGAAGAGAAACCGACTGGTTGGGGATAGAAGAAAATGGGGATGAGGATTATTGGGAAGAGGAAGAAGATGAAGAAGAAACTGACAGCAACAAAGGGGAAAAACGTCAACAGTTACGCCGCTCTATTGACCTAGCCACCGATAAACTGAAAAATAATCCCCTAGAAGCTAAAAATATCTATAACCGCATTCTCGCTGACTGTCATAGTGATTTAGAGCAACTACAGCAGATTTCAGTCCTCTTAGCCAATGAATTTGTCACCGACCACAAACGACAGCAAGTTAGCCGGAAAGTCATGGAATTAGTTGCTGATGGTCACAAAGTTTTACTAATTTCTACTTTCTCCGATACCGTCATTGATTACTACCGCTACATGAGCCAAAATCAGGTCATTGCCTCCAAAGGAATTGGCATGGCAATGGGCAGTCACAAACTTTACTACATCGATGAAAAATCGGTTAAGATTGCGCCAAACAACGCCCTCAAAGGAAACAACCAGCAAACCGGACTCCAGCGCCAACAATTATTCCGTTTATTTGCCCCCGAAGCCACTTGTAAAAACCCGAACGAACGCCCTTTACTAGAACAGGAAATAGCCGTCCTCATCGGTTCAGAAACCCTCTCCGTCGGTCAAAACCTGCAAGATGCCGACTATCTAATTAACATTGACCTCCCCTGGAATCCCATGGTCTTGGAACAGCGCATCGGCAGAATCGATCGCCCCAAATCCCATCCTTGCCAATATATTTACATCTATTACGCCAACAGTGAAAGTCAGCTACTCAGACAAGCGGGCCGACTAGCTAACCTGAATAAGAAACTAATTGGGGAACTGGCCAAAGATGACAAAATTCCCCATATCAGTAATGTAGAGGAGTTGGGCGCTTCCGTTTATGGAGATACCTACTTTGACGATCAAATTCTCCCCGGTTATATTGACTTCATCCACAGTCTAATTAAAGCCCGACAACTCGAACAAGAAAGTTTTCAAGAACAAACCTATCAAAAACAAGAAACTAGCCGCAACCTCTACAGTCAAAACGAGCTTTTGCATAGTGAAGAATTGCGGAAGCTCTACGAAAGATTAGGAGAAAAATATCAGCCCAATCCCCTAACTATCGGTCAATTTACCACCTCGGAATTACCCACCAGTGTAGTCGCTTTAACTCTTAATTACTTTGACCCTAATGGTCAACCAATTCCCGAACAAAATCAACTAATTTATTGGAACGATCTAAGCAGAGAAAATGATGGTTTGGGAGTAGCAATCGCCACAGCTTTTAAAACCCCTCAAGCCAGCCAGATTGTTCCCGCGAAACCAATCATTAACCTAGCCCAGCAGCTTTATGAACAACTGGTTCAAGTTAAACAAAAATTAAGCCAAGACCTAGAAGAAACTGCTATTTTAGAAAATATCCAACTCAATTCAGAACGACTAAGTAGGATTCAAAAGCGCATCCAAACTATGTCAGCTTTTCCCGCCAACGTTAACCGAAAAATGGTTAAAAATACCCTAAATAAATTGAGCCAAGCTAAAGGAACAAAGAAAGTGCAAAAACTGCTCAAAGATTACACTGACGGTGAACCAAGCCAACTCGATGATCAAAAATTTATTCTGGGGTTGATTCAGGGTACAGAACAGCTTAATTTACTGACCTTTGATACTGCTAAACCTTCCAGTTTAAAACTTTCTCTTTCAGCCATGTTACTGAGAATTTGGCTCTTCTAGGTTCTGTGTGATAAGTTTAACTTACAATATGATCGATCGATCTTTGTGTACTTTGTGTCTTTGTGGTTCGCTCCACTCCCTCGCTCTTGAGTAATGTATCTTAGAATACATTTTACCCACCAAACCTAAGAGAGCCATGAGGCAAGGAGCAAGGTTTTCTTTTCACTGATTACTGTTGACTGAAAAGACTCCCCCACAGCCATCTTACTCCGGGGAAAATCGCTATAGAATAGAGAGAAAAAAGAATTGCGAGGAAAAAACTCTGTCTTTTAACCCGATTGTCATTCCCCCTTCCCCGGAAAATCCCGCTCGCTATCTAGTGATCATGCTGCACGGTTGGGGTGCCGATGCCATGGATCTGGCCCCCCTTGCATCGATGCTGGATCTGGCTGATTGTCAATTTTTGTTTCCTAATGCTCCCTTTGATCATCCGCAAGTGCCGGGGGGACGCGCCTGGTATGCGCTAGAAACCTCCGATCATCAAGGTTTAGTCGCTAGTCGTCAACAGTTGCACGATTGGATTATTTCCCTAGAAGCAACTACCGGCATTCCCCTAGAGCGGACTTTTTTGACCGGTTTTTCCCAAGGGGGAGCGATGACCCTGGATGTGGGTTTATCCTTACCCTTGGCGGGATTGGGTTCCCTGAGTGGTTATCTGCACGGTGAACCCCATCCCCAGGGTCCACAAAATGTCTTAATTGTTCATGGTAAGCAGGATCCCGTCGTTCCTATCGCTGCCGCTCGTCAAGCCAGGGATTTACTGCTTGGTTTGGGGGTTAACGTCGAATATCACGAGTTAAATATGGGCCACGAAATCCCCATTCCGGCGCTGACTATATTACGCCAATTCCTCCGCAATCGTCTGGAAACTGCATGAATAATGCTCGTCAGCTGGCTTTGCTGATTTTACGCGATATCGATCGCTCCTCCGCCTATCCCGATCGCGCTCTTGATCGCCATTTGTCCGCTAGTTCCTTAAATTGTCTTGACAAAGCCTTGACAACGGAGATTGTTTATGGTATAATGCGCCGACAAAGAACTTTGGATGCGCTGCTCGATCGCCTGGGGAAAAAAACCGCGGCCCAGCAACCCCCAGATTTACGGCGAATTCTCCATATTGGTCTTTATCAACTGCGCTATCTCTCCCAGATTCCCCCATCAGCGGCGGTGAATACGGCGGTAGAATTAACTAAAATCAGTCATTTAGGCAAATTAGCGGCGGTGGTTAACGGAATGCTGCGGCAATATCTCCGTTTAACTGCTAATAGCGACGATCCTTTACTTTTACCGGAAAATACCGCTTCTAGATTGGGTATTCTCCACAGTTTCCCCGATTGGTTGGTGCAATTGTGGTTAGATCGCTTTAGTGTTACGGAAACGGAACAACTGTGTCAATGGTTTAATCGCTCTCCTGACCTCGATATTCGGATTAATCCCCTGAAAACTAGCCGAGAAGCCCTAGAAAATGAGTTAGAATCAGCCAATATAACTTTTCATCATCTTAAATTACCTCTAGCTTGCCGTTTAACCTCTGGTTTAGGCAATATTGAGCGTTTAGAGGGATTTCGAGCCGGAAATTACACCCTACAGGATATTAGCGCCCAATTAGTCACTTATCTACTCGATCCCCAGCCCGGAGAGACAATTATCGACGCTTGTGCGGCACCGGGGGGAAAAACCACTCATATTGCCGAATTAATGGGCGATCAGGGTAGAATATTAGCCTGTGATCAAACGCCATCCCGTTTAAGACAGTTAGAAGCCAATATTAAAAGATTAGACTTAAAAGCGATCGAAATACATCTAGGGGATAGTCGCGATCGTCCCCAGTGGTGTGGCATCGCTGATCGTGTACTAATCGATGCTCCCTGTTCAGGATTGGGAACCCTGCACAAGCGTCCTGATATACGTTGGCGACAAACACCGGAAAATTTACCTGTACTAGCCAAACGACAGGGGGAACTTTTAGCCTCGGCTGCCACTTGGGTAAAACCGAAGGGAATCTTAGTTTATGCCACTTGTACTTTAAATCCGTTAGAAAATGAAAGAGTGATCGAGCAGTTTTTAGCCGCTCATCCCGATTGGAAAATGGCCACTCCTGACTCTAATTCATGCGTCTCAGAATACTATACAGAAACGGGAGCGATCGAAGTGTTACCCCATCGACATAATCAAGACGGTTTTTTTATGGCTAAGTTAGTCAAGGAAGTGTGGGATGAAAAATAAACAATTACTGAAAATTCTCATCGGTGTTGCTTGGATTGATGGTGTCATTCAACCATCAGAAAGAAATTATTTACGACAGGTAGCTGTGAGGGAAAAACTTGATGATGATCCGGAGATAAAACCACTATTATCGGAACTAAAACCAGTTAAAACCAGTGAATGTTATCGATGGTTAGAGTCCTATTTAGGCGATAATCCTAGTCCAGAAATCTATCAAGATCTACTAACATCGATTAGCACTTTAATCTATAGCGATGACGACGTGGACGTACAGGAAGCGAAATTATTAACCAAAGTGCAGAGTTTTGATCCGACTCACGATAGCCATCGATCGATTTTAGATAAATTAGTGACGGGAATTCAGAAATTGTACCACAGGGCAATTAATGAAAGTAATTAAGGAGTAGCTATCAGTGATGAGCAGGTCAAAAAATTCCCCGATAAAAACTGATAGCCGCTCCCTAGATTTTAGGTAATAACTGTGGGTTGTTCCCGTCCAGTAGATTGACGAATTTGACCGATTTCTTCAGCTAAATCAATTAACGGCTGTAGGGCCTTTTGGGTGTCGATATCGTGTTTACTTGCGTCCGGTTCATAACTTTCTAGATAAACCCGGAGAGTTGCTCCTTTAGTTCCCGTACCGGATAGACGATAAATAATCCGAGAACCATCGGTAAAACCAATGCGAATACCTTGATTTTTACTCACACTACCATCCACGGGATCCGTATAGCTAAAATCATCGGCATATTCCACTTCATAGTTACCAAATTGTTTACCCTTAAGGTCTAAAACCAGCTTCTGGAGACGTGCCATCATCTCTTTTGCCGGTTCTAAGGCGACTTCTTCATAATCATGACGAGAATAGAAATTACGACCAAATTCTTGCCAATGACTGCGAACAATTTCCTCTACAGATTCCCCTTTAACTGCCAAAATATTTAACCAGAAAAGAACCGCCCATAAACCATCTTTTTCGCGAATATGATTGGAACCCGTGCCGAAACTTTCCTCACCGCAAAGGGTTGCTTTCCCCGCATCTAACAAATTACCGAAGAATTTCCAACCGGTGGGAGTTTCATAACAGTCAATTCCCAGTTTAGCCGCTACGCGATCGGCCGCCGCACTGGTGGGCATCGATCGCGCCACTCCCGTGATACCATTTTGATAGCCCGGTACTAGATGAGCATTGGCTGTTAGTACCGCTAAACTATCACTAGGGGTAACAAAAAAATTCTGACCGAGGATCATATTGCGATCGCCATCTCCATCGGAAGCAGCCCCAAAATCGGGAGCCTCTTGACCGAAGAGAATTTCTACCAGATCATGGGCATAGACTAGGTTAGGGTCGGGATGACCCCCACCAAAGTCCTCTAAGGGAATACCATTTAATACTGTACCCTTGGGCGCGCCTAAACGCTGTTCAAATAGAGCATAAGCGTAGGGACCGGTTACCGCATGGAGAGAATCCATGCACATTTTAAACTTACCAGAAGTGAGTAGGGTCTGAATGCGATCGAAATCAAAAATCTTTTCCATCATTTTGACGTAGGGAGTGACCGCATCGATCACTTCCACATCCATAGTTCCCAGTTTAAAGGAACCGGGGCGATCAAGATTAATATCGGCCCCTGAGAGGATTTTATAACTGCTAATCACCTTAGTCTCGGCATAAATTGCATCGGTGATATTTTCCGGGGCCGGTCCGCCGTTAGTAATATTGTACTTAATGCCAAAATCCCCCTCCGGACCGCCGGGGTTATGACTAGCGGAGAGAACAATACCGCCAAAAGCGTTATTTTCGCGAATTAACCCAGAAATAGCGGGAGTGGAGACAATACCATCGGTTCCCACGAGGATTCTACCGATACCGTTAGCGGCAGCGATTTTCAGGATAGTTTGAATAGCTTGACGGTTATAATAACGACCATCTCCACCGACGACTAAGGTTTGACCCTCGATACCGTCTAAAGTATTGAAGATAGCTTGAATAAAATTTTCCAGATAATGGGGTTGTTGAAAAACGGGAACGGATTTTCGCAATCCAGAAGTCCCCGGTTTCTGGTCACTAAAGGGTTTTGTGGCAACAGTTTCAATCGTCATAGTCTTTTCTTGATAGGCCGACGCAATTGTAAACTTAAGTATATAGCAGTAGGTTGACAGCCAAGAAATCGGGTAAGAAAGACAACGGTTCTATTGGGTTTGGTGAGTGAGTGGAAGGAACCACTCCAGACACAAAGGACACAGAGATCGATCGCTCCTATATAATTTAAACTGGTCGCAACGCGCTCGCTACGCGAGATCACACAAAGAATAAGAGAGCTAATCTAAGGATAGGGGGTTAAGATGGGTCTTAGCCGATAAATGAACCAGATTTGGGGGTATAAACCCCCAATAATAACCAATTTTAGCTATATCGCTTAATCGGCCCCTTCAATCGGTGCAAATCCCTGACGTTGAATATTCTCGCTGATGTGACGAGGTTCGAGGAATTGCAAGAGATAATCGGGACCCCCTGCTTTGGAACCTACCCCCGACATCTTGAAACCCCCGAAGGGTTGACGGGAGACAATCGCACCGGTGATTCCCCGGTTAATATAGAGGTTTCCCACTTCAAATTCCTGCATAGCTCGGTTAATATGGGCAGGAGTGCGAGAATATAAGCCACCGGTTAGAGCATAGTCGGTTCCGTTAGCTACAGCTAAAGCTTCCTCAAAATTGCTCACTTTGATAATTGCCACCACCGGACCAAAAATTTCCTCCATCGCTATTACCGCATCAGGGGGAACATTCTTAAAGACGGTGGGACTGACGAAATAACCTACCTCTGGAATCGGCATCTCTAGAGCCAATTCTGCCTCTTTTTTACCAGTTTCGATGTATTCCCGAATTCTTGCTTGAGCTTTCTCGTCGATAACCGGTCCTACTTCCGTACTCGGTAAATCCGTCGGCCCGATATTGAGGGACTTGGTAGCCTCGACAAAGCGATCAACAAAGCTATCATAGACGCTTTCCAGAACGATTATCCGCGAACAGGCCGAACATTTCTGGCCGGTGTAGCCAAAAGCGGACTTAACCGCACCGACAACGGCCTGATCTAAATCGGCACTCTCATCGACAATTAGGGCATTTTTGCCGCCCATTTCGGCGATAACTCGTTTTAGGTGTTTTTGACCCTTTTGCACGATGGAGGCATCTGTATAGATGCGACAGCCCACTTCTCGTGAACCGGTGAAGGCGATTAGGTGAACATCGGGATGGCTGACTAGATGCGCCCCCACCTGGGAACCTTTACCCGGGATATATTGGAAGACTCCGGCAGGAATACCCGCTTCTAGGAGAATCTCGGCAAATTTCGCCGTAATCACCGAGGAAGTCTCGGCAGGTTTCAATAGCGTGCAGTTACCGGCTACTAAAGCCGCTACTGTCATCCCCACCGCAATGGCTAGGGGGAAATTCCAGGGGGAAATCACTAAAGCAATACCCCGGGGTTGGTAGGAATAACGATTATTCTCGCCTGCTACGTCGAAATTATGCCCTAAATCCAGTCTTTCCATCTCGGAGGCGTAATAACGGCAAAAATCGATCGCTTCTGACACTTCCGGATCCGCCTGTTGGATAACTTTGCCCACTTCCAAACAAATCCAGGCCGATAACTCGTGTCGTCGCGCTTCCATCAAATCTGCCGCTTTTCGCAGTATTTCGGCTCTTTTTGCCACTGGAGTGCGTTTCCAATCGGGAAAAGCCTGTTTCGCCGCTATGATCGCTTTTTCTGCCTGTTCCACCTCAATTAAGCCCACTTTACCCACTATTTCCTGCGGGTTACAGGGATTAACGGAATTAATTTGAACATTGGTGGCGACGTATTCGCCGTTAATTAGGGGTAAATAGGTCTTACCGAGGGAATTTTTGACAAAAGTAAGGGCTTGACTCGCTTTATTTCGTAATTGCTCGTTAGCATAATCTGTATCGGGGGCATTAGGAAAACCGGGGATAATCGGGTTATCCTGGCCTAAAACCCGGGGGGCTGCGATTAAATCTTCCACGGGACGATCCTCCAAATTTTGCCGCAGGAAGGAACTATTAGCGGTATTTTCTAATAAACGGCGGATTAGGTAGGCCATACCGGGTAAGAGTTGTCCGTAGGGGGAATAAACCCGCACCCGATGACCCCGCTTCACTAACGCTTTGGCTAATTGGTCGCCCATGCCGTACAATACCTGCATTTCAAAGCGACGACGGGGAATTTCTAAACTTTCTGCGATCGCACAGGCCAAGGCTTGCGATCGCACGTTATGACTACCGATGGCGGCGTATAAATATTGATGATTTTCCAATAATAACCGCGTCATCCGCTCATAATTGGCATCGGTGGCGGATTTTTCGTTATATACCGGCTGTGGCCAGTGATTTTGCCGAGATTTAATCGTTTCCTGATCCCAGTAAGCGCCTTTGACTAGCCGGACAGTCAGGGGATAACCGCGCTTTTTGGCCCAATTAATTAAATCTTGTAAATCTTGGGCAGAATCTCTTAAATATGCCTGTAGGGTGATGCCAATATCGGTACGACTGCGAAATTCTTCTTCTAGGAGTAATTCTTTCAGGATAGCCAGGGTGAGGTTTTTATAAACGTACTGTTCCATATCAAAATGGACTGCCACCCCTAACTCCTGAGCGCGTCGCAACAGTAGGCGAATGCGATCGCAAACTTTCTCCTTACTGCCAATCGGATCTATGGGATCAAACTGAGAATAAAAGGCAGTTAGCTTGACAGAAACCTGCACTTGTGGTAGTAACTCGCCATCTGCTTCATCAATTTGGCTAACTTTATTCCATTTGGTCGCTTCTTGAGCCAAATGGGTCATTAAATCCAGATAACTTTGTAGATAAACTTGGGTTTCCGCTTCAGTAATTACCGCTTCACCGAGGAGATCTATGGTAAAAGCCATTTTTTCCTTGCGCAGACGGGTGACAGTGCGAGTAATTTGCCCTAGGTCTTCCCCGGCGATATACTTACGAGCTAAGGTTTCTACGGATTTACTGATCAGACTGGCGGCCGTTTGAGCCGGTAGGGAGTTAGGATCACTAAAGTTGAGGATACTTTTCAGCGCACTGGGCAGTTCTACGGAGGCATCACCGAGGTATTGTTGGAGATGATTAGCGATCTCGGCATTACTGCGTAAAGCGGGTAAACAATCAATAAAACGGAATAATTGTACTCGTAAATTGGGGTTAGACATGGCCCAATCGAGTAATTTATCATCCCAACGCATTTGATCCTGTAAAGCAGACCAAAGACCTTTTTTTTCCCGAGTTTCGGCTAAAAGTTGTCTAGCGATCTCTTGGGTTTTGGTTTCGTAGTTTTGAGTTGAGTCGATTTGGATAACCACGGTGATTCAAGTAAAAAAATTATCAACGGGATTCAGCTTTCAGCAAGCTACCGTCAGCCTTCAGCCTAAAATTCAGTTTTTGAGCTTTTTCAGCTGATTGCCGCTCTTAATGGCTCTTTTCTCTGGTTTATATTCTTACCGAAGGACTAATCAAAGCTAATAGCTGATCGCTTTTGCTGAACACTCTATTGTACTCGATCGAGCGGGGAAGTGGGGGTGTGGGGTGTGGGGTGTAGGGTGTGGGGTGTGGGGTGTGGGGGTGTGGGGTGTGGGGTGTGGGGAAGTGGGGAAGTGGGGAGAATAAATAAAAATAATCTCCTGACTACTGACTACTGATTACTGATCACTGATTACTGATTACTGATACCCGATAGTCCTTGTGTATTGTCAAGGCGTTTACTTATAATAACTTTAAAAAGATTTTCGGGATCATCGGTAGCCCTATGGCAAAAATTGAAACGAGAACAGAACCCATGGTTTTAAACATGGGACCCCATCACCCTTCGATGCACGGAGTTTTGCGCTTAATCGTCACCCTTGACGGGGAAGACGTGATTGACTGTGAACCCGTGATCGGTTATCTTCATCGGGGCATGGAAAAAATTGCCGAAAATCGCACCAATGTCATGTACGTTCCCTACGTTAGTCGTTGGGATTACGCCGCAGGGATGTTTAATGAGGCGATTACGGTCAATGCTCCCGAAAAATTAGCCGATATCGCCGTTCCCAAACGAGCGCAATATATCCGGGTGATTATGTTGGAACTCAACCGCATCGCTAACCATTTACTCTGGTTAGGCCCCTTTATGGCGGATGTAGGCGCACAAACTCCCTTTTTCTACATTTTCCGGGAACGGGAGATGATTTATGACCTCTGGGAAGCTGCCACGGGAATGCGGTTAATTAATAATAATTATTTCCGTATTGGTGGCGTGGCGGTAGATTTACCCTACGGATGGGTGGATAAGTGCGTGGATTTCTGTGACTATTTTGACCCCAAAGTGGACGAATACGAGAAATTAATCACTAATAACCCGATTTTCCGCCGTCGTATTGAAGGGATAGGCTGCATTACCAGAGACGAAGCGATTAACTGGGGTTTATCCGGTCCGATGTTACGCGCTTCTGGGGTGAAATGGGATTTAAGAAAAGTTGACCATTACGAGTGTTACGACGATTTTGACTGGGAAGTGCATTGGGAAACTGCCGGCGATTGTTTTGCTCGTTATCTGGTGCGGATTCGGGAAATGCGCGAATCGGTGAAAATTATCCGGCAAGCACTGAAAGGTTTACCCGGTGGTCCCTACGAAAATCTGGAAGCAAAACGGATGGCAGAAGGGAAAAAATCAGCTTGGAATGATTTTGACTATCAGTATATCGCCAAAAAAGTCGCCCCCACTTTTAAGATTCCTAAAGGTGAACATTATGTGCGCTTGGAAAGCGGTAAAGGGGAATTAGGTATCTTTATCGTCGGTAATGATGATGTTTTCCCTTGGCGTTGGAAAATTCGGGCCGCCGATTTTAATAATCTTCAAATTCTGCCCCATATCCTCAAAGGGGTAAAAGTTGCCGATATTATGGCGATTTTAGGCAGTATTGATATTATTATGGGGTCAGTCGATCGCTAAATCTCTTTCAGGGTGGGTTATCTTATTAACTCACCCTCGTTTTGGCCTAGTCTTATAAAAAAAGCACATCGGCCTTTATTTCAGGTAATGTGCTTAAATCCCTAGTATTTATCTTCCTTAGTGGGTGTGAGTCTTTTTCCCCGCTTCCAATTGAACCTCAGTCATAGGGGGAAGAATCTCGCTTTGGGGAATCTTTAACTCTCCCACCTGAACACCCAAACTAGCCAAAGCAGCTAAAGTGGTGATGATGCGGCAAATCACGTCAATGTCCGCTTTATGTTTTTGCCAGAAATTTTCCTTTTTCATATTTACTCCTGTCCCCCTATAGCTTGTTTTTTGAGGACAAGTTGATTAAAATGCTTTCAGCAAATGCTGGCAAAAGGGGATCAAAAAGTGGATCAGATCTTAGGTTGACGTTTGACGAGATTTATGTTAAGGTCTGGCGAAATCAGATTATGGGATGATGATGTGGAAACCCTTCGTAAGGCTAAAGATGCTTATAAGGGAACCTATTCTTGTGCTTCGGAGAAAACAGAGCAAATATTAATAGAAGCAAGTCGATGGTTACTTGAGGCATTTCTCGAAGAATACCGTAGTCAAACAGAAACTTCCAGTTATACCATTCCATTAAATGTCTTGAAAGCTTGGATGACAGAATCTCAGCCAAAATCTAGAGCAACTAAAGAGGTTTTAAAACCAAAGGGTAAGAAATTGTACTTACAAAATGAATCGGATTTTAAAAGATTTGAAAATGAGAAGAAAAGCGAGTACAGAATTGAAGATATTAATGATAATTCAATTCATTTAACCTTAGAAGATATTAATGGTTTATTAGATTCGTCTATTTTAAAGGTAATTGGCATATCTGGAGATAGTTTGCGGTTTTGTACTGAAAAAAAATATGGACTAGGAAAAAAAGGGCGAACCTCTAAACAGTCTTATATTGTTCAAGCTTATTGCGAAGTATTAGGCCTAGATTTTGAAAGCTTACAATGTTGTCAACTTCATCATCAAAACCCAAAAGATCAACGAACAAATAATGGGAAGATTTATGATATTTTAACAGAATTTAATTACACTAATCTAGTAAAATTTACCAGTTCAATAGCTGCTAAACCTTTACGAGAAGGCAGTATTTATATTCCCCCTTGTCCTCATACATATCGTTTTTGGTGTTTACATCGTTTACACAAACAACTCTTTATCACTAATAATTTGCCCGTTAAACATATTGTTTTTAAATTTCAAGGAGATGGTCAGGAAGAATGGGATAGCTATAGTCTTCATGAACATTTTTTAAATAATTCTGGAGGAATTAAAAATTTAAAGACTAATAATTTTTGTTTGATTTTTGAAGGAATTGATTGTGCAGACTTTTCCCGTTTAAAAGACATTGATTCATTTTGGCAAAACTTAATTACCAACGCTCGTAAAATACAAAATAGTCCCATTAAAGGCTTTTTATTAATGATTTGGTTAGATTATGGAAAAAGTAATGATTGGAGAGATAAGGACAAATTATCAGAATTAAGTTCTATTCACCGCTTACAGATTGACTCTTGCTTTGAACAACGGTCTTTTCAGGAAATTATTCCTACTTTTGCTCAACAACTTCAGTTAGGTTGTGACTTACAGGATGAAACCACAGACTTATTTAAATCTACCTTGCAGCAATTATGGCAAAATAGCGATCAAGGCAAGATAGAAGACACACTGAAAGCTTTTTATCAACAATTTCAAGGACAATTATCGAGGGAAAATAGATGGCTAAACTATCCTTAACCTACACGGGAAAAATTCAACCCAAATCGGATCTTTATTATGAACCGATTCAACAGAAAATTTATCCCTATGACGCAGGTGATGAGTTAATAGAAGTTGTTAACTTGGCTATTGAATTGGGAATGCCTTTGTTACTAGAAGGTGAACCGGGATGTGGCAAAAGTCGTCTAGCTCATGCCTTAGTTTATGAATTTAATTATCGTCAGGAAAGTAATCCTATAAAATATTATGAGTGGATAGTTCAATCTACAAGTAAAGCGGAAGATAGTCTCTATCAATATGATTATATTGGCCGTTTACAAGCTGCTCAAATTAGCGGAATTTTAAGCCAAAAAGAAATAGAAGAATCTTCTTCTGAGCAAAAAAATCCAGCTACTTCAAAGGATTGGGTTGATTTACAACCCTTGGGTAAAGCATTTGAACAAAGTCAAGATAAACAAGAACAATCGGTAGTATTAATTGATGAAATAGATAAAGCAGATCGAGATTTTCCTAATGATTTACTTTTAGCCATTGAATCTCGTCGTTTTTTCATTAAAGAAACAGGAGAAACAATTCAAGCAAATGATCAAGCTTTTCCTCTGATTATTATTACCAGTAATCAAGAAAAAAACTTACCCAATGCTTTTCTGAGACGTTGCATTTATCACTATATTGAGCTACCCAACCAAGAAAGATTAAGAAAAATATTAACCGAACGGTTTACCGACGCTGAACAAGAGGTTATCATCAAAGCAGTGGACCGTTTTCTGGAAGTGAGAACATCACAAGACGAGACTAAATCTGAAGGAGAAAAAAAAGTTAGCACCAGTGAATTAATAGCCTGGTTTAAATCGTTGCTCAAGTACAAACCTGAAGAAATTATCGCCAAATTAAACGAGGACAAATTACCCCACGCTAGTGTTTTACTAAAAAGCCGTACCGATTTACAAGATTATGGAACAAGAGGTTAAAAAAGCCAATGACATCCCCCCTACTTGACCTATTTTATCAACTCAGAGACGAACAAGGATTTCTGCTGTCTATTGAACAATATTATCGGGTGGAAAATTACCTAATTCAAAAACTCGCCAATGATTCTGATATTGCTATTCAAGAAAATCCCAACTTAGAGAATCCTAAAATTAAACTTCTTTGTCAAGCTTTATGGGTTAAATCCCCGAAAGAAAAAGAAAAGTTTGATCAGGCCTGGACAGAGATGCTACAGTTACAACCAGAAATAAATATAGAAATAGCCAAAAAAACACCTATTCGTCATCCAGAAGAATCGATTAGCAAAATCATAAACCCGATGGATGATAGGGAATCTCCCTCATTAGAAATTACCCCTTCTGGGGATACAAAAATAGCACCGGAGACTTCATTTCCACAAATTGCCACAGCTATTGAAAAGCGAAAAAAAATCACATCCCTAGATAATCCTGATTATTATCCTATTGGCATCGCTAAGTTACAAGAAAGTTGGCAGCAACTGCGTCCATTACCCCTAGAAAGTCCTCGACAAACTTGGGATCTAAAAGCTACGGTGATGGCAACGGCTAAACGAGGTTTTTTTGATCAAATAATTTACCAAAAGAAACAACTTTATCGCCGAGAAATTATAACTTTTATTGATTGTTCTGACTCGATGATTCCCTTTGCAGGATTTGGTAGGATAATGAAGCAAACTTGGGCAAATGTTCCCCATTTTTACTTTGATAATCTGATTAGAGACGAGGTTTTACGACAAGAAAACGGTTGGGAAAGTCAATCTTTAATCAAAGTTCTCTCTAACTATTCTCCTGAAGTAACCAGTTGTCTAATTCTTAGTGATGCGGGTGCCGCTAGAAAACGTTATGTAGAAGAGCGCTTGAGCGCAACAGAAACCCTTATCCGACGATTTAGCCGAAGATTTAGCCGAGTCGCATGGTTAAACCCCTTACCCTATCATCGATGGTATGGGACAACTGCCTGGGATATTGCTGATTTAGCTGAAGATATACCCAATTTTTCCATGTTTGAACTAACCACAGAGGACTGGGAAAACTTGATAATATGGCTAAAAGAAGAAGCTATCCCACCCCGTCATTTTTCATTTAATCCTAATCAGTTTCAACAAGGGGATAATTGGGATGAGGATGAAGATTTTTTTAGCGCAAAAAGCCGTTTAAGATTATTTGAAGAAGAAAACGAACTAAACACCAGAGAACTAGCGAAACGAGCGGCTTTTCCCCTTAGTTTATCCCCTAATTTACTTTATTATCTGCGTCAACATCAAGATAAAGATAATCAAGCTCCCTGGTATGCGATCGCTGATATTTTACTGTCCAGTTTAGTCCGCAAAATAGATCGAGAACTCTATGAAATGTCTCCCGATGTTCGTAAACTACTATTAGAAAAATTAACCCCAGAGGAACTCAAATCTCTGGCCCATCAGTTACAAACCTATATTCAGGAACAAATCGGTGATTATTGCTCAAAATCGGTTTATTGGCAAAATCAACAATGGTTAGCTCTTGCCTACCTAAAACCCAGTCAAGCAGTCAACGAAATCAAACAGGTACTAGCAGAAGCTATCAAAAATAATAACCGAGTGCGTCTTGTGAGATTGACAGCTTTATTAGAAAATATATCCGCTGCTTTAGCCGATTATGAACCCTTGTTATTGCTTAATGAACCGATTGCCGCCTATTCTAGAGGGGATTTAAACCACGTTGGCAATGTCCTTCAACTTTCCCCAGAAGACGAAGGAACCCTACAAAAACGTTTAATAGACAAAGTAGCCGCTATTGTTCCCTACAATGAAAACCTTTTCCTTTTTACCGCAGAAACGGTATTGGTTAATAAAACAGGCCAAGTTATCGAGAGAAAACCTGTTAAAGCCTATTTTTACGATGAAAACCTTCCAGAAGTTGGCAACAGGAAAAAAGCTCAAAACTATATCCGCATGATGTATATTCCCCAAGGAGAATTCTGGATGGGAACGGAAGATGAGGAAATCGAAAGACTGGTTAAAAAATTTGATTGGGACGGATTTAGAAGGGAAAGACCACAACACCTGGTCAAAGTCCCCGCTTTCTACATGAGTCAAACCCCGATTACCCAAGCTCAGTGGAGAGCGATTGCCGCAACCGCTAAAATAGACATCGACCTAGAGACAAATCCCTCTCGCTTCATAGGGGATGAGCTACCCGTAGAAAGAGTCAACTGGTATCAAGCAACAGAATTCTGTAAACGACTATCAAGGGAAACAAAACGGGAGTATTGGCTACCGAGTGAGGCGGAATGGGAGTACGCTTGTCGTGCTGGAACCACCACCCCATTCTACTTTGGGGAAACCATTACCGGGGAATTGGCTAACTACAATGCTGGCTATACCTACGCAGGGGAAGCGAAGGGAGAATATCGACAACAAACGACTCCCGTGGGACAGTTTTTCCCAAACGCTTTTGGACTGTACGATATGCACGGCAATGTCTGGGAATGGTGCGCCGATACTTGGCACGATAATTATGACGGTGCGCCGACGGATGGCAGTGTCTGGATAATATATGGGGCTGATAATCGTTCTCCGTTGCGGGGCGGTTCTTGGTGCTACATTCCACTTTACTGCCGTTCCGCTTCCCGCTACAGCAGCTTCCGCCGCGTCAACGGCTACTACAGCGGTTTTCGGGTGGTGTGCGGTGCTGGGGGGACCCTGTAACCCTTTTTCTCTTTTTTTCCCGCCCAAAGGCCGGTCGATTTTGTAGGGGCGAACTGCGTTCGCCCACCGGCAATAATCGGCCCACCGACAATAATAATCGTCCCACCGGCCGGTCGATTTTGTAGGGGCGAACTGCGTTCGCCCATTGGCAATAATCAGCCCACCGACAATAATAATCGTCCCACCGGCAATAATCGGCCCGCCCGTTTTTTGGGGTTTTGGGGGAATTTGGGAATTTGGGCGCACGCGATGCGCCCCTACGGGTTTTTGGGGGAATTTGGGTTTTTTGGGGTTTTTTGGGGTTATTTGGGCGCACGCGATGCGCCCCTACGGGTTTTTGGGGGAATTTGGGTTATTTGGGCGCACGCGATGCGCCCCTACGGGTTTTGGGGGGAATTTGGGTTTTTTGGGGGAATTTGGGTTATTTGGGCGCACGCAATGCGCCCCTACGGGGTTTTGGACGCAGCGGAAGGCGAAAAACCCCCGCATCAAGTTAATCTAGATACCTTTCGAGAAAAAATTTTTTTGTACAGGGAGTCCTTAAAATAGAAGAGGGAACCCAAAACCAAGTTGCTGGTATTTTTCCTCTGGGCATGGTGGCGCAGTTTATAGAATTTAGCTGGAATTTATGAATCATTTTCTGCATTCTTTCACTGTTTTTCCTGATTCTGCCCGAAAATCTCGCTCTTACTCTCTGAGTAAACTGCGACGACCCTTAATCTTCCTGTTTACCGTCGGTTGTCTGACTAGCGTGGTCGGTTATCGTTTCTATAATCAGCCGAAATTGGCCGTCGGGACTATTTCCCCGGTCACGATTATCGCCCCCGAAGATGCCCGTTTTCAAGACCAAGAAACCACCGCCCTCAAACGCCAAAAAATTCGGGCTGGACTGCTTCCCCGGCTGAAAAGAGACCCCCAAACCACCGACCAGATCGAGCGATCGCTGCAGGACACCTTAGGGCAATTAAGTCAAATTCGCCCAATTTTGCGAAAAAATTCCATTTTAATGGGCAGGACTATTTCCAACGCCACAATGGAAACGCTGCTCACCTTTTCTGCCCCTCAATGGTCAACTCTACAGAGCCGCCTCAACTATGAAGAATCTTTTACAAACCTCTTGACAAAAGAGCAGGAATATGCTATGTACGAAATCCAAGCCTATCGTCAGCGCGTGACGAAGGGAAGCTTTGAGCAATTTATCGATCGATTGGGGCAATTACGGCAAATAAAGGGGCAAACCAGCCAAAATTATCAGCATTCCAGCTTAAATAAACTCAAATACGCCGATCTGATCACAGTGGCCCAAATGGGCGATCGAGAGTGGCAAAACCTAGAAAAAGCCATCCTGCAAGCGAGTCGCCGGATTTTGGTGCAAGGCATTCCCCCGGGGATTTCCACCAGTCACCTAGAGGATACCATCGCCGTGCAGATTAGCAGCGATCGCCTAACCCGTCGCCAGCAGCTTTTAGCCGAAAATATCCTTCTAGCGGCCCTGGAGGGAGAAGCGAACCTGATAGAAGATCGGGAGGCAACCAAAGAACAAGCCGCTAAAGCGGTGGAAGCGGTAGATATGGTCATGTCTAGCGCTCAAACCGGTCAAATTATCGTTAAAGCAGGCGAAAAAATTACTCAAGCTCAGTTTGTTCTCATCGATGGCTTTGGTTTGAGCGAACGGGGCATTAACTGGATGGGTTTAGGGTCAACGGCAATCCTTGTCACCAGTGCGATCGGGACTTTTTGTCTCGTTGCTCAGCGTCTCCATCGGCCTCTGCGTCACCGGGATTTTATTCTCTTGGGTTTACTAAGTTTTACCACACCGATCCTAGCGATCGCCAATATTCCCTTTACCAATCTGGCAGCGGTAGGTTTATTAGTCAGCAGTTTCTACGGCCCGACTCTGGCCGTCACCCAGGTCCTCTTAACTGCCGGTCTTTCCCTATTCAGCATCCAAGGTATCAGCGCCGATTTAATCGCGGGGACGATAGGGGGACTATTAGCGGCTATGATAGCGGGAAAATTGCGTTCTAGGGATGAATTATCGCTGCTAGGGATGGGAATCGGAGTCAGTCAAGGGGGTGTTTATCTGCTCACTTACCTAATCGTTAGTGCCACGGCCAGCACGATCATCTATACTCTACTACCCACGGCCCTCGTCTATGGTCTATCGGGGATAGCTTGGACGGTAATCGCCCTAGGATTATCCCCCTATCTCGAACGCTGTTTCGATGTGGTCACTCCCATTCGTCTGGTGGAGTTGTCCAATCCTAATTGTAGTTTGCTCAAACGTTTGGCCACGGAAGCACCGGGGACTTTTCAACATACCCTTTTTGTCGCCTGTTTAGCTGAAGCGGCCGCCCGAAAACTGCACTGTAATGTGGAATTAATTCGCACGGGAACCCTCTATCACGATATCGGGAAAATGCACGATCCCCTCGGTTTTATTGAAAATCAAATGGGTGGCCCGAATAAACACGATGAAATTAATGATCCCTACGTCAGCGCCGAGATTATTAAAAAGCACGTTAGTGAAGGGTTAGTCATGGCCCGCAGACACGGTTTACCGCGAGTCGTCCGCGATTTTATTCCCGAACACCAAGGTAATCTCTTAATTTCCTATTTTTATCAGCAAGCTTTGCAAAAATCCGCCCAAAATGGTCAAGAATTCGTCGATGAGGCGGCCTTTCGCTACGATGGTCCGATTCCCCAATCGCGAGAAACGGCGATCGTTATGTTAGCCGATAGTAGTGAGGCCGCTTTGCGATCGCTGAAGGAGGCCTCCCCAGAACAAGCTATGGATATGATCAAAAAGATTTTTCAGGCCCGATGGCGCGATCAACAATTAGTAGATAGTGGTATTCGTCAGGAGGAATTACCAATTATTGCCGAGGTTTTTGTGCAAGTTTGGCAACAATTCCACCATCAACGCATTGCCTACCCGAAAGCAGTTTTAGAAGTCTCCTCAGCCAAAAAAATATGAAAAAAGATACTTGGCTAAATCAGTTACAATTTCTCTACGAACAAGATGAACATCTCTGGTTAACTGAAACAATTAAACTTCTCAAGGAAAATCGTCTAGCTGAGTTGGATATTCAACATTTAATCGAGAAGTTGGAGGCTTTGAGCAAACGGGATAAAAATCGAGTTGAGAGTTTTTTAAGACAGATAATTATTCATCTTTTGTTGTGGCAATATTGGTCAGAAGAATTTGAATTAAATCATCGGCATTGGCAAGGAGAAATAGCCACTTTTAGAGTTCAGTTAAATGGATATTTAAGCACAAATTTAGAAAAATATCTCCTAGATAACCAAGAAATAATCTATCAAGATGCCGTTTTTATTGTTGGGCAAAAAACTGAAATATCTCCTCACAATTTTCCTCTAAATTGTCCCTATTCTCTCGAACAAATGCTTGATAGGCATTGGTTGCCAGAGCGAAATTAGTTAAATCCCACAGCTAAAAATCAAGGATAATTACCAAAATGTTACTAATTACTCTCAACGAAAATACTTTATCTTTATCTCCGGGCAGTCAAGTTATTTTTCCCCATCAGACTTGGGAAGATTACGAAAGATTGCTGAGTTTACGTCTCCAAAAAACCTATCCCAAACTCTATTTTAATCGCAAAACGCAAGAAATTCGGCTTATGTCTCCCTTACCAAGTCATGGCAAACGTATCAATCTTTTAAGTGATTTAGTAAAAATTATCCTTCGTCGTCAAGGCAAAGACTGGGAATGTTTTGATCCAATTACCTTGAAAATTCCGGGAGAAGCAGGAGTAGAACCAGATACTTGTTTTTATATTGATAATAGAGAGGCAATTTTAGGCAAAGAGAGAATTGATTTAACTGTTGATCCTCCTCCCGATTTAGCTATAGAAGTGGATTTTACTTCTCTGACTGATGTAGAGGCTTATCAATTGTTGAAAATACCCGAATTGTGGGTTTATCGTCGGGAAGAATTAAAAATATATCTGTTCAGAGAAGACGGTTATCAAGAAAGTGAAAATAGTCGTCTCTTTCCTGATATAAATATCAAGAAACTTTTCCCCTATTATGTAGAATTAGGCTGGAATCAAGGTTCTAGTCTTGCTTTACGTCAGTTTGAAGCTTTAGAGAATTTTAGTTAAAACACTTTTTGTATAAAAGTGAGCCATGTACCCAATTAATCCCCCCTGCTCCCCTTATTAAGGGGGGTGCCGATAGGCGGGGGAATCTGACAAACTAAAGATAATTACCAAAATGCTACTAATTACTCTCAACGAAAATACTTTATCTTTATCTCCTGGCAGTCAAGTGATTTTTCCGCATCAGACTTGGGAAGATTACCAAAGATTGCTGAGTTTACGTCTCCAGAAAACCTATCCCAAACTCTATTTTAATCGCAAAACTCAAGAAATTCGGCTTATGTCTCCCCTACCAAGTCATGGCAATCGTGTTGATACATTAAGGGATTTAGTAAAAATTATCCTCCGTCGTCAAGGTAAAGACTGGCAATGTTTTGATCCGATTACCTTGAAAATTCCTGGAGAAGCGGGAGTAGAACCAGATACCTGTTTTTATATTGATAATAGACAGGCAATTTTAGGCAAAGAGAGAATTGATTTAACTGTTGATCCTCCTCCCGATTTAGCTATAGAAGTGGATTTTACTTCTCTGACTGATGTAGAGGCTTATCAATTGCTAAAAATCCCCGAATTGTGGGTTTATCGTCGGGAAGAATTAAAAATATATCTGTTCATAGAAGATAGTTGTCAGGAAAGCGGAAATAGTCGTCTCTTTCCCGATATAAATATCAAGAAACTTTTTCCCTATTATGTTGAATTAGGCTGGAATCAAGGTTCTAGTCTTGCTTTACGTCAATTTGAAGCTTTAGAGAATTAGAGACCTAAAAGTGCGATGTCAAAAAATAATTGTAATTATATCAAACCGGGGACTTTCCGATAGATAGAAGCGATCGATCCCCGGAATCCTACACTGGTAAATTCTACCTCATCTCCCGCTTCATAGATCTGTTCTTGCCAAACTCCCGAATCCTCGCGACGGTGACATTCAATTTTCATCTGGTTTTGATGAATAAGAATGTATTCTTTTAGGGTGGGACAGGTTTGATAATCGCTAAATTTATCACCCCTATCAAAGGATTCCGTAGATTTCGATAATACTTCAATAATCAGAACGGGATAGAGAATAAAATCATCGGTATTGTTAATCTCTCTCTCGTCACAAAGCACCGTAATATCGGGATAATAATAACAATTTGCCTCCTCTAACCGGACTTTGATATCGGAAGTGAGAACAAGACAGGGACTATCATCGAGATGGATATTCAATAAAGTGGCTAGATTTGTATTTAAGACAATATGGGGCTTTTTTGCGCCTACCATCGCATAAATCCGTCCTTTTCGGTACTCGTGCTTGATCGGACTGACTCTTTCCCCTTCTAGATACACTTCTGGAGAGACATAAAAAAAATTAGGATTCGTCACCATCGTCCCCATGCTCCCTATCCTCGAATAACTAAATTATAGCCTTTGGGAATCATCGCTCTTGGACTCAATCTCGCTAGACTTATAAATCATTGATTGTCACTTGTAATATTTGTATTACAGTTATGTGACAGAATAGAGATAACGACTCTCAAAGAGACGTTATTTAGGAATGAATCCCGAAAACGATTGATATCCATAGGTTTGCCAGAATGTCCAACGCTAAAAGTTACAAAGATACCGTTAATTTGCCTCAAACTGACTTTGATATGCGAGCAAATGCCAGCAAACGTGAGCCAGAAATCCAGAAATTCTGGCAAGATGAGCAAATATACGAGAAATTAGCGCAAAATAACCCCAAAGAATTATTTATTCTCCACGATGGTCCACCCTACGCTAACGGATCCCTGCATATCGGTCATGCTTTAAATAAAATTCTCAAAGACATTATCAATAAATATAAACTGCTGCAAGGCTACAAAGTGCGCTATGTGCCTGGTTGGGATTGTCACGGGTTGCCGATCGAACTAAAGGTTTTACAAAGTCTCAAAAGCTCGGAAAAAGAGGGTCTAACCCCTTTGAAATTACGTCAGAAAGCCCACGATTTTGCCCTTCAAACGCAAAAAGAACAGTGTGAAGGTTTCAAAAGGTATGGAGTCTGGGGAGACTGGGAAAATCCCTATTTAACCCTACAACCTGAATACGAGGCCGCTCAAATTGCCGTATTCGGAAAAATGGCCCTAAAAGGTTATATTTATCGGGGACTAAAACCGGTTCACTGGAGTCCTAGTTCTCAAACCGCTTTAGCTGAGGCAGAATTAGAATATCCCGAAGGTCACACTTCCCGCAGTGTCTATGTTGCTTTTCCGATTACGTCAGTTTCAACCCCAGTTTTAACGCCATTTTTGCCTAATTTATCCGTGGCTATCTGGACGACTACCCCCTGGACTTTACCCGGGAATTTGGCCGTCGCATTAAACCCAGAATTAAACTATTCAGTGGTGGAAACCAGCGAGTCTAATTATCTAATTGTAGCGACGGATTTAGTCGAAAAATTAGCCGACACTTTTAACAGGACTTTGACGATTAAAGCAACGGTTAAAGGTCTGGAATTAGAACATACTAAATATCGTCATCCTTTGTTTGACAGAGAAAGTGCGATTCTCATCGGTGGGGATTATGTAACCACTGATTCCGGCACCGGATTAGTTCATACTGCACCTGGCCATGGTCAGGAGGATTATATCGTCGGACAACGTTACGGTTTACCGATACTTTCTCCCGTGGATGATAAGGGAAATTTCACCGCAGAAGCGGGACAATTTGCGGGTTTAAATGTCCTAAAAGATGCTAATGAAGCGATAATTTTAGCACTGACAGAAAAGGGTGCCTTACTCAAAGAAGAAGCATATCAGCATAAATATCCCTACGATTGGAGAACCAAAAAACCGACAATTTTCCGCGCAACGGAACAATGGTTTGCTTCCGTGGAAGGATTCCGGGAATTAGCTTTAGAAGCAATTGATTCGGTGCGTTGGATTCCCGCAACAGGTAAGAATCGCATCACTTCTATGGTTAGTGAAAGAAGCGATTGGTGTATCTCTCGTCAGCGCAGTTGGGGGGTTCCTATTCCTGTTTTTTATGACGAAGAAACGAATGAACCTCTGTTAACGGAGGAGACGATTAATCACGTTCAAGCTATCTTCGCAGTCAAGGGTTCTAATGCTTGGTGGGAGTTATCCGTAGAGGAATTATTACCTCCCAGTTATCGCGATAATGGTCGCAGTTATCGCAAGGGAATGGATACTATGGATGTGTGGTTTGATTCTGGTTCTAGTTGGAATGCGGTGGCTAATGCTCGACCAGAATTAAGTTATCCTGCGGATATGTATCTAGAAGGATCGGATCAGCATCGGGGATGGTTTCAATCGAGTTTATTAACCAGTGTCGCTGCTAATGGTATTGCTCCCTATAAAACGGTGTTAACTCACGGTTTTGTTTTGGATGAACAGGGACGAAAAATGAGTAAATCTCTGGGTAATGTCATCGATCCCAATGTGATCATTAATGGGGGTAAAGACCAGAAAAAAGAACCCGCTTATGGGGTGGATGTGATTCGGTTATGGGTGTCCTCGGTGGACTATACCAATGATGTGAATATCGGTCAAAATATTCTTAAACAGTTGGTAGATATCCGTAATAAAATCCGTAACACTGCCAGGTTTTTACTGGGGAGTTTAAATGATTTTGATCCCCTTAAGGATGCGGTAGCTTATGAAGATCTACCGGAGATCGATCGCTATATGTTACATCGTATCTCGGAAGTGTTTACGGAAGTAACGGCAGCTTTTGAAAGTTTCCAATTCTTCCGCTTTTTCCAGACGGTACAGAATTTTTGTGTTGTCGATTTATCTAACTTTTATATCGACATCGCTAAGGATCGTTTATACATTTCTGATCCTAATTCTTTCCGTCGTCGCAGTTGTCAAACAGTTTATGCTATTGCCTTAGAAAATCTCGCTAAAGCGATCGCTCCTGTCCTGTCTCATCTAGCGGAAGATATCTGGCAATTTCTCCCCTACAAAACTCCTTATTTATCGGTATTTGAGTCAGGATGGCTAAACATCGATCCTGCTTGGAATAATCGCGAATTGGCCGATAAATGGGCCAAATTCCGGCAGCTACGCACCGAAGTTAATAAGGTGATGGAAACTGCCAGAAATGATAAGGCGATCGGTGCTTCTTTAGAGGCAAAAGTTTTACTTTATGTTCCCGATGAAACCTTACAACAGGAGTTAGAATTATTCAACAATTGTGATAGTTTAACTGGGAATAAAGTTGATGAATTGCGTTATCTATTTCTCTCTTCCCAAGTGGAATTAGTCAGTGATATTAGCGCGATTCAAACCGCAGAATATAAAGGAGAATCGGACTTTGTTTCGGTGGGAATTGTCAAAGCAGACGGCGAAAAATGCGATCGCTGTTGGAATTATTCCACTCAAGTGGGAAAATTTGCCGATGATCCCACTATTTGCGAGCGCTGTAATGCCGCTTTAAAAGGAGAGTTCTAAGCTAAACTAAAAGGGTGCTTTATTGTCGAATAAAGTACCCTTTTAACTGTGAAAATTTTATAGATATTAGGAGGTATAAAAATTATGGTTAATTATCTCAGTCAAGAAGAGAAATTACTAGCAGCCGAAGAAGAAAAGTATCTAGAGGAAGAAGATGATGTGGATTTTCCTCCTGTAGATATTATTGCTTACAATGAGCAGCGATCCTGCTCTGATCTAGTTAGAATGTATCAAAAAAAACAATTGGTTATCGATCCAGATTTTCAAAGAGATGTGGTGTGGACTTATCCACAACAAACTCGTTTTATTGATAGTTTAATGAAACAGTTACCGATTCCTAGTATGTGTATTAGTCTTGACTATAAGACAGATAAACGCTATATCATCGATGGATTACAACGAATTAGTACCATCGTCAAATTTTTAACTACTGAAAATTGGAGGCTATCAAAATTAGCTGATGTAGATTCGTCTATTTCTGGAAAAACAGTTGAGGAAATAAAAACTCAGCATGAAGAATTATATGAACGCGTAGAAAATATGACTATTCCCATCACCATGATTCGCTATGACTCCAGCAAAAAAACTCATAATAATTATATTTTTAACATTTTCCATCGCTTAAATACCGGTGGAGTAAAACTCAATAATCAGGAGATCAGAAATTGTATCTATAATGGCGAGTTTAATACTTTTTTAAAAGAATGCGCTCAATATGAAAACTGGCTTTTGCTGATGGATCGAAAGCAGAAAAAAGCATCTCGGTTTGAAGATGAAGAATTAGTGCTTCGTTTCTTTGCTTTTTATGATGGATACCAGAACTACAAGGGGAAATTGACCAGATTTTTAAATGATTATATGTATAAACATAGATTGGCTCATGAAGATTTTATTCAAGATAAAGATGAATTATTTAAGCAAACTGTTGACTTGATTTATGATAGAATCTTCAAAGAGGAACCTCTCAAAACCAGTAAAGTTATTGCTGAGGGAGTTCTGTTAGGAGTTGCCAAAAATTTAGATACTTTAGTCAATCTCTCCAATGGTGAATTACAAGACAAGTATTCTAGATTAATAAAATCTGAACCATTTTTGACTAAAAATTTAGCTAGTGGTATTTATCAAAAAGATAAGGCTTTAGAGAGAATTAATACATCTATCAAAATTTTTTCATCTACTGGTAATGATTACTAAAGATTATTTACTCAAGACGTTAAACTGGCTTGATCAACTCTATAATGACCCTACAGCTGATAATCAAAAAACTTCTTCTTATTCCAAACTAGCTCTTATAGAATTATGTGGCTGGATCGAGGAAACTATGGATGATATAGTTTTAAGATGTGCTAAACGATGCTTAAAGTCCGAAGCTAACAAAAAATTCATCGATAAGACTATTAGTGGTACTCATAGTTTTGAATATGAACCTTTTAGAAAAATGTTGATGATGGTTATTGGTTTAGCAACATTAGAAAAAATCGAAAAAAAGTTAGAAAAAACTGGTAAAATTAGTGCTTTAAAAGGTTATCTTGGTAATCTAAAAGATAGTCGCAATCGAGCGGCTCATACTCATACTCAAGGTACTTTGAGAACTTATGACGCTCCTTCTAAAACTAAACGTGATTTTGATAAAATATATGGTTTGTTAAAAGAGTTAGATGCAGAATTGCAACGTCATATGAATAATCAGGTCATCCGTACTGATAAAGCTCCGGCCCCTGTGGGTCCCTATAATCAAGCGATCGCCGCTCCTGGTCCTTTTCTCTTTGTTGCGGGACAAATTCCCCTAGATCCCGTCACGGGTGAAATCGTCTCCGGGGAAATTAGCGCTCAAACCGAACAAGTTATGGCCAATCTGGAGGGCATTTTAACCGCTGCTGGGGCTAATTGGTCAAATGTGGTGAAAACTACCGTCTTTCTCTCGGATTTAGCCAATTTCGGGGCGATGAATCAAGTTTATGCCCGTTATTTCCCCCCGGAAACTGCCCCGGCCCGGGCCTGTGTGGAAGTGGCCCGTCTTCCCAAAGATGTGCTAGTGGAAATAGAATGTATTGCCGCTTTAGCCTAAAAATTAAGGTGGGCAATGCCCACCCTAACCTAATCTCTCTCTAGACCACCAAAGCCTCTAGAATCGTCTTATTGTAGATAATTCGCCCTACAGTAGTACGCACATACTGAGAAATTATCTCACCATCCTTCTCCCGGGTTTTGCGCTCCCGATAATATTTCCAGATGCTGCCATCGGGGAGAGTTTCCGTTTCCAGGACTTCCTCATCGGGTTTATTGGTTTTCACCTTTTCTCCGACCGGTAAACGCAACCACACAGAAGCGTGTAGATCCACCAATCCCTGATCGAAAGAGCGAATAGCGTCATCCATGCTGGCGAAATAACGACCTCCACCCTTTTGGGCCTTGGGATTTTCGGCCGTGAGATAATAACAACCCAAAACCATATCCTGAGAAGGGGCAACAATCGGGCGACCGGTCGCTGGTGAGAGAATATTATGACAAGCTAACATCAATAATCGCGCTTCCGATTGTGCTTCCAGGGAGAGGGGAATATGTACAGCCATTTGGTCCCCGTCAAAGTCAGCGTTAAAAGCGGGACAGACGAGGGGATGTAACTGAATCGCCCGGCCCTCCACTAGGATCGGTTCAAACGCTTGAATGCCCAAACGGTGCAGGGTAGGAGCGCGGTTTAACATCACCGGGTGTCCCGTGATCACTTCATCCAAGACGTGCCAAACATTGGCATCCCCCCGTTGGATCATTTTCTTGGCTGCCTTGATATTATTGACGATGCCTAATTTAATTAAACGATGGATAACGAAGGGTTGGAACAATTCGATCGCCATTTCCCGGGGTAAACCGCATTGATAGATCTTCAACTTCGGACCGACAACGATAACCGAACGTCCCGAATAGTCAACCCGTTTACCGAGGAGATTTTGACGGAAACGCCCCTGTTTACCCTCGATAATATCCGATAAAGACTTCAGGGCGCGATTATTGGCTCCCACCACCGTGCGACCGCGACGACCGTTATCAATTAAAGCATCGACGGCCTCCTGTAACATCCGTTTTTCGTTGCGGACGATAATTTCCGGGGCGAGAATTTCTTGCAGACGGGATAAACGGTTATTGCGGTTAATCACCCGACGGTAGAGATCGTTCAGGTCAGAGGTGGCAAAACGGCCGCCGTCCAACTGCACCATCGGGCGTAAATCGGGAGGAATCACGGGAATTACGCTTAAAACCATCCATTCTGCCTGAGAACCCGTGGCGATAAAGTTATCGATTACCCGGAGACGTTTAATTAATTTTGCCCGTTTTTGCCCTTTACTTTCGACAATTTCCGTCCGCAGTCTTTCCGCTTCTTCTTCCAGGTTAATTTCCTGTAAGAGTCTTTGGATAGCCTCGGCCCCGATACCCACTTCAATGCCGACTAATTCCGAGTCCTCCGCGTAGATTTCTTCTTCGATCTCTAACCATTGATCTTCGCTGAGGAGTTGTTTATAACTAAGATTGCCGGCATTACCCGGATCGAGAACCACATAGGCATTAAAATAGACGATTTGCTCCACGTCCCGCAGGGGCATATCGAGCAGGATACTGAGATAACTGGGAATACCTTTGAGATACCAAACGTGGGTGACGGGGGCAGCTAATTTGATAAAACCCATGCGATGACGACGTACCCGCGACTCGGTGACTTCCACCCCGCAACGTTCACAGACAATTCCCCGGTGACGGACGCGTTTGTATTTACCGCACCAACATTCCCAGTCTTTGGAGGGACCAAAAATTTTCTCGCAGAATAACCCATCCATTTCCGGTTTAAGAGTCCGATAGTTGATCGTTTCTGGTTTGGTTACTTCTCCGACGACTTGACCGTTAGGTAGGGTTCTTTCTCCCCATTGCCGAATTCTCTCGGGGGACGCTAAACCGATTTTGACGTAATCAAATCTTTGATCTGTTGGAGTCTTCATTCTGAATTTTTTACTATGGGTAATGATTCTGGGATAAGCGATCGCTCTCGCGTTCTCGATGCCCCGATGACAACTATTAGGCAGAAACGACGGTTAACTCAGTCACTTTTTCTTGGGGTCAAACTGGCCCGATCGAGTCCGGGACATTACATTATACAATTTTTCTAGTTCGATCGACCATTAAGTGATATTTTCCCAGATGGTGATGCTGCCGTCGGCCGCGGCCGCCGCTAGGTGACAATAATCGGGGCTGAGAACTAAACTGGAGATCGGCGATGATCGCCCATCGGCAGCGGTGAGAGTTGCGATCGCCTGTTGAGAATTGGCTAACCAGATTTTAATCTCTCCGTCGGTTCCCCCGGTAAATAACCACTGACCCTCCTCTGCAAATACCAAGCTTGTCACCTGACCATTATGGGCATTAATCACCCGAATTGGCGCAAAATGACCGCTTTTCTCCTGGTCGTATTGCCAGATTTTCACCGTCCCATCCACACAACCGGCGGCAATAATCTGACTATCGGCAGCGATCGCCAGACTCTGCACCGAAGAAACGTTACCTGATAAGACGGCGATTTTTGCTCCCGATCCCAATTGCCAGAGGGTGACAGTGCCATCACCTCCAGCTGCGGCGATAAAATCTTGATTAGGAGCCACTGCTAGGGCATAAATTGCCCCCAGACTGTCATAGGAGCTAAATTCTTCGTTTTCCTGCTCTAAATTCCACTGTTTTAGGGTTTGATCGTAACTACCACTAACCAAAAAATGCCAACGGGGGGCAAAATCTAGGCCGTGAATCGAACCGAGATGACCGAGGAAAATTTGATTTAATTCCAGATTACTGCCATCCCTGGCTAAAGTCCATAATTTAACGGTTTGATCGAATCCCCCCGTCGCTAGATGATAATCGCCGTTTCCGGTCACTGCTAGGGCTAAAATGCCCTGATCATGAGCTTCCACCGTATTAATCAGGGTTCCTCTCGCAAAATCCCAGATTTTTAGGGTACGATCCCAACTAACGCTAATTAAAAACCTTTGATTTTCGGTAATTGCGATCGCTGTAATCATTTCCCGATGGGCGCTCAGACGGCGATAATAGTGCCAATGGGGGACAGGGGGGGAAGTGGGAGTTAAATTAAGGGCAGGTAGGGTGATTTGTGGCTCATTTTCCGCTTTTATGGCGTTAATATCTGCTGATTCTTCCTTAAGCGGCAAAATCTCTCTTTGTAAGCGACTGTAGGATTTTTCCAGATGTTCGATGCGTTCCAGCAGCGCGTTACGGTTGATGTATTGAATAATTTGATTGTAGGACTGTTCGAGGGCGAGAATATTCTCCTCTAATTCTGCGACCGCACGGTCGTTATCGCTGGCCGCTGCGGGATCGAGGGACTGTATTTGGGCCGATAAAGCTTCTTTTTCTTCTTCCCACTGCTCCTGTAAATGACCGGTTATTTCAGTTAAGCGTTGACGTTGCAGGGTTCTTTCTCGGAGACGATTGAGAATATTCAACCCGAAAGTCACTACTAGGAGGAACAAAGGCAAAAACCCCGCACCCATGGCTATAAGGGTAAGCAGGGTTAATCCTAGGGCGATATATTCCGCTAATTCTAGCCCATGGAGGCGATGGTCGGTCATTTTGCAGTTATCGGTAAAGGGATTTTGATCATCTCCTGATTTCAGACTCATGGTAACGCTAATTGCCGCCTTGGGATTGACTAAAATTAATTTTTAAGCAGGAGTTAAGACTTTTTTCTTAGTTTCTATCGGTGCGGTTAAAGCGGATTCTAAATCGGCCTTCCCTAGTCTTGCTTCCAAAATTTTCAGCACTTCCCGTCCAAAATCATCGGGATTTTGTCGCCATGCTTGCAGACAAACTTCGCCAAAGAATGACCCCAAAGGTTCGGGATTCCAGAGCAGTTTTTTGGCTGTCCAGGGCATTAAACTCATGGGATCATAGTCGGGTTTAATAATTTCCTTTTTGAAGGCGTATTCTTCTAGATGGGTGTGGGGTTGTAGTCCGATAAAAAAGATGGCTGGTTCCACTTTATCGACTCCAAAAATATTTTCTAATTCCCGATGATAGGTGATAGTTTGACGAATAGTTTCTAGGGTTTCATCAATAACATTAAAGGAATAATTTACCGAAACTAGATCATTAAAACCTGCCGCTTTTAAGTCTCGACAATTTTGCAGAACTGTCCGCAAATTATAGCCCATACGCATTTTTCGGACTAATTCCTGAGAACCACTGGTGATGCCGATTTCAAAGTAGTTCATGCCTGTTTTTACCATTAAATCGCACAGTTTTGGGGTAAGATTATCGGCGCGAATATAGGCAGCCCAATGGATATCTTTCATCCCATCGGCGAGGATTTTTTCTAATAGTTCTTCTACATCGTTGATAAATTTTCTGGTGGGGATAAATTGGGCATCGGTAAACCAGAAATTGCGAATGCCGCGGTCGTATAATTGGCGCATTTCCTTAACTACTTCATCAGCGGGATTAATACGTACTTGTTTCCCTTCGACGACGGTATAGATGCAGTAGCAGCAGTTATGGGGACAGCCGCGCTTGGTTTGCACCCCGATATAAAAGTCGTTTTCTTGGAAATAGTAGGAAAATTCCGGCCAAATACTGGCGATGTAATCGTAGTTACAAGCGGATTTTTCTAAGGGGGTGGGGGATTCGTGGATTAAACGCGGCCGGGGTGTGGTTTCTCCGACCACATAACAACGTTCATCGCTAAAGTCCCGGCCGGAGAGGAATTTTTCTAGCAGGGTTTCCCCTTCTCCCACTGATACAATTGTTCCTGTGGGCAGTTTGGTTTTTAGTTGTTCGTAGAAAACACTGACGGCACCACCCCCGACGATAACTCGCGCTTCGGGATGGTATTTTCTGGCCCGCTGCAACCCTCGGCGAATTAGTCCCTGATTCCGCCATAATTCCCCGTAGTAGGCTGTTGTCACCTTTAAACCCCCTAAAGCACCTCGCAGCTTGATTAGGGGGTTTTTAGCGTAGTAAAATTCAAAGGCGTTTTGTAGGGGATTACCACCGCGACCACCGACGGGGGCATATATTTGAATATCCCGCCAGGAGAATACTAGCAGGGTGGGCTGAAATTCGTCAACACAGCGATCGAGTGCCTGGTTAAAGTCTAAGGGGGGGACGGTGCCAAGGTCAAAGATCCTTTGTTCGATGTCGGGGAAGAGTTTATGAACGTGGTCGGAAAGATAAACCACACCGATGGGGAAAATGGGGTTACAGGGGAGTCTAACGTAGAGGATGCGTTGTGCTTGCGGTTGAGTCATGAGATTTCTGAATGGGACGGGGACGCATTCTGAGTAATCTTAATATAACTTAACTTTGTCTGGCTTGTCTGGCAGTTATCAGTTATCAGTTATCAGTTATCAGATGTGAGTTTTCAGTTCACTGTTTACTGTTTACTGAAAAGCTTCCCACACCCCACACCCCACACCCCACACCCTACACCCTACACCCCACACCCCACACCCCACACCCTACACCCCACACCCCACACCCTACACCCTACTTGCGTCTAAGGTTAAACTTTAATTCCTAGTACCTGTGTATGGGTTCCCCGTGCTTGGGTGACACCGATGGTTCTTTCCGATGCTTCAATCATCGGCCGACGCAAACTAACAACAATAAATTGGGCTTGTTGTGCTTGTTTTTGAATCATTTTGGCCAATTTCTCCACATTTGCCCCATCTAAAAACATATCCACTTCATCAAAGGCATAAAAGGGAGAAGGACGATATCTTTGTAGGGAAAAAATAAAGCTTAAAGCGGTTAAAGATTTTTCACCTCCAGACATGGAACTCAATCGCTGTACTGGTTTTCCTTTGGGATGGGCCACCAGATTTAAGCCACCATTAAAGGGATCATTTTCGTCTTCTAGTTGTAAGTAACCGTCGCCATCGGACAGGGTGGCAAATATACTCTTAAAGTTTTCGTTAACGGCAGTAAATGCTTCCTGAAAAGCATTAAATCTGAGGGTGGTAAAGTTTTCTATGCGTAAAAGTAGTTCGGTTCTTTCTCCTTCTAGAGTTTGCAGTTTTTCTGATAGTTCATCTAATCTCTCTTTGGTTTTTTGGTGTTCTTCTAAAGCTAACATATTCACAGGTTCTAAAGCTTCCAATTTCTTTTGTAACTGCCGAATATCGCTTTGAATTTTCTCGAAATCTCGCTCGCTTTCAGGAATTTCAGGCAAGGGATTGGGTAAGTCGCTTTCTAGTTGACTAATTTCTGTCTGTAAAGTGGTTAGTAATGCTCGTCTTTCCTCTTGATTGTTGACTAACTTCTCCGATTGCCAGATAGCCTGTTGTTGTTGGTTTTGTTGTTGTCGCAAAACTGTCTCTAATTGGTCTCTTTTTTGCTTGGTTTCCCCTAGTTGTCGGGATAATTGCTGTAAAGCTTGATTGATTTCTAAAATATGGTGATCAAGTTTTTCTATCTCCAGATTACCGATATTTCTCTGATTAACTGCATCGGTAATTATTTTCTCAATCTCAATAATTCTATCCGCAGACTCTTGACTTTTTTCCTCTAGTCTGATTTGTTGATTATGTAAATCTTTTAACTGTTCGCGGACTGTAGCGAGGTGATTTTCTTGGGTTTGTAACTCTAATTCTTGAGCGCGAATTATTCCCTGTACCTGTTGCCATTCGCTATGGGTATGATTGGCCTCTAAAGCAGTTAATTTCTCCTGTTCTTGCTGTAAAGATAACTCTAACTCAGGAATTTCTCTGGTTAATATTTCTAACCGTTGACGAGAAATAGTAATTTCCTCTTGCTGACCCGATAATTGACGGGTTAAATCCTCTTTTTCTGTGGTTAAACGTTGTAAATCCTTGCTTAATTGTTGTAGAGATAATTGATTTTCCCGATGACTTTGACGGGTTTCGGTTAACTGTTGGGTTAACTGACTGATAAGATTATTAACTTGAGTAATTTTTTCTTCGTTGCGGGTAAGAATGCGATCGATTTCTGCTAATCTTTCCCGTAGAGATTCCGCTTCACTAGACTCCTTCGGAGAAATTTTACCAAAACGCAGCCCCGATCGCGTCGGTTGGCTGCCTCCAGTCATAGCGCCAGTCATCTCTAATAACTCGCCATCCAAAGTAACGATGCGATATTGATTGATATAATAACGGGCAGAATCTATATCCTCGAAAACCACCGTACTGCCAAAAATATAGTTAAAAACCTCCCGATACTGGGATTGAAACTTAACTAAATTCACCGCTAAATCCAGATAACCCCGCGCGTGACGCAGAGAGGAAATATCCTGGGGACGGGGAGGACGAATTTTATTCAGGGGTAAAAAAGTGGCCCTACCGATGCGACGCTGTTTTAGTAAGGCAATTCCGGCAGCCGCAACGCTATCATCTTGGACGACTACATGACCTAAACGACCTCCGGCGGCGATTTCCAGAGCAATTTGATAACGTTCTTCTACTTCGCCCAATTGTGCCACTAATCCGCAGATTCCGGGCAAATCTGACTGTAATAATATTTGAGTGGCATAGGTTCCCTGGGCCTCCTGTTGCGCTTGCTTGGTCGCTTCCAGTTTATCTAATTCCCTCTGTTTGTCCCGTTGTTCTTTTAGCAGACGTTTTTGGGTGTCCTGACTGATAACGCGATTTTGTTCGGCAATGGTGAGTTTTTGGGCTAAATTTTGGATATAGGGTTCCGCTTGATTAATTTTTTGTAATATTTCTTGACTTTCTTCTGTTTTTGTGCTAATAACTTGCTCTAATTCTTGCAGACGTTGACCAGCTTCTACTATATTAGTTTGCAATCGATCGCATCTTTCGGTCAATTGGGCTCGTTGGCTACGGTAGGGGTTTAATTGTTCCTGAAGACGGGTAATATTGCGGGAAAGGTCACTTTGTTCTTTTACCCAAGCTTCTGACGCTTCCGCGAGACTACTTGCTTGCAGACGATGGTTTTCTAGGGTTTCCCTTGCGGTTTGAGTTGTCCGTAGGAGATTGGGTAAAATTGCAGTTTCTAAACGGCTTTTTTCAGCAGTAATCTGGTTTAATTCGAGATTGTAGCGATTAATTTCCTCTAAAAGTCTGGTTTTCTGTGCCTGAGATTCTTTTTCGAGGTTTTCTAACTCTTTTTGTCGTTGTTGCTGTTGTTGTCGTTTGGCCTGTTGACTCGCTAATCGGGAAGTCAGGGACAGGTGTTCATCTTCCCCAAAAGCTTTAACCTGTTGATTGAGTTTCTCTAATTCTTGACTATTTTGGGCGATTTGTTGGGATAAATTGGCGATAGTTTCCGTTAAAACCTGTTTTTCCCTTTCCCCAGCTTGAATTTGTCCTTGTACTTGCTGGCAGCGCTGCTGGAGATTTTGCCAATGGAGGACAATTTCCCATTGTTGCTTTTCTTGGACTTGGGCCTTGAGTTTTTGGTATTTTTCGGCTTTAATGCGATCGAGTGCTAATTTCTCCAGAGATTTTTGCAATTCTGTGGCAATAATTTGGCAGCGTTCTTCCCTTTCTTTAACCGAATCGATATTCTCCTTAGTTTTCTCAATTTTGCGGTCAAATTCGGCTACTCCTGCCAATTCGTCGATAATTTCCCGTCTTTCCTTAGCATTCATGCTGATAATTCGGGTTACGTCCCCCTGTAACACCACGTTGTACCCTTCGGGATAGATGCGTAAACGGTTTAATTGGTCGTGAAGTTCGCTAACCGTACAGGTTTCCCCATTGATATAGTAGGTAGAAGTATAGCTGCCACCCTTAGCCACTTTTAAGCGTCGGGAAACCGTCCAATCCCTATCGGTTGCGTCAGGAATATCGGCAATATCAAAAGTCACCGAAACACTCGCTTCTGAGCTATGACGTTGACTGTTATAGCTGTGATTGACTAAATCCGGTAATCTTTCGGCCCGCATTCCCTTGGAAGTAGCTAATCCCAAGCAAAATAGCAATGCGTCGAGGATATTCGACTTTCCCGAACCATTTGGACCAGAAACCACCGTAAACCCCGGTAAAAAGGGTATAGGAGTCGTTCCCCCGAAGGATTTGAAGTGTGAGAGTTCGACCTTTTTGATGTAAACCATGGCAATAAGCAAAAAGTAGGCAAGCTATCAGCTGTCAGCTGGAATCGATAAGGGATAACTCCGGTTTATCCTTGACAATATCCTCAGACTTGACCGGAGATGAGTTTGATTAGTTGCGTAGTTGGAAAATTTTATCAAGATACCCTTATAGAAAAATATAGCTGATAGCCCCCTTAGATGGCTTGAATCCATTCCTTGACTTGGTACTCTGTCCAGATGCCATTTTGCCAGTAGGGATCCGATTCGATTAATTCTCGCACTTCTGACTCGCTGGCTGCCTGATAAATTGCGAAAACTTGGCTTAAATCTGCCGTTGGTCCGATAGTAACGAGAATTCCCCGTTCTTTCTGTTGATTTAATCCCTCTAGATGCGCTTGACGATAGGGTGCGCGTTTTTCCAGCACATTTTCACAATAACTACCCCAGACAACAAATTTCGGCATATTTGACCTGTACTCTCTTGATCTGTTGTTATTCTACGATCGAATCGTCAATCAGACTAAATCGCTATAGAAAAGTGGCAAGTGGCAGGTTTTTCGGTTATCAGTCAACAGTCATCAGTGAACTGAACAGTCAAATCTGATAAGTAATAACTGCAATAGTTAATTTTTGTAAAAAGTAGTTGACAAATTGCCAGTGCTTTAAAGTGGGATTTATGTCACTTAACTTCTTGTTAACAGCCTAAACTTCTATGGTTACTGTTGAACTTATCCAATAGACTGGGGCTGTTAAGTCAAAGTTGCGATATTGAAGGAGGCAACGATATGAGCGTAATTATCGAGTGGAATGACGTTTTTTTAGAAACCATTCGGAAAATTGGTGGCGGTCCGACACCGATTGCCCGGGCGGGGGCGATGTTACAGGTGGCGATGTTTAACGCCATTAATGCCCTTTCAGGGAATTTATACAGTCCCTATCCTAGCAATTTACAGTTAAAGCCTGATCCCGGTACTTCTCCTGAAATAGCGGCGGTTTATGCGGCCCATCGTATTCTTAGCCGGATTTATGTCAATCTGACCATGACTTTTAATACTGCTTTGGATAGATCCCTGCAAAGATTAAACGTGGTTAAGATGTCCGATGCCGATACCAAAGGTAAAACCTTTGGGCAGGCCGTGGCCGATTCGATTCTCACCCTGCGTCAGAATGACGGTTCTGGCCAACCTCCCCTGTATAAACCGGGTAATCAGCCGGGGGATTGGCGACCGACAGGATCCGGGGATGCGGTTGCCCCCCAATGGCCAGACGTGACTCCCTTTGTCATGACTTCTGGTAGTCAATTTCGGCCACCCTTTCCGGGTAACTATGCTAATACAATCGACCTTCTCCGTAGTCCTGAATATGCGGCCCAGTTTAACGAAGTCAAACTGTTAGGGGCGGCCAATTCCCCTGTGCGTACTGCTGAAGAGGCTATAATTGCCTTTTTCTGGGCGAATGATGTGGATGGAACCTATAAACCCCCCGGCCATCTGTTCCGCATTACCCAAATTGTCGCCCAACAAAGAAATTTATCTCTACTGGAAACGGCGCGTTTATTTGCCCTAGTGGGTTTAGTCATGGGTGATGCCGCTATTGTCGCTTGGGATGCTAAGTACCGGCTACCGATTAATCTCTGGCGACCGGAAACAGCGATCCGTCTGGCCGATCAAGATGATAATCTTTTAACCGAAGCTGATCCCAATTGGCAACCCCTATCAATTAATCCCGCCGGTCAGCGTTTTAGTCCCGCTTTCCCTGCCTATGTTTCTGGTCATTCCACTTTTGGGGCGGCCCACGCTGGGATTATGCGTAATTTCTTTGGTACTGATAACGTCACTTTTACTGCCGACACGGACGATCCTAACGCCCAGGGGATTAAACGCACCTATAATAGTTTTAGTTCGGCGGCTTTGGAAAATGGTCGCAGCCGTATTTATCTGGGGGTTCACTTCCAATGGGATGCTGACCACGGTTTCTGGTCGGGTACACAGTTGGCTGATTTTGTCTATGCCAGAGTTTTACAGAGAGTTTAGGTAGAGTAATCGATAAACTACGCCTACCCATTAGTTTGAGGTAGGCGTTTTTGGCTCTTCTAGGTTCTGTGTGATAAGTTTAATACCAATTCTCCAAAGTCTGACTACAGAAGTTTAATCCCCCTAAATCCCCCTTAAAAAGGGTGACTTAAATTCGATGTGTAGTTTTCATTTAGAGAAATGGTATAACTTATCATAGGATCGATCAATCTTTGTGTTCTTTGTGTCTCTGTGGTTGATCCCGAACCCTTCTGGGATAAAGATTTAACCAGACTAAACCAAGAGAGCCTATTTATTTTTGACTGCGAGCAAAAATTTCTTCAAACCAATTAATAGCTCGATTTCCTAAAGCTTCTAGGGAATATTTTTGCTCCACTACTGCACGACAAGAATATCGATCGATCCGGTCTAAATTTTTAATTCCCGTAACTAATCCCTCGATACTATCGGGTTCAACTAAAAAACCAGTTTTTCCATCTTCAATAATTTCTACCGGACCACCACGACCATAGGCAACTACGGGAACACCACAGGCCAAAGCTTCAATAGCTCCGTTACCAAAAGCCTCAACCCAGCGCGGGGTCATCAACAGGCCAAAACAGTCCCCTAGCTCTTTTTGTAGGCTCCTGGTGGGCAAAAACCCACGATAATCGACTAAATCGAAACTATAGTTATCCTGTAAATTTTGCCAGTAGAGAGGATCGGAAATATGACCGAAAACGCGTAAAGGTACGCCCAACTGTTGACAAGCGGCGATCGCATCTTCTAGAGCTTTTTCCGGGGCAATCCGTCCCACCCAGGCCAGAGAGGGGGACGGATTGGCCCGAAACTGATACAAAGATACGTCTAAACCATTAGCCAAACAGCGATAGGGGGGAGATATTGAGAAAGTTTCTGCTTGGACGACGGTGTGAAAAGCGAGTAAATGGGGAAAACTGCGGTAGGTTTTTTGAATAATATGATCCATCGCCAAAGAAACGGAAGCCATGCTGACTAAATGGGCGACGGGAGTAGCAAAAAAAGGAGTGAGATAAAAAGGGAGCCAATCGTAGGCAAAATTAACAATTAAATCGTACTCATTTTGTACCTGTTGGGCGTAGTGCCACATATTGGCCAAAACGGCATTTTCGGGCATTAAAATCGGGGCTTCCCTGCCTTGACTTTGGGCGGAAATCTGGGCATTTCCTGCTATAGTAATCAAGGGGATATCATGCAATTGCGAGGCTTCTGGAGCCACTACCCGCACCGCGTACCCTTGCTTATTCAGAGTGCGAGCGAGATTATAAATAGTTAGTTCTACGCCACCGCCGTCCCCCGATCCCAAAAATCCCACGGGGGTGGAGATAAATAACAGTTTTCGACTCAATTTTGCACCTCAGTTGGGTGTAGTTTCGGTGAAGGTCGGTGTGGTGTCGGTGAAGGAAGTATCCTGTACATCGTCATCTTCTGGTTCACCAGTAGTTTCTAGGGGAGCAATATCTAAACGGGGAGCTAATTGCAGATTTAACTGTCTAACTGCCCAGCGTGCTGTTTCTTGCACTTCCTCATCGGGATCATCGAGGGCATGACAAATTAATTGACTGATCTGAGACATGATATCGTAGAGTCTGGTTAAATCCCGAATGGCATTTTTCCGCACCTGGGGATTTTTATCCTGGAGAGAGATAGCCAAAGCTTGGTTCATCGGTCGCAGGGAGCGGGTGCAGATTTGAGCGAGAGCTTCTAGGGTTAAACTGCGTTCGTAGGAATCTCCATCCACCATGCTATCGACTAAAGGCTGCATTGCCCTAGAATCGGACACCTGTGCCAGCTTCCAAACCGCCCTTCTACGGGTACGGGGATCGTTATCGCGAAGACTTTCAATTAAACGCAAGATTAAATCTACGTTCGGGATGCGGGAGGTAGCTTGTACGGGCAAAGAAGGGTCGAAATCCTCGTCACCACTGCCATTAATGTCACTGTCAGTTTTGGTGTCTGCGCCGAAGGGATTGCCATTGCCCCTGGAAAAGTTGTCGAGTGGGTTTTTAGGATTGGCGTAAGTTGTCTTTTCGCGCCGTTTTGAGGCTTTGCCCTTGGGACGATATTGGAAGAAAAGCGATAGTAAAGCTGCCAATAAAGCGATGGATAACAGGGCCGAGCCAGCAATTAATGGTATTGGTGAAGCCGCATTTTCGGCGCCAGCGTTGGCAGCCCTGGTGGTTTGACCTAGATACTTCTTCGTATTAGCGATCGCATTTTGAGCAGAGGGGTCGTTCGGAAGTTGTGCCAGAGCTTGTTGAAATTTTTCCACGGCGAGTTGATAATTCTTTTGGCTTTTGGCCTCGTAACCAGCTTTCATCAACTGCTCGTAAGTGGCGAAAGTCTGGGTTTGCTCTAACCCAGGTGAAGTTTGAGCGTTAACCTTGGATAAAACCTGAAAATCATGACCCCAACTGCTCACACCGATAGCTAACAACAATAAAAAATTAGGTTTGATCATAGAATTTATGTAACTGCTTGGGGGTTGGTAAAAGTATGATAGCCTAAAAGCTATAGATGGGAGGCACTCAACTCCAGAGATGGGTCATAGACTAGGATGATTGGGAAAAGCCCCCGGTCAGCGTCAGGCCAATAGTGCCGCTGCTGGGATCGGAGATAGAGTCCACTGTTTAACGCTGAGGGATTATCTGTGAAAAACTGGCTCAATTAAGCTTGTACCGGAGTTTTGTGCCAGGTTCGGCCTTGAATGGTCGTGTGTAATTGCCAATTAGCTACGATTTCTGGATAATCGCCCCGATAGTGACCACCTCGGCTTTCTGCCCGTAATAAGGCACTTTCCAGAATTAAGTCGGCGATATCTAGAAGATTTAATGTCTCGATCGCTATTCTTATTTCTAACTGCACCGAGGGACACAAAAATAATTGTCCTTTGTCGGGGAGAAGATTCTGGAGAAATTGGCCTATCTTTAAGGAATGTAACTGTTGTTTCCACTGTTGCACCCGTAGGATAGCAATTTCTAACTCATTTTGAAATCGGCAAATTCCCGCATTTTCCCACATTAAAATCGGTAATTCTCTCCGTACTTTTTGCCAGTCTTCCTGTTCTTCCTGCCAGTTTTCCGCAATTTCTAAGGGTTTTTCGGGTCTTTCCCCCAGAAAGTTTTCTGGCTCCAGACCTATTGCAGCTAAACTTGCCGCAAAGACAATACATTCCAAGAGAGAATTACTAGCTAAACGATTAGCCCCGTGAACACCTGTACTAGCGGCTTCGCCGATCGCATACAAACCAGATAGAGAAGTGCGGGCGTTTAAATCTGTGGCCACTCCTCCCATCCAATAGTGAGCGGCGGGGGCGACCGGAATCACATCCTCAAACACATTAATGCCCCATTTTTGACAGATGCGGATAATATTGGGGAAACGATAACGCAGACGCTCCGGTTCGATTGGTCTTAAATCTAGATATACTTTGGCATGGGCGGGATCGTCGGAGGTTTTCTGCAAATGGCTAAAAATCGCCCGACTCACCACATCCCGGGGGGCCAATTCTCCGGCCCGATGATAATCGAAGACAAAACGCCGCCCCAGAGCATCAATTAAATGCGCTCCTTCGCCGCGCACCGCCTCACTAATTAAAAACCGCGGTGCCCCCGGCACAGTCAAAGCGGTGGGGTGAAACTGAAAAAATTCCGGGTCGCGAATCACTGCCCCAGCACGCCAAGCGAGGGCGACTCCATCCCCCGTGCTAACGGCGGGATTAGTGGTTTGGGCATAGACTTGACCACCGCCTCCCGTAGCCAGAATGACTGCCTGCGCTCGCAGCCAACAGAGATGATCTTGATGGAGCAGACAAATACCTTGACAGCGTTGCCCTTCCGGATCAAGCCAGAGTTTCAGTGCGATCGCTTGGGGAATAATGGTAATATTGGGGCGCTCGGTCACTTTTTCCATCAGGGTACTGATGATCGCTCTCCCCGTGCGATCGGCCGCGTGCAGCACCCGGGCCTGGGAATGGGCAGCCTCAAGAGTGCGGGCTAAGTCATCTCCGGAGCGATCAAAACTAACTCCTAACCGCAGCAAATCAGCGATCGCTTGGGGGGCCTTCTCGACTAAAAACTGCACAGCATAGCGATCGCATAAGCCCGCTCCGGCTTTCAGGGTATCTTCTAAATGGAAAACGGGGGAATCTGCCGGGGAGGTGGCTGCCGCAATTCCTCCCTGCGCCCAATCACTAGCCCCAGTTTTTAAATCTTCTTTGGTAATTAAACCCACCTTTAAGTTAGGGGGTAAACACAGTGCGGCATACAATCCCGCCGCTCCCGATCCCACCACTAACACATCTTGATAACTCGGCAGTTGCGAGGAAACGACCATGTAGGAGTTAATTGATAAATTCTATTTATTCTAGCATTTCATTTCTCTATAGTTCTGGCAAAAATCGCCAGTCTTTCCCTTGGGGCAGTATGCCAGATTCTTTCTTTTGCCTCTTGCCTTCAGAAGCTGATCACTGAAAAAGGTGAGCGATCGCCCACCTAGAAATTTTTTTAAAACCGTAATTAACTAGATTTAGTAAACTCCGGGGTTAAAACGGTCATCACCCTCGATAAATTCTTTAGAAGGCTCAGTAACGGTAAATTTCTCCAGATTAGCCTGTAAACGCTCTTTTTGAGTGTCCGAGAGTCCGGGGATATTGAGGACATCTTCCACTTCTTCGTAGGGGGCGTTTTTGATGATTTTACCGGCTAAATTGGGATAGAACCCTCTCAAGTCCCGGAAATCGCGAATATCACTGTTATTGAGGTCGATTTTCGCCCCAAATTCTGTGGTTAGTTTGGCATCAGCCGCATTTAAGACCGCCACGGGATGAGAGGGAAGGGTGATCGAGGTAAGATTGAGAGCTTGAGCGGGAACTTTGCCCCAAAAACTCCCGATAATCAAGGCAATTACCGCCAGCAGACGAACAAGATTCTTCATTGCAGTTGTGGTCTCCTAAAACCAAGGCAAATTAACGATCAGGACAAGAAATTAAGCCGTCAGCTTTCCGACTAGGCATAGGGTGGGTAGTTGAGATTTGCCACCGCAGCCTAGCTATTAGCTGAACGCTGATAGCTAGTTAAAAAAGTTATATCATGCCATTAGACCAGATCATAACCTAGTTTGCCCCCCTAGGGGAAGGGTTTTGCGGTTTTGGGGTTTGATCACAAAGAACAAGTTGGTTAGGAGAATCTAAATCGCTAAAACCCTTTTCTGGCAAGGATTTTCCTGATGCCATCTGGCTGCTGCTACAGTTGAATTTCCCTATCTCCCTATCTCCCCACTCCCCCCATTTCCTCATTCCCCTATCCCCTAACCCAATTATTATAAATCCCTAAAATTATCGCTGACGAACAGCACTCCTATGGCATCATAGACTGTTGCTTGTCTTGAAATACATAATAAGGAAGACACAATTATGGCTCTCCAATTGGGTGATATCGTTCCAGATTTTACACAAGATTCTAGTGCAGGTCCGATTTCTTTTCACCAGTGGGTAGGAGATAGCTGGGTGGTGCTGTTCTCCCACCCGGCTGATTATACCCCCGTTTGTACCACGGAATTAGGTACGGTGGCTAGTCTTAAGTCAGAATTTGAGCGACGCAATGTGAAAGTGATCGCTTTGAGTGTGGATAGTGCCGAATCCCATCGGGGTTGGATTAATGACATCAACGAAACTCAAAACACTACCGTTAACTATCCGATTATCGCCGATGGCGATCGCAAAGTGTCGGATCTCTACGGCATGATTCACCCCAATTCCCTCAATAATCTGACGGTACGTTCGGTGTTTATTATCGATCCCAACAAAAAATTACGTTTAACCATTACCTATCCTGCCAGCACGGGACGCAATTTTAACGAGATCCTGCGGGTAATTGACTCCCTGCAGCTCACCGATAACTATCAAGTGGCTACCCCGGCTAACTGGACCGACGGTGGCGATTGTGTGGTGGTTCCCTCTATTCCCACTGAAGAAGCTCGCAGCAAATTTCCCAAAGGAGTTGAAGAAATCAAACCCTATCTACGCATGACTCCCCAACCTAATAAGTAATTAGGGTTTGCTAATCGGTGAACCAGATACTGGAAAACTGACAATCCGAAAACCAAGAAATCGTCAGGGAGGGTTAGCCATCCGTTTTAACGGATGCTACCCCTGGCAACAGGGGATTTATCCCCCTCTATCATTTATTGGTTTGATTGTCAATAGATTTTTTCCTAGTTTCCCTAGATGTGTTACCGGCAGTAGTGCCGAAAAGCAATTTCTTGGCTGGGTTAAAGACAATTCATCGACATCTATCTTAACCATAAGTTAAATTAATATTTAATAAAAATCGGCTCAAGACGAAAAAAACGATTAGCATTATAGCTCCAAATGCTTAGTAGTGGTTAGTTTAGCTAGATTGTAGAGGGATGAAATTATCTAGAGATCGAGCAAGGAGCGTCAAGAATTCTGGGTTAGATATATAAGTAAATTTTATTTTAAGTTTATTTAAGACTGTCATTACTAATGCAAGGCTGAGTCAGGCAGATTTTCCCGTAGTATCAAAAATGAAACTCGCTCACATCGTTCAATCTGACGACGAGCGAGAGGCAATTATAGAGACTGCCGCTTTCACTAGCATTTAATTAAGAGGAACAACCGATGCCAACTTATAAAGTCACCCTGAAAACACCCGATGGCGAGAGTACAATTGAGAGTACAATTGAGGTTCCCGATGATGAGTACATTCTCGATGTAGCTGAAGAGCGAGGACTGGACTTACCCTATTCCTGCCGCGCAGGAGCTTGCTCCACCTGTGCAGGTAAACTTGAATCTGGTACTGTCGATCAATCCGATCAATCCTTCTTAGATGACGATCAAATTGAAGCGGGTTATGTCCTCACCTGCGTCGCCTATCCCACCTCTGACTGTGTGATCCTCACCCACCAGGAAGAAGACGCTTTGAAGTAATCTCTCTCCAGATCGTCAGAAAATTCCCGTTAGAGCCATGGCTTTAACGGGAGTTATTTTATGGCTCAAAAATTTTTTTCCCTAAACACTTGTGGGTTTTAGCTAAGGGTGCTATGATTGTTAATCGTGGAATTAATGGGTCGGTGCCCGAGTGGTTAATGGGGGCGGACTGTAAATCCGTTGGCTACGCCTACGCTGGTTCGAATCCGGCCCGGCCCACCACGATCAATGCCCGTGTAGCTCAGTGGTAGAGCACACCCTTGGTAAGGGTGAGGTCATGAGTTCAATCCTCATCACGGGCTTTCTCTTCCCTACTCATTCTCAATCAACCATTGAAGGATGAGATTAAGTAGGGCTTGCTGAATAAATCTAAAAACCTTGTTGGATAATATTTTTAGGCTTTTTTGAAATCAAAAAGTACCGGCCATTGGAGGGATCGGGGGGGAAATTTAGGGACTTTTTCCCTGAAAATTAGGTAATTGACCCCCTGAAAATGGGTAAAACCCTACACCCTACATCCCACACCCCACACCCTACCTCCACCGAAAAACTTTTTGCCGCAAACCCTAAGTAAGTCTTCAGCACTATTGCGTTAACAGAAGTTATCCCCTAGCCCGATTAGGCATCGATCGCCTAAAATAGTCAAAATTAACTTATTTGTTGGCTCATGTCTCCCCTCGACAACATCGCTAAACTGTCTCACCTCACCCGCAGAGATGTTCAGAAAAATTGGTTTATCGCTACAGCAGCGGGAAAACCAATTCAACCCGTCACCCTCAATGAAAAACAATACATTATTTGGCCGGCCGGCAGACAAATCCAATATCTAACTCAAAAAATTATTGTCCCCGAACATTTAGCCGGTTATCCTTTAGCGGGAATGGAACTGAGATTAATCCTAACTTGGTGGGCGGAAGATGTCAAAATTTATGTTAATAATCAATTTATCCAAGCAGGAGACCTCTTTGATTCTTCCACGCGCATTTTACTTTCTAACTCGGTCTCTACTGGTCAAGAAATCGTTGTTACTCTGCGTTTAGTCAGTCCCAATCATGATATTGGTGGTTTGATGAAATCGCAGTTAATCTATGAATATAGCCAAGCGATCGATCCTAGTTTTGTTGCTGATGAATTGACCATTCTCCATAATTATCTACAAACTTTTTATCCTGAAAACTTAGCGGCTTTTATCGCTACTCTCGATAATATTGACTGGGATAATGTCACCAACAAAGATAGATTTAATCAATCCCTAGAATCAATTCGTCAATCCCTGCAACCCCTCGCTCAACCTCTCAAAGAACGCAGTTTTCATCTTCTCGGCCACGCACATTTAGATATGGCTTGGTTGTGGCCGTTGGCAGAAACTTGGCAAGTGGCAAAAAACACTTTTATCTCGGTTTTAAACCTGCAAAAATATTTTCCTGCCCTCATATTTGGTCATTCTAGTCCCCTAATTTACGAATGGATAGAAAAACATCATCCTGACCTATTTCAAGCAATTCTAGAGGCATATAAAGGGCAATGCTGGGAACTTTTAGGCGGGATGTGGGTAGAACCAGAAGTCAATTTAATTTCTGGGGAATCCCTATTTCGACAGCTGCTTTATGGACAAAAATATTTTCAAGAAAAATTTGGACAAATCACTGAAACTGCTTGGCTGCCGGATACCTTTGGGTTTCCCTACCAATTGCCACAAATTCTTAAATCCTTTGGCATCAAATATTTTGTAACTGGGAAACTACATTGGAATGATACGACTAAATTTCCCCACGGTTTTTTCTGGTGGCAATCTCCCGATGGCAGTAAAATTCTTTCCCTAATGTCTCCTCCCAATGTTGCTGGAGTTATGGATACTAATCCAATTATTATGACCGATCATGCTCTCAATTGGGAACGGCAAACCGGCTTAAAAGATATTTTTTGGCTGCCCGGTGTTGGCGACCATGGCGGCGGTCCGACTCGTGATATGTTAGCAGTGGCACAACGTTGGCAAAAATCTCCTTTTTTCCCCCAGTTAAAATTTAGCCAAGCAACAACTTATCTGGACAGTCTCGATACAAGTAATCTTCCTATCTGGGATGATGAATTATATCTAGAATTCCATCGGGGTTGTTATACCACTCACTCTGACCAAAAAGCCTATAATCGTTACTGTGAAATCCTCTTGTATCAAGGAGAATTATGGTCTTCTCTGGCTAATATCTTACTAGATATTCACTATCCGAAAGTCGAGATAGAATCCGCTTGGAAAAAGGTTTTATTAAATCAGTTTCATGATATACTGCCCGGTACTTCGATCCCCGAAGTATTTAGGGATGCTAATCAGTTATGGCGGCAAGTTATCACTACAGGTGAAGCAATTTTAGATCAAGCTTTACAGGCAATTGCTAATCAAATTAATTTGCCTAATCCCCCCCATCCCCAAGCAAAACCTTTTCTAGTTTTTAATTCTCTTAACTGGGAAAGATTTCAGGTTATCTCTTTAGCTATAGAATCTGTCAATTGTTCGGTTTATGACTTGAATAATTGTCTTTGTCTTTCGCAATTATCCCACGACAATCAGCTATTATTTCTCGCTGAAAATATTCCTTCTGTGGGTTATAAGTTATTTTGGTTAGTTCCCAATCAGCAAGCAGCCGAGCAAAATTTAACTAACTGCCAATTTACTTTAGATAATGGCTTGCTTAAAGTTACTATTAACTCAGAAACGGGGGATATAGATAGTATATTTGATATAATTAATCAAAAAGAAATCCTACAAGCTGCTGGTAATCAATTACAGGCATTTAAAGATCAAGGACAATATTGGGACGCTTGGAATATTGATCCGAATTATCAACAATATACCTTACCTAAAACAGTATTAAAATCGATCGAATGCTTAGAATGTGGTCCCTTGCGCTGGCAGATTCGCGTGATCAGAAATTTAGCTGATTCGGAATTTTGTCAAGATTATATCTTAGAAAAAGATGCTCCTATTCTCGAGATTAAAACTATTGTTAATTGGCAGCAAGAACATACTTTAGTAAAAACCGCTTTTCCTCTTACCCTAAACAGCGATTTTACCACCTATGAAATTGCCTGTGGTGCGATCGAGCATGATCACGAACCAGAATCGCCAAAATGGGAAGTTTACGCCCATAAATGGGCGGATTTAACCGATACAGAGGCAAACTACGGGGTAAGTCTTTTAAATAATAATAAATATGGCTATGATGCTACTAACCAGCAACTGCGATTAACTCTGTTGAGAAGTCCCCGATGGCCCGATCCCGAGGCAGATCTGGGTAAACAAGAATTTACCTATGCAATATATCCCCATCAAGGTAACTGGAAAACGGCGAAAACTGTCCATCACGCTTGGCAGTTAAACTCACCTGTCAACGTTATTTTTATTAATAATTCTTCTCGATCAACCCAGTTGCCACCCGTGGCACAATGGTTAAAATTCTCGGCCGATAACTTAATTTTAATGAGTTTCAAACAAAGTGAAACAGCCTCTCGGGGTTGGGTAATGCGCGTTTATGAATGTCAGGGAGAAAACGCTGTTATTGATTGGCAAAATCAATTACAATTAACAATAAAAGAATCGATCGACGGTTTAGAAAGAGCGATCGATCCTATGGAGCAAATTTCTCCTTGGCAGATAGCCACATGGTTATTAAAGAATTAATCTTCGTGATCTTCAAAAGGATCGCTTAATTCTGCTGCCGGCGGTCCAAAAGCGGTATAAAGAGCTAAAGCGGTAATTCCTACCAAAGCGGCAGCGATCGAAACACCCAAAATTGTTGCAGTTTCCATAAAATAAAATTTGCTTAGATACAGTCTGTATCTTATCTTAACAAAATATAACCGATCTCGCAGCCGATAACGATCGCTAATCTGGCCGGTTGCATTGCTGTTATCTCATGCCCGATAATGCTGAAAGGATCGAGTAAATAGCGATCAAACTAAACCAGAAAAATTATTATGAAGAAACTCCTACAGGGACTAGAAAAGTTCCAGAGTGGTTATTTTGATGAACATCGGCAATTATTTGAGCAACTCTCCCACGGACAAAAACCGAGAATCCTGTTTATCACCTGTTCCGATTCCCGTATCGATCCTAACCTAATTACCCAAGCGGAGGTGGGGGAATTATTCGTAATTCGTAATGCGGGGAATATAATTCCTCCCTACGGAGCAACCAATGGTGGTGAGGGTGCATCTATAGAATATGCTATCAACGCTCTCGGCATCGAGCAAGTGATTATCTGCGGTCACTCCCATTGTGGAGCGATGAAAGGTTTGTTAAAATTGCAGAGTCTGGCCGATGAAATGCCTTTAGTTTACGATTGGTTAAAACAAGCAGAAGCTACTCGACGTTTAGTTAAGGATAATTACAAAGAATTAGAAGGGGAAGAACTGATCGAGGTGACAGTAGCAGAAAATGTTCTCAATCAGTTAAGTAATTTGCAAAGCTATCCAATTATTCGTTCCCGATTACATCAGGGTAAATTATCTCTACACGGTTGGATTTTTCGGATTGAAACTGGTGAAATTTTAGCCTATGATCCCATCCTACACGATTTTGTCGCTCCTCATAGTAAAATTGCCCATGCCGAAGCAGCAGACAATTTACCCTCTAGTCGTCATCTTCCCAATAGTCATCCCTTCAAGATTTCTGAGGATTATATCAGGACTCACGCGGAGGTAAAAAAAGCGACTCCTGCGGTTAATACTGTGGCCAAAAAGAATGGCTCCTCAACCCAAAAACCGGGCTATACTTATTTAGAACCCTCCCAAGCTGATCGCATTTATCGCGGTTCGAGAAGTTAATTAGGGATTACAGAAATTCTCTAGAGATGTGTCTATCAACGTCTCTAGAGTGGCAATTAAACGATAACTGCTATACTCCTCTATGGCTTCCCCAAAAGATTTTATTAGTCCCGTCAATTCCGAGCAAGAGTTAGTCTATCCTTTTCGGAACTATCTTAACTATCTGCACGCAAAATACTCTGATTTACAGACGGGTCATATCGCCGATTATATTCCGGAATTAGCCCTAGCAGCTCCAGAATGGTTTGGTATTTCTGTAATTAGCACTGATGGTCAGATTTTTGAGGTGGGAGACTGTCAGCAAACCTTTACAGTACAATCGATTTCTAAAGCTTTTGTCTTTGGATTGGCCCTAGAAGATCACGGAAGGGAATACGTTAATAGTAAAGTCGGTGTTGAACCCACCGGAGAAGCTTTTAACTCGATTATTCTCGATGAAAAAACCAATCGTCCCTATAATCCTATGGTTAATGCTGGTGCGATCGCTACCACGGATTTAATCACCGGACAGAATGCCACCGAAAGGCTAAAACGTATTTTAGAAATGTTTAAACGCTATACGGGTAGGGATCACGAGATTAATGTCCCCGTTTTTCTCTCGGAAAAATCCACCGGCAATCGCAATCGGGCCATGGCTTATCTGATGCTAAATTTTGGCATGGTTAGCGATAAAATTGAAGAAACCCTCGACCTTTACTGTCAACAATGCGCCATTCTCGTCCATGCTCACGATTTAGCTCTGATGGCTGCCACCTTAGCTAATGGAGGTGTCAACCCAATCACGGGAATACGGGCGATCGATGAACACTACGTTCAAGATGTGATCAGTGTTATGCTTACCTGTGGAATGTACGACGCTTCGGGAGAATGGGCCTATCGGGTAGGATTACCAGCAAAAAGCGGTGTCGGTGGCGGAATTACGGCAGTAGTTCCCCATCAGTTGGGAATTGGGACTTTTTCGCCCCTTTTAGATGAAAAAGGCAACAGCATCAGAGGAGTGAAAATTTGTCAAGATATTTCAGAGGATTTTGGTTTACATTTATTCAATGTGGCTAAACCAGAACGAGATTTAAAAACATGGCTTGAAGGCAATAGTTGATACCACCCCCTACTTCCCTCTCCCCACTCCCCCATTTCCCCATTTCCCCACACCCTACACCCCACACCCCACACCCCACACCCTGCCCCCAGGAAAAACTTTTTGCCGCAAACCCTACTTAGCTGTCCCCGACAAGAGCGCCTACCGATCCCAGGAAATTAATTTGGCCAGAGGTCTGTGGAAAAAATTTCAGAAACCTCTTGACAAAAGCAGTGGGTTGTGTGTAATATAAATATTGTGTGAGGAGTATAAGTTCAGTATAAGAGGAACCTTTGGGGTCGAAACACGGCAAGACTCCCAGAGGTTCTTCTTTTTCACTCCCTTATTGGCTCAAAGTCGGCAATAAAATCAGGTTTTGCCCGATCGCTAGTTTTTTCTCAATGTATCCCTTCTAGGTCTGTTGCTGCTTACCAAGAGCAACAGGTCAAAATTTTTGCCGAAGAAACTGCACAAGAGAAGTGTAATTGCTCGTAAAATTGGGAATTAAGTACAAGGGCAATCCTATGGCAGATAACAATAACGGTAACGGTGGCTTATTCGTCGTCGGGGTTTTAGTGGGCAGTGCGATCGGAGTAGTGGCGGGTTTATTAGTAGCGCCCAGATCTGGAAAAGAAACCCGTCGAATTCTGCAAAAATCCGCGCGGGCTTTGCCAGAATTAGCCGAAGATCTGACCACGACGATGCAATTGCAGGCCGATCGTCTATCGGAATCGGCCCGACGTAATTGGGATGATACTTTAATGAGATTAAAAGAGGCGGTGACAGCCGGAATCGAAGCTAGTCAAAGTCTAGCCACGGACAATCCTTTCCCCGACTCGCAAGAATCCCCCGAAGGCGATAATCAACACTCGAATCACTATTAAATGACCGAACCTATTTTCTGGCTAGGATGTTCTTTACTGCTAGTCGCCGTTAGTTTAACGGCGGTTTTCATCGCCGCTTTACCTGCCCTGCAAGAGTTAGCCCGGGCAGCCCGCAGTGCCGAAAAATTATTCGATACCCTCCATCGGGAATTCCCCCCGACTCTAGAAGCAATTCGCCTAACAGGGGCGGAAATCAGCGAATTAACCGACAATATCGATGAAGGGGTCAAAAGTACCCGCCAAGTTGTCCAAGGAGTCGATCGCAGTCTCGGTAGTGCTAAAGCTGGTCTTAGCAAGCTCGATCGTGGCAGCCGTCGCCTCTTGATCGGTTTTAAAGTCGCTTGGAATACTTGGAAACGCAGTTAAGGAGATGGGGCAGTGGGGTGTAGGGTGTGGGGAAGTGGGGAAGTGGGGAGATAGCAGAATTTCAACTAATACCCCAAAACCCTCAAACCCCAACTCCCTAAAACCCCAACTCTCAACTCCTAACCCCACCAACAAACTTTTTCAGCAAACCCTAAATAGGGTTTGCTGAAAAAGTAGGGGCGAAGCATTCGGATAGAAAATCTACGGTTTCACCGATAAGTTATTGTCCGAATGCTTCGCCCCTACAGGACGCGGAACCATGAAGACGCAAGGTTTTGAAGCACGATTCTCTCAGAATCTTGCACCTGTTTCGGGAGAAAAGCCACAAAACCTCTACCTTGCCTACATTTCACATTTATTCAGCAAACCCTAAATATTTGTAAACTTTTTCGTCTAAGTTACCTTTCTGTGGTAAGCAAATCTTTACTGCTCCGATTTGGGGGTTTCTTGGGGGGTGTCATCGTTGTTGGTTTTTGGTTCTTGTCCTTTAAAAGTAGGGATAAATCGCGACAAAACTTCAAAAAGCTGATTAAAGGTCGTTTGATTGATTTTACCCGTCAAGAGCAATAACACAAAGACAATAAAAGCAAAGATAAAAATAATTGTCAAAACGCTGGTAATATGCTTTGAATCTGGCACAAAATGGGCAAACACCGCAACTATACAAGCAACCACAGCTAAAACCAGCAACAAAGCGAGACTAGGTTTCAGGAGACTGGGAGTTTCTGGCGTTTTGGGACTCATAGGGCGATTTTCTCGGCTTTTGCGGCCACGTTCCTCCCTTATATCGAGATCTCTTGCTCTTTCTGTCTTAGATTCCACCCCTTCTAAGATATCGCGGATATTATATTTGCCGCGCAAACCGGGGAGAATTGCCTCCACGACACCTTGGCGATCGAGTTCTATCAGATGGAGATAATCGACGGGAACTTCTACCCCGGTGGGTTTTTCCCCTTGCAATTCTCGAATCACTAACCTTTCCTGTACGGCTAAATTAGGGATAGTAGCGTGAATTTTGTCAAAATCTGTCTTAATAATAGCTAAAAGCGCACTAGCACGGGAACCCTGGGCTTTTATGCTGATGTAGTTATCTTCCTCGTCGGCACGCACCAAAGCTTTATTAATATCCATTGTCAGAACCACACCACTACGCCAACGCATGGTTTTATAGATCATCTGGTGATTACGGACGATAAAGCGGGAAATAATGCTACCGGGCAGGATATCATAACGGTACTGGAAGTGTAAAGGTGCGTTTTCGTAGATATCCACATCCGGTTCATCGATGGGTAGAAGATCGGTGATTAGATAGCGAGCGGGACTGTAACCATCAAGGGGAAAACAGAGTTCAAATTTTCCCATCAAATCCATCAAAAATCGGCGTTTATTTTCGGGATAACGTTGGGTTTGTTTGAGAATATTTGGCAGATCTGGCAGTGAAAGAATGCCCTTTTTTTGTACCATCAAATCGTGATTATTGAGAATATCATAAACACCGCTAGTTACCCATTCCGGGTTCAGGACATTGGTTTCATTCAGTCGCGGATCATCTTGGTAGTTGAGGACAATACCGAGATCGTGGAGAAACTGCACTAAACTTTTTTGATCGCTGGCCTCTTTAATCTCGGCTGTCTGACACATTTCCTGATACTTTTCGTAGGAAATAAAGTCATAAGTCTTTTGCATCGTTTCTAGTTGAGTTTTGATCTCAAACCAACTATTAGGCAATAAATCTTTGATATGGGGAATAGCATCGATTTGGGAGGCGATTTCCTGTACAAGTTCCTCGATTCCCACACCGGTTTTACAGGAAGTGGCGATTAGTTTGGTGATTTGGGGATATTTTTTCCGGAGGGTGCGGATCTTAACTTGCGGGGGATTTTCATCGGCACAATTACCCACGATAATCACGGGAGAATTGCCTCCGTAGGTTTCAATGAGTTTTAACCAGTATTCCAGACGGTTTTGCTGTTCGTTTTTGCGGTTGTCGAGGACAAGCAGATAAAGACTGCGTTTAGTCAGAAAAAACTGATGGGTGGTTTGCATCACTTTCTGACCGCCAAAATCCCAGATATTGAGGCGAATATCGGGTTTTTGGGGCAGTGGCCACTTTTCAATATTAATGCCGGGGGTCTTGGGTTCTCCGGAATTAAAGGTATTGTGCAGTAACCGCTTTAACAGGGAAGTTTTCCCCACATCCCCCTCCCCCACCAATAAAACTTTAAGCTCATTAAGAGGGCGTGTAGCTTTATTCTTGAGATAACTAAAAATCGCCTGCGGGTTGCCATCATCCGATATTGTTTCACCCCATCCCTGACGAATAATTTCCGGGGGAACGTTGGTAATCGGGTTATTTTCGAGGACTAATCCCTTCAAGTTGACTAGGTGAGTGAGCGCTTTTGGTATCTCGCTGATTTGGTTATTGCTGAGGTCGAGGATTTGCAGGGAGGTGAGGTGAGTGAGCGCTTCTGGTATCTCCCTGATTTGGTTAAAGCTGAGATAGAGATGTTGCAGGGAGGTGAGTTGAGTGAGTGCTTCTGGTATCTCCCTGATTTGGTTAAAGCTGAGATAGAGATGTTGCAGGGAGGTGAGTTGAGTGAGTGCTTCTGGTATCTCCCTGATTTGGTTAAAGCTGAGATAGAGATGTTGCAGGGAGGTGAGTTGAGTGAGTGCTTCTGGTATCTCCCTGATTTGGTTAAAGCTGAGATAGAGATGTTGCAGGGAGGTGAGTTGAGTGAGTGCTTCTGGTATCTCCCTGATTTGGTTATTGCTGAGGTTGAGGTATTGCAGGGAGGTGAGGTGAGTGAGTGCTTCTGGTATCTCGCTGATTTGGTTATTTCTGAGGTTGAGGTATTGCAGGGAGGTGAGTTGAGCGAGCGCTTCTGGTATCTCCCTGATTTGGTTATTGCTGAGGTCGAGGAGTTGCAGGGAGGTGAGGTGAGGGATTTCGGGGGGAATTTCTGTTAAGTTTTTGTTGGACAGATCCAACTTCTCCGCTCTTTCGTCTTTTGCCCGTTGAATTAACTCTAATACTTCCTGTGCTGTCATTGACCATCCCCCCGCTACTATATTCACTCCATTTTGGCAAAAGATCCAGTTAATGCCACTGGTTGAGACCTCATCAGCTTGAGTTGAGTTTCTGGAGAGTGAACTGAAAACTCGCATCTGATGACCGATAAGGGACTTGCGTGGGAATAATATCCTAGCCAGAAAATCGCTCTGTAGAAGAATCAGGCCGGCCAGATGGCATATTATCAAAGCGCAAGTCCCTTAGCTGCGGGGACTCTCAAAGGCTCTCCCCCTACTTAGGGTGATCAGCAAACCTGGGCGATCGGAGGGCGCAGGTTCCTTGCGCCCCTACAGTAACGGATTTTGTCCACAATGTAGGGGCGAACTGCGTTCGCCCAAAAGGTACATTAATGTAGGGGCGAACTGCGTTCGCCCAAAAGGTACATTAATGTAGGGGCGAACTGCGTTCGCCCAAAAGGTACATTATCAAAGCGCAAGTCCCTAACTGGGTGACTAAAGTTGAGAATTCCCTTAAGATAAAGTAAATAAGTGTAAAGAAACTGAAAGTTAGCCTACACCCTTGCTGAAAAAATTCTCATTGTCTAGAAGTGCTATGCTCAATCGTTTTTGCCGAGGAATCTCGATCGCTCTTGTAATTGGTGTCATTAGCTGTCTGGGTTGGATTATCTGCCCGGATCAAGCTCTAGCGGTGAATAATCCCGAATTACTGCCCAATCAAGCCACTCCGATCGTTGATTTAGCCAATTATCTACCCGCAAAACAGGAAGAGGCATTAATCCGAGATATCGAGACATTTCAAGGGGAAACGGGCTGGAAAATGCGAGTTTTAACCCAATATGACCGCAGCCCCGGCCGGGCAGTGATTAATTTCTGGGGATTGGATGATAAAAGTATTCTCCTAGTGGCCGATGGTCGCGGCGGTAATCTACTATCTTTTAGTATTGGTGATGCCGTCTATGAATTTTTACCCCGCACTTTTTGGATCGAATTACAGGCCCGTTTCGGCAATATGTATTTTGTCCGGGAAAATGGCGAAAATAACGCGATCGTACAATCCTTAGACACGGTAAAAGGTTGTTTAGTTAAAGGTGGTTGTGCGGTAGTCCCCGGTTTACCGAGGGAACAGTGGATCCTAACTTTAATTACCTCAATTGTCGGTGGTTTAGTCTTCGGGTTTGCCGGTATTCCCCGCAAAGAAGGACAGGTTTTCGCTTGGCAATGGGTTTTAATTGTCTCTCCCCTCTGGTTTATCCTCTTTGTTGCTTTTGGCATCGGACCGGTGGTTACTCGCACCAGTGAATTACTGCCCCTTTTCCGCAATTTAATCGGTTTTGCCCTCGGGGTTTTAGTCGCCTATCTTTCCCCTCGTTTTAATTCCCTCAACGCCTCAAAAACCTAAGAATTAGGGGCTTGTCAGTGATCAGTGATCAGTAATCAGTAAACAGAAAGTAGCGAAGTTTTTAGCTATAACTGATAGCTGACGGCAGCCCCTCATGGTTCGATCGATCTAGCTCTGTTACAATTAGAAACATTGTGGAGTGAGTGAGATAACGTTTATGTGGGTCAATACTCAAAGTGAGATTATTAGTAAGGTTTTGCCGCCAGCAGTACGTCTGTTCTTAAGAACGCAAGTAGAACAGATAGAAGATTTAGAAATGCAGCTGCAAGGTCATGATCGGCAAATTTTGCGCGGTTATATCCCCGGGGTATTTTTAGCCGTGGGAAAAGCGATTTATCAGGGTTTACATCTAGGTAAAGCGCAATTAAGAGGGGAAAATATTCGTCTTAATATCGGGCAGGTTTTGCGAGGGAAACCCCTAAAAATTTTGGAACCTATTCGGGTTAGCGGTGAGGTGGAAATTAACGAGCAGGATTTAAATAATTCGATCGCCTCGACTATTTTAATTAATGCTTTTGCCGATTTACTAATTTTTTCCCTAGAAAATAACGGAATTGTTAACGCCAGAGAAATTATCTCACAACAGCGTTTTAACTGGAAAAATGTTCTCTTAAATCAGGGTTATTTCTCTCTTCTCGGCTATAGAGAAACAGGTGCGGAAGTAATTTTTAGCGCTGATATTACCCTAGAAGATGCCCGCACTTTAGGGATTATTCCCCGACAATGGCAAGGTTTAGCCCCAGATTTATCTATTGATTTGCAACCTTTTACTGTCGATTTAGGCAAAGATGTGGAGATTAAATCTTTTATTCTCGACGATAAAACTCTTTTCTGTCAGGGAAGTTTTTTGATTTTACCTTAAAAATAAACGGGATGATTCCGGTGGGTTAACTTAGTTTAACCCACCTAATTAGGGCTTGCTGAATAAATCTAAAAACCTTGTTAGATTAAGGCTTTTTCAGGGGGAAAATTCACACCCCACACCCTACACCCCACACCCCACACCCCACACCCTGCCCCCACCAACAAACTTTTTCAGCAGACCCTAATTATTACCCCGGATTCTGTGCAATTAAAATAACTGTTTGCATTAGTCCGACTAGAAGACCAAGAATACCACCGAGATTAACAATTCCCTGTAATTCCTGTTTAACAATGCCTTGAATAGCATTTTCCAGATCAGCAGGGGAAGTAGCATTTACCCGATCGCGGATTACCTGATCGATGTTGAGAATTGGGATAATTTGGGCGACTAATTTCTCTAAATCTTCCTCTAGATAACGCTCTAAAATTAACGCTAACTCTTGACTAATTACCCCTAATGATGTAGTCATTGACTCCGAAGATTGCAGACGATTAATAATTAAATTAGCGATTTGATCCCAGTCGATCGTTTGTCCAAAATCTTGCAGAAATTGTTCGCCACTTTCTTGAATATAAATTCGCACCGTATCCCTAGTGGTTTTACGCAATTGTCTGACGGTGGAGATAGGTAAATTTTGCAAAGAGATACCTTGTAACCAGTTTTTCAGACGATTACGCATCTCTAAAGATAGTAATAATTCTTTGATTCTGGTATTAGCTAAATCCTTTTCATCAAGGCAAAAAGTGCGTAAGCGAGCGAGAGCATTGCGTAAACCGAATAAATTGGCTACTACCCAATAGGTTCCACTGGTTTTTTCCCGAAATCCTTCATCGATAACTTGAATATTGCGATCGGTTAAAAAATCGATTAAAGCTAGACGGATAACATCAGCAGGTAAGACAGTTTCTAATAGCCAATCGGAGAATTGTCGCGCCTGTTGTTCACTGAGAGAAAATTCCAAGACTAGGCGATCAAAAATTTGATTGATCTGTTTTTCTAAAAAGTCCTGCCGTCGGGCTAAAACTTTTAGTAATTTCGCTAAAGATTCCCCGAATAAATCGTGAAGAATCGCCGCCAAAATCTCGGCGGTTTTTGCTTGCCGATCGCCTTTTATTTGTTTTAAAGCTAATTGTAACAGCCAGAGTATCGCCCCCTGTACCCTTTCCGTGTCGAGGAGTCGTTTAGCTAGTTTTTGTAGTTCTTCGGGGGTTAACAGGGAACCCATGATCGTATCCGATACCCGGACAGCTAATCGATCTTGATTGCGAGGAATTAACCCCGGGGTGAAGGGAAGAGGACGCTTACCGATATAAATCGCCTTGTAGGGACGAAATAGCATTTTTATGGCTACATCGTTCGTAAAATAGCCAATAATTGCCCCCGCGATCGGCGGTAATATCCATGTCCAAAGAGTAGGGAGATTCAATTTAGCAGCAAAAAATAAACGGAAATGTCAGTAGGTTATTTCTTCAAGACTAACACTCCCATCAGTCCTGCTAGGAGTGGATAGTGAACAGCACTGGAAAATCCCGACTGATAGCCTAATTTTACCTGTTCTGGGCCCATGGGAAAGCGATCGATACTGGGACTAATATAAGCGTACTGGTCAGTTAAACCGTAACGCTCGGCAGCCGGAACGACGATATGATCGAGATACCAGTTTTGGAATAATTTGGCGATGGTTTGGGTGGGTTGATGGAAGTCCAGAATCGCCGCTGTAGCACCCGGTTTGAGGACTCGGTATAATTCCCCCAAACATTGGGCAATATCGACCACATTGCGTAATCCATAGCCAATAGTGGCACAATCAAAGCTAGAATCGGCAAAGGGTAAATTGAGGGCATCCCCTTCCATCCAGTTAATATTAGTGGCGCTAAAACGTTGACGGGCGATTTTTAATTGTTGTGGGGAAAAATCTAGTCCGATCACTTGGCCGGTTTTACCCACTTGTTTTGATAATAGGTTAGTCAGGTCGCCGCTACCACAACAGACATCGAGGGCAAAGTCCCCTTTTTCGGGTTGACACCATTTGACTGTCATTAATTTCCAGATACGGTGTAATCCTAAACTTAATTCCTGATTGAGGCGGTCATATTCGGGAGCGATCTGATCAAAAATTGCTTGTATTTCTGTGGAGTTAGGTGAGGATTGATTGGACATTTTTATAATATAGCACCAGAGAAAATCCCAGATGAAGTTATGTCATTCTATCCTATCTCCGCCCACGGAGATAAGCTGTTGACCATCTACAGCAGTTATCTTCATGGTGGGAACAGTGACTTAGGTTACGCTTCATCTATCCGAGAACCTTCCGGTCGTAATTTGATCGAGAGGCCTTCCCGGGCGAGAATAGTTTCAGGGAAAATCTTTCTTACCTGTTCCCCAATGCGATCAAGAAAATCGTCATTATGGGCGGGATCATGATGAAATAGAACTAACTGCTTAACTTGCGCTGCCTGGGCGATTTTGACTGCCTGTTGCCAAGTGGAATGACCCCAACCCACCTTAGAATACTGAGGATCGTTGTATTCCTCATCGGTGTAGGTAGCATCAATAATCATCACATCCGCTTGCTGGGCTAAAGCCAAAACGTTATCATCAAGGCGATCAGGAAAATGTTCGGTATCGGTAATATAAGCTGCCGATAAACCCTGCCAATTTACCCGATAACCCACCGCTTCCCCGGGATGATTTAAAGGACGGGTTTCGACGGTGAAATCGCCGTAGTGGAGGGTTTCGCCCATTTCTAGATCATAAAATTCTAAATCAGCCCGCATAATCTGCAAAGGCACGGGAAAATTAGGATGTGACATCTGATCGTGTAATCTTTGCTTTAAGGTTGCCCCTTGGGGAGAGGGAACCCCATAGATTTTAAAAGTATTGCCCCTGATAAAAGCAGGGGTAAAAAAAGGAAAACCTTGAATATGATCCCAATGGGAGTGGCTGAAAAATAAATGGGCTTTCGCTGGACTTTCTGCCATCAAAGACTGTCCTAGGATGTGTAACCCTGTACCACCGTCAAAAATTAATCTTTCTCTACCGACTTGCATCTCCACACAGGAAGTATTACCACCATAACGAACGGTTTCCGAACCTGGACAGGGAATGCTCCCCCGCACTCCCCAAAATTTGATCTGGAAGCATTTGTAGGGCATATTAGAAGCTCCTCTACTTGTGCTAATAGGCTAATAGTTAGATTAGCACTCTTCCACAATTAAGGCAGTGACTTCATCCCGAAGATAACGATCTATGATTAAGGGTGAGGATCGTCACTTTTGCAAGAGCATGGATTTACAGAAATTCTTAGAAAAACTGCCCCAACAGTATCAGGATTGGGGATCGGCTTTAATGTCCCCTATTTCCGAGCAATTAACCCTTTTAAGCCAAAAAACTGCCTCCTATCCCGATCGCAATCTCTTTCCCCTGCTCAATCTAGCCGTTGCCTGTCTGCAACCAGACGAGGTTTACTGTCAAATTGGTTGTTTTCGTTGCGGTAGTTTAGTCGCCGCTTTCTGCCATAATAGCGATCGCTGCGGTTATGGCGTAGAAGCTTTTTTTAAATACGATCCATCGGGAGAAAAACTAACTGTATTATCTCAAGATTGAGTTAGTTGCTTTTGGGTATAAGTGAGGAAAGATTAGCAAAAATTGCCCGCACTTGTGGGGATATTTTTTCCCTTTGATTGATTAAATAAATACTAACAAGGGTTAAAGATACCCCCGCCCATTGCAATACACTTAACATCTCACCGAGGAATAAATTCCCGAAAGTGAGGGCAAAAACCGGAGTTAAAAAAGTCAAAGAACTTAAACTGGTTAAATTGCCTTTGGCGGCTAAATAAAAGAATATTCCATAGGCGATCGCACTACCAAAAATAGTGGCATAACTTAAAGCTAACCAACCATTTAAATCTACATTTTGCCATTGATGGGATTCGGTGAAACCTGAAGCTAAAAATAGCGGCAATCCTCCTAAAATCATGTGCCATCCTGTGGCGCTGACGGGATCCGCATGACGACAGACAAACCGGATTAAGACTGTTCCCACCGCCATGGATAGGGAAGCCAAAAGCATGAGCATTTCGCCGCTATTTAGTAATTCCTGCCAGCTAAAGTCAATATTTACCGCTTTTTGTCCAAAAAAGTCATAAAACCATTGATCGGGCAAGCCAATTAAACTAATTCCCCCAATTCCTAAACCCAATCCCAACCACCCCCAGACACCGATAACTTCTTTAAATAGCCAACTGGACATTAAAGCCACCGCTAGGGGTTGGGAGTCAATAATTACCGATCCTAACCCTGCCCCGGTGCGATTTAATCCCAATGCCAGAAAACCTTGAAAAAGAGTGCCATCCATGAGAGCAAAAAGGGCAATCCATAACCATGCTTGCAGGGTTTTGGGCTGAGGACGACCTAAAAACCAAGCTATCATTAAAACTAACATTCCGGCGGGAACAAGGCGAATTGCCGCCATAAATAGGGGGGTGGTGTGGGGGATAACACCCTTCATCGCTACCATCGCTGTTCCCCAGAGAAAAAACGGTGAGATAAGTAAGAGGGGTGAGGATTTCTTTAAATCTAGGTTTTCCATAGGTAGCGATCGAGTTTTGTAGATAACAAATTTCCCTAATTGTATAGTAGAAACTGGGGATCAGCCCTTAATTCTCCTGACTTTCTTTTAACTGATTTTCCTCTAAATCTGTTATTGGTTTTTCTTCCCCGTAACTGATCCAGATCGCAATCATCCCAGCGATAGGAATGGAGAGAAAAACCCCTAATAATCCCGCAATTCTTTCGCCGATAAAGAGGGATAAAAATAAAATTACCGGGTTTAATTCTAGGGCATTGCCCATAACTTTAGGGCGAATAATATTATCTTGAATTTGTACCAAGACAACACAGACAATAAAAGCTTTAACGGCAATTGTTAGTCCTTGGGAGGTAAAAGTCAAGATAGTTACCAACAAAATGCCCAGGGTTGCCCCGATACCCGGTATAGCATCGATAACACCAAGAATACCCGCTAAAATTAGCCCATATTGAATTCCCAATAGGGAAAAACTTAAGAAACTCGTCACCGATAAAAAGAGCATTAATAACAGTTGCCCGCGAATAAATCCCAGAAAACTTTGTCGAAAAGACTTGGCAAAACGCTCCCGGTATGCTGGGGGGAGAAGCTGCAAAAAACCTCGCCAGAGTTTATCACCGTCGATGAGCATATAAACACTGATCACCGCCCCGAAAACGCCAGTAAAGACGCTGGAAAAAACTCCCTGTACGATCGATAAACCCGTGGCTAAACCAGTTTGTAGGGTTCCCACCATTTTATTCAAATCTAATCGATCGAGAAAGTCTTTAAAGGGTAAAAAATCTTGTTGACCCAAGGCATCGGTAAGATTGAATAGTAGTCCTTTCCCCTGACTAACTGCTTCTAATCCTATGCCTGTGACTAATCTAAATAGGAGGATAAAAGCTACTATGGTGGTAATAGCAATGGCTAGTCCTCTCGGTAGATAACGAGATAACCAAACCACGGGATAATTTAATAGAGCAGCCAGGATCGCTGAACCAGTAAAAATAGCGATTATCCCGTAGAAATAGTTAATTAAGATAATCAGACTCCAGCCACAACCAAATAATAATAGATAGCGCACTAGAATCGAGTTATTCAGAGTTTTCCAAAAGGAGCTAGAAGGGGTCATAAATCAAGCCAGAAATAGGATTTTAGCATTTAGAATTGTTTTAACAAAGCTTCCCGCATGACCGAGACGGGGACGGGTTGACCTAACCAGATTTCTAGCGCGATCGCTCCCTGATTAACTAACATTTCTAACCCATCAATAATTCTTATCCCTCTAGTCTGGGCCAACCGGAGAAATTTGGTCGGTCGGGGATTATAAATTAGATCGTAGGCGATCGCCGATGAGGGCAAAAGGTCTAATAATTCTAACTCAACTGGGGATTGTTCGCCCTGGGGGGACATTCCGATGGGGGTAGAATTAATCAGGAGTTCTGTGGTGGGTAGCATCCCCTCTAATTCGTCCCAGCCATGCACTTCTAGGAGGTCATAGAGGCTGGTATTCGCCCAACTTTCTTTAAAAGGATCTAATTTCTTTTGATTGCGTCCTACCACATGAATTTCGCCACAGCCCAACTGGGCGCAAGCCACCACTACCGCCCGGGCAGCGCCGCCATTGCCTAAAATAACTGGATTCACCTGACTCCAATCTTTGTCAAGGGATTTCAAGGGTGCGAGAAAGCCATCCACATCGGTATTTGTTCCCTGCCAGCCGGTTTCCGTGCGCCAGACGGTATTAACTGCGCCTACTAGCTTTGCTTTCTCCGTAATTTGCGATAATAAGGGAATAATTGCTAATTTATGGGGAATTGTGACGCTAAAACCCTGTAGATCGATGGCGGACAAACCAGCGATCGCAGTTGCCAAATTTTCCGGGGCGATCGGTAGGGGAAGATAAACATAATTTAGCCCCAAGGCATCGATAGCGGCATTGTGCATGGGGGGAGAAAGAGTATGGCCGATGGGATCGCCGATTACGCCTAATAACTTGGTTTTTCCGTTAATAATGGTCATAAAAAAAGGTGGGCTTTCCCCACCAAAGTTTGATATCAAGGGTGGCCAATGCTCACCTTACTATACTAGGGTTTGCTGAAAAAGTTTTTCCTGGGGGCAGGGTGTAGGGTGTGGGGTGTGGGGTTTTACCGATTTTGAGGGGGTCAATTACCTAATTTTCAGGGAAAAAGTCCAGGGATTTTTCCCTCGATCACTCCCATATCCATTACTTTTTGATGGCCAAAAGGTCTAAAAGTTTTACCCAACAAGGTTTTTAGATTTATTCAGCAAACCCTATACTATTTCTTGATTTCGCGGGCCATTTTCAGGAAAGGATTGATATTGTCATCGTTAGCGCGACGAACGTTATCATTAGCAGCGTTAGCCTTACTATTAGCCTCGGAAGTCGCCGATTTTGCCACAATACCGTTATCGGTGACTTTGCTGACTTCCATGGAAGAAATCTGTTTAATCGATTCGCCACCCTTTTTATTCGAGGCAGTTTTCGGGAAAGTACGTCGGATCGTGATCGGTGTCCGCATAAAGTCGATATTACCGAGAGTTTTAGCGTCATCGGGTTCCAAGTAAAAAGCCTCTTTCGGTTCCGGTGCGCTCATATCCATCGGTTCATCGACGTATTTCGTCTTATTGCCAAACAGGCCAAAGAATCCAGCCATTTTCTCGCTCTCCTAAATAAATATATTTACCATAAATTGCTGCTGATTGTTAAATCATATCAATATTTATGACAAAAAGCCAGGTAGGGTGTGCTGAATAAGTCTGTTGGTGGGGTTAGTAGCCGGTCATCAGTAGCCGGTCGTCAGTATTCAGGAGTCAGTATTCAGGAGTCAGTATTCAGGAGTCAGTATTCAGGAGTCAGGAGATTATTTTTATTTATTATCCCCACACCCTACACCCCACACCCTACACCCTACACCCTACACCCCACACCCCATCACCCCATCACCCCATCACCCCATCACCCTACACCCCACACCCTACACCCTACACCCTACACCCTACACCCTACGCCCTACACCCTACACCCCACACCCCACACCCCACACCCCACACCCCACACCCCAATCAACGCTGTTCTAACCTACGACTGGCTAGGGACATAGAATAACAGAAAATCCAGTAAATAAACGCCAAAAATAGATAAACCTCTGGATAATCGCCGATAAATTTCGGATTAGCTAAAACCGATCCTGCCATACCCAAGAGGTCCACCAGTCCCACGATCGCCAGTAGAGAAGTATCCTTAAATAAACTGATAAATTGACCAACAATAGCGGGAATGACCGCTTTTAAAGCTTGGGGTAGAACGATCAATAATAAAACGAAAATCGGTTTTAAACCCAAAGCCCTGGCCGCTTCAATTTGACCTTTGGGAATCGCTTGTAAACCACCCCGAACATTTTCGGCCAGATAGGCTGCCGCAAAAAGGGTAAATCCGGCGATCGCTCTGATCACCCGTTCTGGTCTGGTCCCGGCGGGTAAAATTAAAGGTAACATCACCTGAGCCATGAATAAAATTCCCAACAAAGGTAAACCGCGCAATAATTCGATATAACCAATAGATAGCCAACGAATTGCCGGTAATTCACTCTGTCTCCCCAGGGCCAATAATACCCCCAAGGGAAAAGATAAAATCATACTGGCGATCGCTACTAATAAAGTTAAGATTAAACCACTGAGATCATCGAGGGGAATTGCCTTTAAAAATAATCCTCCCAATAGTAACCAAGCGATTAAAGGTAAAGTCAATAACCAGAGCAATCCCCACCAGCGTTGGAGAAAAGCGGGGCAATTGGGGAAGCGACCCCGGTTTAATTGCCAAGAAAACAGTGATAAAGCCGCAATAATCGTTAAAATCAGCCAAATCCGCCATATTGACTGTTCTGGATAACGACCGACTACGAATAAACCGATATTTTCCGTCACTACAGCCCATTTTGCCCGATTTATCGACCAATCAAGAAAACTTAAGCCACCCCAGAGGCTGAGAAATAGACCCGCAAGGGTTAAGATGACGTTGTACCAAGTGTTAAAGAGATTTTTTCTTAACCAGAGTCCCATAAAATTCCCTAACCTCCCCAGTGGTGATCATTGTACTTTTTCAGTACAATGGTGCTATTAGAAAAATTCAGACTGATTTTCGACCATGAACAGTTGCATTTTAATGGCTAAAATTGTCCGTCGTCCCGAATTACGTTATACCCAAGATAATCAAACTCCCTACGCTCAAATGTTAGTCGAGTTTTCCCCCAATCGTGCCGAGGCAACCCCAGCTAATTTAAGGGCCGTAGCTTGGGGAAATTTAGCCTCAGAAGTCGCTCAGAACTATAATGAAGGCGATCGGGTAATTTTAGAAGGTCGTCTCTCGATGCAGACGATCGATCGTCCCGAAGGTTTTAAGGAAAAACGGGCCGAATTAGTCATTAGTCATCTCTATCATCTTGACGGCAGCCTGAGTAGCGGTGAAATGGCAGCCCCGACTCCAGAAAAAGTCGTGCCAATCAATACCCACAAATCGAATAAAACCCCGGTGGAAAAACCCGTCGCACCTGTCTCCCCCGGGGACTTCGAATACGACGCATCCTATGAACTTTCTAATCCTTCCGCTTGGCAACCTAGCGACACATCGGTGGAGGAAAATTTAGACGATATTCCTTTCTAAGTACCCCAACAGAATTAATGGCTCTTCTCGATTTTGTCTGATAATTTTTGCTTATGGAATCGTGAAATGCTGATCGGGCAAGACTTTCAGCACTATTTTGACGGATATTCTATCAGTATAGACCTCGTTTCCACACAGAAACCAGAAGAGCCAAAGCTTTAACTGAGATATGGCAGGCTAGAAGAAGTAAGTATTAGCGCGTGAGGATGTCTCAATGCAAATTACCCTAAACCTACCGGATAACCTCAGCCAAGCCGAAACCTTTAACCAGGGTGACTGGCTCCGGGAGATTGCCATTGCGCTGTTTCAGCAAGAGCGGATTTCCCTCAGTCGCGCCAGTAAAATTGCCGGGATGGAAGTCATGGACTTTCAAAAACTGTTGGCAGATCGCGGTATTTGTGTTCACTACGATGTAGAAGACTTTGAGCAGGATGTTCAACATCTGCGCGATCGAGGCTGGCTATGATCGTCGTCAGCGATACCTCCGCCCTTGCCAATCTAGCGATTATCGATCATCTCTGGTTGCTAGAGTCAATTTACCAAACCGTTATCATTCCAGACGTTGTTGCTAGGGAACTAGCAGCCGCAAGCAATCCCATCATTCCAGCCATTCTCCAAGTCGGTTGGATTCAACCCCAACCCCTCACCAACTCCGAACTCGTTAACCAGCTTCAGCAAGAACGAGGATTGGATGCTGGAGAAGCGAATGCCATAGCCTTGGCCCTTGAGCTACAAGCTGATGATCTGCTCATTGATGAACGCTTGGGGCGGCAAGAAGCCCTGCGGCTAGGGCTGTCTATCATTGGTATTCTGGGCATTCTGCTCGTTGCCAAACAAAGAAGCCTCATCCCTCAAGTTCAACCTGTTATGGATACCTTGATTAGCCAAGCTGGTTTTCGTGTCAGTTCCCAGCTATATCAGCGTGTCTTAGCTTTGGCTGAAGAACTTTAGTAAAGGATAAGCCAAGATAGTCTGTGGAGTCGGTATCGATCGAAACTATCGTCTCCCATACCAATGGACTCATCCTAGTTTAGTAGGTTATCTATAAATTTATAAAAACTCAATCCCTCTCTTGCCCAAGATTACAGAGCCTAAAATCCAATAGGACGGTTATCAAGAGTCCAAATAGTTGTGTGAAAACTGTTTGAGAAATTTGTCTTCGATCTTTAGCATACTGAACTCAGATGAGCCGTATATTTATACGGGGAAAGTTCAGGTATGTACCCCAAAATAGTCCTACTGATCAGTAATTTTACTTTCAGCGAGAATTTCTTGAAGGACGGGGGATAAATTGCTAGTTAAACGGCCGGCTCGAATAAATTCAGCGTAGGTATCAGCTTCGATATCTAGGAGGGTTTCCCGAAGTTGTTCCATTGTCAATAGCTGTAATTGGGGATAACTATCGTTGAGAGATTGTATTTCCGCTTCTACGGTCTTTAACTTTTCTTTGACGAGATGCTGCTCATAACTAAAGAATTCGGGGGCAACATCGGGAGATTTATCTAACTTAGAAAGATAGTCTAAAACCCTTTTTAAAGCTACCCGTCGGGCTAAAAGTTCTGCATAGTTTTCTCGAATTGGTTGATCACCGATCAAGTCTAATCTCGATAGGAAAGTTTGAATAGTTAATCCCTGAACCAACAGGGTAAAGAGAACAACTCCGAAGACGATATCGATGATATCCTGACGATTGGGAAAAATAACCGGCACACTTAAAGCTAGGGCAATAGAAACGGAACCGCGCAAACCTCCCCACCATAAAACCGTTTTTTCCCGCCAATTAATTTTAGTTTCCATCAAGGCATTACTAACAGTTGCCAAGGCAAAGGTAGCCAGAAAACGGGCCGCCACTACGGCAGCGATCGTGATAAAAATTAAATTGAGATTATCGGCTAAACTGGAGAGACGAATCTGATCGCCGATGAGGAGAAAAACGATCGAATTGACAAAAAAAGCGAGAAACTCCCAGAATTCCGTGACTAATAGCCTCGTACGGGGACTCATGCTGATTCTAGAGCCAAAATTACCCAAAATAATCCCCGTAGTCACCACTCCGATTACCCCCGAACCCCCGAACTCCTCGGTTAATAAATAAGCACCGTAGGCGGACACAAGAGTTAAAGACTGTTCCACTAGGGGTAAATCCAGACGTTGAGTCAGATAGGAAATACCAAAACCCACTAAACAACCCACTGCCACCCCGATACCGATAAAAGCGGCAATCCGGCTAATGGTTGTCTCTAAGGATAGACCACTAGCACCGAGGGGAATTTCCACCAAAAGAGCGAAAGCGACCACAGCGACCCCATCATTAAATAAGCTTTCCCCTTCCAAAAGCACGGTGAGTTTTTTACTGGCCCCTAATTCGCGAAAAAGAGCGACAACAGCGACGGGATCCGTAGAAGAAAGGCTTGCACCCACTAATAATGCCGTAAATAGGGGTAAATTGGTCAATTCATCTAGGGTAAAACCAACCCCGAAAATCGAGATAATTACGCCGACAATAGCGAAAAGACTGACGGGAATCCAATTATCCTTCAGATCTCGCCAGCGCGTATTCCAAGCGGCTTCAAATAGCAAAGGGGGCAGAAAAATTTCTAGAATCAGTTCGGGGGATAGGTTCACCAGACGGATATCGATGAAGGCTAAACCTAAACCGACTATCACTAACAATAGGGTGTAAGGAATTTGGCGAAACCAGCTAAAAATCCTCGAAACCGTGGCCACACTCAGGGAAACGGACAAAACAATTAGAAATTGTTCTAAATTTTGCTTAATGACTTCATCGGTAGCGGATTCTAAACTCATTGGGTGGGAGGCAATCGGTGAGCGGACGTGCAAGAAAAGAACAATCTCAATTATTATGACACTTTAGAACCAGTGATTTTTTCTCCTAAACCCAAGTTTTTCTGCTGGCAATTCCTTTTATCTATGTCCTTGACTATGCCTCAGTCTGCCGAGTCCTCCACGGGTGAGGATTTACCCCTAGCTATCTCACCCAGTAACGAGCAGTTAGAGAGTATTAATAGCTATTTAAACCTGATTTTGGCGGCTTTAGTCTCTCTAGCTAATTTAGACTCCGAGTCTATCACCCAAGCAGCCCAAGAATTAGCCTTAGATGCAGATACAAGCGATCGCCTAGTTGCCCACCACTGGCAACCCCAGTCAAAACTTTCCCTCGCGGACATCCGTTCTCTAGTTCTCCTCCTCTGTCATTTGGCCCAAAAAAAGCAAGAGTTAATCCGTCGCGCTGTAATTCTCTTGGAACAAGTGGGAACTCAAGGAGAAGAACCAGTTAAAACCACACTTTTGGGCAATTATATTGATAATTTTCGCTTAAAATACCCAGAAATATCGGAAAATAATCTCATTGATTCTAGCCTAACTTCCCTAGCTTGGAAATTATTAATCGATTTATTGTTCTACAGCAGCCCCCGCAGTCATCTCCTTCTTTGGCACACCCTTTTGGCAAGTAAAAAGTAAAAAGCCTATCAGTTATCAGTTATCAGTTATCAGATGTAAGTTTTCAGTTCACTGATTACTGTTTACTGTTTACTGGACGGCTACGCCGTGCCTTTGGCAACACTGAAAAAAAGCTTCCCAGTTCATAATTCATAATTCATAATTCATAATTTATAATTCCCACCGATAACTAAAAATGAGTAATCTAATTCGCAAATATACACCTCCCACCTGTACCCTAGAAATTTGGGGAAATAGTTCGCCTCTAGCGGTTTGGTTAGGTAAAAATGTCTTAAACGATGCCCACTTTCAATTGCGCTTTGATGATCCTAGATTGAGTGAGGAAAAACAGGTGACAATCAAAGGCGATCGCACACAATTACAACTCCTAGGGGAAATTGTCGCTAATTATGTGCAGAATTTACTCTCTAGTCCCGTTTCTACCCTCTCTTTCGTGGCTAGTGGTTCCCCCGAAAGTCATCTCCCCTCCTTACCCTCTCTCCGTTGTCAGGGACTTCTGCAGCATCAATTATTTTTAGGTTCCCTGCTAACCGATCAGGATAAACAGGAGATCGAATTAACCACGTCGCAATTATTCGATCTAGCCAATGCTTTAGGGGAGTATAACCATGAAAGCCCCCTAATACCCCCATTAATTCGCCAGAAAACTCGAAAAAATGCCCTGATCTGGACGGGATTAATCGCCTCAGCCCTAATAACTATCGGGGGAATAGCGATCGCATTTTATCAACAGCAACAAGTGGCCAATAATGATTTAACCAGCGATCCCAATAGTGCCAAGATTCCCCAACCCTTGCCAACGCTGCCTTTACCCCCCACGGGAACAGCCGCCCCAAACCCGCAGTTACCGGCAAATTTGGGCAATAAAACCCCTTTACCGCCACCGCCGCCCGTGGGAACCGTTCCAGCCCCAGTTCGTCCCTCTAGCGTCCCCCTGGTGATTCCGCCGTCCACTTTACCGCCGCCACCAGTCACAGGTTCGCTTCCCGGCGGCACGGCGATCATAATTGAACCGAATAATCAGAACATCCCGATTACTGCCCCCCCCGTCACTGGCGCTCAGGGTACAAATGCACTGGCAGATGTCCCCCCCACCACGATGAATCCGAGTCCAGCACCGCCAAAATTGCCCAATTTACCGCCTCTAAGCCCTGTTAACCCCGAAAATGTCAATTTAGACCCCAAACCATCCACAAGTACCGCTAAAGCCCCAGAGACGAACTTACTAGATACAATTCCCCAAGTGGCAGAAACCAGAGAATATTTTCAGTCCCGTTGGCAACCCCCGGAAAGTCTCAAGCATACTCTAGAGTACCGTTTGGTCTTAAATCAGGATGGTTCCCTAAAACAGATTATTCCCCTGGGACAGGCGGCGAAAATCTATCTCGATCGCACTAATATGCCCCTGCTCAATCAACCTTTCGTGTCTCCCCTCGATATCTCTGGTAATCCTCAATTGCGTCTAGTTCTTGGTTCTGATGGTACGGTGCGGACTTTTATGGAACAGTAATAGGCTGTACTGCATTTAATTTACAATAATCTCGTCGGCGCTGTCGGGTTGGTTCATTTCCGTTAGGGTTTGCCAACCTGATTGCCAGAGATTCGCGTCTTGCAACTGTTTAGCATTAATCCAGAAGCGGACAGTCGGATCGCAGGAAGCGACTAATTCGGCAAAAACCCATTGACCGCGATTTTGACGATTGACCACTTGAAAATGTCGCCAGCCCCATGTTTTTTGTTTTGCCGTCCATTTTGACCCCAAGAGATGGGGATACTTCTGTTTTTTGGGCATAAAAGTTAAAACACCTGAGTGCGGGATAGGCTAAAACCCTTATATTATCCTAGTTTGCCAACCCGATTCTTTTCCAGTAGCCAAGGAGAGGAAAAATGATCGGGGCGCTTAAGTGCGCCCCAGTTTTGGCTAATAACCGCGCCAAACACCAACCAAAACCCCTTGCACCTGTACTTGTTCAGTATTGGCTGTAATTGGTTGATATTTTTGATTGGAGGGTTGGAGAGTGATGATTTCGCCTTCTTGGTAGAAACGTTTTAAAGTAGTACCGTGGCCTTCGACTCTAGCGGCGACGATTTCCCCATTGGACACCCCTTCATTGCCTGTGAGAGAACGCATAATCACCAGATCCCCATCGGCAATATGGTCCTCGATCATACTGTCTCCGGAAACCCGCAGAGCATAACAGTCTTGACTGCGTTGCAACAGGTTAGAAAGATCGAGTTTTTCTTCCACATCGGTGAAGGGTTCCACTAAACCACCAGCAGCGATCGCACCCAGAACCGGTAAACCTTGCACTGGTTGTTTGAGAATCCGCAGGGTGCGTGCTTTTCCTTCTGTCCAATCAATATAGCCTTTGGCGCGTAAACGTTCTAAACGGCTTTGAATCGGTGCGGGAGAGCGTAAATTCATCGCTCGCATCATTTGCCGGATGGAAGGGGCGTGCTGAGTAGTGCGAATGTACTCAATTAGCCAGTCGTACAACTCCTGTTGCGCTTGAGTAAGGGATTCGAGGTTAGTCATGATCTATTTTCCTATCCTTGGGTTAAGATAATTTGTACTTTAGTTCATTTGTGTTTAACCTAGTACATCTTAACTTCATCGGCTGACTAAATCAACTGGTTATTAGATCTCTTGCAAAAATCAAAAATTGTCGTGCTTGGTTAGGAGACTCCGAGACAGGAGACTCCGAGACAGGAGACTCCGAGACAGGGGATTATTTCTATTTATTCTTCCGACACCCCACACCCCACACCCCACACCCTGCCACCACCGAAAAACTTTTTGCCGCAAACCCTAATTAATAATTCATAATTCCTTCTCCCTGCTCCCATGCAGTCTTAACGAGTAATTTAGATAGTCAACAGCTTATCTTCTGACCTAGCACTTTTTTTTTAAAAGTATCATTAATTTTTATCTCAATTCTGAATATTAATTAATCCCAGGGTCGGTTGCTGGCAAACTCAGCAGCGTATTAAGAAAAAATAACGAATTGCTAGAAAGCCGAGAATCTGGATAATGATCGAGGTGGAGACAGAAAAATTGCTCTACTTAAGCCTGTCTGCCGTAAGCGTCCAATAGTAGATAGGGAGTCAAAAGCGACGCTCAAAGAAAATCCTTCGGTTGTCAGGGAAACGAGAGGATATTTAGTGCGAAATTGAGCCGTAAAAAAACTTAAAATCCCGACAAATATCGTAAAAACTAAGGGGAACACATGACCACAAAAACCTATGCAACCATAGACGGTAACGAAGCTGTTGCACGCGTTGCCTATCGTCTCAGTGAAGTAATCGCTATTTATCCTATCACTCCCTCCTCGCCTATGGGTGAATGGTCCGATAGTTGGGCAGCCGAACGCAGAGCTAATCTCTGGGGAACCATTCCTTCCGTAATCGAAATGCAGAGCGAAGGTGGGGCAGCGGGAACCCTGCACGGAGCGCTACAAACAGGCTCTTTAACTACTACTTTCACTTCCTCGCAGGGATTATTATTAATGCTCCCCAACTTCTACAAAATTGCGGGGGAATTAACCTCTTCAGTAGTCCATGTGGCGGCCCGTGCTTTAGCAGCCCAAGGGTTGTCAATTTTTGGGGATCATAGTGATGTCATGTCTGCCAGAAGTACGGGTTGGGCTATGTTAGCGGCTAATTCCGTTCAAGAAGCTCATGATCTGGCAGCAATCGCCACAGCTACCACCCTAGAAACGCGGCTTCCTTTCCTACACTTTTTTGATGGTTTTCGTACCAGTCATGAGGTGCAAAAAGTCGAATTAATTAGCGATGAAATTCTCAAAGAACTGATAGATGAAGACCTAATTATTGCCCATCGTCAAAGAGCTTTAACTCCCGATCGACCGGTGTTACGAGGCACGGCACAAAATCCCGATGTTTATTTCCAGGCAAGGGAAAGCGTCAATCCTTTCTATCATGCTTGTCCCGATATCACTCAAAAAATTATGGATCGTTTTGCCCAATTAACAGGACGGCAATACCATCTCTATGAATACCACGGTGCGCCCGATGCCGAAAGAGTGATTATGTTAATGGGATCGGGAGGGGAAACCGTCCATGAAACCGTGGATTATCTCAATCAAAATGGGGCTAAAGTTGGGGTTTTAAAAGTTCGTCTCTATCGTCCTTTTGCCGCCGAAAAATTACTGGCAGCTTTGCCCACCACAGTGAAAAAAATAGCCGTTTTAGATCGCTGTAAAGAACCCGGTGCTGGGGGCGATCCGCTATATTTAGACGTGGTAAATGCCTTTATGGAAGAGTACGAAGGCAAGCTGCCGAAAATTGTCGGAGGACGCTACGGTTTATCTTCCAAAGAATTTACTCCAGCTATGGTTGCTGGTATATTTGATAACTTAAGTCTCGACAAACCGAAAAATCACTTCACTATTGGTATCGTTGACGATCTTACCTTTTCCAGTCTGGAATATGACCGCAGTTTTTCCACCGAACCAGACAAAGTAGTGCGGGCAGTTTTCTACGGTTTAGGTTCCGATGGTACGGTGGGAGCTAACAAAAATTCAATTAAAATTATCGGTGAAGATACTGATAATTATGCCCAGGGTTATTTCGTCTATGATTCCAAAAAATCTGGCTCCGTCACCGTTTCTCACCTACGCTTTGGTTCGGAGCCGATTCGCTCTACCTATTTAATCACCGATGCTAACTTTATCGCCTGTCATCAGTGGGAATTTGTCGAACAATTTGATCTGCTAGAAACCGCTAAATCGAACTCAATTTTTCTACTCAATAGTCCCTATCCACCGGAGGAGGTATTTAGTCACCTACCCCGCAATCTCCAGCAAACTATCATCGACAAAAATCTGCAAGTTTATACGATTAATGCGACTCAAGTAGCCAAAGAAGCGGGGATGGGCAGCCGGATTAATACCGTTATGCAGGTGTGTTTCTTTGCCCTAGCGGGAGTTTTGTCGCGGGAAGATGCGATCGCACAAATTAAAAAAGCCATCCGCAAGACCTACGGCAAGAAAGGCGAAGAAATCGTGCAGATGAACATTAAAGCCGTCGATTCTGCCCTAGAACATCTCTATCAAGTGCCAATTTCCGCCACTGTCACCCCCGAAGCTTTTGAATTAAGACCCCCAATTCCCGACACCGCACCTGCTTTCGTCCGAGAAGTCCTCGGCAAAATTATCGCCCGTCACGGGGATCAACTACCCGTTAGCGCCCTTCCCAACGATGGGACCTATCCCACCGCCACTAGCCAATGGGAAAAACGCAATATTGCCCAAGAAATACCCGTTTGGGATGCAGATGTCTGTGTTCAGTGCGGTAAATGCGTTCTTGTTTGTCCCCACGCCGTTATTCGCTCGAAAGTCTATGATGAGGTCGAATTAGCCACCGCTCCAGAAACCTTTAAAGTCGCTAATGCCAAGGATCACGACTGGAAAGGGCTAAAATTCACCATCCAAGTGGCCGCCGAAGATTGTACCGGTTGCGGTCTCTGCGTTGATGTTTGCCCCGCTAAAAACAAATCGCAACCACGTCTAAGAGCGATTAATATGGCTCCCCAACTGCCCCTGCGGGAACAGGAACGAGTTAACTGGGATTTCTTCCTTAATTTGCCTAATCCAGACCGATTAAGCCTAAATCTCAATAAAATTAACCATCAGCAAATGCAGGAACCTCTCTTTGAGTTTTCTGGCGCTTGTGCCGGTTGTGGTGAGACTCCCTACGTTAAATTAGTCAGTCAGCTATTTGGCGATCGCATGATAGTGGCTAATGCCACCGGTTGTTCATCTATCTACGGAGGTAATTTACCGACAACACCCTGGGCAGTTAACGCCGAAGGTCGCGGGCCGGCCTGGTCGAATTCCCTCTTTGAAGATAATGCCGAATTTGGCTTAGGATTCCGAGTTTCCATCGATAAACAGGCAGAATTTGCTGCCGAACTGTTACAAACCCTCGCTAGTGAAATCGGAGAAAGTCTAGCGGCAGATATTCTCAATTGTCACCAAGTCGATGAAGCGGAAATTTACGAACAACGGCATCGGGTAGAGGCCCTAAAATCCCGTTTAGGGCAGTTAACCCCGACCACGCAGGTGAAAATGTTGTTATCCGTGGCCGATTATCTGGTCAAGAAAAGTGTCTGGATTGTCGGGGGTGACGGTTGGGCCTACGACATCGGTTATGGTGGCTTAGATCACGTTTTAGCCAGTGGTCGCAATGTGAATATTTTGGTCATGGATACGGAAGTTTACTCGAATACGGGCGGCCAGTCCTCGAAAGCTACTCCTCGCGCCGCCGTAGCTAAATTTGCTTCTGGTGGCAAACCCAGCCCGAAAAAAGACCTCGGTTTAATGGCCATGACCTACGGTAACGTCTATGTGGCCAGCGTGGCTATGGGGGCAAGAAACGAGCAAACTATCAAAGCTTTCCTAGAAGCGGAAGCTTATAACGGGCCATCGTTAATTATCGCCTATTCTCACTGTATTGCTCACGGGATCAACATGACCACCGCCATGAACCATCAAAAAGAAGTGGTGGAAAGCGGTCGCTGGTTAATGTACCGTTATCATCCCGATTTAGCTAAAGAAGGCAAAAATCCCCTACAATTGGACAGCCGTGCGCCTAAGCTTACCGTAGCGCAAACTCTCTACTCGGAGAATCGCTTTAAGATGTTGGCCACCAGTAAGCCGGAGGAAGCTAAACGTCTGCTCAAAGAAGCACAAGCAGATGTGGATACGCGCTGGCAAATGTATCAGTATTTAGCAGCAAAAGGTACAGGGAGCAACGAATAGTTATGAATCTACACACTACTTACATGGGTTTGCAATTGCGATCGCCGCTAGTCATCGGTGCGGCCGCACCCTTGAGCGAGGATATCGACAATATCAAGAGAATGGAAGACTTCGGAGCCGCTGCCGTGGTTTTACACTCCTTTTTCGAGGAGCAGATTAAACACGAAAGACTGGCTCTACACCATCATTTTACCCACGGAGCCGAGAGTTTTGCGGAAGCTTTGACTTATTTTCCCGAACCAGAGGTTTTTCACGTTGGTTCCGACGAATATCTCAACCATATTCGCAAAGCCAAAGAAATGGTCGATATTCCCATTATTGCCAGTCTCAACGGTGAGACCTCTGGGGGATGGTTGGAGTATGCCATTCAAATTCAACAAGCGGGCGCTGATGCTTTGGAGTTGAATGTTTATTATGTTCCCAACGACCTAGAATTAACCGGAAATCACGTCGAACAAAACTATATTGATATCCTCAAAATTGTCAAATCGGAGGTATCAATTCCCGTCTCGATGAAGTTAAGTCCCTACTTTAGCAATACGGCCAATATGGCTAAACAATTAGCGGAAGCAGGGGCCGATGGGTTGGTATTATTTAACCGTTTCTATCAGCCGGATATCGACTTAGACACCTTGGATGTTCACCCTAATATTATCCTCAGTAATCCCCAAGCAATGCGTTTACCCCTGCGCTGGATTGCCATGCTTTACGGTCGTGTAGCGACGGATTTTGCCGCTACCAGTGGTATTCATAACGCCATCGACGTGATCAAAATGATGATGGTAGGGGCAAAAGCGACCATGTTAGTTAGTGTTTTATTACGCCACGGTTTGGAGGAAATTACCAAGATCGAACAGGGTTTATTGCATTGGTTGGAAGAAAATGAGTACGAATCGATCGAGCAGTTAATTGGCAGTATGAGTCAAATGAATTGCCCAGATCCGACTGCTTTTGAACGGGTACAGTACATGAAAGCTCTGCAAAGTTACGAACCTGTTTGGAAACGTTTTCAAACCACCAGTAAATAAAAGTGGGAAGTGGGGAGCTTTTTTCAGTGTTGCCAAAGGCACGGCGTAGCCGTCCAGTAAACAGTAATCAGTAATCAGTGAACTGAAAACTTAAGTAGGTAGGCGTTAAAAATTATCAGCCACCCCCCTTATCAAGGGGGGCAGGGGGGATCGGCACCCCCCTTATCAAGGGGGGCAGGGGGGATCGGCACCCCCCTTATCAAGGGGGGCAGGGGGGATCGGCACCCCCCTTATCAAGGGGGATCCCCCCGCCTATCGGCACCCCCCTTATCAAGGGGGGCAGGGGGGATCGGCACCCCCCTTATCAAGGGGGGCAGGGGGGATCGAACCTAAAATCGATTTTTAATTTAATTATAACCAGCTACTTAACTGAAAACTGAAAACTTACATCTGATCACTGATAACTGATAACTGACAAAAAAATCCAGGAGGATATAACTATGAACGAGAATCAAAAGAAAAAAATCGGTATTCTTACCAGTGGTGGCGATTGCCCGGGGTTAAACGCGGTAATTCGTGCCGTGGTGAAATCATCAAAACTCAAGGGTTGGGATGTGTACGGCATTCCCTACGGGACCGACGGTTTTATGCAGATTGCCGAGGGAAAATATCACCCCCAAGATTTGATCCTGACTCAGCATGGCTATAACCTACCCGGGGTCTTGAAAGGATTAGACGTTTTGCAGTTTCTTAGTGGTAGTGTTTTGGGTTCTTTGAGCAAAGGACATCCCGAAAACCCAGAAATTGCCACGAAAATCCTGCAAGGATACGAAATGCTGGGATTAGATGCCCTGATCGTCGTCGGGGGCGATGGGAGCATCGATATCATCTACGATCTCGCCCAGAAAGGCAACTGGAATATTATCGCGGTTCCCAAAACCATCGATAATGACGTTCCCTATACGGAATGGTCCGTCGGTTTTACCACTGCCGTCGATATCGTTACTCAAGCTTTGTATGATCTCACCTTTACCGCCGCTAGTCACGAAAGGGTGATGATTGTGCAGGTGATGGGTAGAGATGCCGGTCATTTAGCTCTTCATGCCGGAATTGCCGGGGGGGCCGATGCGATTTTTATTCCCGAATTAACCCCGGCTCTCACTCCCGAAATTATCGACGGTTGTTGTCGCCATTTGGCAGAATTACGCGCTCAAGGTCGTAAATTCGCTCTCATTGTGATTTCTGAGGGTGTTAAAAACGAAGATAACCAAAAAGAGAAGTATATTGCCGATTATTTAGAAAAATTAATATTTGACAAAACTCGCTCTTTGTGCGTTACCGATCCCGTCTTCTGTTATCTCAATTCCATGGATGTGCGGGCCATGTCTTTGGGACACCTGCAAAGAAGTCGTCCTCCTTTGGCCATGGATCGACTGTTAGCCACGGCTTTCGGCATTAAGGCCGTAGAATTAATCGAACAGGGAAAACTCGATCGCGTGGTGATTTGGCGCGGGGGACAAGTGCGTAGTTTGCCCCTGAAACCAGTGATCAAAATTATCAAACAATGTCATCAAGAGCATCGCTGTGCCTATCCCGTGGATCCTGATGGTTTTATCGTCAAAACAGCCCGTTCTTTGGGAATTTACCTAGGGGAAAATACCACAACTGAGACGGCAGTAGTTCCGCAAGCTGTGGAGGCGTTGGTTTAGTTATAATAAAGCGAGAAGGGTTGCTAATACTTTCTCGCTTTTTTAATTGGTTAAGATATTTAATTCTGCTAATTTTACTTGCAATAATTTACTGTATTTTATGGCTTTTCTCAGTAATCTGTCATCGGTGGTTAACAATACGTCTATTCTAGCATATTCAGCGCAAGCGATATGAAAAGAATCATAAAGATCAAATCCTAAATATATAACCAATACTGTTTAACTGTTGTCCCATTCTTCATCACTAATACCCGCTTGTTTGAGAATTTCCTTAACTAAATCTATAGAGATTTCTTGATTTCCATGAGGGTTAGGGATGCGAATTTTATGTTGACCCTTTTTCATAAATTGATGTTTACTACCAGAAAAAGGCCCTGCGTAACCTAAAGCTTTCAATTTTCTGATTAATTTTCTTCGAGAAATTGCTGATGGCATAACTAAACTTCTGCAACTGTTGTAACTTTAATTTCTAATCCATCTATGATAGGTAAAGGGTCGCCATCTTGTAATTTTAAAATGATCCATTCTTCTAGAACTTCTAGTAAGTCTTGACGGCATTCTTCAACGGTCAATCCATTTCCCCAAACGCCTTGAAAGCCTTCTATTTCAGCAAACCAAGTACCGTCATTTAGCCTTTTGTATTGTGCTTTTTGTAAAGCTTTTTCACAATAATTGAGTAAGATCATTTTCTTCTCTAAATCTCCATAATATGTAACTATATTATCACTTCTCCTCACCAATCCCATCACACAAACCCCTATCCTCCTCCCTAACACCAGAATTAGGATTGTGCAAATAAACCCGCACCCAATCGCAACTACGTTCCATTAAAGCGTTTAAGTCCTGCATTGTCCTACAATCTTTCTGTATTGTCCTACAACTCTTCTGCATCGCCCTATAATCCTTCTGTATCCTCACAAAGAAGTCTAAACCAAGATTAACGGGATTTTAGGATTAACTGGATTATTTACTTGGAAACTCCTGACAATCTTTTAAGATTGAGCATCCTGAAAATCCTCTAATCCTCAAAATCCTGATACTGACGATTTACCCCCAATCCCATCACACAAATGTCTATCCTCCTCCTTAACGCCAGAATTAGGATTGTGCAAATAAACCCGCACCCAATCGCAACTACGCCCCATTAAAGCGTTTAAGTCCTGCATTGTCCTACAATCTTTCTGTATTGTCCTACAACTCTTCTGCATCGCCCTATAATCCTTCTGTATCCTCACAAAGAAGTCTAAACCAAGATTAACGGGATTTTAGGATTAACTGGATTATTTACTTGGAAACTCCTGACAATCTTTTAAGATT
>NZ_JACJSV010000039.1 GCF_014698335.1 Microcystis viridis FACHB-1342 | reverse complement strand
TTTATCAGAAAAGTCATGATCAAGCTAGAGGTTTAAAGACTGATCGGGTTCCAATTATTTTTATTAATAAATATTTTACACAATTCATACCAGGTAAGCAAGAGAGCTACGCCACTACTACCGAATCATTACCTGTTTTTCTATGTGAAAATTGATGAAGTTCCAGCTTCAAAAACAGCTTTACCCAGCGATAAAGTAAAACTCTGTTTAACTCAAGTGCCAGATGATTGTCCACCGGGTTTCGCAATCAGTTAATTTAATCGTTTTTCAATCATTCCAGATGAAAAAAATTAATCTATCCCGGAGTCGTGAATAACGATTAATTATTAATACTTTAACCAAAACGACCGCTAACATAATCTCTAGTGGACTCTTGAGCGGGATTTTGAAAGATAACCTCGGTGCGATCATATTCCACTAAATAACCCACTTTACCACCTTTTGGGGTCGGTTCAGCATTATAAAAAGCCGTTAAATCAGAAACCCGCGACGCTTGTTGCATATTGTGGGTGACAATAACTATAGTATATTGGGTTTTCAATTCGTGAATTAATTCCTCAATTTTTAGGGTAGAAATTGGATCGAGTGCCGCACAGGGTTCATCCATTAAAACAACTTCCGGTTTAACCGCAATAGCGCGAGCAATACATAACCTTTGTTGTTGTCCTCCCGATAAAGCTAAACCACTTTCCTTGAGTTTATCTTTAACATCATCCCAGAGAACGGCTTTTTTTAAAGATTCCTCTACTAATTGATCCATATCACCGATGTAACCATTTAAGCGCGCCCCAAAAGCGATATTTTCATAGATAGATTTGGGGAAAGGATTCGGTTTCTGAAAAACCATACCGATGCGACTGCGTAACCCGATAGGATTAACGGAATTACCATAAATATCTTGGCCCCGAAAGGTAACTTTTCCCTCAATTTTGGCACTTTTAACTAGATCATTCATGCGATTAAAACAGCGCAAAACTGTACTTTTTCCGCAGCCAGAAGGACCGATAAAAGCGATCGCTTTTTTCTCAGGAATATCAAGGTTAACATCACGAACAGCGAGATTAGAACCATAGTAAACATTTAAGTTTTTGGTTCTCAAAACCGCATCGGTGACAACATCGCTACTATACATAATCTTTAAAGGAATAGGTGTTGGGGAAAAGGGAGAAGGGACAGGGAAAGAGGGAAGAAAAAAGCTGATAACTGATAACTGATAACTGATAACTGATAACTGATTTAGCCAAAACGTCCACTAACATAATCTTTAGTTGCTTGTTCTTGAGGATCACCGAAGATTTTGTCCGTATGATCAAACTCGACTAAATAACCAATTTTGCCACCTTTATCGGTGGGTTCAGCGTTATAAAAAGCCGTTAAATCCGCTACTCTAGTAGCTTGTTGCATATTGTGAGTAACAATAATAATTGTATAACGTTCTTTTAATTCGTGCATTAATTCCTCAACTTTTAAAGTTGAAATTGGATCCAGTGCCGAACAGGGTTCATCCATTAATAATACTTCTGGTTGAGCGGCAATAGTGCGAGCAATACATAATCTTTGTTGTTGTCCCCCCGATAGGGAAAAACCGCTTTCTTTTAGTTTATCTTTTACTTCTTCCCAGAGAGCTGCTCGACGCAAGGAAGTTTCTACTAATTCATCTAAATCGCCTTTATAACCATTTAATCGCGCTCCGTAAACCACATTATCGTAGATGGATTTGGGAAAAGGATTAGGGCGCTGGAACACCATACCGATATATTTTCTGACTTCGACAGGATCTACCTCTTGAGAGTAAATATCTTGGTTATGATAAAAAACTTTGCCGTCAATACGAAAACCGTGAATTAAATCATTGAGACGATTAAAACACCTGAGAATGGTACTTTTTCCACAGCCAGAGGGTCCGATAAAAGCGGTGACTCTATTTTTGGGAATATCGATGGAAACGTCCCGCACTGCCCGATAATTACCATAGTAAATATCAGCCTTATCGACCTTTAAAACGGTTCCTGTAGAATGGGGGTTAGAATTAGTTAGCATAAATTATTTACCTTGAATTTGGCTAATTTAGGAATCAGAAAGATAGGTAGATTTTTACTTAAATATCCCTTTTTGCTTTTCACTTTTTCCTTGACTTAATAGGTTTTCTGGCGCGTGGCTAAACGGGATAAAATGTTAGTTACCAACACCAAAAGCACGAGAATTAAAGCACCTGCCCAAGCTAATTGCTGTTGAGGGGCAAAAGGGGCAGTAGCAAAGTTGAAAACTAGGACCGAAAGGGTGGCAATCGGTTCAAAGACACCCCGAGGCCAAAAGTTAGAGAATAATGCCGTAAAAATTAAGGAGGCGGTTTCCCCAGCAGCCCTAGCAATTGCTAAGGTTACACCGGTTAAAATAGCGGGAACTGCCGCAGGAAGGACGATTTTTAGGACGGTTTGGTAGTTATAGGCCCCTAAACCCATGGCTGCCCAGCGGATGTCTTGGGGAACGATTTTTAAAGCCTCATCGGTGGTTCTAATAATAGTCGGTAACATTAACACCGCTAAACCGATCGAACCGGCCAGGGCAGAAAAGCCTAAAAGGGCTGTTCCTTCGCCAAATAAGGGCGCAACTAACAAACCGAAGGCGAAAACCCCGACAATAATCGAAGGGACACCCGCTAGAACGTTGGTAGCAAAGCGCACACCCTGGGCAAGTTTGTTATCACCGCTAAATTCCGAGAGATAAACCGCCGCTAAAACGCCGATGGGAACTGCGATCGCTGTAGCCAGGGCAACGACGATAATTGTGCCTAAAATGGCATTAGCGATGCCTCCTCCTCCTAAACCCGGTGGTGGCGGTAATTTAGTAAAGAGATTAGCGTTTAAACGACCCACCCCTTGCACAAAAACAAAGCCTAGGACGGCAAAAAGGGGAATCACGGTGACAGCTAAACATAAAGCCGAGAGAACGGTCATAATTGTCCCCAATAGCGATCGAGGACTACTCGGTTTCTTTTTGAGATTATTGCCTAAATTCGCACTATCCATATCAGTTAAAAGATGGCTTAATACTTAGCTTTGACGCGATTAACGATTAATTCTGCGAAGATATTGACTACTAGGGTCAAAACCAAGAGAACAAAACCCGCATACATGAGTGCCGATACTTGCATTCCCGATGCTTCGGCGAATTGGTTAGCCAATAAGGAAGCGATCGTGTTAGCGGGGGCGAGAATAGAGGCACTAATGCGGTTAGAATTGCCGATAATCATCGTTACTGCCATGGTTTCCCCTAAAGCACGCCCTAAAGCTAACATAATCCCCCCGACAATCCCAGAAAAAGCGGCAGGAATTAATACCCGAAAAATCGTTTCCCAACGGGTGGCCCCCAAACCTAGGGAAGCTTGTCGCAAATCCGGCGGTAAAGCGGCCAAAGAGTCGCGAGAGATAGCGATAATAATCGGCAGGATCATAATTGCTAAAATAACCCCCGCCGGTAACATTCCAGGACCCCCTAAAGGAGTACTAAACAGAGGAATCCAACTAAAATTAGCATTTAACCAGTTACCAAGGGGTCTGAGGATAGGAATCAATACAAAGATACCCCATAATCCGTAAACAACACTGGGAATAGCGGCCAAAAGTTGTACGAGAAAAACCAAAATTGTCCGCGCATTTAAGGGAATAAAATCTTCGCTTAAAAAAATGGCTGAACCGATGCCGAGGGGAACAGCAATCAGGAGGGCAATCAGAGAACTAACGAGAGTTCCGTAGATAACGGGCAGAACTCCGAATTCTTCCCGACCGCGCACGGGATTCCAAGCACTACTGGTCAAAAATCCCAGACCAAAGGTTTGAATCGCTGGTAGGGCCCGAATAAAAATAACTAGGGCAATTAGGAGCAAAATCAGCCCAATAGCGATGGCAAAGGCGGTGGTTAATCCAACAAAGCCTTTATCGAGGATTTTTTCCGATTCTGGACGTTCTTTAAAATTTGAGTCGGGTGGAACTGTGGGCGCACTCATGATTAGGGTTTAAATCCAGCTAGTTTGCGGCAGCTAAGGGAGAAATTGGCCTTTCTCCACTACTATTGTAACTTTGAATACATTTTTTCGGCGACTAATCCACGTTGATCGTGTAATCAGGATAGATGACATCGGCAGCGGCGGCTACTCGTTCCCGAACGTTTTTCGGTAGGGGAATATAACCAAGGGGAGCTGCTTGTTCTTGTCCTTGGTTAAGTCCAAATTCAATCATCGCCTCCATTGCTAAAGCTTTTTGGGGATCGTTGTATTTTTTGTAAACCAACATCCAGGTATAGGTGACAATGGGATAGGAATTTTCTCCCGGCGGATCGATGATAAAAGCCCGCAGATTTTCGGGTAATTCCACCGTGGCTAAGGTGGCAGCGGCGTTGGTTTCATTGGGGATAACGAATTGACCGGCTTGGTTTTGTAAAACGGCCATGGGCAGGTTATTATTTTTAGCGAAACCGTACTCGATATAGCCGATCGAGCCTTGATTTTGTTGAATTAGGGCAGTTACACCCTCATTGCCTCTACCGCCAAGAAATTTACCTTTTTTGGTCGGCCATTGTACGGCTTTTCCTTCACCGATGCTTTTTTTCCATTCGGGACTAACGGCGCTTAAAAACTTGGTAAAAACTCCCGTTGTCCCGCTACCGTCTGCCCGGTGAACTACGGTAATTTCTTCATCGGGTAGTTTTAAATCGGGGTTATCGGCGGCAATTTTGGCATCGTTCCAACGGGTAATCGTGCCTAAAAAGATGCCTACATAGGCTTCTCTACTTAGTTTCAGCCCTTCTACTCCGGGCAAATTATAAGCCATAACGATGCTTCCCGCCGTCATCGGTAGCAGTAAAACCCCTCGGCTAACTCTGGCCATATCCTCGTCACTCATGGCCACATCGGAAGCGCCAAAATCGATCGTACCTTGGATAAATTGTTCGACTCCCGCCCCGCTACCGGTAGATTGATAGTTAATTAGTAGTTTGGAAAATAGTTGATTAATGGTGACAAACCAGTTTTGATATAGGGGTGCAGGAAAAGAAGCACCCGCACCATTGAGGGCGACCTCTCCTTTTAGGGGAACCTGGGCGATTCTATTGCTTCCCTCTCCGCTGGTTCCCGCCGTATCGCCGCCACCACAAGCGGTTAAAGTCGCTGTTAGAGTCGCTAGGGATAAGGCTGTTAGTAAATTGGTCTTGTTTCTGCTGGGCATAGGATTAATTTTGATCCGTAAACTGCCTTAAATCTTACGCTAAAAGTTACCACTGCTTGGTAAAGAATAGGTTAAGAAGTGAATAAAAGAACGTAATGTATTGTCAAGAAAAGTTTTCTCGATAACTAGACAAAAATCTCAACTTCTTTTACTATCTATTTTGACTAAACATTAGTTTTAAGTCGCGGGTAAAGCCGCTAACTTTTCCCGTCTATATAGGGGGTTTCTCTTTCCCTACCATTATAGTGACGTAAAAACAACAAAGAAAAGATTAAGGTTTTTAGCCATCATCCCTCAGCTTTTTTCTTCCCACTTCCCCACTGATAACTGAAAAGTCTCCCCAATACCCGTTTTTACTTTCTCCTTTTGACACCTATGCTAGAAATCTTTACTCAGCTATCTCGTCCGACCAAAGTAGTGGCAACCATACTAGGAACTGCTCTACTTTTACCCGCTTGTGCCAATATTAATCCTCAAGATCTAAAACCAATTAAAATCGATGGTTCGAGTACCGTAGCACCAATTACTGATAAAGTTCTCGAAGATTTTAAAGCTAATACCCCTAACAAAGCTTTGGCTGATGTTAAAATTGACGCTAATATTTCAGGAACTGGCGGCGGTTTTAGAAAATTTTGTGCGGGAGAAACGGATATTAATAATGCTTCTCGGCCGATTTCTGTGGAAGAATTAAAAGAATGTGATGCTAATAAGGTCAGATTTATCGAACTACCGATCGCTTTTGATGCTTTAACCGTGGTAGTCAATCCCAAAAATAACTGGGTTGATGATATTTCCACCACAGAATTAAGAACTATTTGGGAACCAGCGGCCGAGAATAAAATCAAACGTTGGAATCAAATTAATCCCGCTTGGCCCGACCAACCGATTACCCTTCACGGGCCGGGTAAAGATTCCGGAACCTACGATTTTTTTAGTGATGTAATTAACGGCAAAGATGCCAGTCGTGGGGACTTTAATTTTAGTGAAGATGACCAAGCTTTAGTTAATGCCGTCAGTCAAGATGCCAACGCTTTAGGCTATTTTGGCCATGCTTACTATGAACAAAATCGGGATAAATTAAAAGCTTTGAAAGTTAACGGTATTGAACCAACTCGCGGCAATGTCGAGGATAGTAAATATCAGCCTTTATCTCGTCCTTTGTTTATTTATGTTAATGCTCAAAAAGCCCAAGAGAATCCCGCTTTAGAGAAATTTGTTAAATATTATCTCGATCGAGTTCCTGATTTATTAGATAGTATTGGTTATATTCCCCTACCGGATGAGGCCTATCATTTGGCACGGGTACAGTTGCAAAAATTTGAGGTAGGAACGGTTTTTAATGGCCGACCTCAACCCAATTTAACCATCGGGGAATTACTTCGCAAACAAGCTCAATTTGAAGCGAAGTAGGGTTTGCGGCAAAAAGTAGGGGCGAAGCATTCGGATAGAAAATCTACGGTTTCACCGATAGGTTATTGCCCGAATGCTTCGCCCTTACAGGACTCTCAAAATCTTGCACCTGTGGGGGCGAAACAGTACCCTAAAACTCTTACCTCGTCTATATTTCACATTTATTCAGCAAACCCTAAGTAACGATTCCCATCTGGTAGGAAAATATAGCGTTTCCTGTTCGCAAGAGGTACATTGTCGATGGTGAAAAGCTTAATCAGCAAAGGTTTGACTGTGCCACACAGGTGTGAGAAACGCTATATATAAGGATTTTCCTACTCCTATCTGCCTCCTAACATAGCAAAAGGTTTGCCAATTTCACCCAACAGAGATACAGAAAAAAAAGAGGGGACAAACCCCCCATTCAGCGTATCAATAAACTTGTTAATTAACCCTTCGGTGTCGCCCCAAATTGCTCAATGAGGATAGAAGTTAACACCGATTTTAGGTCTTCACAGGGAATCCCTTTTTGTACACAACTTCCCAGGTGAGCATCTTTACCCACTTTACCCCCCATGTAGAGGTCAACTCCCTCGACGGTTTTGCCGTCTTTGCGAGCTTTTGTCCCCATCAAACCGATATCGGCCACTTGGGGTTGTCCGCAGGAGTTAGGGCAACCAGTCCAGTGCATACGCACACCCCGGGGGATATTTAATTCAGCATCTAACTGACGAATCAAGTCCACAGCCTTATTTTTGGTTTCAATCAGGGCAAAATTGCAGAATTGCGCCCCCGTACAGGAAACGAGCGCTCGTTGTAAAGGAGTGGGATTGGGGGTAAACTTAGCCAGTAAAGGCTCGGTTAAAAGAGTTGGCATATTTTCAGCCGCTATATTGGGAATAATCACGTTTTGTTCCACAGTTAAACGCAATTCTCCGCTGCCATACACTTCGGCAATCCGGGCTAAATCGAACATATCATCGGCAAATAGACGACCAACGGGAACACAAAGACCGATATAGCTCAATCCCTCCTGTTTTTGGGGAAAAACTCCTAAATGATCCCGTTTTTCCCAGTCAATAGCGTCTTTTTCGGCTGCCGTTGCCAAGGGATAACCTAACTGATTAGCCACCCGCGTCCTGAATTCCTCGATTCCCCACTCATCAATTAACCACATTAAACGGGATTTTTGACGATTGGCACGCAATCCGTTATCGCGGTAAACTTCTAAAATCCCTCGGCATAAATCCACCACCTCCTGATTAGGTCTCACCCAAACATTCATGGGAATTGCCGCTTCACAGCGTTTAGCCGAGAAAAAGCCACCCACCACGACATTAAAGCCTAATTCTCCTTCTTTATAGGCAGGAACAAAGGCAATATCGTTAATTTCCGCATGAACCGAGTTATCCCGGCCCCCCTCGATGGCAATATTAAATTTGCGGGGCAGATTGGTAAATTGATAATTACCTTGACCGCAGTTGGTAATCATATCTTGGACTTTTTGGACTAATTCCCTGGTGTCAATTAATTCATCTGCGTCTAGTCCCGCCATGGGTGAACCGGTAATATTTCTGACATTATCCATGCCCGATTGTACCGAAGTCATGCCCACGGATTTTAGTCGTTGGAAAATATCAGGAATATCTTCGATACGAATACCGCGTAATTGTAGGTTTTGACGAGTAGTAATATCGGCATTGCCATCATCGCCGTAACGCTGCACAATTTCCCCTAAAACGCGCATTTGCTCACCGCTAATAATGCCGTTAGGAACCCGCAAACGCATCATGAATTTACCCGGGGTGACAGGACGATAAAAAACCCCCACCCATTTTAAGCGATGTTCTAAATCGGTTTTATCCATCGCTTCCCAACCGATTTGGGCAAAATGATCTAGTTCATCTTTAATGGCTAATCCGTCTTTTTCGGCTTTAAATTTCTCGAATTTATTGAGAGTTGTTCCATCTTTTTCAGGTGCTTGTACCACGAATCTATCTCCTTTTGGTTTGTGGGTGTAATTGTTCTAGTTGGTGCGGGTTAGAAATGAAGAAATCCGGATTTAACAATAAGTATTCTGTAAAATACTGTCGTCATTAGCAAAAATTTAGTAATTTACCTAGTCTCTATTTGTTATTTAATTCTTTTTAACTTGGGTGATTTTGTATTGTTTGTAACAGAAATCTCCTAACCATCGTGTTTAGGCATTTATATCATGCAGTAAGTGCATTGAGGTGGGGAAGTGGGGTGTGGGGTGTGGGGTGTGGGGAGATGGGAGAATAAATAAAAATAATCTCCTAACTTGAAAATAGAGGCTGAAATAACGCAAATTCGTCAATCATACTAAATCCGTTGAGTATAGGCTACATATCAGGACAGGCACTCCTGCAAGTGGAGTGACTCTTAAATTATTACAGATGTATCAGCAGCCGCGTGTAAGCATCCTACCGAAAAACTAATGCGCTCCGGGGTTTGGGGGGTAGAACCCCCCAAAAACTTGGATTGAGCAATAAAATCGTAAGTAATACGGCCATCCGTTGAGTATAGGCTACATATCAAGAGAGGCACTGACTGGAAAATAGAAGCTGAAATAACGCCAATTCGTCAATCAGAATATTGTCATGCTTGGTGGTGTCAACTTTGGCATCGCGACTGCTTTCTGTCTCCTCTGAATTTTCCTAAGCGAGAAACTTAACCAACTCCTCTAATTTTTGCCAAGCTAACCCACTGGCTAAAATCTCGCGAGCGAGGGCGAAACCAGCAGCATGATCGCCAAAAGTGACCTTTTCTGCCACCTGTAGGGCAAGAGCGGCATTAATCGCCACAGCATCCCGTTGAGCGGGCGTTCCCCCCCCTTGCAGAACATTTTTGAGGATTTCGGCATTTTCTGGCACTTCCCCGCCTTTAAGGGCATTTAAACTGGCTCTAGGGATAGAAATTGACAAGGGATCGATTGCCGCAGAAATCACCTCGCCATTATTTAATAAAGCCATATCGGTCAGATCTCCCAACCCCACCTCGTCGAGTTTTTCCCGGCCGTGAACAATAATCGCCTTGGGGGTTCCCATTTGTGCTAAAGCTGTGGCCATGGGGGTGAGAAATTGCTGGTCATAAACCCCGATAACTTGACCTGTGGGACGGAGAGGATTAACTAGAGGACCCAGAAGATTAAAAACCGTGCGAACTTTCAGGGTTTTGCGGAGATTAGCCACACTTTTCAGGGCCGGATGCCAACCAGGGGCAAAAAGAAAGGTCACTCCCACCCCATCTAAAGCCGCCGCCACTTTCTCGCTAGGGGCGCTTAAATTAACCCCAAGATATTCTAAAACATCGGCCGAACCGACTTTACTGGAGGCGGAGCGATTGCCGTGTTTAGCCACTTTTACGCCCCCGGCGGCCGCCACAAAAGCCACGGCAGTGGAAATATTAAAGGTTGAGGCCCCGTCACCGCCGGTGCCACAGGTATCGATAACGGGAGTAGTATGGGGTTTAGGGTCTTCTAAGCGAGATTGTTGCCGTAAAACTCCGGCCATTCCCGCTAATTCGGCGGCCGAGACTCCTTTTGCTTGCAAAGCCGCTAAAATCGCCCCCGATAAAACTTCCGGAATCTGGCCGTTTAACCATCCGGTCATTAATTCTTCAGCTTGGTTAAGGGAAAGGGATTTTCGATCGAGTAGTTGCTGCAGTAGGTTTGGCCAGTCTTGATTGGTCATCGCTGTTCCATTGCTGTGGGGATGGGGCGATATACTATCATAGCGGTTTGTCTGGAGAATCGAGCGCTCCTAGTAATTTGGCTCTCTTAGGTTTGGTGGGTAAAATGTATTCTAAAATACAGTTTTGCGGCCGAGTGAGTGGGACGAACCACAGAGACACAAAGGACACAAAGACTGATCGCTACTATATAAGTTAAACTTATTACACAAAGAATAAGAGAGCCGGAATTTTTACTTCAAATCGAGCAAACCCTGTTCTTTTAACTTAGGATTAAAACGAATTTCCATCTGTACTCCCCGTTTTTCTAGAGTTGATAAAACATCGTTTTCTACTCGTCTGGATACCTGTTTTAATAACTTGATTTGCCCTACTTCGTCAGCACTTTGATAAATTTCTTTTTCTGTCTCAGTCATGGCTAATTTAGCATCAATTGGTTCTGTCCAGAGTTTTTCATCGCCGATTACTGCCTGACTTTCTCTTAGCCAAGCTTGTTTAATCGATTCGAGAATAGTTCGATTAGGACGCTCAATCACCTGTATTTTTAGCCAATAACAAGCTTGAGGCTGTCGGGCAAGATGTTGTTTTAAACTGAGATAAATATCACGAGAATAGCCGACAAACTCTAAGACTTGTTCTCGATCAAAAATGGCATAAACCCCGATTTTTCCCTGGAAATCAACACAGATATTACCGGTGGCATCTAGGTAGGGAATGTATTCTAATTGTTCGAGATTAGCAAAAGTATCAGACTCATTCATAATTAATCGTCGCTAATTGGTTGGAGATAAGTAGGTAGGTGTTAAAAACTTTCAGATCCACCGCTGATCAAGTAGGATTGATTCAAGGTAGAGTTGATTCAAGGTAGGGTTGATTCATGAATCAACCCTACCCGTTTAAAATTGTACCAAAAAGTCTTAGGCTAAATTAGTCCCCAAAAATGATCAATTCTCAATGCCTACTGCTTCTCTTAACGAAATTGTTCACGCGGCCTTAAGTGGTCAAGTGGTTTCTTTTCCCACGGATACAGTCCCCGCTTTAGCGGTTTCTCCCCCCTATGCTGCCTTAGTTTTTGCCGCTAAAAAACGGACTTTTGATAAACCTTTAATTCTAATGGCGGCCTCAGCAGCAGATTTATGGGATTATGTCAAGGGAAATCAGGAAGAAAGGGAAATTTGGCGGCAAATGACCGAAAAATACTGGCCCGGCTCCCTAACTTTGGTTTTACCCGCTTCTGAAAAAGTACCAAAAGTTCTTAACCCTAAGGATTCTAGCACGATTGGTATCCGAGTTCCCGCTCATGCGATCGCAAGAGAAATTCTCGGTCGAACTGGTGTTTTAGCGACCACAAGTGCTAATCTGTCAGGACAAGAGCCTTTATTAACTCCAGAAGCGATTATGACTACTTTTCCCTCGGTGACGGTGTTAGCACCCACAGAAAGGCAAGCATGGGGAATAATTAATAGTGGACAACCCTCCACCGTCGCGCGTTGGCAATGTCAAAGATGGGATATCTTACGACAAGGGGCAGTTTTTCTGTAAATATGGACGATATTGACGCTTTAAAACGGGAATTACAGCAAACTCGCCTCGCTTATCAGATGGCTGTGGCAATTAATCACCTCAAAAGCAGTTTTTTAGGACGGGTTGCCCACGAATTGCGATCGCCATTGAGCAGTATGATCAGTATCCATCAAATGATTCTCGCCGATCTTTGTGAAAGTTCGGCCGAAGAAAGGGAATTTATCGCCCAGGGACAACTGGCAGGCCGTAAACTGATGGCAATGCTCGATGAGATGATTAATCTCTCGAAGCTAGAGTCGGGTACTATACCTCTGGAGCGAGAAATTTTTTCTTTAACTAAACTCTGGGAAGATTGGGCAAGTTTAACCTATTTACAGGCAGCTAATCGCAATATTCAGCTTAAATTTAGCCCTTTAACTGATGATATTGCTATTATTGCCGATTATCAATGTTTATCCTCCGCTCTTGTTCTTCTCGTCGATGCAGCGATCGCCAACCCAGGAAGTGGCTCTATTTGTATATCCGTAAGCGCTCTTGACGAGAAAAAAGTCACTATTAGTCTAGAATTTACGGGGGAAATCCCTCTCTGGCCAATGCCAGAAATTTCATCCTTGAGTTTAGAATCAAAGCCAGAAGAAGTCAAACAATTTACTCAAGTTCTTGGCTTTTCTCCTAGTCTTAAATTCCAGTTAGCGAAGGGAATTATCGAAGTATCGGGGGGGGAAATGAGCTTAGATCGAATCGATAACAATAGTCAGGACAAGCTCACAGAGATCGTTTTTTCTTTACCTCGATCGCCGGACAGGAAAACTCCTCGGGATAACGATTAAATAATACCATCGTCGTGGTGGCGTTGCTTTGGAAACCAATGCGCTGGTAAAATTGTTGTTGGTTAGTAGTCATCAAATAGACTCTTTCCACCCGATTTATTCGGGGATGGGCCAAAACTGTTTCTACTAATTTACGTCCTAAACCGGCTCCCTGATAATCGGGATGAACAATCACATCCCAAATAGTTGCCCGATAAATGCCGTCAGAAGTGGCCCGAGCAAAACCAATTAATTGCCGCTCATTCCACACCGTCACCACCGGATCACTATAGTCAATTGCGGTTTCTAAATCTTCTAAACGGCGATCTATTGCCCAAAATGCGGTTAAATTAAATAATTCTCGTAGTTGCAATAAATCTATCTTGCTTTTATCCTCGTCAAACTGAATCTGACTACAATCAACCATGATATTTCCTTAGTCTAAGACTAAAAAATAAAAGAGGATTCACGCTCGATCGGGCTGATTTATGAGCAATTTCCCCTAATCTATGTGTTTGATTATACTAAATGTCTAAGATAATCTCTAGTTTATTTATCGTGATTTCTTGACAAGTTATTAATCAGTGATCGGGAGTCAGGAGATAGGAGTCAGGAGATAGGAGATTATTTTATTTATTCTCCCCACACCCCACACCCCACACCCTACACCCCACACCCCACACCCCACACCCCACAGCAATGCTTAACAATCAAAGATCTTCGCCGGTGTCTGTCATTTGTTTAGGGGAAATCCTCTATGATCTAATTGCCGATCAAAGCGATCGCTCTATAGAGAAAGTAACTTCTTGGACAACCTACGCGGGGGGTGCGCCGGCAAACGTGGCCTGTGGATTGCGAAAATTGGGCATAAATTCGGCTTTTATCGGTTGTGTGGGCAAAGATCAACCCGGAGAACAGTTAATCGCCTTGCTAGACGCTCTCGGAGTCGATACCACTGGTGTACAGTATCATGCCACCCTACCCACCCGACAAGTTTATGTCACCCGCGATGCTGGGGGAGACAGACATTTTGCGGGTTTTGGCGGCAGAAAAACGACTGATTTTGCCGATACTGCCCTTAATGCTGACCTATTGCCCGAAAATCTGTTTAAAAATGCCGATTATCTAGTGATGGGAACCCTAGGGTTAGCCTATCCCCTTTCCCGCCGGGCAATGCAACGCGCCCTCGAATTGGCTAAAATTTACGGAGTGAAAGTATTGATCGATATCAACTGGCGACCGGTTTTTTGGACTAATCTTGAGGTTGCTCCTGATCAGATTCGAGATTTTATTGCCCAGGCCGATTTGCTCAAATGTAGCGAGGAAGAAGCAGCATGGTTATTTGGCACTGATAACCCGGGAGAAATATCGTCAAAATACCCCAATTTAGGGGCAATTCTGGTTACTGGCGGCGCAAAAGGTTGTAAATATCATTTAGGCGAAAATAGCGGCAATGTCGAGGCTTTTTCTGGGGAGGTAGTGGATACCACTGGGGCGGGGGATGGCTTTGTGGCGGGTTTTTTAGCTCGTGCCGGTCTTGTAGGCGATAAAATCGAGGAAAATGCCGATTTAGCGCGTAACGCGGTGATTTATGCCTGTGCGGTGGGGGCAATGGTGACAAGAAGAGCAGGCGCGATCGCATCCCAACCGACTCGGGAACAGGTGGAGGAGTTTCTAGCGGCCCTTGACTCCTAGAAACTATACTAGGGTTTGCGGCAAAAAGTTTTTCGTGGGGGCAGGGTGTGGGGTGTGGGGTGTGGGGTGTGGGGTTTTATCCATTTTCAGGGGGTCAATTACCTAATTTTCAGGGAAAAAGTGCCTAAATTTCCCCCCCGATCACCCCAAGGTCTGGCACTTTTTGATGGGAAAAAAGTCTAAAAGTCTTATACAACAAGGTTTTTAGATTTATTCAGCCAACCCTATACTAAATCTGGTTATTAAAAACTGATTATCTATTCCCCCTCTTGCATGAGTGCCTATCTTGATATGTAACCTATACTCAACGGATTTAGTATTATTTGCCAGTTTTTTGGTCAAACCAGTCTAAAACCCGATTCCATGCCCACCAGCGATCGCTATCGCCCCACTGACGCTGACAGGATAAACTGCTGATATAACCCACATGACCACCGTGGTTGGTTAAGAGTAGATCCACGTGGGGATTATCAGCGATCGCTGCTTGCAGATCGGGAATAACTGCGGGGGAAAAGAGGGGATCATCGGCCGCGTAGAGGATAAAAGTGGGTTTAGTTAAATAGGGTTGAAAGGGCAAGGGACTACTAGCGGCATAATAGTCAAAAACTGTCTCAAATCCTAGCTTTTTAATCACTAATTCTCGATCGAATCCGGCAATCGTGGTGGCGCGAGTAATTGCTTCGGGATCGATATGATCGGGATGAGCTTGATGGATGCGTTTGGCTAACTTGCGTAATTCCCTGGCGATCGCTTTTTCCAAATGTTTCCCCCAGGTATCCCGGACGAGATAGGATAAGGAACGATTAGAGTCTAAATTAGGACAAATTACCGCCCCACCACCGATAGCGACGGGATCGATCCCCATATCTTCCTGATTCTCTGCCGATTTAATTCCCCAGAGGGCTAATTGTCCCCCCAGAGAGTAACCTGTGAACCAAAAAGGGGCGGGACAGCCCATTTTTTGAGCTTGGGCGGCAATATGAATGAAATCTAGCCCTTCATAGATGCCATCGGAGGTGAGAGTCGGGGATAATTCGGCTGTCTTACCGTGGGCCCGCCAATCGAAGAGGACGACTGCGTAGTTTCTCGCTACGGCTTTTCTGCCTAAAATCCTTAAAAACCATTGATTATCTAAGTCTCCCGTGATGCCGTAGGTCCCGATAATTGTTCCTTTCGCTTGCGGGGGAATGGAAACAATCCCGTAGATAGGGACGGCATTGGCCCCGGTGAAAATGGTTTCTTGATAGACTGGTTCGGGAATAGCGATCGTATTTTGCCAGGTTTCTCGCGCTTTTAGGGACACATAGAGAGTCATGGCAAAACCGTTTTTCAGCAATGGGGGCGGAGTGTAGGTGAGATTATCGGTCTTCGTCCTCGGATGGGCAATCATGGCAGCACAGGGGAATCAAAAAGTCAAGAGGGGGAAACAAAAATTAACTTATGTCCACCGCTTTCTTAAAAATTGTAAAGCAAATTGTCCCAAGCGGCGAGCAACTCTGGCAGGGCAGTGGCTGACCAATTGCCCTCACAACCGCGACCTTGATAGAGAATAAATCGCAGGGAATAATTATCAGGAAATCCTGCCGCTTCTAACCATAAAAGCTCGCTTTCCGCTTCACAAGCAATACTTTCTTCATCCATTAATTCTGTGGCCATGGCCGCCATAGTTGCGGTCAATTGTGATAGTAACCGACGCAAATCTTGCCACTCGGCCTCGGTTAATTCGATCGCCCAATCATCGCCACCAATTAATCCTTTATAAATGGCTGCCGTAGGATTCCAACCGAGTCGCCAACCCGAACCATATTTGAGAATTTTTTCCATAATTTTCTAGAATTTTAATAGGTCGGCATCTCCCGGTTTTGATAAAGATGGACGACTAGGAGAAGGACTAGGAGAAGGGTTAGGAGTGGGGGTTTCTTGGGGGAGAATAGCGGGGTTATAAATTTCGACTAGAAGGGTGACTAACTGCTGCCGTTGACGACGATTAAGACTGTTCATCGCTTTGATATCGGCAGCCATAGGATTAACGGTAAGGGTTGCTTGTCCGGGATAGTTTTCTTCGCTGATTTTCTCGTTCACTCCTAGGTAATCCCCTAGGGTTAATTGCCAATCAAAACGGATGAGAGTAAATCTTTTTTTGGTATCTTGATGATAACGAAGAAAGCGACTTATTAGGGTATTATTCGGATCGATCACTCCTGTCTCTCGACGGATATAGTTGTTTTCTTTCGGTAAATCTGGCATTGCTTGGTAAATTTGTTGGGCAACTGTTTCGGGGCGTTGAATTTGGCTCATCCCGGTGGATTGCCAGGATAACCACCAGACAAATACTCCTATTCCTAGGCAGAATACTAATAATATTAGTCGCTTAATTTTTAGCTTTTGAGGTAATTTTAATAGCATATTGATCAAGAATAAATTGAGCGGAACCTTTTTATAAATAGTGTCACACAAAGATTGCCATTCATCGCGGCTAGATTTTCCGAAACTTTTAGAACACTTGTACTAAGCTGTCCAGCCAAGTTTTCCACCATACTGTAATTCTTGGGCTGCCCATTTCTCCATTTTTTTGCTGACCTCCACCTTGATTCTTTCTTTCAAAACTATAGCTATCAATCGTTTCCCCTTTTTTTAAGTTTCTTCTCTTTTTGTTAAGAAATATCTGACTAATCGATAGGGGGGATCGAACCCAAAATCTATCTTCATATTTAATTAGAACCACTTACTTAAAACCCAGAGGGTTTTTGCTAGGGTAGATAACCCCAAGACTGGCAATCGCCCCCAGCCGGCTGCTGTAAAATAGGAAGGATAGATAAAACTCAGGAGAAAAGACCCCAGTGCCGTACAACCCCGCAGAAATCGAACAGAAATGGCAGAAGATTTGGCAGCAAATGGGATTGGACAAAACCCCAGAAAACGCCGATAAACCGAAATTTTACGCCCTCTCCATGTTCCCCTATCCATCAGGCAACCTGCACATGGGTCACGTTCGTAACTATACTATCACCGATGTGATTGCCCGTCTGAAAAGAATGCAGGGTTATCGCGTGCTGCATCCCATGGGGTGGGATGCTTTCGGATTACCCGCAGAAAATGCCGCCATTGAAAGAGGAGTTCCTCCGGCAAAATGGACTGATCAAAATATTGCCCAGATGAAACGGCAATTACAACAGTTAGGATTATCTATCGATTGGGAAAGAGAAGTTGCCACCTGTTCCCCGGAATATTATCGTTGGACCCAATGGCTATTTTTACAGTTTTTTGAATCGGGATTAGCCTACCAAAAAGAAGCGGCAGTGAATTGGGATCCTATCGATCAAACTGTCTTGGCCAATGAACAGGTAGATAGTGAAGGAAAATCTTGGCGATCGGGTGCTAAAGTAGAAAGAAAATTACTCCGGCAATGGTTCCTAAAAATCACCGATTATGCCGAACAATTACTCACTGATTTAGATAAACTTACCGGTTGGCCAGAACGGGTTAAAACCATGCAGGCCAACTGGATTGGTAAATCGGTAGGTGCTTATTTAGAATTTCCTCTTGTTAATTCCCCAGAAAAAATTGCTGTTTTTACCACTCGTCCCGATACGGTTTATGGAGTCACTTATGTGGTACTTGCTCCCGAACATCCCTTAACTTTACAAGTTACCACTCCCGAACAAAAATCGGCCGTAGAAACTTTTATTCAAGAGATAGCCAGCGAAAGCGAATTAGAAAGAACTGCCGAAGATAAACCCAAACGCGGTATTAAAACCGGAGGAGTGGCAATTAATCCTTTTACCGGTGAAGAAATTCCGATTTTAATTGCTGATTATGTCCTCTACGAATACGGGACAGGGGCAGTGATGGGAGTCCCGGCTCACGACAGTCGCGATTTTAAATTCGCTCAGGAAAATAATCTGCCAATTAAGATAGTTATTACTCCAGAAAGTGGCGAAATTGAGTTAAAAGAGGCCTACACAGAAGCGGGAATTATGATTAATTCCGCTCAATTTAATGGGTTGCATTCTACAGCAGGAAAAACCGCTATTATTGATTATGCCACTGCCCAAGGTTACGGCAAAGCTAGAATACAATATCGCCTCCGGGATTGGTTAATTTCCCGTCAAAGATATTGGGGTTGTCCGATTCCAGTTATCCACTGTCCTAACTGTGGAACCGTGCCAGTACCTATCGATAATTTACCCGTTACTTTACCGGAAAATGTCGAATTTAGCGGTCGAGGTGCTTCCCCTTTAGCCAAATTAGAAGACTGGGTAAATGTGGATTGTCCTCGCTGTGGCACTCCCGCAAAACGGGAAACGGACACTATGGATACTTTCATCGATTCTAGTTGGTATTTCCTCCGTTATACCGATGCTAAAAATGAAGATATACCCTTTCAATTCGAGAAGGTTAATGATTGGATGCCCGTGGATCAATACGTCGGAGGAATCGAACACGCTATCCTACATTTACTCTATTCTCGTTTCTTTACCAAAGTTTTAAGAGACCGAGGTTTAGTTAATGTCGATGAACCTTTTAACCGTCTATTAACCCAGGGAATGGTACAGGGATTAACCTACAAAAATCCCGAAACTGGCAAATATGTCCCCGCAGAAAATGTTATCTATCAAGAGGATAAATATTGCGATAAAGACACGGGAGAAGTTCTATCTTTCTTCTTTGAAAAAATGTCTAAGTCGAAATATAACGGCGTTGATCCTCTGAAAGTCCTGGAAAAATATGGGGCCGATACTGCCCGAATGTTTATACTTTTTACCGCACCCCCAGAAAAAGATTTACAGTGGGATGATGCGGGGGTAGAAGGACAATTTCGCTTTCTTAATCGGGTGTGGCGTTTAGTCAGCGAATATATTGAAAATAAACCCAAGCAAGTCAAAAAAATAGAAACTTTCTCGAAAACTGACAAGGATTTAAGACGGGCAATTCACACCGCTATTAAAGAAATCTCCGAGGATTTAGAAGGAGATTATCAATTTAATACCGCCATTTCCGAATTGATGAAACTCAGTAACGCTTTAGGGGATAATAAGTGTTTTGCATCCCCCATTTATCGGGAAGGAATCGAAACCCTATTAATCTTACTTTCCCTCTTTGCTCCCCATCTTAGCGAAGAATTATGGCAAGCTTTAGGTCATAGCCAATCAATTCACCTGCAACCCTGGCCAAAAGTTGATCCCACTGCCCTTATTGTGGACGAGATTACCCTTGTCATCCAAATTTTGGGAAAAACCAGAGGCACGATACAAGTTCCCGCTAGTGCCGATAAAAGCACCCTAGAAACCCTCGCCCTGGAATCAGAAATCGCCCAACGTTATTTAGAGGGTAAGGAAATCAAAAAAGTGATTGTTGTCCCGGGCAAATTAGTTAATTTTGTCGTGGTTTAAATGACAGCAATTATCACAATGGTAGGGAATTAAGAACCTTTTCAGTTATCAGTAACCAGTTAGATTAACACTTTCTATTAAAAACTATCGATAGATGGGCAAAATAGAAACTATACAATTAGCATTGTCTGTAAATAAGAATAACCTATGGATATTGAATCAACTAAAGTTACTCCTGAAGAAATTGCCCAGTTTCGCGCTGAATTGGCAGATAATCTAAGTGCGATCGCTGCTTTGGATGCGATTGAAGAATGCGAAGGTTATCTTGAGGATGCTGTACCCGCAGGTTTTTGCACTTGACAAGATCGGCGATCGCATTATAATGGATGGAGAAAATTAGTTTTAGTTTTAACAATAGCACTATGGACAATACAACTCAGTTAACACCGGAAGAAATACAACACTATCGGCAGCAATTTAAGGATTATCCTGAAGCTTTGGATGCTTTAGACTTAATTGCAGAAACAGACGGCGATTTAATTAAATCTGCTGGTTTATTGGCAATGGAAACAGGTGTGAAGATTCCTACTAGAGCAGGGGAAGAAGATAATATTCTAGATAAATTAGCTAAAAAATGCCGTTCTATTGTGTGTGATGATGATTTTATAAATGATCTCATGAAAGATTTACTAACTGTAGCAGTAGCAACGTTAGCGGCGGGGGGACAAATCCCAATATCAGTAGCAACTTCTGTTGTTATTTATTTGGCGAAAAAGGGGATCAAACAATGGTGTCAATTTAATGCTTAATTCTATTGTCCAGATGCTATGAATGCAGCCCAATAGAAGGGATTTTTTAAGGGATATTCTTCAGGATTTTGTACTAATAATTGACGGGCTGATTCTTTATAAGATTTAGCTGTTCTTGGCTTATCATGACAGAGCTTATCTATCATTGAATCAGCTTCTAAAATAAATTGTTCACTTGTCAAATTCTTCAACCAATTTTGTGCCATTTTCAAAGCAACTGGTACAGAAACTTGCTGATTCTCATTAAATAAAATCTCATATAATTTAATCATCAAGAAGGAGGTTGATAAATCATTAACTGTCCATAAACTACTGACAACGCTGGGACTTCCTGCAAACAGAAAACCACTGGGTAAACCGATATATTCATCGCTGATAGAGTTTAAATCAATTAAGCCAGTTTCGCAGGCAGAAAGGGTGACAAGGCGACATTTATTCAAGCGCAGTTCAAAGATTTCGCCTAATGTTAGGGGTTCTTTATTGGCTAAGAATAAGGCGGATTCAAGGGGATTAGCTGGGTTAAAGCTTCCATGACAGGAGAAGTGATAACAGTGGTTATCTGAGGATTTGAGATGGGGAAGAACAGCGTTTTTAGTGGCGTTATCTTGGGCGATAACTTGAGGTTCAGTAAAGAAAGTTGAGAGGATATTAACTTCTAAGTCAGTGTAAGATAAGTCTTTAGTGGGGTTTTGAATAGCGAACAGTTTATTAAAGTCGGAATGGTGAGAAGTTTGGGAGATTTTTTGCAAGATTTGACAACTAGGGGCATATTGTACATCATACTTATCCTGTAAAATTTGGTTTTTGTTAATCGGGAAAGCGTGAATAGGGAGAATATGCAGATACACATGGGGAATAATAATTAAGCGTTGACAAGTATCGGGAATCAGGGCAAAAATATCATTAATATGCAGAGTTTCAGCAAAAGTCTGTAGGAGGTTAGACAGTTGATTTCTCCATTCTTGTTTGCCATTTTTGGAGTAGTAAAGCTGTAGATAATTGTTGATTGTATCAAATAATTGCTTTACATCATCCTCGGAAGATTGCCAAACTTTAACCTCTCCCTCAGCAGACACCACAAAAGCGAGTATTTTCTCCCCTGTAATGTACCATTGCAGCAGACAAGTTTCAGCATCAGTTAAAGCCTGAATCTCTGTAAATGGGATCGGCTCAACTTTTTGAGTGAGGCTAAAGAGAGGATCTTTAATTTCTCTTGCAATAAAATTATCTAAGTCTTGTTGATATTCTTTCAGATAACTGTGATCTGGAACGTAAGGAGTTAAGTTATCACTACGCATTAAATTTTGGTTAATGCTTTGATGGTGTAAGCGAATTTTTTCATTAAAAACTCGTTGTTTTAATTCATTTAATTGGGCGATGATTTCTTGACTAACCCCTTGGGGATTTAGGTTTTTCTGGGTGATTAATTCCACCAGATTACGCCCTTTACTGCGTTCGATATATTCTAATGCCTTCTCAGGCTGATTGAAATTAAGATATGCTTGCACAATGCGATGGAAAACACCAATGGCATGAGAGAGGGTTTGTTCACGACTGCGGGGGTTAAGTGCCTCTAAGCGAGCATTTTCGACGGCTTCAATGGCGATATGATAGGCTTCTGTGGCAGGTTGCCATTGTTCTTCATTATAGTATAAGTTAGCTAAATTACTAGCAACCATTAAACAACTGAACAAATTATTTTCGTTTGTCCAAATTTTTAAGGCATCGGTAAAAAGTGTGATTGCTTTTTTTAAATTCTCAGCTTTGTTGCCTACCTTTCTTTGGCAGTAAGCGTTACCGAGACTATTTCGTGTTTCTGCCCACAAAAGTGGTGAATTTTCAAAAGTTCTGACTTTTAGGGCATTTGTATAGGCTTCAATGGATTTTTCGATGTTTTCAGCTTTATCACCTTTAATTCTCTGACGGTAAGTATTCCCGAGATTATGTTGCGTATCTGCCCAATATTCAGGAAATTGTTCAAAAGTTCTGATTTTGAGTGAGCTTTCATAAACTTCGAGAGCTTTTTCTAGATTTTCAGCTTTATCACCTCGGATTCTTTCATAGTAAGCAATTCCCAAATTATTTTGTATGATTGCCCATGATTCAGAATCAGTATCAAACGTAATAACCTGTTCAGCTACTGCATAAGTATTGATTGCTTTTTCAATATTATCATCTTTATCTCCCAGTATCCTGTAAGAATAAGCAAGAGCAAGAAGATTTTGTGTCATTGCCCAATCTTGGGGAAATGTCTCAATAGTATAAACTTTCAAAGCTTCATTACAAGCAGCAATCGCTTGTTCTAAATTTTCCACCTTATTGCCTTTTATTCTTTCGATATAAGTTGCACCCAAAAGATTTTGTATGTATGCCCATTTTTCGGGGAAACTATCAAAAGTATAAACTTTGAGAACTTCTTTGTAAGTAGCGATCGCTCTTTCTAAATTCTCAGCTTTCTCTCCTCTGATTCTGTCACTATAAGCTAAGGCGAGATTATTCTGTATCTCTGCCCATTGTTTGGGAAATGCGTCAAAAGTATAAACCTTTAAGACTTCGGTATAGGTAGCGATTGCCTTATCTAAATTATCGGCTTTATCCCCCATAATCCTTTCACGATAAACATTAGCCAGATTATTTTGGGTCGCTGCCCAGTTTTGTGGAAAAGCATCAAAGGTTCTAATCCTCAATGCTTCATTATACAAAGAGATCGCTATTTCTAAATTCTCAGCTTTGTCTCCTTTTATTCTGTTACGATAGGCAATCCCAAGATTGTTTTGTGTCAGTGCTCGATCAATAGGATCATTATCAATTGTTAAGACAAGCTCATTACCAGCTATGGCAATTTCTTGATTCATAGAAATATCACCATGAGGAAACTCTTGAATAAGACGACTAAAGTTAACAATCGACGCTGTAATAGTTCTAGCTGTTTCCGAGTCAGCAGATGGCAATAATATATTTCTTACAAAATTATCTAGAACAGCTATTAGGTTTTCATCTAGTTTATCTAAATTTTTTTCAAAAAAAGGATAAATGATTTTGATATTTATATCTGGATCGTTAGTAAGCAATTGCAATACCTCTCCAAAAAATGTTAGATAATCTTGATCGGTATTTACCTTTTCTGTTGTTTCATCCGACCATATCTCTAAATCTTCCGCTAACTGTTGCGCTATATATATCAGCCATCGTGCCTCATTTTCCCTTCCTGCATTCCCGTATTGTTGCGCTACGGCTACCATTACCTGTACCAACCCCTCATCCAGCAATTCCTGATTTTCCTGCATAATGCGAGGTTCATCGCCATCATTGCAGGATAATAGCTGATTAATCAGGTTTAAGTAAGCTTTGGGAAATGCGTCAAAAGTCCTCACTTTCAAGGATTCCTGATAAGCGGCGATCGATCTTTCTAAATTCTCGGCTTTATCTCCTCTGATTCTGTTACGGTAAGCAATGGCGAGATTGTTCTGTGTGTCTGACCATTGTTGGGGAAATTCGTCAAAAGTATAAACTTTCAAAGCTTCCTGGTAAGCGGCGATTGCCCTTTCCAAATTCTCGGCTTTCTCCCCTCTGATTCTGTCACAGTAAGCATTAGCGAGATTATTCTGTGTCATTGCCCAATCTTGGGGAAATGCTTCAAAAGTGAAGATAGTTAAGGCTATTTCATAACCCGTAATGGCAATTTCTTTGTGAGCGGCGATGTCACCGAGGGGAAATTGTCGGATTAAGTTAATGAAATTGCCAATAACCACAACAGCGAAAGCATAGGCTTGTTCTTGCGCGGCTTGCGTTAATGTCTTTCTCGCTAAACTGTCTAGAATTCGCGCTAAATTATCATCCAGTTTATCCAAATTTTGCGCCCAGAAGGGATAAATAACTTGAGGATTAGGATTTTCAGAAATTTTTCGTAATGTCTCCATTAAGAATCTTACATATTCTTGCTGGTTAGGTATTTCAGTATTAAGAGTTAATCCTTGTGACGATTGATCTACAAAATTATTTTGCTGATTTATCGTTTGATTTTGAGAAGGAGGAGTTCTATTTGTTCCTTGCGCTACAAATTCCCAATCATCACCCTGTTGCTGACAAAATCCCAAAATATCCTCATATTCTATTGCTTCAACACTCGGTACAGGAAAATTCTGCTCCCCTAATCGTCGTGCGAAAGTAGCCGCATCTTCTTGAGTCTCAAATATTAATATTGTATCCTTATTGCCTGTGCTTATAGTATGAATACCCTCATCATCTGCTCCCACATTGTAAAGCAGAACATAAACAGTTTGAGGTAACTGATTAGAGGGTTGCTGCTGAAAATACTGAGTCAAAGAAACAGTTAAATCTTTTAGATTAACCTGTAAATTTTGTAAAATTATCGCTGTACTTTCCCCTTGTTGAAAAATCCCAATCAGTAAATGCTCTGTATCAATAGATTCACTCCCTAATTTATCAGCAAATGATAATGCACTGTTTAAAACGAGTTTTGCCGACTCTGTAAAAGGAATATCTACAGGATTCATTTCTGGGCTAATTCCTGAACCCTTTCCTAGAATTTTTTCAACTTCAATTCGAGCATTTTTTAGCGTTATTCCCTGCTGTCTTAAAACTTGCGACGCAACTCCTGATGCTTCACCGATTAACCCTAAAAATATAAACTCCGCTCCTACAAAATTATGCCCCAAGCGACGCGCTTCCTCCTGCGCTAACATAATTACCTTAATCGCTTTCTCTGTAAACCGTTCAAACATAATTTAGACTCCTTATCACTTCTAAACCACGAAACTTATCAGAACTACAACACCTTGATTCGCCATTCCGTAAAAAATTGGACATAATTGAATGAGGACGATGATAATTGATTAATGAGGTTTAGGTATGTTTGGGTGCGTTGTTCATTCATAGCGTGGCAGATGGGGAATTGATGGGTAGGGGCAAAGAATTCGGATAAAAAATTTAGGGTTTCAGCGATAGGTTATTGTCCGAATGCTTCGCCCGTACAGGGATTTAATGGGGAGATTATCAGAATTGTATCACAGGGATAATAGGCGAAGGTTATTAGTTTATTGCCCGGGGTAGGGGCGAAGCATTCGGATAAGAAATTTATAGTTTCAGCGATATGTTATGCCCAAATGCTTCGCCCCTACAGGTTATTCGTCCCCGCAGGTTATTTGTCCCCACAGGTTATTTGCCCCTACATTGGTTTGAATTTATTCAGATTGTTCTCGTCTTGTTCCCAATTTCGCGGATTATCAAGAATGTATTGCCGGATTTTTTGATAAGAATTTTCATTGCGAATGATATGTTCATAATAATTGCGCTGCCAAATTTTCAGGCGATCGCCACATAAACGATTAATTTTACGACTAGAAATTGATTTGAAATTCTGCACAATAGCCCCCAAAGATTCCGGCATTGTACCGTGAGTATATTGAGAATCGTATTCGGTCTTTTCCAGATCATAATTTTGTATTACTATAATTCCATGAATATGATTGGGCATGACAATAAAAGCATCTAGTTCAATAAATTTAAAATTTAGAGGCAGTCTATACCATACTGCTTCAACAGTATCACCAAGTAAATTCTGCTCCATATTTCCTTCAACAATTTCACCAAATAAATACTGCTTCTGATAAGAACAAATTGTTATATAATAAGCTCCATTAAGCCTATAATCATAGCCTTTTAAACGAATAGATTGTCGATGTTTTTGGGGTTCATTCATGGCGTGGCGGATGGTGGCGGTTAATTCAGTTATCTTTAGCGATAGGTTATTGTTCGGGGGTAGGGGCGAAGCATTCGGGCAATAACTTATCGCTGAAACCCTAGATTTTCTATCCGAATGCTTCGCCCCTACAGGGATTTAATGGGGAGATTATCAGAATTCTATCACAGGGATAATATCCAAAAAAAATCCTAGTCAATCAAATAATCAAAAAAATCATAATTTAGACAGGATTGGGTGCGTTGTTCGTTCATGGGTTAATTTTTTTTATAAAAGTTTTTTAAATTCTTCAATAGTTAATCCAGAACCTTTAATAATTGTTCCCATTGTATAAGCATTGATTGGATTAGCCCTTGGAATAGTGAGAATATGTTGTCCATCAGTCATGGTAATATGCTTACCCTGTCGAACAATCTGAAATCCTGCTTTTTCAAACGCTTTAATTGCTCGTTGATGATTAATTCCAGCAAGACTAGGCATGATTTAATTCAACTTCTACATAATAAGATTCGATCCCTTGATTTAATTCTGCAGCAACTTCTAAATAAGACTGAATTGCATCTTGAATATTATTGAGTGCTTCTTCTTTAGTTGTCCCTTGAGAAGCACAACCGGGTAAACTAGGACACCAAACAGCATATCCCTCTTCTGTTTGTTTGAGATTGACTTGATATTGCATATTTTATCATCCCGTACTTAATTGAAAATTAGGCAGAACCTAATGAGGGTTGGATAGGATTGGGTGCTTTGTTCGTTTGATTCAATTATAAGCGATTCATCGGCGATCATCAAGAGTTGGGGATTGGTGGTAGGGTTGTCAAAAATGCGATCGCACTGTATAATCTTGATTGATATATAAGCTAATTCTACTCACTTGAACTAAATCATCATGAATCAAAAACCGTACCAAGTAGAAGCATTTTGGGATCGAGAGGCGCAAGTGTGGGTAGCAGAGAGTGAAGATATTCCGGGATTAGTCATCGAAGCTGATACCATCGCAGCTTTAACAGCTAAATTACGACAGATGATTCCAGAATTATTACAACTAAATCATCTAATTACTCTTGAACCTCAAGCAGCGATAACTTTTGAACTCATTAGTCATCGTCAAGAATCAATTGAGTGCGCTGTTTAGATTGAATGGGGAGATTATCAGAATTGTATCACCGGGATGATAGCCGAAAAAAATCCGGCTCTTATAGGTTCTGTGTGATAAGTTTAACTTACAATATGATCGATCAATCTTTGTGTCCTTTGTGTCTTTGTGGTTCCTTCCACCCCCTCGCTAGGAGGAATGTATCTTAGAATACATTTCACCCACCAAATCCAAGAGAGCCAAAATCCTAGTCAATCAAACAATCAAAAAAATCATAATTTAGACAGAATTGGGTGCGTTGTTCGTTCATGGGTTGATTTTTTTTATCCGACACTCCGCACTTCAAAATGTAGCATAAAATAGCATAAACTCATTCAAGAAAAAAATAAATAAAAATACTCAGAGAATTAGTCCCAAAAAAGTGAGACAATCAAAAAGCTCAAAAATCTATTAAAGGTACAAAAATTGTCTCCTATCTCAGAGGTAAAAATTAAAAACCTAGATCACTTAGGAATAGTAGCCGGACTAATTGACGAAATAAGAATAGTTGAAATAATCAACTCTAAATTAGGAATTGACTCCCGAGAAAAAATTTCAGCAGGAACAGTGGTCAAAGCTATTCTAATCAATGGATTAGGATTTGTTTCAAGGCCTTTATACTTATTTAGTCAATTTTTTGAAGATAAAGGAATCGAAGAATTATTGGGAGAAGAAATAAAAACCGATTATATCAATGATGATAAAATTGGGAGAGTCATGGATGAATTATACAAACATGGACTGAATGATATATTTATAGAAGTTGTCTTATCGGTCATCAAAAAATTTAAAATAGAGACAAAATATTCTCATCTAGAGGCCACATCATTGCTACAAAGAGAGCATCTCATTTATGCAAGTGAGTAATTATACTTATCCCTAAAACTGTTTTCTAGCAAGGTTTTCAAAATAGCTTGACATAAAAACCTGATTTAGGGGTTACAAAGGTGAGATGCTCCCAACTACAAGCTACAAATTAGTCCCCCTATAGAACCCCCTTGAGCCATCTTGCACACTTTTCTCTTTTTGTCAAATTTTATGTTAAGAAAGATGTGACTAATGGATAGCTTATCAAGGGGGAATCGAAACCAAAGTTTATCTTCAATTTAATTATAAACAGCTACTTATTGACCAAAATTTAATGATCAATGGGATAAAAATTAGCCAACTCTAAAACTGATCTAAAAATTAGCCCGCAATGGGAAAAATTTTGGCTAGGATCAAATCATAGTCATAATTGAGACTAGACGAGTTTCCCTTTTTTTACTTTATTACTGGCAATTACAGTTATGGTTAGCAATATTCCCTTTTCTATCCCCGAACATAGCCTCGATCGAGATTGTACCACCCTCTCCCGTCACGTCCTGCAACAACTACAAAGCTTTTCCCCCGACGCGCAGGATTTAAGCGCAATTATGAGTCGGATTGCCCTAGCGGGGAAATTAATTGCCCGTCGTCTCAGTAAAGCGGGATTAATGGCGGATGTGCTAGGTTTTACTGGAGAAACCAACGTCCAAGGGGAATCGGTCAAGAAAATGGACGTTTTTGCCAATGAAGTATTTATCTCGGTTTTTAAGCAAAGTGGTTTAGTTTGCCGTCTTGCTTCCGAGGAAATGGATAAACCCTATTATATCCCAGAAAACTGTCCCATCGGTCGCTATACCCTACTCTACGACCCGATCGATGGTTCTTCCAATGTGGATATTAACCTAAATGTGGGTTCGATTTTTGCCATCCGTCAACAGGAAGGCAATGATTTAGACGGAGAAGCCCTAGATTTACTGCAAAATGGTCGTAAACAAATCGCCGCTGGCTATATTCTCTACGGACCCTCGACTATTTTAGTTTACTCGATCGGTCGCGGTGTTCATGCCTTTGTCCTTGACCCCAGTTTAGGGGAATTTATCCTCGCCCAAGAGAATATTATTATCCCCGACCATGGCCCGATTTATAGTACCAATGAGGGCAATTTTTGGCAGTGGGATGAGGCAATTCGCGACTATACCCGTTATGTCCACCGTCATGATGGTTACACGGCCCGTTACAGTGGGGCATTAGTGGGAGATATCCATCGAATTTTAATGCAGGGTGGTGTTTTTCTCTATCCGGGTACTGTTAAAAATCCCCAGGGAAAATTGCGCTTAATTTATGAAACTGCCCCCCTTGCTTTTTTAATTGAACAGGCAGGAGGTAAAGCTAGTGATGGGGTGACAAATCTTTTAGATATCGTTCCCGATAAATTACACACCCGCACACCTTTAGTGATCGGTAGTGTCGAAGATGTTAAATTGGTGGAGTCTTTTATCGCTGATCGACGTCATCGCGATCGAGTTTAACTTATAGTTTTATTTCGAGATATTGACATGGATTTACAAGCTCTGAAGTGGACTAAAAATGTCAGGCGAAACGATGGTACATGGGCATATCGGAAATATAAGGTTTCATCGCCCTTCCAACTGGCATGGAAAGACGATGAAGTCAATGCCAATAAACCCGAAAAAGATAGTTTGATACTACTCAGACAGCGAGGGTATGTTACCCATTTAGTAAAAGTTCTCGACTGCAAAGCCAAACGTGAAATTGGCAAAGATAATTACGACATCTATCGAATTGTTGAGGTGCTTTGGGCTATTGATTTTGATAATCCACCTGTATCAGCAAAAGCAGATGCGATGTTTGATTATCGAGTCAGGTATCAGGGTGGGAATGTGATGGAATTGGAGAAGTTACCAACTTTCAGACAGCGTTGGGATGACGATGGCGGTTTGGGGGGATTCCAAACTTACATTCGGAATTTATTGGGGCTGTCAAGTAATGACTAAGATCCTTGTTAAGCTTGTGTTATAGTATTGAGCAGATATAGAGTAACTGCTATGACTGCTATAGTTCAGGAACTTTTAGATACCTTTGACCGCTTGACAGACTCAGAGCGGTTAGATTTGCTATTAGAGATTCTGAAGCGGACAATTCACCTGGATTTTCCGCCCTTATCTGATGAAGATCTAGTCCTCAATGCCGAGGGAATTTTTCTAGAATTAGATGATCAGGAAGCTTCCTATGGATAGCCCTGATCGTGGTCAGGTTTGGCTGGTTGATCTGGGTTATGTGGCCAAAGTCAGACCCTGTTTGGTTATCAGTATTCCTGCGCGCAATCAAGAGCGTGCCTTAGCGACTCTGGTTCCACATACGACAAGCTCTCGTGGTTCAAGATTTGAAGTGAAAGTCTAAGCTAGCTTCCTTAGAGAAGGAGTCTTTGATGTACAAAACATCGTTACAATTCCCCATGCAAAGCTTTTGCGTAAATTAGGAAATCTGACATCTGAGCAAATGATGGAGGTTGAGAATGCGTTACTTTTTTGGCTAGGGTTTGAAGAGAGGAATGATCAAGAAAGCGAAGATTAGTCTGTGCGCTAGTTGCAGCGGAAACATAATCAATAGTTAGGGTTTGCGGCAAAAAGTTTTTCGTGGGGTGTGGGGTGTGGGGTTTTACCGGTTTTGAGGTGGCCAATTACCTAATTTTTAGGGAAAAAGTCCAGGGATTTTCCCCCTGATCACTCCCATACCTGGTACTTTTTGATTGACAAAAAGTATAAAAGTCTTACCCAACAAAGTTTTTAGATTTATTCAGCAAACCCTAAATAGGGTTTGCGGCAAAAAGTACGGGTGAAGCATTCGGATAGAAAATCTCCGGTTTCACCGATAGGTTATTGTTCGAATGCTTCCCCCCTACAGGACGCTATGCTGTTGTAATCGTCGAAACTGCTCATCTGAGTAGGTAGGGTGCGTTAGGAGCGCCACAATATTATTTAATTTACATTAATTACATAGGCGACGTAACGCACCAATATTATCCTAAATCCGTTGAGTAACCCACAGAAAACGAGTTTCTCGGAGAAACCCGTTTTCTACCTCTAGTGTTACTCCGTTGGATATTTTTTCGGTAAATGGAGTAGGTGAAGCAATTAGGGGTATTGGTGAAACAGGCTTTTTGACTGCTTGTAAGGCATTTAAAACCTGTTGTGCTGTCCATCTTTGTTTTCTATCTTTTTGCAAACACCCTTCAATAATCGGTTTAAACTCTTTCGGTAAACTGGGGATTTGTAAATCACAATTCATCACCTTTGCCATTAACTGGTGAATATCATTATTAAACTTATAGGGAAGTTGATTAGTGGTCATTTGGATTAACATAATACCTAATGACCACAAATCCCAGGCTGAGGAAATATCCCCCCTAAAGGCTTCGGGAGGCATATAAATAATTGTACCGGTATTGTGGACTGTTTGAGTGTGGCTTTTGTTATTTAAGGTTCTAATTAAGCCAAAATCTGCTAACTTGTATTGTTGATTAACCTTGAGGATATTACCCGGTTTTAAATCTCGATGGACTTTATTTTGTCGATGAAGATAATTTAAGCCCTGGGCGACTTGAGCAGTAATATTTGTAATCTCATCCGCTGACAAACTGGCTTTGGCAATGTGATTTTCTAGGCTACCCTGTGCCAATTCCATGACTAAATAAAGCATTTCAGTATTGAGAAAAGTAAATTCCCCCACCGCATAACTCTTAATTAAATTAGGATGTTCTAACTTTCTGGAATTTGTTAACTCAATTAATTTATCATCGCTACTTTCGGGGATAACTTTAATGGCAACTTCTTTGACCGATGTATTTCTGACCATTTCACTAGCATGAAATACACCACCAAAACCACCCGCACCGAGAAATTTATTAAGACGATAGGGGCCTATTTGTTGCCCTTCTAACATCTTCATCATTTGGTCTAGCATAATAATAACTCCTGAATTAGCCAATTTTTACGTTCTGTAACTATCCTAGTAAGTGGGTGGTTTTAACGAAGGCAAGAAGCAAAAGCTTTATCGAAATGTGTAATTAATTTTGCTTAGGTACTTAATACTAAATCTGGCTATTAAATACTGATTATTTATTCCCTCGAGTAGAAAACGGGTTTCTCGGAAAAACCCGTTTTCTGTGGGTTACTCAAGGGATTTAGTATTAGTATGACATTGGGTGTCGGTTATCTCATAATCAAAAAAGGTGGGCGATAAACCCACCAGAAAAATAACCCAAAAACCTTAACGATAATTAGGACTTTGGATATCTCTAAGACGCGCTTCGGGACGTTTAAATCTGTCCATTTGTGCCTCAAAGAATTGACGATTTTTAAGTAAATGTTTGGGATTAGGATCGTCGAGGGGATAGAGTAAAGCAGTGCGTAGAGCTTGAATAACTGCTGAAGTAACATTATACATCGAGCGCTGGAAACTAATCCCCAATTGAATCAAAATATCGTCTTCCCCCCGGCAGTTTTGCTGATAGTAATCAATTAGATATTGGGGTAAAAAATGATACATATCATCCATTAACAAAGTGGGAGGAATTCCCGCAGTACCCACGGGGAAAACATCCGCATAAAGAATGCCATAGTGAAAGTCTTTTTGTTCGTCAGGAACCTGTTTTGCTTGGGCATTATAGGACTTTGTACCCCGGAAGGGAGCAGTACGATAAAAGACCGCTTCTACATAGGGTAAAGCTGCTTCATAAAGCCAAGTAAAAGCCTTTGATTTGGGGATAATTTCGTAGCATTGACCATCAATATAAACGTGATGATAAATCGGCCGGCCAGCGATGGCAAAAATACCATTAACGAGGAAATTCATGGCATCAGGAACACCTTTAAACCCTCCTTCATCGTAGATATCAGACATCTCGAAAAATACCGGGGCCATCACTTCCCAGAATAGTCCTAAATTAGAGTAGTAGGACATCATCCGCACCTGTTCCAAAAACATATCGGGGAACAGGTCATAAAGTTTCATCATGACGGGATTTTTCTTGAAATAGGCCTTAATAGCGCGGTCGGCATTTTGGCGATATTCTTCTGAATCGAGATAGGCATCAAATAAACCCCAACCCATATCGCGGCCATGCCATAACATGGCTTGCATACAGGCTTCAGCAAATTCCATATTAATACGGTCATGCCAGAGGTGATGGATTAATCTGGGCATTTTTCTGGTTTTACCTTTATCCATGAATTCTAACAATTCAGGGTGAGCGGAACCCGTACCGCGCCAGATGCGTAAATCGGCATTATCGCCAGCGTAATGATTTTGTAGGTCTAGGTATTCTTGGGGTAGAAAATATTTAAAAAAGGGCAAAGGATCGAGGAAAACTCGTTCGGCAATATAGAGCAGATCTCGCCAATAAAAATCCATCGGCACAGCATAAGCTTTATAAATGCCGATAATTTGCATCAGGTTTTCGGGAGTATCCGGCAACATGGAGCCACCCGCTTCTAACCGGTGGATAATGTCGGCGAATTCGTGAGTAGAAGGGGGAATTTTGGCTTTGATTAATGTCCCAGTCATAGTTTTAGGTAAAGTAATTAGCAGCGGTTACAATAATTCGGAAACAGCAAGGGATAACTAACTAGGGTCTGCTGAAAAAGTTTTTCGTGGGGGCAGGGTGTGGGGTGTGGGGTGTGGGGTGTAGGGTTTTACCCATTTTCAGACGGTCAATTACCTAATTTTCAGGAAAAAAGTCCCGGAATTTTCGCCCCGATCACTCTCGGCTGGCACTTTTTGAGGTCAAAAAAGTCTAAAAGTCTTATCCAACAAGGTTTTTAGATTTATTAAGCCAACCCTAACTATTACTCAAATATTTACCCCGATTAAACCAGTTGGTTTTTGAGGACTTTTGCGGAGATTTTTGTAACACAAAACTAGGTTTTGCTTGTCCCGATAAGCTGGCAACCATCGAGTTAGTGGTGGGTTCAATCCAACGGACTAAATAATTGGGTTGAATACCTAAAAAGACGATTAATACCATTAGGACAAAAGCGGGTATAGTTTCCGATTTCAGGACTTTGGGATAGTAGGCAAGTTTATTATCCAATTTACCAAAACAGGTGCGATTAAGCAGGATAACAAAGTAAACCGCCGTTAAACCGGAAGCGATGATACAGAGAACCGTCTGCACGGGAAAACGGGAGAAACTACCCTGAAAAACGATAAATTCCGCCACAAATCCCACTAATCCGGGGATACCAGCACTGGCCATACCGGCGAGAATTAATAGGGCGCTAACCAGGGGTAAACCGCGAATTGGGTTCATTAAACCGTTTAAAACGTCTAAATCTCTAGTTCCGGCTTTGCGTTCGACAATGCCCACCAGATAGAATAAGAGGGCGAGAATAAGACCGTGGCTAATCATCTGCGCGACGGCACCAAGGACGCTTAAACCCGTGCCGGCGGCGGCTGCTACCAGTATATAGCCCATGTGACCGATCGAACTGTAGGCCACCATGCGTTTAATGTCTTTTTGGGCAATAGCGCTCAAAGCTCCATAAATAACGCTAATAACGCCGACAATTGCCAGTCCGGGGGCGATTAAAGACCAAGTTTCCGGGAATAATTGCAGACCAAAGCGAACTAAGCCATAAGTACCGAGTTTAGCGAGGATACCACCTAGTAAAATTGCTGTAGCGGGGGAAGCTTCCGTGTAGGCATCTGGTAGCCAAGTATGGAGAGGTACGAGGGGGATTTTGATGCCAAATCCCACTAACAGCAGAGTTAAGAGTAGTAACTGGGTTTTTTGGGAGAAATCGGCGGTGGAGAGGGAGGAATAGTCAAAAGTACCACCGTTGAGGAAACCTATCCCTAAAAATGCCGCTAGGACTAATAACCCAGAGACAGCAGTATAGAGAAGGAATTTAATCGAAGCATAGCCACGTTTTTCGCCTCCCCAGATAGCAATCATCAGATAAAAGGGGATTAATTCTAGTTCATAGAAAACGATGAACAGCAGCAGGTTTTTGGCCATTAATGCCCCAGAAACCCCGGCGTTAATCAGGAGGATTAGGATGTAATAAAGTCGGGGACGCTCTATTTTTTCTTCGCTACTATAGATAGCTATTCCTGTCAAGAAACAGCTTAAAATAATTAACGGTAAGGACAAACCATCGACTCCGAGGTTATAATTTAAACCGATTGGTTTTGCCCATTCGCGGTATTCAGAAAATTGAAAGCCATTGCTGGTTAAGTTATATTGAGTCAGCAGATATAAAGACCAAAAGAGGACGGCGGCAACAAAAAAGAGGGTAATTTGACGTAATTTTGCTGGGGCAAATTTATCGGGGAAAAGACCGACGATAATTGCTCCAATTATTGGCAACCAAAGCAGGGTACTGAGCATATTGGTATCGATCAAATTTATAATGACTGGGATGAGAAAAGGATTAGCCAACCGACACGATGACTAATCTAGAATTGACTAAATTAAACTCACTTTGCCGGTATCGAGATCATAGTAAGCACCGACAACTTTTAATTGTTTGCCGTCCACTAATTCACCAATAACTGGGGATTTGCCTAATTTCTCTACTTGATAGACAACATTGGATTTAATTGCTCGCTCAAGTTTGTTAGAACCGGGTTGTTTTTCGGCCCGATCAACTCCCACCTGTAGGCCATCGATTAAACGACCGATTTGACCCGGGAATCGACCCCCTTCAATGGTGGCTTTTACCGCTCCACAACGAGAATGGCCAAGGACAACAATTACCTTGGCTCCTAACACCAACGTGCCGAATTCAAGGCTACCAATTTCTTCGGAAGTGGCTAAATTTCCCGCTACCCGACAAACAAATAGATCTCCTAATCCTTGATCAAAAACGATTTCTGCTGGTACGCGAGAATCGGCACAGCCCAAAATTGCCGCAAAAGGGGCTTGACTTTCGGCCACTTCTGTGAGTCGAGTTTGATCGCGGTTAGGACTTTTTTTTCTTCGTTCCCAGAAACGTTGATTGCCTTCCATGAGCATAGTTAAGGCCTGGTCTGGGTTCAATCCTTGATTTTGAGCCGTTAGCCATGGCTGGGAATTAACAGCAGTTTGGGCGTTACTTTTGGACAACTGAGAACCCAAAACAGAGGCGGCTAGACTGGTTCCCAAAAAACCACCCCCATAACGGATTAATTGGCGACGAGAGGTATTGAACATAGGTAATTGTTTCCATTAATCAGGACAAATCCTATTGTCAGGGCCGGGGATGCTAAAGAAAAGCCTAAGTTATCAAATCTTTAACTGAAAACTAGAGAAATTTGTGCTAGTAGGGGCCAGCAGATGATAATACCAATCAAAGCCACCCCCAAAATAATCGACAGAAAGTAAAATTGGGTCTGTCCTGAGACGTTATATTTCAAACTCTGACCACCAAAAACCGTGGCTAATCCCACCAGATTAACGATGCCATCCACCAGAAAGGTATCGATCCAGTTAATAATTTGCGAGATTAATCCGACGACAAAAACGATGGTGACTTTATACAATTTGGCTGTATAAAGGTCGTTAGCAAAGAAATCTTGAAGGGCTTTCGGTTGAAAAACGATCGGTTTGGAGATATTTTCATTCAGATAAATATATGCTGCCGGAATTACGCCCCCAGCAGTGGAAAGTACCAAGAGAAAAGCAACTCCCAGATTTAAGTTACTTGGTAATAAATGCCATTGCGCTAATAAAATCGGCAGATGAAGGGCGAAACCCATGGTCACAGTCATGGGGATAACTAAGGGCCAAAGAGCTTCCGGAGAGCGCAGGGTCATTGGTTTGATTTTACCGCCAAAGAAAACGCAAAATTCTCTAGTGACACTAAAGGCAGTTAAGGCATTGACCAACAATAGCACTAATAACAGTAAACCACTGATTTCTGCGAGGTGATCGCCCATGCGGGCTAATGCCCAAAAACCACCAAAGGGAGGCAGTGCGACTAAACTAGCGGCACCGACGAGATAACAAATGCCAGAAACGGGACGACGAGACCATAAACCGCCGTATTGGCTTAAATCTTGGCTGATATTATTCCAAATGATGTTACCCACCACCATGACTAACAGGGACATAGCGATCGCGTATGTAAAGAGTAACACTAAAGCGGTTTCCGTTTGTCCGGTGGCAACAGCGATAAAAATCAGTCCCATGTAGGCACTGACGGAATAGGAAAGGGAACGCTTAACATCGATCTGGGCGATCGCAATTAACCCCGCACCGATGGCAGTAACAGAGCCAACAATGATCATCACCTGTAAAGTTAAGGGCGATAATTGTAGCACTGGCTCTAATTTGACCAATAACCAAGCGCCAGTGGAAACGACGACGGTATTCCGCAGAATTGTCGCGGGCATCGGTCCTTCCATGGCCTCATCTAGCCATAAATGCAGGGGAAATTGAGCGCATTTGCCCATTGGACCCGCAATCAGGGCTAAACAGAGTAAATTAGCCACATTGGGGTTTAAATTGGCTGTAGCCGCCCATTCTGCCAATTGGTCAAAGTTCCAGGTTCCCGCCAGGGGTAAAAGGGCCACCACTCCCATCAAGAGGATTAAATCGCCAATCCGTTTGGTTAGGAAAGCATCCCGCGCCCCCGTTACCACCAGAGATTGATTGAACCAGAAACCAATCAGCAGATAAGTGCCGAGGGTGAGAACTTCTAGCACACAATAGCTGAAAAATAGCGAATTACAGATAACTAGGGCGCACATACCCCCTTCAAAGAGGGCGACGAGAGAATAAAACCTTGCCCAACCCCAATCCATTTCTAGATAGGCGATCGCATATACCTGGGCGGCGAGGTTTAAGCCGGTAATTAGCAGTAAAGCCCCGATATTAACGGCCGAAATCTGCACATCTAAAGATATGCTTAAATCTGCGGCATTTAGCCAATTAAATGCTATAGATTGGGGCGGACGACCCCAAACGGCGAGCAAAGCAAAAAGGCTATGCAAAAAAGCCCAGCAGGTCATGATCAAGTTCAGATAACCGGCCGGTCGCGGGCCAGTTTGCCGGATAATACCGGGAGACCAGGGTAGGGCGAGAAGTGCGCCCGCAAAGGCATAAAGAGGTACCAACCAGATAGTCTGGCTGAAGGACTCGAACATATAACCACCTCAAGAAGAAAAATGATCCTGAATTAAAGTTTAAGGTTTAATGGGTCACTAATAGGCTGTGGCCATTTTTTAACGGGGCATGAATCGGGATGGCTTGACTAGCTTCCAGCAGGTATTTTAAAAAAGCATCGGCAATCACGGAAAGTTGTTTTCCGGCCAGATAACAAACGTACCAATTGCGCTGAATCGGAAACTGTTCCACGTCGAGGATGGCTAATTCGCCGTTTTCCCCTTCCGAGATGAGAGTGTGCTTAGATAGTACCGATAGTCCCAAACCGCCAGAAATAGCCTGTTTGATGGCCTCGTTACTGCCTAATTCCAAACGCACCTTAACTTTAATATCGTGGAGATTAAATAATTTTTGTACCGCTTGGCGGGTTCCAGATCCCGATTCGCGCATAATAAAAGGTTGATGGTTGAGGCACTCAAGGGGGAGATTTTTCTGTCCCACCAATGGATGATCCCGTCGCGCCACCACCACTAGAGGATTTTCCAGAAAAGACTGAGAACAAAGTTCCACTTCTTCCGGCGGTTGACTGAGAATATAGAGGTCATCCTCGTTATTTAACATTCGCTCTTGCAGTTTCTGGTGATTAGTCACCTGTAGGGCGATGTCGATACCGGGATACTGTTGACAAAATGCCCCCAGTAATCGCGGCACAAAGTATTTAGCGGTAGTAATTACGCCTAAAGTCAGTTTTCCCTGTCTAGTTCCCTTAATATCGGCCACTTTCATCTGAAAGTTGTCCAATTTATTAAAAATCTCTTGACAGGTGAACAGTAATTCCTGACCCGCTTCGGTTAAAAATAAACGTTTGCCAATTTGCTCGAATAGCGGTAAACCCACAGCTTTTGTGAGTTGTTTGACTTGGGTTGAGACGGTAGGTTGAGTGATAAATAACTCCTCGGCCGCCTTGGTGAAGCTACTGTGTCGTGCGGTAGCCTCGAAAACCCTTAACTGGTGCAGGGTTGCCTGTATCAAGTTCTTATCTCCTCCTCAATAATAACTATTTGTCACCATCAATCCTAACGCTTTTATAGATTCTAGTCAATTAACTTTTTGATAAATATAGACTCTACTAGATATAACCGCCGCTTAAGACCTTTTGTCAGCCATCAGCTTTTTTCTCCCTCCTCCCCACTCCCCCACTCCCCCATCTCCCCCACTCCCCAATTCATAATTCCTATTCATAATTCATAATTCATAATTATCTTGCTACAATCAAAAAACAACCATCTATTAAAAATAAAAGACAATGGTTAGTTATCTTGATATTGACGACGATCTTCTTTTCCCAGATAGTGATGGTCAACCGATGGCAGATAATACCGAACAATATGAGTGGATTGTCAAAATTAAGGAGAATTTAGAGATTATCTTTGCCGATGACCCTAGGGTGTTTATTGCCGGAGATTTACTCTGGTATCCTCTGCGTTCTACTTTGGTTTCACCGGTTGCTCCCGATGTGATGGTAGCTTTTGGCCGTCCCAAAGGACGGAGGGGTTCCTATCGTCAATGGCAGGAAGAAAATATCGCTCCTCAAGTAGTTTTTGAAATTCTATCACCGAAGAATACAAAAGCAGAGATGAGTCGAAAATTAGAGTTTTATGACACATATAGTGTAGAAGAATACTATTTATATAACACGATGCGCTGTCGTTTACAAGGTTGGCAAAGACAGGGAGAAAATTTAAGAGAAATTATCCCCATCAATGACTGGATAAGTCCCCGCTTAGGTATGCGTTTTATCTGGGATAAATCTAGTTTAGAATTGTATCGTCCCGATGGAGAGAAATTTTTAACAACTGTTGAGTTAGAGTCTCAAATGCGTCAAGAAAAGAAACGCGCTGATAAAGAACAGAAACGCGCCGATAAAGAAAAGAAACGTGCCGATAAAGAAAAGAAACGCGCGGATCGACTAGCGGAACGCTTAGAGGCGTTAGGATTAACCTTAGAAGAAGAATAATACCATGCCATTACTTTGGAAAAATGGTATTTAGATTAAGTTTTTTCATAGGTTATTAGTAAACAATAATCAGTGAACTGATAACTGATAAGTAGGTAGGCGTTAAAAATTATCAGATGCCCCCCTTATTAAGGGGGGATTAAGGGGGGACTAAGGGGGGATCGGCACCCCCCTTATCAAGGGGGGCAGGGGGGATCGAACCTAAAATCCATTTTTAATTTAATTATAACCAGCTACTTAACTGATAACTGATAACTGATAACTGTTTACTGATAGCTAAAAAAATCTTTAAACTTCTAATAAATTTTCTAGGCGATCAAGAACGATATCGGTGATACACTTAATCCGGTATAAACAGGCTTTAGTATCTGTGGAGTTGAAAGTGCCATTTTCCCAATACTTGTTACTACCGGCACCACCCCCACAAACCCCAAAATAATCGCATTTTTGGCGACATAAATCGACTCCACCGCGTATATCAGCGTAAATTTTTTGAAATTTCTCAGTTTCACAGATAGATTCTAGGGAATCGCTCAAAACATTACCAAAGATAAAATCACCGTAGGGTTGGGTTTTAATCGATAGTAATTCCGGATCAAAAGTGGAAAAATTACCTTGATTATCAAAATTGACAATCATAAAAGGTCGATTCATATCGGTATTTTCTAAGCGTTCATCGGCATAAATCAAACTACAGATCGATTCAAATTCCCGCAGCTTAAATTCTCCTTGTTTAGCCGTGACTAACTGCCAAAATCTGGCGATAAACTGGCGATAACGTTGTTCAATCCCTAATTTATCTAAGGAAGATTGCGAATGAATCCCCTCGGTTTCTTCCATATTAAAAGCCACATCGGTAAGACCATGATCCCAGAAAAAGTTAAAAATTTCGTCGGGATAGTCGAGGGAATCTTCTGTTAAAACAGCGATGATACTAACATCAATTTCATGTTTTTGCAAGAAAGAAATCCCCCGCATAGTAGCAGCATGACTGCCAGTTCCCTTACGATTTTGCCGGTGGATATCATGAATGAAAGCCGGTCCATCAAGACTGACTCCTACATAAACATCATGCTTTTTAAATAATTGACACCAAGCATCGTTAATATAAGTGGCGTTAGTTTGTACCGAATGACGAAAACAATAACCCTGCTGATTATATTTCTCGCTAACTTCTGCAATTTTAGCAAAGGCACTTTCATAAAAACTGATGGGAACTGCTAAGGGTTCGCCTGCGTGCCAGCAAATGGTAAAATTATCTTGGAGAAAACGACTACTAAAAACCCTCTGAAAAATCGGCTCGATTAAATCTAAGGATAAGGTATTTTTTAAATGGCGATCGGGTAAATAACAGTAATCACAATTGAGATTACAAAAAGAAGTCGGCTGCACGACTACTAAAGTAATTGGACCACAATCCGACCAATCTATATTTACGGTTTTTTTCATGATTCTATTGTTTAAATTATCACTTAAGTATGATAACCGATTCTGGGAAGTCTATCTTAATTCTACCTATACTATTTCCTATTCCCTCAATAATAAATAATATAACTGACCGGGGGTATTAACTAAACCAGCTTTATCGCCAGCATTTTTTCCTGTTCCCATAAAAATATCTACCCTCCCAGTACCTTTAATTGCGCTGCCAGTATCTTGATCGAGAACATAGCGACTCACTAATTTTTTATTAAGATTTTCCTGGGGAATTTCTGTCTCAATTACCGCTAAAGCACCGGGGGGAAAAATACTTTTATCTGTAGCGATCGATCTTTCTGGTAAAACCGGAACTCCAATACTACCAGTGGGAGGCGCACCGTGGGTTTCTCGAAAGAAAATAAACCGATTATTGCGGGGGATATAATTCTTTAATTGCTCAGGATTACTTCTGAGAAAATCCAAAACCATTGGTAAGGTTAAACCCTCAGCAGGAAAAATACCATCGGCAATCATTTCTTTTCCCAGACTTGTGTAGGGATGCTCGGTATTGCCATCAAAACCGATGCTCATAATTTGACCATTAGGTAAACGTAATTTTGCCGAACCTTGCACATGAACTAAATAAGCTTCTAAGCGATCTTTTAACCAGACTAATTCGTATCCCGCTAGACGGCTATTTTCCCCTAGTAAACCATCTTTTCCCTCTAATTCTACCCTAGCTGGATGGGGTTTAGACCAGCGAGAAAAGTTAGCAGGTTGGCGATAGAGAGGATATTTATACTCGGCGTTTTTTTGCCGACTTGCTTGATAAATTGGCTCAAAATAACCAGTAAACTTAACATTTCCCTGACTATCATTACCCAAAGAACGATACCAAATAAATTCTTTTTTAACTGCCTTTTGTAGAGCTGCGGGAGTGGGAGAATTCTGCACTAATTGACGAAAACGTACTAAGGAACGCTGCACTCGCTGACGAGTTATTTCAGGAATAGGATAATTTTGATAGGCGCGGATCGCCGCCGAGCTATTTAGATAACGTAAACTATGATCGATAGCTTGTAGTAGGGTTTTTTTGTCCTTTGGCAGTCGTTCATCGTATCCCGTAGATGTTCCTAATTGTGAGATTTCAAGGCGTTCTAGGGGCAAATTTGCGGGGGTGAGGGCAATTAATCCCAAGCTGAGGGGGAGGAGTGCCAAAAGGTGTTTCATGGTGATAGGAGTGGGCAGCTATTGACGCGATTAACAATCAAAAAGGAGCAATGAGAAAAGTTGTTTATTATTTATATCATGAGGATAATTGTTGTCGATAAATTTTAATTTGTTCCAAGCGAGGGCCTACCTTAGAAATGATGGTAAATTCTAAATTTTGGTAATATAATTGTTCTCCCACCCTCGGTATTTTTTGCCAATGATGGAGGATAAAACCGGCTAGGGTTTGGTATTCATCGGCCAAGGGTAAGCTTAAATTTAATGCTTTGTTCACGTCCTCTAAATTCATTTGTGCTTGTACGAGAAAAGTTGATTCATCGAGGATTTGGTATTCTAATATTCCTGATTGATCACTAGGGGAAAAAGTTCCCAGAATCTCACCGATTAAATCTTTCAGAGTTAATAAACCGGCTGTTCTGCCAAATTCATCCACAATGATAACCATCTTTAAGGATGATTCCCGCATCACTGTTAGTAATTCATTTAAGGGAGTGGTTTCGGGGAAAAAACGCACAGGTTTCAACCAAGTTTTAATCGGGGTTGTTAAATTTAACTGACCTTCGGCAAGGGGTAAAGCTAAATCTTTAAAATCGATCAGACCACGGATATCATCGCTGGAATCTCCTTCCACAGGATAACAAGAATAGCCTCTGTTAACTACTTGGAGCAATAATTCCTCAAAAGTTGCGGTCGAGGGAATAGCTATTAAACGGTTATGGGGAACCATAATTTCTGAGGCAGTGATTTCGCCAAACTGGAAAACATTGTTTAAGATTTTCCTTTCCGCTGCTTCTAATCCCGTTAATTCCCCTTCCATGCTGATAATTAATTGTAATTCCTCGGAAGTTACCCGACTGGAACGCTGTAGATCCACTTCGGGAATACGGGTTAAAACCAATAAAAAACGAGTTGATTGGTTGAGAATACCGATAAAAGGCTTAAAAATCCGGGAAATAACGCCAATAGGTGCTGCTAATAATCGCGCCATCGGTTCGGCATAAATTAAAGCTAGGGATTTGGGATAAAGTTCCCCAAAAACTATCTGGAGATAGGCAACAATTAAAAAAGCTAGACAAAGAGAGAAACCATGGGAGAGAAGATTTTGCCAGTTTAAAGAAAAGGGTAAAAAACTTAGTAATTTCTTCACAAAAACGGTCATGGTACTCTCCCCGATCCAACCTAAAGCTAAACTAGAAAGGGTGATGCCTAATTGAGTAGTGGAAAGTAAGCGATCGAGACTTCTTTGTAGAGATTGTACCGTCTGCGCTGGCACATCTCCCGCAGCCACTAGCTGACTGACGCGGGTACGACGGACCGACACAAGCGAAAATTCCGCCGCTACGAAAAAAGCATTGAGGACGATTAGTAAAAAGACTAAAATTAAACGAGTCAATAAATCCTGATTATCCATAGCGAAAAGGCAAAATTCGCCTTTTTTAAAGCCTATCCCTTGGTTTCGTTCTTTGATTGCGGTTTGTTTTTCTGTTGTTGCATATAAACTCTCACTCTTTTAATTACTTCTTGTTCTTTCACGGGGATAAAAGTTTGATTGCGACCATAACTGGTGCGATCGTTGGTAAACTTTTTAGCGGGGTTGATATCCGGTTGACTGACTCCCTTCAGGGAGGCGATTCCCAATTGATAGGCTACCCAACCGCTACCGAAACCGGCGGCTAACATGGCTACCATCAAAAGGAGTCCTAACTGCAAGGAGGTGCTGATTGCAAATTTTTTCATCTTGGTGGGGCTGAATTTTCACGTTCAGAGTAATTACCGATCTATAATGAGTTAATAGTATAACCCAGGGTTGGCCGAGCGGTTGAGGCAACGAACTCATAATTCGTGCTAGGCAGGTTCAACTCCTGCACCCTGGATAGTTTTGATCGCTTCAGGCGATCGGGTTTGACTGCACTAGAGTAAGTTATAAGTTAATCTTGTTCTTGTTAGTGCAGAATAGTTACTAATTCTGTACGCAAATATTGCATCTAGAATTAGCTTTGTACGCTTTGACCCGTACTGGGTTAACTACGAACCTCTCTATCGGATTCCCGCT
>NZ_JACJSV010000038.1 GCF_014698335.1 Microcystis viridis FACHB-1342 | reverse complement strand
TTGCCGGCAGCTTGCCGCCAACTCACTCCTCTAGATAAGTATTTTGACTCACGCCCCTTCCTCTTTTGAGACGTTGTGACACTTAGGGTGCGGAATGTGGGATAGATGGTTTCATGACTGAGCGATTCTTGACCAGCTTTTTTCAGACGACCTGCTATTTGTTCGGGACTATGATAATCTTTCAATCCTTCTTTGACCAACTCTAAGGCTGACTCGCTGACATTTTTAAAGGGTTGTTTGGCATTTTTGGTGCGCGTCTCGCTTTCAGCTTCTGCTGTGTCAGGTAGATAGCAGCCTAGGGAACTTTGATTCCTTCTTAATTCTCGTGATATCGTGCTTTGATGACATCCGAGCCAGACGGCCATTTGCCGTTGAGATAAATTCCCCTCCTGACTAAGTTGGTAGAGCAAGTTTCTTTGTTCTATGTTAAGATGTTGAGGGCTTCGTTTTTGGGTCTGATTTGTTTTTGTTAATGATCAGACAGTACCTGATGAGCCTTTCTTTGACAACTCTTGAGGTTGATGCGTTTCATTTTTGAATTGGCGATTTCTACTACAAAAATCTGCCTAAATCGAATTCCGTTGTGGCAGTAATTTCTCGAAAACGTTCTTGACTGATAATTAACAATAATCTTTCAGTATAATCCACCGCACCGCGCAATTCTCGTTCTAATCTTGCTAAACCGGCGTTGGCATATTCCTCGAAAATTGTCACTCGCAAAGCTTCCGAATCTACCCCGTGGGGAGAAAGAATTTTTGTGTCTTGCAATTCATTGACTGCCAATAATTTGATTAGGGTATCGTAGCCACGAGAAATAAAAATTTCTAGGTTAATAGGTGAGGGTTCCTTCGCTACATTTTCTATGGCCACCCTCTCTTGATATCTTACCCCTAAAGCCGCCGCAAAAGCGATGACATCAGCATAGGTCTGAAAAGGACCAATTCCCTGATTAAAATTAACTAAGGACTGGACAAATTCCCCTTTATCTCTAGCAATACGCACTCGATGAATGGACATATTTACCAAGTAAAAAGTAAAAAAGTTTACAAAATTCAGGAGATAGAAATTATCAGTATTTATGAACTATTTTATCTATCCCCTATCCGCCAATAACTGATAACTGCTTTAAGGATAAGTTTTAATTAGTCCTTTAGCTTGGTAAACATGAAATTGTTCGATGGCGACACCACCGCGCTTGATCGGAATGACAGCTACTTTAGTTATATCTTGGAAATAGGGACGGTAGCGATCGATTATTTCTGGTCTTTCTAGAGAACTATTTGTAGTAATTAATAAACCATTTTTACCGATCCATTCTTGAGGATTAAACCAAATTTGATAACCCCTTTGATCGTTGTTAAAACAGGTGACGGGAATAGGAACTAGGGGATAAAGAGCCATATCTAGCCATGCTGTCACATAAAAATTATGGGTAAAAACGAAGCTAGAATCTTTTAAGAGCGCTAATAATTCGGGCGAATTAGCAAAGCCTTGGCGCAGTTGATCGATATCGACAATTTCCCGAGAAGGGTCCTGTTCTGGGGCAATAATTCCCCCAAAAATTGCGTATTGACTAGGTTTTTGGAAAGTGCCAAAAGTAACGTGAAGCATTGCTATAGATAAAACAGTAACGATAAAAATTCCCGATCCCCATAACCATCTTTTTACCCAGATTCGAGAAGATTGCTGCCAAGTATTGGCCTTTTCTCCTAATAAAATTGTGCAGGACCAGAACCCGGGTAAAATCCAACTAGGGGCGAGATAATGGGAAGCACCCACATAAAGCATTCCCAGGATTAAAGGCAGAGAAACCGAGAGAATTAACCATTTTTTGAGTGATTCTTCATCTCGCTGAAAAAATCTTTTTTTCGAGAGAAAGTTAGGAATTTGTTCAGCAAAGCTTTTAAATGTCACCCACCACATCGGCAGACCAAAAGGAGGAAACATCGTGGCGATACTAATGCCAATAACCGAGAGAATACCGAGAATATTAAAGGTTTTGGGTTCTCCAGAAAAACGGTCTTCTAAATGAAAGCGAAAGGAAATCCAATCATGGTTAATATTCCAGTAGATAATCGGCAATAAAGTTATCAAAAAAAGAATAAATCCTAATCCCAACCAAGGGGATCTAAATACAGGCCAATAGCGGGGAGTGGTCAGACAAAATAAAACTAAACCAAAGCCCAAAATAAAGCCGTGATATTTACTTAAAACCGCCAATCCTACGGCAAGTCCAATATAAGCGAGACGATAGCTAGGATGATAGTTTTTTTCCCGAATTGGCCAGAATTCTTGGGCAGCTAAATAGACTGTTAATGACCAAAAAAAGATTAAAGGACTATCTGGCTGCGAAAGAATCCCGAAGACAATCCCATAGATGGGGATGAGACTGGCGATCGCTAAAGTCATTCTGGCGACCGGCAGACTGAACAATTTTAAAGCTGTCAGATATAGCAAGCAGAGGCTGCCAGTATAGAAAAGGAGAGTCCCGAAGCGAATGGTAAATTGATTGACTAATCCCGTGATCCAAGTCCCAAAACCCGTGGAAATCGCTACTATTGGCGGATGATCGAAATAACTCCAATCCAGATTATGGCTGTAAACGTAATAATAGGCCTCATCGTACCCCGGATAAAGCCCCAGGGCGATGATGATTCTAAACAGGAGTCCACCGATGAGCAGATAAACGGCAATGCGATCGCTAAGTATTTTGGTCAAAATTCTTACCTCATTTCATCGCTAAAACTGATGTTAGAGACGGGAGATTTTTGGGGTTGCCAGATTCGAGATTTGTGCATCTATGGCAAGGTTAGATTTAAATGTGATCTTTAGTTACTATATCACCAACTCTGTCATCTCTTAGCCCTTAGCTATCGGCAAACTCTTCCTAGGCGTTGCTGATTGGGGATATGAACGAGGATTAAGGGAAAGGGGAACTTAGATAAAACTGATGTTAATTAAATAACTTTTGCCCCTATCAAAGCAATAATAATCAGGGCGATAGATTGCGGAATTAATAATCTTAAGTAGGTAGGTGTTAAAAGTTGTCAGGTACCCCCCTTATCAAGGGTTGATTCATAGTAGGTTGATTTATGAATCAACCTACAAAGCACGACGTTTTGAAAAACTTTCAGATATTTATTCCGATGAGAGAATGAAACGATCCTAGGGGTATCGGGGGAAGCGCCCAGAATCTGAGCTGCTTCCCCTATGTTGACTAATTTTTTGCCTTGACAAAACCTAGTTAAAAACGCCAACCTAGCTAGGTTGGACGAGATTATTTAAGCCATAAACCACTTTAGCGGTGATAATCTTGTCCTTATCGGTAAGTTCTTCTAACACCTCTTTTCCCTCGACTAAATAGCCAAAAACTGAATAACGACCATCCATGAGATTAAACCCCGGAGGAGTTAATTCATTATCGAATTTAAAGAAAAAGAATTGCGAGGAACCTCCGTTAGGATTGGTATCCGGACGCGCTAGGGCCAATGCACCAAAAGCGTTAAAAGGCAAGGCGAGACTGGGTAAGTAAATCCCTAATTCTTCGAGAGTATTGCCATAAACTGGCTCTTCTTCCCCTTTAATCAAAATTTCTAAGGGAATAGAGCGATATTGCTTAGTTTTCGGGTCAATAAATCCCTCTTCTGCACCGACGGGATCCCCGGTTTGGACAACGAAATTATCTTCGCTGCGAATGAAGGGTAAACCGTCATAAAAACCCCGTTGGACTAAATCCAGAAAGTTACCCCCATTAATCGGAGCGCTGTAACCATCCACAACGATAGTTAAATCTCCCTTGGTGGTCTGCATCTCTACGGTGGCACGTCCTCGCAATTGCGGCAAGTTAGCGTATTCCGGGGGAACGTTAAAGGGAAAACCCACTACCATTAATTCTTCTAAAGCGGTGATATTATTGAGCAATTCTCGTCTGGTTGACCAAACTGCCTCTTTATCCTTTGCTTCTACGGCCGTATCGAGGGCTGCCACTCCCGTTTTCAGTTTTTCGATTAATTCCTCCCCTTGGCTTTTACTTGCTTCGGGAACACTATCTAAGATAGCCTTGCTTTTGGTAGAAAGGGCATAATTGGCATCCTTGACATCTTTTTTAATCGGACTCCAACGTTTGGCCCGCAGATGTTTGGCAATATCTTCGATCGATTGTTGCACTTGACGAATTGGTTTATTATCTATGGGTAAGGCATTGCGTAAAATAGCAGTGGGATCCGTTACCGCGTCACCCTGAGCAAGCACAGCTAAAGCAGGAGTAGTCCCCTTAACCGTGAACAGACTTAAGATTAAAAGTAGTGCCAAGGCAATACTAGCACCGCTTTTTAAGAAAAATTTGCCCCATTCCCGTAATCTTGTCTTTATTTTCATATTTTGGTCGGTTCCTCAATGGCCATACCTATCCAAAATACTTGTAGGCTTTTAGGGGAACCCTTGTCAATAGCTGAGAAAACCGATCGAAGCCATTATCAGTTATCAGTTATCAGTTATCGGTTATCAGTTATCAGATGTGAGTTTTCATTTCACTGATTACTGTTCACTGTTTACTGGACGGCTACGCCGTGCCTTTGGCAACACTGAAAAAAAGCTCCCCTCTTCCCCAATTCATAATTTATAATTTATAATTCCCACTCCCTTTTTTTACCTTTTATGACTATAATTGTCGATTATCGCTTTCCCCCCGCTATTAATGCCGAAAAACAGGCAAAAACGATCGCTATCGGTCAAACCGCCGGCACTTGGAGCGAGCGCCACAGTCATCGTCAAAAGCAGCTGCAACAACACCTAGCGGAAGTGGTGGAGATCAGGGAGGAAGCAGACGGTTATAAGGTGGCTAGGGTGCGTTTTCCCCAGATAAACGTTGAAAATGACATCGCCAGTCTTTTAACCATGATTTTCGGCAAATATTCCATGGCTGGAGCAGGAAAAGTGGTGGGGGTGTATCTCCCCGAAAGCTACGGCACAAAAGCCAAGTTAGGAATCACAGGAATTAGGCAACGTTTGGGGGTTTATGATCGACCTCTAGTTATGGCAATTTTTAAACCCGCTTTAGGACTATCGGCCCAAGATCACGCCGATATCCTGCGAGAAGTGGCTTTTGCTGGCTTAGACGTGATTAAAGATGATGAAATCATGGCGGATCTTCCCGTAGCTCCCACCCACGAGCGCCTAGATTGTTGTCGCCGAGTTTTGGAGGAAGTGCGGCAGCAAACCGGTAGAAATGTTCTCTATGCGGTTAATGTCACCGGAAAAGCGGACGAATTGCAGAGAAAAGCCCGTTTATTGGTGAAACATGGGGCCAATGCCCTGTTATTAAACGTTCTTACCTACGGTTTTTCCGTTTTAGAAGCTTTAGCCAGTGATCCGGCGATCGATGTTCCCATTTTCGCCCATCCTGCCTTTGCTGGAGCGATGTGTGCCGGTAGCGATACGGGATTAGCCTATTCTGTGGTTTTGGGGACGATGATGGCCCACGCAGGAGCCGATGCGGTGCTATATCCCGCCGCTTACGGTAGTTTACCCTTCGATCCCCAGGAGGAGGGCAAAATTCGCGATATTTTGCGCGATAGAAACGTTTTTCCGGTTCCCTCGGCCGGTATTCGTCCCGGTATTGTTCCCCAGGTCCTTGGGGATTACGGACGTAATGTTATCCTCAATGCGGGAACCGGAATTATGGATCACCCATCGGGACCAGCCAGTGGTGTGAGGGCTTTTTTTGAAGCTTTAGCCAGAATAGAAGCGGTTGAGTCTTTTGATCCCACCAATTTGCCCGAAGGAGCCTTAAAACAGGCAATTCTAGAGTGGGGTTAAGAGCAACTTTTTCAAATGCACTATACAAGTATTTTGTCAAGCATTTTTAGAAAATTTAACAAATAACTTGCCGTTTTAGATAGGGTTGCAGCACTTCCGGCACTTTTACTGTCCCGTCCGCCTGTTGATAATTTTCTAGGACAGCGGCCATAGTACGACCGATCGCCAATCCCGAACCGTTGAGGGTGTGGACAAAATTAGTGCCTTTTTGCCCTTTTTCTTTAAAGCGAATATTTGCCCGTCGTGCCTGGAAGTCTCTAAAATTAGAACAACTGGAAATTTCCCGATAGGTATTAGCCGAAGGTAGCCACACTTCTAAGTCATAACATTTGGCTGCCGAAAAACCCAAGTCACCGCTACACAATTCAATCACCCGATAGGGCAACTGTAAAGCTTGCAGGATTGCCTCTGCATTAGCGACTAAACTTTCATGTTCCTGAGCAGAAGCGTCAGGATGGACGATTTTGACCATTTCCACCTTATTAAATTGATGCAAACGGATCAAGCCCCTCGTATCCTTGCCATAGCTGCCCGCTTCTCGACGAAAACAAGGGGTATAGGCACAGTGTTTTATCGGTAATTGCTCCGATGAGAGGATTTCATCGCGATAAAGGTTAGTTACGGGTACTTCTGCCGTTGGTGCTAACCAAAGCTCATCATCTCGACATTTAAAGCTTTCTTCCGCAAATTTCGGCAGTTGTCCCGTCCCGCGCAGGGAGTCACTATTAATCAGAATTGGCGGTAAAACTTCTGTATAACCGGCGACAATATGGCGATCGAGCATAAAATTAATTAAAGCTCTTTCTAGGGCTGCTCCGAGGGCGATAAGATTAACAAAACGACTCTGGGCGATTTTTACTGCCCGTTCAAAGTCTAAAATGCCCAATTTTTCCCCAATTTCCCAGTGAGGCAAAATATTCGGGTTGGTGGGTTTATATTCTTCTCCCCAGCGTCTGACTTCGACATTTTCCCGTTCATCCTTACCGATGGGAGTGGTTTCACTGGGTAAATTGGGTAAATCTAAGATTTTTTGGTCAATAGCCGCTTTAATTGCTTTTTCCTGCGGTTCTAATTGAGCTAGTTTACTTTTAATCTCGTTTCCTTCTGTTTTCAGCACCAAAATTTCGGGACTGTTGGCATCGCTGCCACTTTTCACTTTTTGTCCTACCAGTTTACCGATTTCGTTACCCCGGGCCTGTAAACTGCTGCGTTCTAACTCTAAAGCCTTCTGTTGTTGATTTAACTGGAGAATAGGGGCAATATCATAACTACCTCCCCGACTATCTAAGCGTTTCTGTACTTCCTCTGGATTTTCTCTAATTTGCTTTAGGTCTAACATGGTACGAGTCAGTAAAAAGTAAAAATTAAGTGGGGGAGTCGGAGAATCGGCAGCCCGAGGGGAAATGTTGTCAATCCCTAACCAATGCTCAATAATAACTCAAAACTTAACTAAAATATCGGTTAAAAGCCGCCGGTAAAATTAGCGGTATATTTAATTGTGGTGTCTGGAGTAAGTCTCATGCTCAAATATCTGCCTGTTAAATTCCTGCGTTTTTTAGCGATTAGCTGTCTTGTCACGTTAATTTCTCTAGGATTTGACCGTTTACACCCCGTTAAAGCTAATCCCACCCTCATAGCTCAAAATGCTTGGGCCGGGGCCTCCTTCCCCGTGGAAAACTTTCAAACCTACACCTCCGGTTTCGGTTATCGTTTCTCTCCCATGGATGGCAGTCAACAATTTCATGCCGGGTTAGATCTGGCCGCACCCTTGGGCAGTTATATTCGCAATTGGTGGACCGGCAGAATCGTCGAATTATCCGATCATACAGGCTGTGGCACCATGATTAAGATGCAATCCGGTCAATGGACGCATATTTATTGTCATCTCATGGGTTCGGTTCAATCCGATAGCCGTGGTACTTTTTTAATTGACAGGTCAGGAGGAATCGTCCTTACTCTCGGCCAGGATATACCAGCAGGGGCCCGCATGGCTAGAGTGGGAATGACAGGACGCACCACCGGACCACACCTGCACTGGGGACTGATGTACGGCAATCAATACGTTGACCCCGCTTTGGTTTTAAATGCTATGTACGGTTCTAATCCTTCGGGTAATAGTTAAGAGAATCTGCGATCGCATTCTGTTGAGAAAAAACATCGCTGCCCAGATTTAGTGAATAACGAGGGACACTGCTAAAATTAAGCTGATCGATTCAGGTATATCCAGATAAAATGCGAATATTAACCCTTGTACCGGGAGGAATTAGCAATCAACTGCTGTTTTTTCCCACTCTAGAAACTCTCCGGCAAACTTACCCCCAAGGTACTATCGATGTTTTGGTCGAACCTAGGGCAAAGGCTGCCTATCGTCTCTGTCCCCAGGTTAGGGAAGTGCTTTTATTTGACTATCGAGATCAGTACGGATTAGCGGATTATTTAAATATTTTGGGAGTAATTCGGGACCGGGAGTACGAAATCGCCATTAGTCTCACCAATCGTCCTGCTATCAATCTTTTACTCTGGTTAAATGGTGTTCCTAACCGTATAGGCTATGAAAATAATGGCAGCTGGTTCTTATCGCAACAAGTACCCCAGCCAACGGAAGGCTATCTAGCGGATAATTATCACGCACTGGTCAAAGGGTTAAAGATTGCCGCACCCTGTCCACCTTTAAAACTAACCTTGAATCGCGATGATATCGATTGGGCCGAAATGGAGCAGCAACGCCTCAATATCAAGGATAGCGGCTATATTCTCCTCTACGCCGGCGGTAGCGATCTGAGCATCAGCCAAGGACTGGAAACGCTTTATCCCCTGAAGAGTTGGCTAGAAATTATCCAAGGCATTCGCCATCAACAACCGGATTTACCAATTGTCGCGATCCAGGGAGAATTGGATGAAGCTTGGGTTTTAGCCCTCAAAGCCATGGATAATAACTTAAAAGTGTCGAGAACGGGCGATATCGGTAAAATGGCGGCTATGATCGCCGGTGCTAATTTATTATTAGCTACCGAAAGTGTCCCTTTACAGTTAGCCGTGGCCGTGGGAACCTATACCCTCTCTCTGCTGGTTCCTTCGTTGTCTAAGAGAGTTTTACCGAGTGGGGGAGAGCTACATCGATATATTGAGGCTAATACGGGAAAAGTCGCCGATATTACCCCCGAAACTGTCCTGAAAAAGATTTGGGGCCAGTAAAAAATCGGGTTTTGATCGCTTTTCTCTGGGATCGAAACCCGAAAAAAAATCAGCATCAAAGCTCAATTTTGCGATTGAGATAACTGACTTTTCAAGGATTCTAGGGAGGCCCAACGACCATCGATGGCAGTCTTTTCCGGAAGGAGAAAATCGGGGGGTTGACAATTAGCTCCGCAGAGTTGACGGGGGGGTAAAGTGAGACATAACTGCTCGTATAACCACATTTGCGGGTCAAAATCCCCGTTAGGATCGAGGGTTTCCGAGAGGTCTTCGTAGGCTATTTCTCGCTCTAGAGGATAGGAGCTATCGTAGTCTTTATTTTTGTCTAGCCAGATTAATTCGGAAGTGTTTAATTGCAGACGATGATTATATTGTTGTAAACAGCGATCGCAGGTTAAGGTGACGATGGTTTCTGCTTTCACCGATACTTCCAAAAAATTCCCCCCATGTCTAACCAGCAAGGTCCCCCGCACCGGTGTCAAGGTTTCTAGATCGGGGATAAAATTATCGATGATGATCACTCTTTGTCGATCAGGAGATTTGAGGAGGTGGGGGATAAAAATAGTTTCCATAGATAACTCCTGTATCATTTATCGGGTGTCAACTGCGTTAGCGAGTAACGCCATCATAATTGCTCGGTGACAATCTTTCTTTTATTAGTTTATCGCAGCCCAGAGTGTAGGAATTATGAATTATGAATTAACGCGATGTGCAACTAAAAACCACAGAATCAGGGTTACAGAGGATACTTTATCTCTGCTGATTTCTGAAAGCCTTGTAAATCAAGACTAAAAATATAGTTGCACAAGGGGTTACATAATAATTATGACATAAATAGATAAGGAGAGCGCTAACAAATCTTGGTGCGTTCCCAGGAATTTATTGGCGTAGTAATTAGGAGTTGTCTTGGGGAACGCACCCTACAGCTTTGTTAGTCAACTCCAACCACGTAACTGGAACCATCCGGCTCGACTGAGAGTATCCTTGCCATAATCCCGGTTAGCAGTGAAGAAATCAACATCTCCGCGGTCGCGCAAAGCTCTTAGCGCATTTCCGGGTCCAGAATTGTATGCAGCTAAAGCGGCACGGATAAGCTCTTTGCCTTGCAAATTAGTCCTGCGTTGCATAAAAGCTCGGTTGTCAGCAAGGACTTGACAGCCAAAGAGAATGTTCTCTCTGGGCTCTTTCCACTTACCAGTAGAGATAAACTGAGGAAAAGCACGGTCATCAATTTGCATCAGTCCCCGACCGTGACCAAAATCTCCCGTACCAGAGGGACCGGGTGGATTTAAGAGTAATCCCCAGTGAGATTCTCGTGAACCAATGCCCGCAATCACAGCAATCGGAAAGCCCTGTTGGTTAGCTCCTTCTTCAATAAAAGCTCTGAACTGTTGAGCGGCTTCTAATTGTCTGAGCATGGAAGCATCATTGCGAGCAATCGTCGTGGTAAATACAAGTTCAAGATTGGGAGGTTGCTCGTCTGATAATGCTGCCCAAGTCAGCGGACCGACAATTCCATCATCATCCAAACCACGAGAGCGTTGAAATTGTTTGACAGCCATTTCGGTTGCCTGTCCAAAGAAGCCATCAATAACGACAGCAATTCCTTTGGCATTGAGCAGTTCTTGCAGTTCCATCACTTCGTCTCGAAGTTGAGGAGAAGTGTGGTCAAATCCGTCAAATAAACGTAAGGTTGGACCGATCATTGTGCAAATTCTCCTTGCATTTTGTTTTCGATAGTTTCCATGGTTATTGATGTCAGTTTGCCTTTAGGAAGATGAGAGTCCCAAAGCCGCAAGCGTGGCAGGTCCAACGATGCCATCAACAGGTTGCAATTGTTTCTGTTGTTGAAACGCTTTAACTGCCTCTTCTGTCTTTGGACCAAAGAAACCATCAACTGTTGACTGGAAACCATTGCGGACTAATGCTTGCTGAACTTGGCGCACGTCATCTCCTTCCAGAAGTGGGCGCGTGAGTTGCAATAAGCGATCTCCTAGTTCAACGCTACCCCCACCATTAACCCCTGTGTCCAGAGTCGGACCATTAGCAAAGCCATTAGCAGGAGATTTACCGAGACGAGCGGCGGTATTTGGACCCCACTGCCCATCCTCTGCAATCCTGTCATTGGGATTGTTTTGATTCCACAGTTGCTGGAACGCCAGGATAGCAGTTGAGCGGATGTCACGAACCCCAGCACCTTTAAAGTCAAAATGAACCGGATCTGATGGACCTAGCCACTTCCAGCCCTGAGCTTCTAGGAAAGGTCGCCAGCCTGCATGATCTTCAATATCGAGAGCTAATCCACTTTGATGGTTGCTCTTTCCTGGCTCAGCAGCGATAGTAATGCCACATCGATTCGCCTGAGCTTGTTGAAAAAGAAGTAGTTGTTGGGCAATAGTCCGATAAGCGGAGTTGACAATCAGAGTCTGGCCTCGATTGGCAACTGCCCGATCTAGGGCGCGTTTAGCCGCTGGTTGTAAGAATGGCCAAACTGCTTGTCCAAGCCTGATCTTGGGGGAAGAAAAATCAACTAAAGCACCTGAGACAAGTCGATTCATTTGAGCAATGAGTTGCCGATCTAGTCCCCTAACCACTGTCGTGGAACAGCTTGTAGTCCCAGCTTGCGTTACTGTCACCATAAATTTCTTCCTGAGCGAGGGATTCTTAGTTCAACAAGTCCACTTAAGCTAAGGGACTTGCGCTTTGATAATGCACCATTTAGGGCTGGTCTGATTCTTCTACAGAGCGATTGTCTGGCTGGGATATCATTCCTACGCCAGTCCCTAAATACCTGGCGATGTTTAGCTTAAATGGTGGTTCTTTTATCCTATCTATCCCACTTCCATCGCTCTAACACCCCTTAATAAGACTTAATATGGCACTGTGGGGTTTAATCACCTCAATTTGAGGATAATTACCGCACAGAGAGGTCTAGCATTGTTTCCCTAACAACAATCACAATCGCCCCAACTCCCGTAAGTTTTTCAAATCTAACGCGATGTGCAACTAAAAACGACAGAATCAGGGTTACAGAGGATACTTTATCTCTGCTGATTTCTGAAAGCCTTGTAAATCAAGACTAAAAATATAGTTGCACACGGGGTGAATTATGAAGTGGGGACAATAAATAAAAATAATCTCCTGTCTCCTGTCTCCTGTCTCCTGTCTCCTGTCTCCTGACTCCTGTATTTGACAGGCTGTCTGTTGATCGAGCGAGAAAGTTTCCTCAGAATTGGGAGTATATGCACAAAGATACTCCTATGTCAACGGTTTTGAAAAATTTTCTTCCTCGCCTCGGTGGATTGGTTATGGTTGCACTGCTCTGCTCGCTTGTGCTGGGGGGATGGCCTCGGCAGGGAAAAGCGGCTCAATCAGTACATTTATCCTACTGGTTGCGATCAGGAATTGAACAACTAGAGGCAGGTAATTATCAGCAAGCTTTGCAGGATTTCAATCAGTCCCTCGAACAGGAAAATAACTTGGCCCTAGCCTACAGTAATCGCTGTTTAACTCAGATTTATTTGCAGGATTATCTCGACGCTTGGCAGGACTGCACCCGCTCTTTACAACAGCAATCCGATAATTATCTAGCCTATTTCCATCGGGGTTTAGCTTTTTATCGTTTGGGAGATTATCCACAGGCGCTGACCGATTATAACCAGACTATCCGGTTAAAACCCACCTATTATCAAGCCTACTATAATCGGGGTTTAGTTCAGTCGGCTAGGAAAAATTATCCCCTTGCCCTAGCCGATTTTAATCAATCCTTGCGTCAAATTACTAACCAGCAACCCGACACTTTAGCCACTATTTATAATGATCGAGGTTTATCTCATTTAGCCCTCCACAATTTTACCTCAGCCAAAGCGGATTTTAATCAAGCTCTCCGGTTAAATAAAAATAACGCCTCAGCCTACTATAATCTAGCTTGTACCGCTCACCAATTAGGTGAATACGAACGCTCGATCGCCGATTTAAATCGAGCGATTGCCATTGATCCTTTTTATGCCGATGCCTATATTAGAAGGGGATTACTGCGGCATCAATTGGGTTATTATCAATCGGCTTTAGCGGATTTAAATCAAGGAGCAAATCACCTCTATCACCAGGGATTGCACCAAAATTATCAGCAAATCCTCGCCCTAATTGAGCAGATTCACCAACAGTTACTTTCCCTACCATCTCCCATTGTTTAAAAGAGCGGTCAATATTATAAAGGAAAGCGCTTCATGGCTGTGACGGCGAGACGGGCATTATCTTTAAGGACTGGGGAAACCCGGGGAATTTGGGGAATTTGCCAGAGAACATCGACGGTGCGCCGTAATAATCGCACTAGATCTCCCTCATCGAGACTGGTATTTTCGCACAATTCTGGCCAGGATGTCCCTTGGGCCCAACGGGAGGCAATTCCCATCAGTTGGGTTTCTAACCAGACAGGAATAGTGATATCGTAGCGAGATTGAGCTTGATAGAGTAAACGGCGAACTTCTCGCAAACCGGGGGAATTTCCCTCTCCTTGTCGCAAAATATCGATAACTTCTGGCACAGGCGGGTAATTGCACCAAGTATCGGGGCGAGGGGGTTCCGTAATCATAGCGCTGATGGCGGCGGCTAGTTGGCTAGGCGTCAATCTGTCCAAATCTCCGGACATCATCGCTAATCCTAACCAGAGTTCATTTTCCCCGCGAATAGTGGCCGCCGCTTCTCCGAGGGGAGTGGGCAAATAACCCTCTAAAGCTTGGAATTCTCGCAAAATCTCGATTAGATTCAGAAATTCTTCCCAGTAGTAGGATTTACGCGATTGTTGTTTTTGGTATTTAATCTGGGTCTTGTGTAACTTATCGCGAGCAATCTCTCGATCGTAGTATAGTTTCATCAATCGCCCTGGATTTTTGCGTTTTTGCAGGGGATGAGCGGCAATTTGACTATTGACAATTTCAATTTTTTGTGATTGTGTTGCCAGTTCCGCCACTGGTGGGATGCCCTGCACTTGTTGGGGGATTAAATCGGCGATCGCCTGAGTATTTTCCTCACCCTTGCGCCAACCCCCTAGGGAAACAGCTTCTAGGGAAGGGGGTATCAGTTCGCCTAATGCCGCAGGAGTGATAAAACCTCGATCTATCTCGCTAATATCGGCATAGGCGGCTAAATACCAGCGATTATCACTGCCTAAACAAACAAGAGTTCGCACTTGACCGGCTCCGTGCAGGGTATTGACAAAGATAGCGGGGACGGGGACGGGGACCTTAATATGTTTGCCCTTGAGATGGAGGATAGTTCCGACGGGAATATTCGGCAATTTTAGATGTATTTCCTGTCTTTTCTGTGCCTCTGCCTGACTAGCGAGGATTTTATACAGTCTTTCTTCTTCCCGCAGTCTTTCCCGTAGCTTTTCGTAACTAAAGACCTGCTCCCGCTCGATCCCAGCTAATTCCATATCCAACTTAGCTAATTCTGTGGTTAAGGCGGTAATCTGTTGTCGTTCGGGGCTTAACTTCAAACGAGCGAGATATTCGGCGAAACTGCGCTCTAAGAGGTCTTTGGTCTCCTCTAGACTGTGTTTTTGCAGGAGATTTAAGACCATGCCGTAACTGGGCGCAAAACAGCTTTGCAGGGGTTCTGGTTGAGCGATGGCCAGAAAAGCCGCTTCTTTTGCTCCTTCAAAGGGCGTTTGTACTGTCACCACATGGCCCACCGCGTCCATTCCCCGGCGACCGGCCCGGCCAGCAATCTGGACAAATTCCGAGGGAGTCAGCATACTGTGGCCATCATCGGTGCGTTTGGAGAGGGCCGAGATAACGGTGGTACGAGCGGGCATATTAATCCCGGCCGAGAGGGTAGCGGTGGCAAAAACCACCTTAATTAAACCAGCTTCAAAGAGTTGTTCGACTAATTCTTTCCAGAGGGGTAAAATCCCGGCATGGTGAACACCACAGCCCCGGGTGAGGGGTTCCACTTGGTCAGCGCGCACCAATTGGGAAGCACTAGCCAGGAATTCAAACAGTTGGTTTTTCGTCTCGGGGTCGGCGGTTAAGAGGCTGAGGAGTTGATCTTCAGACTGGGGGTTATTAGCGAAAAAAGCCAGTAATTTCTGGTGTAAAGGCGGATTTTCGACGGCAAAGAAGGAAAGGGCGAGTTCTTGCAGATTGGGATTATCTTCCAGGAAGAAAATGAGTAAACGGTAGTAAATGGCTCTAGCTTCTTCTGGATTAACGAGATTGAGGTTTTTTAGCTCTCTAATCGCCTGATCGCAACCTTTGCGGCTGAAAATGACGTAAATGGCTGGGAGCATATCCTTGTCCCGCAGCGTGGTGACAATCGAGGCGATGGTGGGACAATCTTCTCGTTTTAAGCGTCGGGGTTTGCCGTGGCCGACTTTTGAGTGTAGTTTCGGGTTAACTTTGCTCTGTTTTGGGTCGAGCAGCGGGAATAATCCCTCTTTATTGGCGAAATAAAAGCGCAGGGGGACGGGGCGAAAATCGGAGTTAATTAGCTCGCAGCTGGAGGTCTGTTTATTGTCGCTGGGTTGACGCAGTTGCCGCACCCAGTTAATCCAGTCGGTGAGTTCCCCCGGGTTGCCGATGGTGGCGGAGAGGGCGACTAATTGGATACTAGGGGGACAGTAGATAATTGATTCTTCCCAAACGGTGCCGCGACCTCGATCGCTGATATAGTGACATTCATCGAGAACTAGGGTTTCCACGTTTTCTAGGGAAGTGCCTACCTCACCGATTGGGGTTTGATAGAGCATATTGCGAAAAATTTCTGTAGTCATGACTACAATTAACGCGGAGGGATTAATCACCACATCGCCGGTAATCAATCCCACTTCCGCAAAGAGCAGCGGGGAATCCTCATCGCCATCGGTGGGGGTACGACCGAATTTTTCTTGAAAATCCCGGAATTTTTGGTTAGAAAGAGCTTTCAGGGGAGTGGTGTAGAAAACCCGTTTGCCCCTTTCTAGGGCGCGATAGATGGCGTATTCTCCGATTAAGGTTTTGCCGGAACCGGTGGGAGCACAGACAACCACTGATTTACCGGCAGCGAGAGCAGCGATCGCCGATTGCTGGAAGTCGTCGAGTTTAAAGGGAAAAATGGTTTTGAGATCCAAAGAAGTAGGGTTGAGGGACTCTTTCACGTCAAGTCTAAGAGGAGAAATTTTTTAAATTGCGGCTATTCTGGCTGGCTTTTTTTATTCTAGTCGAAAAAAGCAGACTTCTAGAAACTAGAGGCGGATTGACCTTTACAATGGTTATAATGAATGACTTTTTTTCTATCACCACTAGCTCGCCATGGCATTAAAGCACCTGCCCAGATTGGGTAACAAATCATTGCCCCTGTTGGTTATATCAATTATTTTAGGCTATTTGGGCAATTATTTTTACCTGCATTTATTTTTGAGACTAGATTTTCTTTTTGGCAGTAGTTTTGCTTTGATCTCGGTTTCGCAACATTTAGCCCTAAAGATAATAATCTAGAGGCGGTGATCGAGCGGGCTGATCATGCCATGTTCGCCGCTAAAAATCAAAGTAGAAATCGAGTTAGTTTAGGTAAAACAGTATGAAAAATTTGTTATTTATTCTTGGTTTTTTGCTCTTAGGTGTAGCCCCAAGTTTTAGTGCCGATCTCGATACAATTATACGCCGGGGAAAATTAATTGTCGCTGTCAAAAATAATCTCCCTCCCCTCGCTTTCCTTGATTCTCAGGGGAATCTGCAAGGATTGGAAATCGACATCGCTAAACGTCTAGCGTCAGAAATTCTCGGTTCTGACAGTGCTATTATTCTCAAACCCGTTAGTAATCAAGAACGTTTACAGGTGGTTATTGATGATCGGGTGGATTTGGCGATCGCTCGGGTGGCGATTACTCCTGCACGTCAGCGCTTAGTGGATTTTAGCCCCTTTTATTACCTCGATAGCAGCGGTTTTGTGACGAAAAACCCGCAATTGCAGCGTTTAGAAGACTTAGCTAACTCTAGAATCGCCGTACTCAACGGATCGACGACAATCGCCCTTGTGCGTTCCAATTTGCCTAACGCTATCCTGCGCGGGGTTGCTTCCTATCAAGAAGCTTTAAATTTACTGGAAACCGGGGAAATAGACGCTTTTGCGGCTGATAATAGCCTTTTAACTGGTTGGGTGCAGCAATTCCCCAATTATCGTCAATTACCGATCGAGTTGGGTGCGATCGCTCTAGGAGTCGTTCTCCCTAAAGGTTTACAGTACCAAAGTCTCCGAGAACGCGTCAACCAAGCGATCGAGCGGCTAGAATCCACCGGTTGGTTAGCAGAACGGCTGAACTATTGGGGTTTACCCCTGAGAATTCGGGAAATGGGGAGATAGGGTGATGGGGTGTGGGGTGTGGGGTGTGGGGAGATGGGAGTTTTTTGCTGTGAGCAATGAACAGTAATCAGTGAACTGAAAACTCAAATCTGATCACTGATAACTGATCACTGATCACTGATAACTGACTAAATCCTGCTATAATCTGATTGAATAAGTATAAAAATATTAATTGCTCGATCGCTAATTATGGAAGATACCCTGCCGCTTATTTACGTTTCTGGATTGCTAATTTTCGTGATTGGTTTAGGAATTTTTGTCATCGTGCAAATCTTTAAAACCCGTCGAGTGGAAGGAACCTTTAACAAGCTACAAAAGAAATTGCAAAAAGAAAAAGGTACAGCTAAAGAATACTATGAATTAGGGAGTCTTTATCTGGATAAAAAACTCTATGTTCAAGCTTTGAGTTTACTACAAAAGGCTTTAAAAATCTCTGAGGAAGAAAGCATCGAACCAGAAAATCAAGCCCTAATCTATAATGCGATCGGTTTTTCCTATTTTGCCCAAGAACAATTGGAATTAGCGATTCGTAACTACAAAGAGGCAATTAAACTTTATCCTGAATACTCGATCGCTCTCAATAATCTTGGCAATGTTTACGAAAAGAAACAAATGGCCAAAAAAGCTCTCGAAACCTACGAAGAAACTCTCAAATTTGATCCTAATAATACCGTGGCGAAAAAGCGCACCGAATCCCTGCGTAAACGCTTCGCTGAATCGAAATAGTTTTGACTACTGATCAAATTCTTTTTAGAGATCGAAGAATCTTCGATCTCTTTGTTTATTTCAAGCCATAAAACAAGACAATTAAACTAGGGGTTAAAATCGTCAAAATTAAATTTAGGGGCGCACCCAAACGGGTAAAATCGAGGAATTTATAGCCCCCGGGGGCATAAACCATGGTATTAGTTTGATAGCCAATCGGTGTTAGATAACTATTAGAAGCAGCAAAGGTGACAGCATACATAAAAGCCAAAGGATTTAAACCCAAAGTTTTCGCCACTTCCACGGCGACGGGAATCATTAACACGACGGCAGCATTATTGGAAAGGATTTCAGTTAAAAATGAGGTAATTAGATAGAAGAAAACTAAGATCCAAAACCCCGAAAGATGTCCGCCGATAGCTACTAAATTATCTGCTAACCATTTAGTCGTTCCTGAGTTATCCATGGCAGTACCCAGGGGAATTAAACCCGCTAATAAAAAGATAATATCCCAACGAATGGAACCATAGACTTCCCCTGGTTTTAGACAGCCAGTAATTACCATTAAAACCACTCCAACTAAACTGGTGACGAGAATCGGTTGAATATCAAAAGCGGCAATAATAATCACCAACAAAGTAATCATTAAAGCAATAATGCCTTTATCCTTTCGCAGGGATTCGATATCTTTTTCTTCTAAGACTAATAATTCTCTTGTGGTTTGTAACCCCACAAAACTCTGTTTAGGTCCCTGAACTAAGAGCAAATCGCCAAACTTTAAAGGAATTTTTCCTAATCTTCCTTGTAGTAATTCCGAACCACGCCGAATCGCTAGAACTGTTGCATTATAACGCTGACGGAATTTCAAATCTTTTAAAGTTGTCCCAATTAAACGGGAATTAGAGAGAATCAAAACCTCAGCTAATTTTTCCTCACCTGTAGTAATTGCCGATTCAATATCTTCTTGTTGAAATTTGATATCAGCAAAGATTTCTAAACCCCGTTCATCCTTAATTTTTAATAGTTCTTCCCGACTACTGTGAACGATTAAAATATCGCCAGCATTGAGCACTTTATCGGCTAAAGGTTGGGGTAAATGTACCTTATTTCTGATTAATTCCAACACATCAAAATCAAACTTTCTTTGTAGTCCACTTTGAGATAAAGTTTGACCGATAAGATTAGAACGAGGGCTAATAATTACCTCACTCAGATATACTTTAGAACCGTAATCATCGTCTAAAAATTCCCCCGTGGAAGATTTGCGATCAGGTAATAATTTCGGGGCAAAAATTGTTAAATAAATCAACCCTGCTAAAAAAGTTACTACTCCCAAAGCAGTGAATTGAAATAAGCTAAATTCCCCATAACCCAGCTTGGCAGAAATACCACTAGCGAGAATGTTAGTAGAAGTCCCCACCACGGTAATCATCCCCGCTAAAACCGTGGCGTAGGAAAGGGGAATTAATAACTTAGAAGGGGAAATTTTTTGTTTTTTACACCAATCTTCGACGATGGGTAAAAAGATCGCCACCACTGCCGTGTTATTAATAAAAGCACTAATCGGCCCCACCAATGCCCCTAGTACAAATACCTGTTGGTGGGGATTTTTACCCCCCCAAACCAACAAGCGATCGCGAACTACTTGAATCACTCCCGTGCGGGTAATTCCGGCACTAAGCACAAACATCGCCATCACTGTCACCGTGGCAGAATTACTAAATCCGGCGATACCTTCTTCGGGAGTAACTAAACCCAACAGAATCAGGACAATCGCCACACATAAAGCGGTTAAATCTACCGGTAGCCATTCCGCCACGAAAGCGACTAAAGCAACGACTAAAACCGTTAAAGTCAGAATAATTGGTGTTGGCATTGATTTATTTTTTCGTCATGAACCAGCGAATAAATAACTTCTCTAACTCAATCCAAACAAACATTAAGGCACTAAATCCAAAACAGATTAATAATTCCGTGCCACTAATCCATTGAGTGCCGAAGAAGCTTTGTAGAGGAGGAGCATAAATTAACAACAATTGTAGGATCGTTGTCAAGCCCACGGCGGCAATAATGTAAGGATTAGAGAAGGGATTCATTTGTAGAGCTAACTGGGTATGGGAACGCACCGCTAAAGCATGACCCATTTGTGCTAAACAGAGGGTAGTAAATACCATGGTTTTCCAGCGTCCAGGATCTCCGATTTCGGGGGTTGCCTGAGTATATTGGTAAGCCCAGTACATCATAATAATGGTGAGAATGGCAAAGACGATGCCGATGCGAATCATATACCAACCCAACCCGCGAGCGAAAATGCTTTCCCGGGGGCTAAAAGGTGGACGTTTCATCACATTGGGTTCGGCGGGTTCCATTGCCAGAGCCAGAGCCGGTAAACCGTCGGTGACAAGGTTCATCCAGAGGATTTGCAAGGGAGAAAGGGGTACACCGCCTAAACCGAGCAGAGGAGCCGCTGCAATGGTTAAAACCTCGCCAATATTACTGCCGAGAATGTATTTAATAAAGCGCCGAATGTTACTGTAAACCACGCGCCCTTCTTCAGTGGCAGCGACGATGGTGGCAAAATTATCATCCAGCAAAATCATATCACTGGCTTCTTTGCTGACATCGGTTCCCGTAATCCCCATGGCGATGCCGATATCCGCTTGTTTTAGTGCCGGAGCATCATTGACTCCATCCCCCGTCATGGCGACGAATTTGCCCCGTTTTTGCAAGGCTTGGACGATTCTCAGCTTATGTTCGGGAGAAACGCGAGCATAGACGCTCACACCATCTACCTCTCCCTCTAGGTCATTCTGAGACATTTTTTCTAATTCTTTCCCCGTGATTACTCGCTCCCCGGCAGCTGCAATGCCTAATTCACTAGCGATCGCCTTGGCCGTTAATTGGTGATCTCCGGTAATCATAATCGGACGAATTCCCGCTTGACGACAGAGGGCAACCGCTTCTTTAACTTCTTTGCGGGGTGCATCGAGCATTCCCACCAATCCCAACCAAACCAAGGATTGTTCCTCACTATCTTCTCTTTCCGCTTCCGGCACTTCTGTCATCGGTTTATAGGAAAAACCTAAGACTCGTAGGCCATTACTCGCCATTTCGTCATTTTGTGCCAAAATACGGCTTCTTTGTTCATCTGTTAAGGGTTGACTTTCCGCCCCAACTTGGATTAGAGAACAACGTTCGAGAATTAATTCCGGCGAGCCTTTGGTAAACATTAAATAGGCAGAATCCCCCAAACCTAACTGAGCATTCTCACAGATTACTGACATTCTCTTTCTTTCGGAAGAAAAGGGAAATTCGCCTAAACGAGGGCTTTTGGGTGCTAATGCTTCCCGATATAGTCCGCCTTTCCCCGCTAACGTCAGTAAAGCTCCTTCGGTGGGGTCGCCTAAAATTGACCATTCTTGAGCTTTATTTTGCAAAAGTGCATCATTACACAGCACACAAGCCGTTAAAATTGCCTGTAGTTCGGGATCACTTTCACTAACACCACTAAACTCACCGATGGGCGCGTAACCTTCCCCTGTGACAGTAATGACATGGTGGGAAGTATTAACTTTCTGCACCACCATTTTATTTTGAGTTAAAGTTCCGGTTTTATCGGAGCAAATCGTCGTTACCGAGCCTAAGGTTTCCACTGCCGGCAATTTACGGATTAAAGCTTGTCTTCTCACCATTCTTTGGGTTCCAATTGCCAAAGTCACCGTCACCACTGCTGGTAAACCTTCGGGGACAACGGCCACAGCCATACTGAGGGAAGTTTCGAGGAATGTTTCAAAAAACTGCCAACCAAAGCGAATTACACCGCCAAGGACGATTATAGCTACTAAAGCTAGGGAACCACTCACTAAAACGTTACCTAACTGCGACATTCGCTGCTGTAGGGGAGTTGGTTCACTTTCTACTCCTTGCAACAAAGCGGCGATTTTACCGATTTCCGTATCCATTCCCGTCCTGGTAATCGCCACTTTCCCGCGCCCTTGTACTACTTCCGTACCCTGATAGACGAGGTTAATGCGATCGCCCAAAGAGGCATCTTCCGGTAAAACCTTCTGTGCTTGTTTATTCACCGATTCCGCTTCCCCCGTGAGGGCAGCTTCCCGGATTTGCAGGTTTTGTGCTTCTAATAATCTGCCATCGGCGGCAATTTGTACCCCCGCTTCCAGTAACATGATATCCCCGGGTACAAGTTCCTTGGCCGTCACTTCAAAGGTGCTACCATTACGAATAACCCGGACTTTCGGCGAGGATAACTGCTTAAGGGCGGCTAAAGCCTTTTCTGCCCGACTTTCCTGTAAATATCCTAAAATACCGTTTAAAATAACAATCGTAAAAATAGCGATCGCATCTTTGGGAAATTCCGCTTTTTTCAGATCCAAAACCGCCGAAACCACCGCCACGGCGATCAGCATCACTAACATAATGTTAGTAAACTGTTCCCAGAGAATCATTAACGGGCTACGTCCCCCCGTTTCTTTTAGTTCATTTAACCCGAAAATATCTTTTCTTTTAACAATTTCCGCCTCGTTTAAGCCAGTTTCCCCATTGGTTCTCAGGATTTCGAGGGTTTGTTCGCCAGTTAAATTGTGCCAAGCACGATTATTCTCTATCTCCGAGACTTGGGGGGATGTAGTGGGAAAAGTCATAGCGATCGATTGAAGAGGGTGTACGCGTAAACTAAAAAGGTAAGCGAATTAAGCTAATTACATATCACAATATCAGTTATCAGTTATCAGTGACCAGTTATCAGTTATCAGTGACCACTAAGCAGTCAGCAGTTATCAAGGAAGTGGGGTGTGGGGAGAACAAAGTCGCCTCCTGCCCCCTGCCTTCTCGATAATCTGAAAAAAAATGTAACGAAATGTGAAGTATAATGGCGAATGTGATAAAGACAAGACATTAGAGAGTAGATAGGAAACGATGCGAGTTGCGATCGCTGGTGCGGGACTAGCCGGATTATCTTGTGCGAAATACCTTGTCGATGCGGGACATACGCCCATCGTACTGGAACGTCGCGATGTATTAGGGGGAAAAATTGCCGCTTGGAAAGATGCCGATGGTGACTGGTACGAAACCGGTTTACATATCTTCTTTGGCGCTTATCCAAATATGCTGCAATTATTCCAAGAATTAGGCATAGAAGATCGTTTACAGTGGAAAGAACACTCGATGATCTTCAATCAGCCGGAAAAACCAGGGACCTATTCGCGGTTTGACTTCCCTGATATTCCCGCCCCAATTAACGGTATTGTTGCCATTCTTCGCAATAATGATATGTTAACTTGGGAGGAAAAAATTAAATTTGGACTCGGTTTACTCCCTGCCATTGTTAAAGGACAAAGTTACGTTGAGGAGATGGATAAATATTCTTGGTCAGAATGGCTAGAGAAACAAAACATCCCTCCTAGGGTAGAAAAAGAAGTGTTTATCGCTATGTCGAAAGCCCTAAACTTTATCGATCCTAACGAAATTTCCGCCACGATTCTACTAACGGCATTAAACCGATTTTTACAGGAGAAAAACGGCTCAAAAATGGCCTTTCTCGATGGTTCACCCACAGAAAGACTCTGCCAACCTTTAGTCGATTACATCACCGCTAGAGGTGGCGAAGTGTGCTTAAATGCCCCTTTAAAAGAGATTCTCTTAAATGAAGATGGCACAGTTAAAGCCTTCTTAATGCGCGGTTTAGATGGCGGGGAAGATTATCTTTTTGAAGCCGATCTTTATGTGTCTGCGATGCCTGTAGATCCCTTAAAAGTTTTACTGCCTAAACCTTGGCAAGAAGATAAATTCTTTCAAAAATTAGAAGGATTAGAAGGGGTTCCCGTCATTAATTTACACCTCTGGTTTGATCGCAAACTAACCGACATCGATCATTTATTATTCTCCCGTTCACCTTTACTCAGTGTTTATGCTGACATGAGCAACACCTGTAAAGAATACGCCAACCCCGATCGCTCGATGTTAGAATTAGTTCTCGCTCCCGCTCAGGATTGGATTAGCAAATCCGATGAAGAAATTATCGCCGCCACGATGAAAGAATTAGAAAAACTCTTTCCTCAACATTTTACTGGCGATAATCCCAGTCAATTGTTAAAATATCATCTGGTGAAAACTCCCCGATCGGTTTATAAAGCCACCCCTGGCCGACAAGCTTATCGACCTTCTCAGAAAACTCCGATCGAGAATTTTTATCTCGCCGGTGACTATACCATGCAAAAATATTTAGGAAGCATGGAAGGAGCGGTTTTATCGGGGAAATTAGCGGCAGCAGTGATCAGCAAAGATCACCCCGCAGCACCGCTAAACCCGAATAAAACCCAATCCACACCAGTGTCCAGCGCTCGTTAATTCTCTGGCTAGGGACTAATGACGAAAATGGCCTTGAGTGAGACAATGCTATATCATTAGCCACAGTTCGCCGTTAATCTAAGTCAATCATTCCGCCCCAGCAGAATGCTCCAATTGCCAAAACCGACCCACCCCACCAAACCCCTCGTCTCCCTTGCGGAGTCCTACGAACTCTGTCGCCGGATTACAGAGAAGTATTCCAAAACGTTTTATCTCGGTACTCTCCTGATGCCGAAAGCAAAACGTCAAGCGATCTGGGCAATTTATGTCTGGTGTCGTCGTACCGATGAACTGGTCGATGGTCCCCAAGCCCGGTTAACTACCCCTGAAACCCTCGATTTATGGGAAAAACAGCTAGAAACTGTCTTTTCTGGGGTTGCCCTTGAGGATGCCGATGTCGCTCTCGTGGATACTCTAGAAAAGTTCCCCATGGATATCCAACCCTTTCGGGATATGATCGCCGGGCAACAGATGGATCTCTATCGCAGTCGTTATCAAACCTTTGATGAACTAAAACTGTACTGCTATCGGGTGGCGGGAACGGTGGGGTTAATGTCCAGCGCGGTCTTAGGATTGGAAGATGGCGATCGCTCGGCCCCTTGGCGACGCAATCAAAGCGTTTATATTCCCCAAGAAGAAGCGATCGATCTCGGTATTGCCAATCAATTAACCAATATTTTGCGGGATGTGGGGGAAGATGTCCATCGTGGGCGGATTTATCTACCTTTAGAGGATTTAGAGCGTTTTAACTACAGCGAAGATGATTTACTCAAAGGGGTTAATGATGACCGTTGGAAGGGGTTAATGCGCTTCCAAATTGAGCGGGCCCGTTATTACTACGATTCCGCCGAAAGGGGGATTCGCGCCCTTAATCCCGATTCCCGTTGGCCGGTTTGGGCGGCTTTACTGCTTTATCAAGGCATTTTAGACGTAATTGAAGCAAATAATTACGATGTCTTCGCCCGTCGTGCCTTCGTGCCTTTAGCCAAGAAAATGCTCTATTTACCCGTGGCTTGGTTGCGATCGCAAGCCTTATAAAGATGCGACGGGTTTTGTCGCTTGGCGACTCCACCCATCGAGTCTTAACTAGGGTTGGCTTTTTCAGAGCGATTTAGGAGTCACCAACCAGAAAGGTCCGGTTTCCGTGCAGGGAACATCTCGATCGGTTTCGTAAACCACAAGGCCATCTTGCCGATCCAAAACCAGGGCTTCTCCTAGACGGACGTAGGATATAAATGGGCCGAGATAGCGGACAATAGGCTCATCGCTACAGGCTGGCAATACCCGATCGTTAAAATACTCGCACCCCACATCCTCGACGCTTTCATAGTAGCGGATGCTGAGATCATCGATCGCTTTCCCCGGAAAGCGGTCTTGGATAGCTGACCGGAGAAATTCTGGCAGCGGTCGATCGGGCGATAATAATGTGGCAGATTTCATGGCTTTTCCCCCTAAAACTAAAGGAAGCGGGAAACTCTGACAAATGCCTATCCTCTCGGAACTATTCGCTTCCGCTCCCCACCTGGTCAATTTTTTACTAGGGATGGGATCTGGCGCAGGGAGTCCCCTTGTATTCATTGTAACAAATTTCTCCGCAAAGGTTCAGGGCGATACGGTGAGAACAGTTTTTCTTGATTTTTCGTTACAAAGATTGACAAATTTATCCTTTTATTTTGGCGATAATAATAATGGCGTTGCTTAACCGAGGTATAAATACTATCGCTCTTGGAGGGAGTCTGGCAAAAGTCTTACAGTCTCTAAACTCTAGCTCTCTTATGGGGTAAGCCTTCAAGCTATCGCTAACTAACAGAAACCCGAAATTTGAGTTTTTATTAGAAAAAAAGTTAGCGATCACTTGTCAAGCAAGAGTTTCAGAATCTAGATTCGGTCAGGGATTTCCGAAAGTTCCAGAAGAGTGCTATAGCGGTTCTCACACCTGTGTGGCACAGCTAAACCTTTGCTGGGTAAGCTTTTCAACATCGATAATGTACCTCTTGCAAACAGGAAACGCTATAATTTGGCACATATCCACAAGTTAGCTTAGTCCGAGGTTTTAAAAATTGCCTAGAGGACAATTCATAGTTAAAATCGGCAACGCCTCCTCCCAATACTAATTTTCAATAATCTTTTCTTAAGGAGTTTATTTCTCATGACACATCAACATATCATTCTCAAACTCAATGATGGAATTTTCGATACTAAACCGGAAGTCGTTAACGAAGTCAAACGCCTGCAACAAACCCTAAAAGATTGGGGAACTTTAGCGGCAAACGAATCAATAGATGGAAAGTTTGGACCGAAAACTGACGAAGCCGTTAAGCGTTTTCAAGGGAAACACTCTCTCACACAGGATGGTATAGTGGGTCGAAATACCTGGGCGGCACTCTTGAAAGTGCCACTATCAGAAATAGATATTATCCCTCGCCCCAGTGGTGGCACAGGTCAGGGGAATTCACCATTTTCAGGAAATAAAGGGATAATTCACAATGAACTGATAAGTCATGGATTTTCTCCTGTACAATGTGCAGCAATTTTAGGGTGCTGGCAGCAAGAATCTTCGTTTAATCCACGCGCAGAGGAAGGCCTGCCACCAAAGGGATTAGGATTAGCTCAATGGAGTTTTGACCGACGGAAACTTGTACCTGCATTCACGAATAGTGTGGCTACTGACATTCACAATCAAGTCAATCTTTTCGTTCAGGAATTAAATACTACAGAAAAAAAAGCTGGACAGATTTTACGTTCTGCCACAACTCTAGCACAAGCAATGCAAGGAATGAAAGAGTATGAGCGATTCGGAATTGCGGGAAATCGCGAAAAGTTCGCAAAACAAATCTTAAAGGAACTCACATAGTCATCAGTAAGCGATGCTCGGTTTTTGAAGTTCTCTAGATTTGCTCTGCTGACAAAACTATAGGAGAGGGAAATAATAGTGTGTAGTTTACTAAGAAATTAACTCTAGTTCTAACAAAGTTATTATAATCATCTCCTGATAAGCGAAAAGTCAGACTATTACCATAATATGAAATTAACGTTCCCTGATGTGAAATCAACATTCCCTTTAACGGCAATTCTCATTTTTTTGAGTGTTCCGACCTTTTCCCTCAAATCACAAGCTGCACCTCCACCTACTAAAGTAGGACAGTGTAGCAACACTTTTGTTTCTAAGGTAATGACTAGATTACAAGATGCAGTTACCAAGAAACCGATCTTGGGTTCGGGAACATCAATTGAATTTACTAACGGAATCTATCTGGTTTCTTATGACACGGTTCCTGAAGCCGAATCTTCCAAGCCCAGAGATCCAGTAAAATTGTGTTTAATTTCAATTCCGAAAAACTGCCCTCCTGGTGACAATCGAGGAAAAGTTTATACCGTAACTAACCTCAGAACCAAAAAAACATTCACGCTCCCAGATTCTCAGCATAGTTGTGGAGGAGCATAAACAGGTTTATTTTTCAATCCTCTAAACTATTCTAATTTTAACTTACTCTAACTAAGGAGAACAAAAAAATGCCTTTTACTGCCAAAGTGATTACAACTAATGAATGGGGATCAAGACCAGCCGGTCCCTTTGATAAAACAGTGCCTAAATTTATCGTGATTCACCATACCGATAATCAGAATCCCCCTAACGATTCCTCAAAGGGAACAATAGATGGAGCTAAACAATTAGCTCGTGATATTCAAAAATTTCACATGGATAGTAGAGGCTGGAGTGATTCTGGACATAATTTTCTGAATACAACTGGAGGAATTCTTCTAGAAGGAAGACATGGAACTCTTGATGCAGTCAAACAAGGAATGTGCGTTCAATCTGCCCATGCTCGCCAAGACGGAAACCGACTTGCTGGCGGTAATAAGTGTCCTGGAATTGAAAATGAAGGCAACTTCATGACTTTTCACATGGGACAAAAACAGTGGGATAGTTTAGTAGAATTATGCGTTTCTTTATCTAGCTCTTGCAACATTAGCCCCAAGAATATTCGAGGACATCGAGAGTTTAGTAATACTGATTGTCCGGGGGATTGGTTATTTAGTCAATTACCTCGTTTACGACAGGAAGTTGCTAATAAATTAGGTAGCACAGTTGAAGAAGATGAACCCTTACTTAAACTAGGTTCAATTGGTCAAGATGTTATTGAACTTCAACAAAAACTAACAGATAAAGGCTTTTCTCCGGGGGCAATAGATGGAGATTTTGGAGAAAATACCAAGCAAGCTGTTATTGCCTTTCAACTTTCTGTTGGACTAACTGCTGATGGTATTGTTGGACCTCGTACTCGCAAAGCTTTAGGTTTATAGGCTTAATTTGATGTGTAATTAATTCTATCGAGGTACTTATGACTAGAAAATTTATCGCCTGTAAACAACAAGTCTTCAATCGTGGAGTACCCCCTGATTCGTTTCTGAATGAATTGATCGATTGGGCCAAGCAAGCTCCAGATGATATCTTCACGCCGAATGATAAACACGACATTTACTCCAACGTCAAACCAGAACTCGGACCTTGGCAAGGTGTCCTACACCGCAAGGCAGTCATGCTGGAGGTACTGAGGGTGCTTGGCGGCTTCGAGAGTTCATGGAACTGGAACGAAGGAAGGGACACGACGAATCCTGACTCCAACACCCCTTGCTCGGAAGAAGCTGGAATTTTTCAATGCTCAGGCGATTCGATGGATTTTGACCCTAGCTTGAAAAAGTTGCTCAAAGATACTTCTGGCAAGACGGATTGCGAGACGTTTATCAAAGTCTCGAAAAGCAACCACAAATTCGCTATCGAGTATTGCGCCAGACTTCTGCGGTTTACCGTCAACCATCACGGACCTGTAAAACGAAAGGAAATTAATCCTTGGTTGAAACGCAATGCGGTGGTGGAGTTTCAGGGTTTTCTATCTGATTGAATTTCTGTAAGGGGGTACTAACCCCCCTCAATTTCAAGCTGACGACAAGGAGACTACTCCATGAAAAATCGGCGTTGCTGAATCAAGGTATGAATGCCAACTGTGCAGGTTCCCGTGCAAAAGTTAGTTTGGCTCTAGGTTTTAAAAATACTAGAAAAGAAGATTCATATCTCAAATCAGCAACTCCAGAAGTGGTTTAGTAGTGCCGAATTCTCGTTCCCAATCATTTAGGAGGTAGGAAAGATGACAATTTATGTCACCCGCGAGGGAGATAAACTGGTGGCCGATTCCCCACTGGAATTGGTGGAAAAATTACAACAATGTCAGGGGAGAATGACGGAAACAAGACAGGAATTCATGACTCGGATGGCTGCACAGATGGTGGCCAGCCAAGGCGTTACTGTTCCTATCACCGATCCAGAGAATTTTATCGCCGAGCTAATCCATAACGATTTTCTCAGCGTGGTGGACAGTATTGATGGCTGAAAGTCGGCCGGGGAATTGACGGCAAAACTTCGCCCCTAGGGTTTCTAACACTCAACCCCACTACCCTAGGTCAAAAAGCAAAATTTCCGAGTCTTCTAGAGATTGAATAGCCAAAGAAGTTTCCTCGCTAATTGCCGCTCCATCCCCCGCTCGTAAATGCACGCCATTTAGAGTTATTTGCCCTCTAGCCACTTGTAACCAGCCATAACGACCGGAAGCTAAGGAATGAGTCAGGGACTGGCCTAGGGGCAGAATTCCTGCGTAGAGATTAACGTCTTGATCGACTTTAACCGCGTTACCGGCACCGGTGGGAGAGGCGATTAATTGTAGGGTATGGGGAGAAAATTCGATCGCTTTTTGTTCATAACTGGGTTCTAGATTTTTTTGGTCGGGAATAATCCAAATTTGCAGAAGATGGAGGGGATTAGTGGCAGAATGATTAAATTCACTGTGTTTTATCCCCGTTCCTGCGCTCATCCGTTGAATTTCACCGTGTCGAATCACGGAACCAGTGCCGAGACTGTCTTGGTGTTCTAGTTCTCCCGCCAAAACATAGGTTAAAATCTCCATATTCTGGTGTCCGTGGGTGTGAAATCCTTTTCCCCCAATCACTTTATCCTCATTAATAACTCTGAGACTCCTAAAATTAATCTGTTGGGGATCATAATATTGGGCAAAAGAAAAAGTATGATAGGTATCCAACCAACCATAGTTAGCGTGGCCTCTTTCCTCCGCTTGGCGTATAGTAATCATCAGTTTTCCTCTTTTTTATCTCTATATTCCTAGTATATGAAATCTTGCCAAAAATGAGCAGTAGGCACTTAAAATTCAGATAGTTACTTTAGCTGCTTTTTTAGCACCAAAAGCCTCCTATTGGGAGCTTAGGAAGAATGTAGTTACTTCTTAGAGCAGAGCAAATCATACTAAATCTGGTTATTAAAGACTGATTATTTATTACCCCTTTTGCCTGTTCTCATAAGTAGGCTATACACAACGGATTTAGTATCATCTCGAGAATTGGCAAATATAGCTCGATTTTTGTTTAAGCTGTACTGCATTAAATTGCGTATTGAATAATTTAGTACAAATGCTCAAATTTCTTCTCCCTGCTTCCTTTCCCCCTCTCCCTGGCAGTCTTAAAGAGTTATTTAGATAGTCAACAGCTTATGATTGCGGTAAAAAACCCTAACTATAGCATTTGGGCAGGTTACTTCATAAGTTGCAGTTCAGCTTGCTTGATCAAGATTTCAGGTCAAACTTAAACCAAATCTCGCCAATCTATCCCTAAATCTTGTAATTTTTGAGCCATCTTTTCCGCTACTTCTTCAGGGGTGGGAACGAGTTTACCTTCAGGGGTAAAAAGCGTAATTGGCTGTCATGAACCCCTAAAAATAATTCTAACTGTTGACTCCATAACCAACCCTGTTCATTCGCTGCAATTTCTTCGTATTTTCCTGCCATCAACTGAAACCCCTTAAATTCTAAACTGGTGGGATCAAACCAGAAATAGTTAGGAGTCCAGAAAGTTTCCTGATAAATTTCTTTCTTGAGACCTCGATCGGTTTCTGCCGTTGAATCAGACAAAATATCGATGATGACATGGGGATATTTGCCATCTTCTTCCCACACTACCCAACTTTTACGCGGTTTTCTTGCTACTCCCAAAACCACAAAAAAATCAGGACCCCTAAAATATTCTGATTTACGTTGATTGGGACTGTAATAAATAGTCAGATTACCAAAAGCATAGAAATCTTGGCGGTCTTTCCATAATAACTCTAGTGATTGGATCAAAAGCATCAATTGACGCAGATGTAACTCTGTTTCCATAGGGGATTCATCACTCAGTAAATCACTTTTGGGAAAGATAATTTTCTTTAACTCATCTTCAACAATAACCATGACAACCACTCAATTATTTAACCTTCCCTATTTTAGCTCTTCAGTAGAACGTTCTACTGTTTCCTATCAACCTAATCGTTTAGCAGGATTACGACGCTTTGCCATAGCGATTACCTTTCTCAATATTTTAGGTCATACCGGCCTTGGATTTGAACAATCTTCGGCCTGACAGGGGGACAAGAAGGCTGAAATCCATATATCGTAAGCTTTTCATGGTTTTAGCTCGAAAAAGTTTGCCGCACCATCTCTCACTTATTAATAATAATTCCTAGTAAGCTCGCTCCTATCCCTAGTTCTTTCGTTAGCTTTTTGCCTAGAATCGCTAGATCTATTTCTAGTGAGAGAAGCCAGAAGCCTTTGTTAGCAAGTTTTCTAGCTCGCTTGTCCCCCTGTCAGTTAAAAAGCCTGAATCAATTTTATAACCAACGTCGGGCTAAGTTACAATCTCTGTTAAAAGGCAATCTTCAAAGTTCCCAGAGGATTCGCCGTTTAACTCGCTGTCGTAATCAGAAAGTAGATGATTATCTTCATCAGGCTAGTCGTTATTTAGTCAATCTCTTAGTTGACCAAGAGATAACAACTTTAGTAATTGGGAAAAATGACGGTTGGAAACAAGAATTGAACTTAGGAAAAGTCAACAATCAAAAATTTGTGACCATTCCTCATGCTCGATTAATTGAGATGATTAGTTATAAATGTCAATTAGTAGGAATCTCTGTGATTATTCAAGAAGAATCCTATACCTCCGTTGCTAATTTTTTGAATTTAGAGCTGCTACCAGTGTATGGACAAACAACTGAAAAGCCAGTGTTTTCAGGAAACTGAATTTCGCGAGGGTTATATCGTACAGATAAGGGGATTCTGGTTCAATCTGATGTCATGGGTTCCTACAACATTTTGCGAAAAGCATTCCCAAATGCGTTTAACCGCTATGGGATAGAGAGGTGCGTAGTTCACCCAAGGAGAATTAATCTCTCGAAGTAAAAGTGAAGGGAATTTCTGAAATGGAATTCAGTCTGTCTATATTTGACTATACTTTTACTAACTATAGTTACTTTAACAAAATAGTCCTAAAAGTCTTTCCCAGTAAACATTTCACGATTCCATAGGCAAAAATTATCACAAAAAGTCGAGAAGATCCAAACTTTTTCAGCAAACCCTAATTAGTTGTCGTAACAATTGTCGTCAGAAGCGGGTAACGCGACTCGAACGCGCGACATTCACCTTGGGAAGGTGACGTTCTACCACTGAACTATACCCGCAAAACTATTCCTAATCATAGCATTGACACCCCGACGAGAGCAACTGCTCTAGGCTGTTTTTCATCATCGCGCCGGTTTGTCCAGAAACGCTAAACTGTAAAGCTTCCCGATAGACTCGCCGCCGGATGATCAAGAATATTCACCGTCCCACCAGAAGACTCGACTTCCCCTTTGACAAAAGACCATAACCTCTGCTGTAGGAGGGGTTAAGACAATTTCTGATGCTCCGTTACTGGGTACCAATCAACGCCTTCTGTTGCGGAGAAGTCGGTCGAGTTATCTTAGAAAAACGATAACTTCCCTCTCTAATCGCACATTCTACCATATTCAGGTAAATCGTCTCTAAGTCCCCCAATAAAGTCCGAAAACTATTTCTAGGGATCTTCCCTTGATTCTGTTCTTTTCTCTGTTTAGATTGCACCGATTCACTGCGCCTCGGTTTAATCACATTCAGGGAACTATCATCAATTTATTCATCCTCAAATAGTCAAGGAGCTAGAGATTGTTTTCAATGCCATTTGTCGATAATATCACCGGGTAATTTTGAGAAGTTGGCAAGGTTTCTTTTAAAATGCCTCTGAGCTTGGACAGGAATTTAGGGGGTATTTTCTGACAAAGAATCACTATAATTAAATAAAAATGGTACGCTATTTTTTCCCGATCCATCCATGACTAAAACCCGGGGCATTTGCGCTCCACCTTCGCGCCAAGCTTCGATCGCTTCTTTCTGTAAAACTAATCCTCCTCCCTGTTCTTTTAAAGTTTCTGCTAATAGTCTTTGTGCCTCAGCTTTCCCTTTAGCGCGATTAACTTCTGCTTGGGCCTGTTGTTCCGCTTCTTGGGTGATATAAACGGCTCTTTGGGCGCGTTGTTCTGCGATTTGTTTATCTTCGACAGCCCGGGCAAATTCCGGAGAAAAATTCAAATCTACCACACTGGTATCTAAAACTAGAATACCATACTTTTCTAACCGAGTCGATAGGGCATTATCAAAGTCTTCTTTTAACTCACTGCGTCGAGTAATTGCTTCCTCTACGGTTCTTTTAGCGGCGGCAATTTTAAAGGATTCTTGGGTTTGAGGGGCGATAATTTTAGCGACAATATTTTGCAGCGTGCCTTGGGTTCTTCTAATCGCCACTACCTGCGTCGGATCGAGACGAAAATTAATCGCAAAACTAGCAGATAAATCCTGTAAATCTTTAGTGGAACTTTGGGCGGGAACTTCAAATTTTTGCACCGTAAGATCGTAGATATCGACACTAGAGACAAAGGGAGGTTTAAAGTGCAATCCCTCCAATAAAACCCCGTCCTTAGCCTTTCCTAAAACACTTAAAACCCCCGCTTGTCCGGGAGTGATAATCACATAGGCATTAAAGGCCGCTAAAATTACAATAGCAGCTAATAATCCCCCGATCAGGGAAAGTAAATTAATAGCATCTTTTTGGTTCATAGTTTATACTCCTTGACGAGGGACTAAAGCGAGAATTTTTGTGGCGATCACTTGATTGACAGGCATCACTGACAGACGATTTCCTGTCCTTACTAATAATAATTCATCGGCGGTAAAATTTTGTTTTAAAATTCCTAGGGGCAGCATTTGGGGAAAAAGGCGATCAAACTCAACTTTAACCGTCCACCAGCGTGGGGAATCTGGAGAGGATTTGGGATCATAGTAGGGACTATCGCGATCGAATTGTGTGGGATCGATCATATCGGTTTCCACTACGCGCATCAAGCCGACAATCGCCGGCGGGGTGGTATTAGAATGGTAAAAAAAGGCTAAATCTCCCCGCTTCATCTGACGGAGAAAATTGCGGGCCTGATAATTTCGCACTCCTTCCCAAATAGTTTGACCGTCTTTTTTTAAATCCCCGATACTATAGACATTGGGTTCCGATTTCATTAACCAGTAATTTAAATTCATCATTTATAGTTGTTATTAATTCAAATAAGCTCAAAAATATTTTTAGCCGTTCCTGTCAGCCTTGTTGCCATAGGGTTAAATATAATTCACTTTGGCTACTTTTGTAGTTCTACTCAAACAATTATTGAGAAGAATGTATCTAAAAATACTTTTGTTAGCGGCAATTTTTAAGGACTATGAGCCTTCAAGTCTAGCTATTCTTGGCAACCGTCAGTTTTTCCCTATAGCTAAAAATAACTTATTCTCCACTATTAAATCGCTCAAATAAGCTGTAAAATAGGATACATTGCCCTAAAAATCTCTAGCCAATAAATAGATTATCGGTGTTCCAAGCCACTCGCCGCCGTTTAGCCTTATGGTACACTGTTGTCACTGCCATACTACTGCTTTTTCTCGCTACGGGAATGTATTTTTATGTGCGGCATACCCTAGTGGATCGCATTGATGATACCCTCAAACACATCATTGAGGTGGTAAATCGTTCCCTCGTGATCGAATCGATTCCCCCGAACCAAGGACGTTATCGCGTCGATCCCCTCGCAAGTTTTCCCAGTCAGGGTAAATCCGTGGAGGACGATCATATAGATTTGGAATGGTTCGATCCCCAAGGTAATCTAGTTTGGTCAACTCTGCCCGAATCCTTAGATATTCCCCTCCATCCCCACCGTCAGGGGGAAACTATTCGCTTATCCGATGATCGTCTGCTGCGACAAATAACCGAAAGGGTGGAAATCGATCATTATGTTTTGGGATATCTGCGGGTAAGTCATCCTTGGTTTGAGGTGACAAAACCAATTAGACAGCTATTATTGGATTTAATCGTCGGAATTTGCCTGATGATTGCCAGTGTCGCCGGGATTGGTTGGTTTTTGTCCGGTTTAGCCATTCAACCGGTAAAAGAGTCCTATCAGAGTTTAAAACAATTTACCGCCGATGCTTCCCATGAATTACGCAATCCGATCGCCACTATCCAAACTAACGTGCAAATGGCGATCGCTTATCCCCAAACTGGCGATCAACGCTTGCAGGTGATCGAGCGTTTAACGGAAAGATTGGGCAATTTAGTCAATGATCTGCTTTTTTTAGCCCGTTCTGATAGTGGCATCGTCCAACCGATCGAGCAAGCTGTACCTTTGGATGCTTTATTGATGGAAGTGGTGGAAGAACAGCGTTTAATCGCCGATAAGCAGGGAATTTGCCTCTCTTTGTCGATTGTGGAACCGAACCAAGAGGATTTTTCCTACAGCGATGAAATGTTTACTATGGAGGGAGATTGGGATCAATTGGCTCGTTTATTCACAAATTTAATTTCTAATGCCCTAAAACACGCTTTTTTGCCCGAATCTGAGCCTAAAAATGTGGCAGTGGAATTGGAAAAAAGTAAACGCGATCGACAATCGGTGTTACTGGTGCGCGTCAAAGATAACGGAATCGGGATTCCCGAGGCTGCTTTGTCCCATATTTTCAATCGCTTTTATCGTCTCGATCCCGCACGGCAAAATTCCGCCACTTCCGGGGGAACAGGATTAGGATTAGCGATCGCTTTAGCGATTACCCTCAGTCATCATGGACAAATTAGCGTCGAAAGTCAGATCGATCGAGGAACAATTTTCACCGTCACCCTACCGAAAAGCCATCAACGGGAGAAAAAAACCGAAAAGTCAGAAGCTTGACACTTCTGACTTTTTTGCATACCCCCAAGGGAATTCGAATCCCTGTCGCCTCCGTGAAAGGGAGGTGTCCTAGGCCACTAGACGATGGGGGCTTGGATTTCAGACCTTTTTAAATATAACAATAATCTTTCCTAGAGTCAAGGGTTTTAGCAAAAAATTTTTTTATCCCGCCCTTGCACAATAGGATAGTCTAAATGAAGATGTTATCGCCCAAAATCCATGGCTGCCGATCCCTATAAAAGCCGACTGTTCAACCTGATCAACCGTCGCTTGATCCGTCTGAAAGATAACCTCGGCCGCGTTTCCCGTCGCGGTCAAAATGCGATCGCTCTTGCCCTGCAAATAGCCATCTATCCCGTCTATTTACTGATACAATCGCTGCGGGTGACGGCTAATCAATTGGGGAACAGTCTCCAGAAACAATTATCACCCCCCGGCAAAGAGGGGACGGATGCGATCGCGGAATTTCTACAGAGCTTATCTGACCAAGAAACGGCATTTATTGGCATAGCAGCCGATTTAGAGGATCAAGCTTTAGTTTTCGTCACTAACGATCACCAGACTGTTAAAATCACCGATAATCAAACCCAAAGACAAATAGAAAAACAAATTAGGACGGCACTGGCTAACTACGCCCTCGAAAAACGGAGAATTAAGCGATTAAATCCTCAATATCCGCCTTTATTACCAAATTTTACCGATAAAAATTCTGTCTTGCCTCCGATACGTTGGTTTTGGAACCTACTACGCTGGGAACAACAGGGACAAATCGCGATCGCGATAAATCTATTCCAAGAATCCCATCTCGTCAAAACCCCGACACCACCCTCCTTACCACTGCCTAATTTAAATTCCCAAGCGATTTTAGAAGTTATTGACGAAAAATTAGCAATTTTCGAGGCTAAATTTCTCGCTATCTCCCCCGCAATCCCCAGCAGTGTTAGCCACACCTCTAACCTACCTTCCGATCTCGTTAACCAGTCCCCGAATCTGGAGAAAAATTCCTCCTATCTCTGGCGACTTTATTGGTTAATTTATGCGGCGATCGAGCATTTCTGGGCAAAAGAGAAGAATAATTTAGAATATAGTGCTGATTCCCCCGCTTTATCGGCAAAATATCCCCTAAGTCTTCCTAATTCTCTGCTGATCACCTTCAAGCAACGTCTCCAGGATTGGCTAGAAAAACAAACCCAAGCGGATCCCTTCACGATCGGCAAACTCATCCAAGCGGCGATCGATCACTTCTTTTCCTCTCGCCAATCCCTGACATTTTCCGCCGTCAGCGAGCAAAATTGGCTAGAATCCGCCGATATATTGGCTATTTCCCCCCAAGACTCCGAAAAACCCCGCCTTAACCCCGCTAATTCCCTTCGCCAGTCCCCAGACACACCAGCCGAGCCTGATACCACAAAAAAAGCTTTTAGTCAAGAAAAACAAAATAAATCTTTACAAAAAATCCCCCCGGCCGCCGCTGAAATTACTGCCAGAGAATCTCCCCCCGCCACCCAATTAGATCCCCGCTATGCTAAGGAGATAATTCAACCAATTAACGAGGAATGGTTAGAAACCGAATCAACCCCCGTCGGCTACGTTAAACACCCCTTAGAACGGATTTTAGAGGGATTAGATGCGATCATTTTATGGGTAGAGGAATTGGTTATTAAAATTTGGCGTTGGTTGCGGTATGATCGACGCATTTCTAAATTACTCAAACGCAAACGCTAAATCGATCGAGCGATTTTGGGTATAGTTGATCGGGTAGTCTTTGTGTTGTGAGAAACTTGAGACTATCTTTAGGGACTTACACCAATTTTCTAAACTAGCGGCAGAGATGGCTAGTTAAAAAAGGCACTCAACTGACCGATATTATCCTATGGGAATGCACCACCGTTTTATTGCTTTTGATAGTCCCTTCGATTAGTCCCAAACCCTATCAAACACCGAAACCAACTTTAAAGTAACCAGAAAACTAGGCTTAGGAAAACAATAATTAAGGGTGATGCTAAATCCGGTTATTTAAAGAATTATTTATTGCTTCTATTGCCTATTGCCTGTCCTGATATGTAGCCTATACTCAACAGATTTAGTACCAGTTATCTTAAGGGTGAGTTAGGAAGTCTCTGGTTTTAGGGAACGGGAAACATGAGCCAGTCGTCTAGAGACGATAGGAAATTAGGTTACACTTCATCTGTAGAAGAAACGCTGTAACCTAATTCCGATGATGGCTGTACTTTCTGACCTATTTTCGGTTCTGTGCCTGCCAACAATCTTTTAATATTACCCTGATGACGAACAATCACATAGATTCCCCCCATCAAACTAAATAAAATATAGGGGAGAGGTTGACCCAAAACAATCATTAAAATATTGACCACCAGCGCCCCAATAATTGAACCTAAAGAAACAATCCGGAAAAGTGCCAGAATAACTAAAAAACTCGCCAAAGTTCCGCAAGCCACTAGGGGATTCATCACTAATAAAACCCCTAAACTGGTGGCGACGGATTTACCACCACTAAAATTCAAGAAAATCGATTTACTATGACCGATGATTGCTCCCAATGCTGCCCCGATAATTAACCAATAATACCAACTTTCTGGGAGAAGATTGACATCAATAAAATATAGTCCTCGTGCCAGGGCTACCGCCGCCATTCCTTTTAACATATCAATTAATAACACCGTCGCCCCGGCAGTTTTTCCCAGAGTTCTCAACACATTGGTGGCCCCGGTGGAACCGGAACCATAGTCACGAATATCGATACCTTTGCTGTATTTACCGATTAAATAACCCGTGGGAATTGAACCGAGCAGATAGGATAAAAGTAAGATAGTAACACTGATAAGAATCGGAATAAGCATAAATTAAACCCAATTTTTAGCAAGAGCGAGCGCCGTCATCAGTGTATCAGCCCGAAGACAAAAAACACTCACAGGGAACCATAGACGGGAATTGCCGCCCCGCGCAAGTCTTTCGCCCCTTCCCCCGCTAGAAAACAGATCACCTCGGCTAGAGATTGGGGACTTACCCAGTCCTTGGCCTTTGCCTCTCCCATCGCTTCCCGGTTGCTCGGAGTATCGATAACACTTGGTAAAACCACGTTAGCGGTAATATTAGTCTGTTTGGTTTCTTCTGCGATCGCTTGGGTTAAAGCCACTACCGCCGCTTTCGAGGCACAATAGGCGGCCAAATTTGCCCCCGGTTGTACGGCACCACGAGAACCGATAGTGACGATACGACCATAATTATGAAGTTTCATCGAGCGCAAACAGTGTTTACACAGTAAAAAAGTGCTATGGAGGTTTAAATCAAACATTTTTAGCCAATCTTCATAGCTAAACTCCTCCGTCGCCCCCATGGTAAAACCCCCGACTAGATGAATTAAAACATCGACCCGACCGAGATCATCAATTAATCTAGCCACGGCAGTTTCTTGGGTTAAATCCACCCTGACAAAGCGAATACGCTCAAATTCCGCCGCACTCAGCCGAGATTTCAGACGAGCTACCTCCCTTTCCTCCCGATAGGTCATGGTTAGATGACCGCCATGGTGTAAAACCGCCGGAGTGACTCCTAAACCCAGTCCTCCCGTACCGCCGGTCAGCAATACCCGTTTATCTTTCATATTGATGGATAGATAGTCGATCTGTCCAATTATAGATGATTTAACGGGACAATTGGGCAATATTACTGCCTTTCTCGCCGGTCTAGGATTCCTTCATCGCTTGTTTTTTCTCCGCCTTCAGGTCGCGACTGCTGGCGGCGGCAATTTCCGCATCCATCAGGGTGCGTCCGGTAGCTGCTAGATAGACATCATCGAGACTAGGACGGGATTGGGCCATGCTAAACACGGGTAATCCCGATTCGGCTAGGGTTTGTTCAATTTTGCTTAAAGGATTGCTATTGGCCGTGACGATGAGATTCAGGGAGTTACCCTGGGCGGTATTAACGATTACTTCTTCGACAAAAGGCAGACGGGATAATAATTCTTTCGCTTGGAAAGCTTCTTCCTCTGGGGAAAATTCCCGCACTTTCAGGGTAATGCGATCGCCACCCAGTTGCTCCTTCAGTTGTGAGGGGGTACCGCGAGCGATGACGATACCATTGTCGATAATTGCCAAGTTATCGGCCAAAGCGTCGATTTCTTCGAGATAATGGCTGGTAATTAATACACTGGTTCCGGCCGCCCGCAATTGTCGCAGAAAATCCCAGACAATCAAACGACTTTCGATATCGAGTCCCACAGTCGGTTCATCCAGCACCAAAACCTCCGGCTGATGCAGTAATCCCGCAGCTAAATCCAGCCGTTTTTTGATGCCGCCGGAATAGGTTCCTGTTTTTTTGTCGGCGTATTCCTCTAATCCTAAAAGATTTATTAATTCTTTGATGCGCTCTCTTGACTTTTGAGCGGGAATGTGATAGAGAGCCGCTTGTAGTTGCAACAGTTCCCGGCCGGTGAGCATTTTATCGAGGGCGACTTCTTGGGCAACGTAACCCAGGCGTTTACGGGCGGATTTGGGGTTATTCAGGGCATCGACACCCCCCACCTCGATTTTGCCGCCATCGGGTTTAGCAAGGGTGCAAAGACAGCGAATCGTGGTGGTTTTCCCCGCACCATTGGGACCGAGTAAACCGAAGATTTCTGCCGCTGCCACGGTAAAGGAGATATCTTTAACCGCTGCTGTCTGACCGTAGGATTTTTTTAAGTTTTTGATCGCCACCGCAAGGGTCATAAGCTGATTTTCGCCCACTTGAGCGAGACAATTTTTTTGTTAACTTTCTCGGTCTATTTTAACCCAGATTCCCCACTTGAAAATCTGGTATTGTAGATTTGATCTGCTCACTGCGCTCTCTGCGGCGGTAATGACTGGCAGCTCAAAGGTTGAGAAGGTGGCACTCGTTGGCAATCCCCACTGATTGCCGATTGTTGGGCCAGGGTTTCCAGTTTAGTCTCAACGACAAAGCCTAAAAGATAGCGATTCGCTGCGTCTTTAATTGCCGTGACCGATCAAGGTTCCGAAGAAATCAACAAAAGCCGTCGTGAAACTACGGGGTTTTTAAGCTGATTTTTCTCTAGCTTCTCCTTTTTAGCGAAGTTTATTGTCTCTCGAGTGGGAAAATATTCAGCCAGTTTTAAGCTGGTATATCTTAGCCTTTCTTGGGGAGAGTCAGTAATTTTTCCCCTAAATTTTCCAACAGTTGCCTAACCATCAACTCCGATCACCTTAATACTGTTCGGGTCAATTTTATTAACTCGATCAAGTATTAAAAAGTCAACTCAATCAGTTTTGGAGAGAGCAAACTTATCTGAAAAACTGCTCTAGATCGATGTCGGCTTTGTTGAAATGGAAAACAGGAATTATTCCCTAAAAAACTGGCAACTTTTTTGACTATAATAACGACAAGATTATCGGTATAGTTTTAGACTCTTAGACCATCCTATCATCAGCCCTATCTAGATCGCAATATATATTTATGAAATTTAGTGAAATTGCCCAAAAATTAAGCCCTTTAGTCTCTGCTCACAGTTTAACTGCCTATCCCGACAGAAATCCCCAAATTAAAGCCATAACTCCCATCGAAACCGCCCTAGTCGATACGATTAGCTATATCGAAGGGGGAAAATTTGCTTCCTTTGTCGCCAAAACTGAGGCTACTGCCCTAATTCTGCCCCTGGATGCCAATTTACAACAACAGGCCGACGAACGCGGTATCGTTTGGTTAGCTAGTGCCAATCCCCGACTTTTATTCGCCCACGCCATCAAATTATTCTATCAACCCTTTCAGCCCCAACCCTACATTCACGCCACCGCCGTGGTGCATCCATCGGCTAAAATCGGCCATAAAGTTGCCATTGGGGCCCATGCTGTGGTAGAAGCGAATGTCATCCTCGGTGATGGGGTGTGCATTCATCCTAACGCCGTTGTTTACCCCGGGGTACATATTGGCGATCGCACAACTCTCCACGCTAACTGTACCATTCACGAACGGGTACAAATCGGCAATGATTGCGTTATCCACAGTGGCGCTGTTATCGGTGCGGAGGGCTTCGGTTTTGTGCCGGTTCCCGAAGGCTGGTTTAAGATGGAACAATCGGGTATCGTGGTCTTAGAAGATGGCGTAGAAATTGGCTGTAATAGCGCCGTGGATCGTCCGGCAGTGGGAGAAACCCGCATCGGTAGCCAGACTAAGATCGATAATCTCGTCCATATTGCCCATAATTGCCAAATTGGCCAAGCTTGCGCCCTAGCAGGACAGGTAGGCATGGCAGGAGGCGTAAAATTGGGCAATCGGGTTATTTTAGCAGGACAGGTGGGCATTGCCAATCAAGCAGCGATCGGGGACGGTGCGATCGCAACTGCCCAAACTGGCATTCACAACGATATTGGGGCAGGAGAAGTGGTTTCTGGCTCTCCTGCTATGCCTCATAAACTATTCCTCAAGGCAGCAGCCGCTTACAAGCGTTTACCCGAAATCTATCAAGCGGTTAAGCAGTTGAAAAAATAGTCCTATTCGGGAGTCAGGAGACAGGAGATTATTTTTATTTATTCTCCCTTCTCCCCACTTCCCCACTTCCCCACACCCCACACCCTACACCCCCATCCTGACAGGTGTAGGTTTATTACAAAGAGGTGAGCAGTCACACACTCAAGGAGAGAAAATCAAGCGTTGTCAGATAAAGGGCGTTGTCAAATTGAAAGATGATCCGAATCAGCTTGGAACTCAAATTACTTTGATAGCAAGGATTGCATTGCATCTTTCATATTCTGATCTGACAACGCCGAACTTTTTGACCAATTTTAAAAAACTTGCGTTTTTTGGATTATCCCAGCACATAGGAACAGTTACTATGAGTTAGTGCAAATAAATTAACCCCGTGTGCAACTATATTTTTAGTCTTGATTTACAAGGCTTTCAGAAATCAGCAGAGATAAAGTATCCTCTGGAACCCTGATTCTGTCGTTTTTAGCTGCACATCGCGTTACCTAAGAAAGTTGACAAAGATCGTACTTTGTGCTAACCGTCGAAATCTGGAGAGAAAAGTCGATTTTTCGTTCCGATCGACCGGTTTACCGGGGGGAGCGCCGAACTACGCGCATCTCTGGTATCGTGTCAATTCCTTGATCGGAATCGTTACAACCGTAGTTTAGAGAAACTTTTGGAGCGAATATATGCGAAGAGTTAAACGGAGAGTGAGTTTCCAGGTAATAGACGCGGACAGTCATATCGTTTTGCCGAACGATGATAGTTGGTGGCGAGAAACGATGCCGAAAAAGTACGCGGACTGGATGCCCGGTTATGAAAATTCACAACTCCATGCGGAAGGTAGGATCATCGAACAACCTTCCGCGACCTTTCACGGCCAGCCAACCGCCGCCGCGTGGTTCGGGAAAACCCAAGGCGCTACCTATACACCTGGAAGCTGGCAAAAAGATGACCCAGCCGCGATCACCGTGTTGGAAGCGCTCAAAAAAGGGGGACTGAATCCGGCCGATCGATTGACGGCGATGGACTCCGAAGGCATCGATATCACCTATATTTTTCCCTCCAAAGTGCTCGGTTTATTACCGGCGCTCCGAAGTTCCGCTTTCGCGCTGGAAGTGACCCGTTCTTATAACAATTGGATAGCGGATTATTGTGCCGATAGCGAGGGTCGTCTCAATCCGATCGCCATCCTTCCCCAACAGGATTTGATTCTGGCGGTTGAAGAGGCCGAACGAGTTCGGAACAAAGGTTTCTCGGCGGTGATGTTGCGACCGAATACGGTGGGCGGTCTTAATGTAGATCATCCCAATTATGAAAGATTGTGGTCTGTCTGTCAGGAGGCTGGAATCGCCGTCATGTTTCATGAAGGCTACGGCGTGGCCAACATTCCCCGAATCGGCGTGGAACGAATTCACAACACCATGCAGGGACACATGATCAGTCATCCTTTCGAGCAGATGATGGCGGTCCTGTTATTAATAACCGGCGGTGTGATGGAGCGTTTTCCGCGTCTTCGTTTCGGGTTTATGGAAAGTGGGGCTAGTTGGGCGCCCTTTTGGTTTAATCGCATGGACGGTCACGCGGAATTTTTCGCGAAAGATCACGCTCTATTACCGGAAAAACCCAGCACCTATTTCAAGCGGCAATGTTTCCTCGGTGTTGACGCGGACGATCCGCTTCTGCCGACCCTGATCGACGCGGGTTTCGAGGACACGCTCTTATTCGCCAGCGATTTTCCCCATTTCGACGCGCCCTTTCCAGGTGCCGTTGATTTAATGATTGATCGGATCGATATTACCGACAGCGTGAAGAGAAAGATCCTCTACGAAAATGGCGCGCGGCTCTACGGAATTCCCGCGAACGCCCCGCGAATTCCGGTCGCGTACTAGGCATTTCGTTTGTCCGATGGAGGGGCGCGAGGTGGGCCGTGAATCGGTCGAACCGTTGGCGCTCATCCTAGGAATAAAAAATAATCGAGGCTCTTCGTTACCCTTTATGCTAAATCAACAGACAAGATGCCAAGACAACATACTTCTAACCCAAAAATTCCGAAAGTTTCTAAAGCCATAGCCTCTCCGTTTTATTAGTTTAAGTTTATTGTTGATTCCCTCGACCACCCCATTAGTTGTCCTTCGCTCGAAATAACTAATGATTTCTCCAAACCAGTTTCGGATTGTTTGACAACTCTTGGTAAAAACACTGGAGGATTTTGCCAACCAGTCCGAGATGGATAGCAGTCCTTCTGTCGGATTCTCTGAGGTTTCATAAATCTTTCTAAATTCTTCCTTTAACTCGTGCATCTTTTTCAAATTTGGGAAATTTTCTTTGATAGCTTCTAGTTTGATTTTTTGGGTTTCCGTTAAATCTTTTTCATTTTTTAACAAGCTATATTTACT
>NZ_JACJSV010000037.1 GCF_014698335.1 Microcystis viridis FACHB-1342 | reverse complement strand
AGGATAAGTTATAATTTAAAAAATTAATCAACAACTAAAGCTTATGCTTGTAGCTAAGTGAAATCATTGATTAAGAGACCTGTACTTTTCAATGACTTTTTGCCGCAAACCCTATGTAGCTTGGCTGCAAGACCAAGCAGCAAAACTGCGATCGCCTGATCGCAATACTTTAGATTGGCAAACTTTAGCCGAGGAATTAGAGGAAATGGTGGATGAACGCAAATACAAAGCAGAAAGCTTTCTTTTCTTATTCAACTCCTCAGTCACCTGCTACTTTACGCCTACTGGAAGCATCCTTACTACCTACCCCAATGGACAGACGAGATAGATAATTTCAGATTGGAATCGAGCCTGCTATTTCGCTCTCAGGTAATCTACAATCATGCCTTAGAACGGGTTTGGTTATTGTTATCAAAAAGCACTGGGAAAAGCGAGCCGCAAAAGTGGATTAACTTTACCAGTTGACTGTCCTTGGACAATTGAGAAAATTCTTGATGAGGATTCGTTACCTGGTTAAAAACTCGAGCTTGCAATCCAACTTACATCCATACAACAATAGGGTGGGCAATACCCACCTTACTTCAGTTGCTCAACAACTAATAGCTGGTATTCCAAAATCTGGTTGAAAAAGAAATTGATACCAATTTTCAATAGTCGTGATTAACATCTGAAAGTGCAATTCCGCTCTCAGAGAGGAATTGCACTTTGGAATAATCAACTAAGTCTGTCATCACTTTTGAAAAATGATATGAGTCAGCGGTTTAATCACTATCGGTGCAGCAGTAGGAGCCACATTAGGGAACGCACTCTACAGCGATTAAAATGCGTAGATTTCATGATGAGCTAGGCGGATTTGATGGTTTCAAATACTTCCGATTATCTAAGCAATCAATTACAGATAGTCCTAGCTCATACATAGCTTCCAAAGCCGCATTTTCATACTTGTTATACTCAGTCAGATCATGAATTATTTCTTTCTGCCCATGAGCTATATTATTTCTCCTGCTTACTAATGTCTTAAGTAAAAGCTCATGTTGATCCACCATTGAGCATGATAAACCAGCATCTGTAGAGTTCTTTTTAAGCAGCATAGGCTTTAAATTGCTATCTGCTTCTAAGCGAATATTGAATTCAATATTCTCATTAATTAAAGCTGGCAATTCGTTGGAAAAAAAGCTCCAAACTCCATCTGCTGACAAATCACCTCCAAGTTCTTTAAAGCGCTTCCTTAGCGATAGCTTTATAACCTCCTCACGGCATTGATTGCGTTTAATATTTTGCCTTTGAATTGTATCGAGGTATAAATCCCATGCAAATCTACAAAAACCTTCATAGTGAGCATATAGCAAAGTAGTAATAGCTCTCAAGAGAGCTTCATACCTTACAGGATGCTTAACCCTATCAGTCGTTAATATTTGAATTTTAATTGCAGCCAGTTCTCCTTCTCTCCAGTTGAGATCAGCCTCGATCTCATTCGCCCAGTTACTCATGAAAATTACTCCAGAAGCTGAGTTAAACCGTCTTGAATACATCCAATTCTATTAGAAAGCTTAGTTCTGGAGTTAGCTCCAGGTCCAATATTATCCTTAAAGCTGTTTGACTGAACAATTTTGATTATTTCATCCCTAACAGAAGAATTATCCAGATTCTCTAATCTTTCTAGTATCCTAAACACGCCAATTGTAACAGCTTCAAAATAAGCTGGAGCTAAAGCACCAATTGGTGATTGATCGCGATATCGAACAAAAGCACCACTGCCGAGAATTTGGCTCAAGTAATCAAATAATCTATTAAAGTCTTGTGTTTCAGTAGAATAATCAAATTGTATTTCTCCAAATAATATATTTTCCATGTATGTGTCTAACCAATCTCTCACACTCCCCCGGAAGAGATCTTGAGCATTTTTTGCGGCAAAAAATCTTAAGACAAGCTCTTCGTCTCCCTTTTGTTCTTTTTCTGATTGAGACAATGTATCTATGCAAGTCTTAAAGTTTGAATAGGAGGATCTTTCTTGGAGAAATGTATAAAACTTTATACCTGGCTCACCAAGCATCCTAGAAGAACAGTTACGAATTTCCTGTGGAGCTAGAATTGAGCCACCAGTATTTAACCTTTTGAACATTTCATAACGCAGAAAAGACTTACTTTGCCTTTTAATAATTACTGTCCTTACAGAGGATCTTTTAATCCTAAGCTTGAGTCTCAATGATAAATCTTCAAAAGTCAGATTATTAAGTTCTGAAATCTGATCACAACCTTCTAACTTTAGAGATTTCAGCTTTTCTCCATCTATATCAGTGAAATTCAGTACATTGGCATCAATGAATTGAATCACAGAGCTAAGGCGTTGTAAGCCATCAATTAACTCCAAAACCCCATCTGAGTTCTCAATAGTAAATATCTGTGGTATTGGCAACTCAAGAAGTATGGATTCTATTAAACGAGACTTTTGTTGATTAGACCATCGGAATAACCTTTGATATTCCGGTTGAATAATGAGTTCATTTTGAGAATATAAACTGATGATTTCTCCAAAGCTGAGATCGATAGATTCAGTACGAACCTCACCAATTTTGGCATCTATCCGTTCATCTATTGATTCCATCATCATATTGCTCCTAGACTTCTAAACCCTATGGCAAGCAAAACTTGTACCTTAAACATTCTAATCGTAATCTGCCAGTTGAATATTACATTCAAGGAAAAAGTATGAACAGGGAACGAGCCGCATAACTATTAATCATACCGCTCCCTGCGGTCGAGTAACCTCCCCCATCCTAATATCCCACTTCCATCGGTCTAACACCGCCTCAATAAAACCTAATACCGCACTGTGCGGTTTAATCACCTCAATTTGGACATAATTACCGCAGAGGGTAGTCTAGCACCCCACCCCAGTGGGTTCTAGCACATTTAAGGTAAAGGCGAAATTAAAAATTGTTGCCATCCTACAGCCAAAAGTCTAGAATGATCATTAATTTTTGTGAATGGTCGGGTCTTCTAACCGAAGGCATTGACGAAAAGCACATTGTATCTGTCCTAGAGGCACTATGAAAAAGCTTAAGCAATACTGGACTGCTGAAGCACTGGAAAAAGACTTAGGCGATCCTCTCAATCCCGATAACCCTCTATCCTACAAGCGGGTGATCGAAATTGATGAGAGCGAAGAATTTCCCCACGAGGAAATTCGCTGGTTATACGACTGGAAACTCCAACACTACTACATTCCCACGGATTGCGGCGGTGAGTTCACCTCTTTTGAGGAATTTGTCGCTTTTGTGCGGGTACTTTCCCGACGGGATCAAACTATCGGCATCGCTTTTACTACCCTATTCTGGTCGTTTTTAAACTGGATGGCGGGAACCCCAGAACAGAAACAGAAGCTCGCCCGTTTTATCATGGATGACTATGGGGCGCTGTGTCTGGGTTACTCGGAAAAGGAACACGGCAGCGATCTGATCAATGGTGATCTGACCGCGACGAAGGTGGAAGGAGGTTATATTCTCAATGGGGAGAAATGGCCGATTAACCGGGCGACTATCTCTGGAATTTCCTTTATTTTGGCGAAAACCGATGCTAACGGCGGGCCAAAGTGTTTAACCCTATTTATGGTCGATAAACGGCAATTAGACCCCGAAAAATACTATAATTTGCCGAAAATATACACCCATGGTGTGCGGGCCTCGGATATGAGTGGCATTGGTTTTAAGGATTGTTTCGTCCCTGATTCCATGCGTTTACGCGAGGAGGGAGACGGTTTAGAATTAGCCCTGAAAGGTTTCCAAATTACCCGAATGTTGTGCGCTGCTTTTTCCCACGGGGCAGCCGATACCGCTTTAAGAACTACCCTCGGTTTTGCCGTTAATCGAGTAATTTATAACAAAAATGTGATGGATTTGCCCCAACCCCGGCGCACTCTCGTGGATGCTTTCCTTGACATCCTTATTTGTGATTGCGAGACGATTCCGGCTGCGAGAGGTTTTCATATTATCCCCGAACAGTTTAGCGTCTGGGCTTCGGTGGTAAAATATTTTGTTACTGTCCGTCTGGAGGAGATGGTTAATAGTGTTTATGTGGTCTTGGGATCGCGTTTTTATATGCGAGAAGAACACGAATTCGGCATCTTCCAGAAGCTACTGCGGGATAATTCGATTATCAGTATGTTTGACGGCAGTTCGATCGTCAATCTTCATGCTTTAATCCTACAATTGCGTCCTTTAACCAAATATCGGGCTAAACGCAACTCGCGCACCATGTCGGCGTTAAAAACCCGTTTAGAGGCGATTTTTAGCCTAGAAAAGTCAGTTCCTCCCTTTGAACCCAATAATTTAGAATTATTTGGCCGGGGAATGGATGATTCCCTGCAAGGTTTAGAAATTGCCCTTGATATACTGGAAGGATTGAAAAATTCTGACGAAGTGGACCCAGAGATATTAGAAAATCTATTGATGTTGGGTAATTTAGTTTTAGAGGAACTAAATGCTCACGATGAAAAGATTAGTCAATCGAAATTCGAGTATGGTCACGACCAATCACCCGAATTGTTCGAGATTGCCAAGAAATACTGCACTTTACACGCCGCTTCTGCTTGTTTACACACTTGGCTTTATAATCGTTCTATCTTGGGGGAATTTTTTGCCCGGGGGGAATGGTTGGTGTTGAGTTTACACCGATTACTGCGAACTCTGCGGCCGCTGCCTTACACTCTATCTGAGGTGTATGTAGAAAATGTTGCCCAAGAATTGCTGAAATTATATCAAGAAAATCAACATTTTTCGATTGTGCCTTTTCAATTAGCCCATTTACAAACTACCGAGGAAAAAACCCATGAACTCCAGCTCCAATCTTAATAATCTGGTACAAAATTGGTTAGTTAAACAGTTAGCTGATCAGTTATCTTTGGATGCTAAAACAATTAATGTGACTGAACCTTTAACCCGTTATGGTTTAGATTCGATCGATGCAGTAACGATGGTGGGTGATCTAGAGGATTGGGTTGGTCAAGAGTTACCTTCTACCCTTTTCTGGGATTATTCTACTATTGAAAAAGCCTCTCTTTTCCTAGTAGAAAACTACGATCTTTCTAATCTTTCTGATGAGGAAACCCCCGCAGAAGTTGCCTCCGTCGCTGAAAAAGCTGAACCGGCCGTTAGTGGTGGCAAAGGTTGGAGTTTATTCGGTCGTCGTTAATTATCAGTTATCATTGATCAGTTACCAGTTACGGCATTTCTCATAAAAATGAAGTATAACCTAGAGGATAACTGCTGTAAATTGAAATATACAAAAAAGGGCGATCAATTGATCGCCCTTTTCTCCTACTAAATAACAAAAATTAGCGTAAGATATACACCAGTAAAAACAGGATAATCCAGACCACATCGACGAAATGCCAGTATAATTCTGCCGCTTCCACACCAAAGTGAGATTGACTAGAATAGTGGTCTTTTTGACGAGAACGCCAGAGGACAGATAGAATCAGCACTAAACCGAAGGTAACGTGGAGACCGTGGAATCCGGTTAAGGCATAAAAAGCGCTGGTGAAAACATTAGTTGTCAGACCGAATTCAGCGTGATAATATTCGTATCCTTGACCACAAAGGAAGATAATTCCCATCAGGGCAGTAATACCGAACCACAATTGTAAACCGGCATTATTGTTTTGTTTAATCGCCTTTTGTCCTATGTGCATAACAAAACTACTGGACACCAGAATAATCGTGTTAATTGTCGGTAGGGTTAATTCTAATTCGGGCGTGCCGGCGGGGGGCCAAACGGGTAACATGGTACGGTAGAACAAGAAAGCGGCAAATAAGCCTAAAAAGATGGAACTTTCCGCCACTAGAAACAAAACCACACCGAATAAGCGATGATCCGGGTGGCCATGATGTCCGTGTTCCACTGTTTCCTGATGATAATTGACAGAGAGTTGAGAATCTTCGAGCGTTGAACCTTGCATGATTGAATGTCCTTAGTTTACACAGGAGACGGGGAGCTTTTTGTCAGTGGGAAGTGGGAAGTGGGAAGCTTTTTTTCAGTGATCAGTAAACAGTAAACAGTAAACAGTAAACAGTGAACTGAAAACTCACATCTGATAACTGATAACTGAAAACTCACATCTGATAACTGATAACTGATAACTGATAACTGATTATTGGGATTCAGCACCCACTTCAGCGAGGAGATCTTGTACTGATTCCGCTGCTTCCGATTCTTCCATATCAATACCGTAATCGTAGGGGCCAGACCAAAGAATCGGCATTTCCTCAAAATTCTCGATAATTGGGGGGGAGGAGGTTTGCCATTCTAGGGTTAAAGCGCGCCAAGGATTACGACCAGCCGGTTGACCTTTAAAGGCACTCCAGACCATATTAATAGCGAAGGGAATACTCGATATACCGAGAATATAAGCTCCTGCGGTACTAAGAACATTTAAATCCTGAAACTGCACATCATACAGGGCAATACGACGGTTCATACCCAATAATCCCAATTCGTGCATCGGCATGAAAGTTAAATTCAAACCGATAAAACTGAGAACAAAGTGGATACGACCGAGAGTCTCGTTATACATCCGTCCGGTCATTTTCGGGAACCAATGGTAAACGGCAGCAAACAGGGCCATTGCCGTACCACCAAATAGTACATAATGGAAGTGACCGACGACAAAATAGGTATCGTGGACGTGGATATCGAAGGGAACAGAAGCCAACATAATCCCAGTCAAACCACCGATGAGGAAGGAAGACAGGAAACCGATCCCAAATAATAAAGACGTATTGAGACTAAGTTTACCCCCCCAAAGAGTGGCACACCAACTAAAGATTTTAATGCCGGTGGGAACGGCGATTAACATAGTTGCCGCCATGAAAAACATCCGTAACCAGCCGGGGGTGCCGCTGGTGAACATATGGTGGGCCCAGACGATTAAACCCAAGAAACAGATGGTGAGACTGGAATAGGCGATCGCTCGATAACCAAAAATCGGTTTACGCGCATGAACCGGTAATATCTCCGATATAGTGCCGAAAAAGGGCAAAATCATGATATAAACAGCAGGATGGGAGTAAAACCAGAACATATGCTGATAAACCACCGGATCGCCGCCGCCAGCAGGGTTAAAAAAGCTCGTGCCGGCGATTAAATCAAAGGACAAGAGAACGAGAGCAGAAGCGAGAACGGGAGTGGAAAGCAGTACCAGAGTCGAGGTGGCCAGCATTGCCCAACAAAATAGCGGCATACTGTACAAATCCATCTCAGGAATCCGCATTTTCAGGATCGTGGTGATGAAATTAATCGAGCCTAAAATCGAAGAAGTCCCGATCAATAAAAGGCTCAAAATCCACAATTCTTCCCCCCATTTGCCGCTAATTAAGCTTAAAGGTGGATAGGAAGTCCAACCGGACTGGGGTGCGCCGACAAAGAAACTGGATAATAATAGCAGCCCGCCGGGGGGATTAAGCCAGAAAGCCACAGCGTTAAGACGAGGAAAAGCCATATCTTCCGCCCCAATCATCAGGGGAATGAGATAATTGGCAAAACCTGCCCCAACTGGAACGATCCAAAGAAAGATCATGATCGTTCCGTGCATGGTCATGAATTGGTTATATAGTTCTGGGGAGACAAAATCGGGGTCGGGAGTGGCTAATTCTGTCCGCAGCACTTCCGCGAAAGCACCGCCAATAAAGAAGAAAAGAAAGGCAGTCACCAGATATTGAATCCCGATGACTTTATGATCGGTGCAGAAAGTAAAGTAATCGGTCCACTTGCGGTGATGGATCACCTCGGGAACGGTTGCTGGGGTGGTTATTTCCGTTGATGCTGTCATAAGGCCAAGATTTTAGATGACAAGAAAAATTACATTTGCTGCTGATGGGCAACTTGGGCGAGGATTTCACCGTTTATGCCCATTTCTTCGGTGTAGGGGGTCAAATATTGACTATCAGAGCGATCTTTAGCGGTCATAGCTACAGTTCGATCGCTGTCAACTTCGGCGATTGTGTTATCCTGCACCCATTGGTCGTAATCGGCTTGGGAGTGAACCACAAAGCTAGATTTCATGCCGCCGTGATAGGCCCCGCAAAGTTCCGCACAAATGATCGGATATTGACCAATTTGGTTGGATGTGAACGATAACACCGTTTCCTGTCCGGGGATAACGTCCTGTTTTAGACGCAATTGGGGAACCCAGAAAGCATGGATCACATCCCCTGCTTCCATATTCAGTTGCACGGGACGATTGACGGGAGCGTGCAGTTCTCCGGAAACAATGCCGGTTTCGGGATAGGTGAAGATCCAAGCGTATTGAATACCTTTAACATTGACCACTAGGGGGGGAACTCCTTCACCATCGTAGGAATTGCCGATACCTAGGGCTACTCTGCGATCGCCGCCCATGGCCATCATCGTGCCGTGGTGATGACCGTGGTGGGCGATTTCTCCTTTGCCACCCTTGGAAATCAAGGGATCGAGACCGCCGATATTGTTATAAATCTCGAAGCTATAGACGGCAAGGATAAAAACGATTACCGTCGGGATGGCTGTCCAGAAGATTTCTAGGGGGACATTGCCCTCCACTGCCGGCCCGTCGGTTTGATCCCCCGGTTTACGGCGAAAGCGAATCACTATATAGATAATCACGCCTTCAACTATTAAAAATAGTCCCGTGGCGATGGTCATCATCAGATTAAAGATATTATCTATCTCCTGAGCATCTTCAGAAGCGGCCACAGGCATTAAGCCATGATTTTGGCCATACCAGAGACTAATTAAGGTTAAGGTGATCCCGAGTACGAGCGTCAGGATACTGCTGGGAATTTTCACGGTCTTTTCAATATTTTTAATAGTGGCTACTTATTCAAGGCTAAAACATGATTCCCCTATAGATGGGAAATTTAACCAGCATCTTCTGAGAATTTTATCTTTTCTTTGGGATCGTTTTCGGGGAAAGTATTTAAAATAACTAATTTTTATGTTTTATTCTGAGTTTATGTAAACAAATGTAACGGAAATGGCCAGAAATCTAAAGAATATCTAAAAGGTTTTACCAGTCGTAAAAAAACTCATTCACAGTGATAACTGACTGGCAAACCAAGCCAGGATCTTTGATGACAGACTCCTTGAGAACAGGCAAACCGATGACCGAATCTGTTTTTAACCCGACACCCCTAAGAGAAACCGGCCATATTCAGGTGTGGATGCGCCGCTTAGTTTGGAAAATTGCGATCGCTACTTTCGCCCTCATGGTGGTGGGCGCTGCCACCAGAGTTATGAACGCCGGTTTAGCTTGTCCCGATTGGCCCCTCTGTTACGGTCAATGGATTCCCAGTCAGCAGATGAATCTACAGGTATTTCTGGAGTGGTTTCATCGTCTCGATGCCTCTTTGATCGGGTTTAGTACGATCGCTCTCGTCGGTCTGTCTTGGTGGTATCGTCGCCATCTTCCCCCTTGGCTGTGGCCATCTGCGATCGCCGCCTTGGCTTTAATTCTGCTGCAAGGAGTCCTGGGAGGATTAACCGTCACCCAATTACTGCGATTTGACATCGTAACCGCCCATTTAGCCACAGCTTTGCTCTTTTTTGCCACCCTAATCGTCATTGCTATCGGTCTGACTCCCTACCGTGGCACAGGTACGGTCGGAAAACTAACCGGGATGGGAATGGTCGCCACCAGTCTAGTTTATCTGCAATGTCTCCTCGGCGGTCTCGTCGGTTCCCGTTGGGCAGCCCATCAGTGTTTAACGGTTTCCCAACTCTGCACGGTGATGAATAGCCACATTATCGGGGTTTTTCCCGCCACTATCTCGGTGTTAACCCTAGTTTTCTTCGCTTGGCGAGCTGCCGCTATCCATCCTCTCCTCAAAAAACTAGCTTTTAGCGCCGGGGGATTAGTCGCCCTACAGGTGTTTTTAGGCGTTGCCACCCTGAAACTACATCTCCAGGTGGAACCCTTAACCATTACCCACCACAGCATCGGTGCGCTATTGGTGGGAACCCTCGTCGCTTTTACCACTTTTGCCCTTCGCGATCGTTCTTTCGCGTCTATAAGCCATCTCTAAGGATTTAATCACGATGACTGGAACTCAAGCCCTTCGCCACCACGATAATTTTTTACAAGTCGCTAAAAGTTATTATCAACTCACTAAACCGCGAATTATTCCTCTACTGCTGATTACCACGGCCGCTGCCATGGAAATCGCCTCTAAAGGTCAGGTTTCCCCCCTCTTACTCTTTCTTACTCTCCTCGGTGGCACTCTCGCCGCCGCCGCCGCTCAAACCTTAAACTGCATCTATGATCGCGACATCGATCACACCATGCTTCGTACTCGCGCCCGTCCGATCCCCTCCGGTCGCGTACAACCCCTCCACGCCCTCATTTTTGCCCTGGTTTTAGCCTCCCTTTCTCTAGCACTTTTTGTCTTTTTTGTCAATACTTTGAGCGGATTTTTAGCAATGACCGGTATCGCATTTTATATGCTGATTTATACCCATCTGCTCAAGCGTCATAGTATCCAAAATATTGTTATCGGTGGCGCGGCTGGCTCGATTCCTCCCCTCGTCGGTTGGGCGGCAGTAACGGGCGATCTCGGTTGGATTCCCTGGATTTTATTCGCCATTATTTTTCTTTGGACTCCTCCCCATTTTTGGGCTTTAGCTTTAATGATCAAGGATGATTATGCAGAAGTGGATATCCCGATGATGCCCGTAGTTAAAGGGGAAGAAGCCACTAGCGAACAGATTTGGCTCTATACTTTAATCGTCGTTCCTTTCACTTTCCTCCTGATTTATCCCTTGGCTGCCTGTGGTGTGGTTTATGGTCTAGCGGCTTTGGTTTTAGGGTTTGTTTTCCTGAAAAAAGCTTGGCAATTAAAACAGAATCCTTTTGATCGAGACATGGCTCGATCGCTGTTTAAATATTCCATTCTTTACATGATGTTATTATGTACAGCTATGGTGATCGATAGTTTACCCATGACCTCTCGTCTCCTCGCTACAATTGCCAGTTTATTCCCCTGTAGTTAATCTCAGTTATCAGTTATCAGTTATCAGATGTGAGTTTTCAGTTCACTGATTACTGTTTACTGAAAAACCCCATCTCCCCAATTCATAATTCATAATTCCCTCCGACTACTGATTGCGACTGAGGGAGTTAATTCGCTCGATTAGTTGCGCTAAGATTTCTTGTAATTGTCGATCTTGATGTTGGGAAAGGTTGATTTTATCACAGCTATAAATAACGGTGGTGTGATCTTTGCCGCCAAATTCTTCGCCAATGCGCGGTAAACTTAAATCCGTGTGTTGACGCATTAAATACATCCCAATCTGTCGAGCAAAACTAATTTCTCGTCGGCGGGAATTTCCCTTTAGATCAGCGATCGAGAGTTGAAATTTTTCCGCTACTACCGCCATAATAATCTCAGGAGAAGTGGCAATTTTGGCCATTGGTGGATTTAAAACTGGCGCGATATTTTTTACCGTCATCGGCAATCCGGAGATAGAAATATAAGTAGTAGCCCGGATTAATGCCCCCTCTAATTCGCGAATATTAGAAGTATAATTAACGGCAATATATTCGATAACTTCTCTTGGGAGACGCAGATTTTCGTACTCGGCCTTTTTTTGTAAAATTGCCATGCGAGTTTCGATATCTGGTGCTTGGATATCGGCGACTAATCCCATAGAAAAGCGAGAAATTAAACGATCCTGTAAACTGGGAATCTGTTTGGGGAGGCGATCGGAGGCTAAAACTACCTGTTTTCCCGCTTCGTGCAGGGTATTAAAGGTATGAAAAAATTCTTCTTGAGTGTATTCTTTTCCTTCAATAAATTGCAGATCATCCACTAATAATATGTCAGCATGACGATAATGATTACGAAAACTTTCCATACTATCTTGACGGATAGCGGTGATTAAATCATTCGTGAATTGTTCCGTCGATACATAAAAAACCTTGGATTGGGGATATAATTCCAGACGATAATGACCGATGGCCTGCATTAAATGGGTTTTACCTAATCCCACACCACCACAGAGAAAAAGCGGGTTAAATTCGCGTCCGGGTAATTCCGCCACCGCTAAAGCAGCCGCGTGGGCCATGCGGTTAGTTGGACCGACAACAAAACGGGAAAAATTATATTTAGGGTTAAGTTGATTACTGGGCGGTAATTCTGATTCTAAGCTACTGTTAGGCTGGAAAATAGCGATCAAATCGCCCTGTTGTGCCGTTAGTTGAATCTCGACGGGATAACCGACGATATCCTCCACTACTTCGGCAATTGTTGACAGATAATTTTTCTGAAGATGGTTAAGAATAAAGGGATTGGCAGCCTGAATTACTAAGCGATCGTTTTGCCATTCTTTAACCGTTGCCGTTTGAAACCAAGTCTCAAAAGCGGGACGGGTTAATAGTAATTTTAGACGCTCTAGGAGATTATGCCAAAGTTGTTGGGTGCTGCTATCCACGGTTAATTTTGATTAACAAAGTTGCTCTAGTGCTGCTGCGGGGAAACCTTATCAGTTTAGCGAGATTTTGCCGTTGACGATAAAATGATTTTCAGAGCGAAACAATTAATCCTTATACAGATGACACAAGTTTTAACAATCACCCAATTAGGAAACCCAATTCTACAGCAAAAAGCACCGGAGATCGATAATCTTCTCGATTCTGACTGTCAAAATTTGATCGATTCCCTGATTACCACGGTGCAAGCTGCCCACGGGGTGGGAATCGCCGCGCCCCAAGTTGCTCGGTCTCTGCGTCTGTTTATCGTTGCTTCTGGTCCCAATCCTCGTTATCCCGACGCTCCGATCATGTCACCCACTGCCATGATTAATCCGCGTATTTTGCAGGTGAGCGAGGAAATGGTCAAGGGTTGGGAAGGTTGTCTCAGTGTCCCCAATTGGCGCGGTTTTGTCCCCCGTCATCAGTGGATTGAGGTGTCCTATTCTGGTCGCAATGGTCGGGAAATCCGTCAAGTTTTCAGGGATTTTGTCGCACGCATCTTTCAACACGAATACGATCATCTGGAGGGAATCCTCTTTCTTGATCGCCTTGCTTCTCCGGCGGATTTATACTCGGAGGAAGAATACCAAAAAATCAGTAATATTGCTGAATATAAGCGTTAACGGGAGAATTAGTTTGAGCATTTGTACTAAAATTTCCAATACGCAGTTTAAATTCAATACAGCTTAGGCGGGGGGATATGATAGTTTTTAGCACCCAACTACACTACTTAGCTAAAAAAACTGATAACTGATAACCCGGGAGAAAATATAATTGTAGCTACCTACCCATTCCAGATTAATTCCTATGGCAGAAGAAACCACCACCCCAGCAACTCCGGCAGCAGAAGCAGCAAAACCGGCTCAACCTGCGGCTGCTAAAAAACCCAAGGAGCCTACCGTTGAGGAAAAACCCTTTGCTGAATTTATCGAGCAGCATTTTCAGCCCGCATTGGCTGCCGCCTTGCAAAAGCTGGGTATAACTGATATAAAGCTGTCCTTTAAACAGGATAAAATTCCCGTGCAGGGCTTTTCTAGCTCTCCCTGTTGGCAGTTAACTGGCAATTGGCTCGGGGGAATGCGTCAATTTAGCATTTATTTTTTAGAAGAAGACATCAATGGCAAAAAAGCTTTTTCTCAAGCTGAGGGCGGTGCTAAACCTAGTACACTTGAATCATTTATGATCGATGAAAGGAAAGTTAGTCTTGATTTACTGTTGTTTTACACCCTGCAACGGCTTAACGGTCAAAAGTGGTTGACAAGAAACTAAAATTGCTGGGGATTAGCGATCGAGAAGGGGGGTAAAATGAGCATAGACGACCACTGCTTATCGATCGCTAATAGTAATTATGCGTGTATTTGTACTACTTTTTAACGCAGGCACAGAAAACGAAGGTATCCACACCATTCAAATGGGAGCTATCAATAAGGTGTTGATGTTTGAATCGGAAGATGATGCCACCCGTTATGCGCTGTTGTTAGAGGCCCAGGATTTTCCGACTCCCACGGTAGAGAAAATTGATTCGGAGGAAGTGGCAGAATTTTGTCGCAGCGCTGGCTATCAAGCGGAAATGATTGAAGCGGGTATGTTGGTAATTCCCCCCGAAAGCAATGCCGAGGAGTTGGATTGGCAAAAAGAGGAAGTCCCCCCCGCCGAGGAGGAGTTTTCCGAGATTCCCGATGCGGAGTTAGACAGCATCCGTCGTCGTCTAGAAGGACTTTTGTAATAAACCTCTTGTAAAAATCGAAAATTGTCCTGCTTGGTTAGGAGACAGGAGACAGTAGCCAGTAGTCAGGAGTTCAGAGTCAGAAGACAGGACAATAAATCAATATTGTTCCCTGTTCACTGATAACTGTTCACTGATAACTGTTCACTGAATATGACAACCGTGGGGGAATTGGGCGAAAATTTGGTGGCGGATTGGTTGCAATTACAGCAATGGCATATCCTCCAGCGTCGTTGGCGTAGTGGCGGCGGTGAAATCGATTTAATCGTCTTATCTAAATCTCAGGCGATTCTCGCTTTTGTCGAGGTGAAAACCCGCAGCGCTGGCAATTGGGATTTAGGGGGCAAATTAGCAATCGATGACCGTAAACAGGGGAGAATTTACGAAGCTGCTCAGATATTTCTCTCCTTTTATCCCCAATGGTCCGATTTAACCTGTCGCTTCGATGTGGCTTTAGTTAGTTGTCAAAAAAGTTCTCTATTAGCTTTACCTGAGTTTTCCCTTGATTATCCCTGTCAGCGACAGGCAGGTTATCAATTGCAGTTACAGGAATATCTCGTGGCGGTTTTCTAAAAACACAATAGGCCCGCCTAGGGAGGCGGGCTTTATCTTGTACAAACGATATGGACTCCTAAAAAATTAACGGACTCAACATAATAGAGGTTTACAGAAACCACAACAGTCTATCTGTCAACTATCAAGATTTCTCAGTTTACCGACTCAGGTGCTGATTACGGCTCACTCCATCTGTCCTATATCGAGCAACAGAGGCGAAACCATACTTTACTTTACAAACTTTGAGAATCTGCGTCCGATTTAGCTGTTGCGTTGAGCTAGAGCAGGTGGCACAGGCTCTAGGTCTTTTTGCCTGAAAGGAAGTTGAGTCGCTTCCCTTGTGCCTTTATGTTTTTAATATAACACCTTTGTCGGGACTCGATCGAGCTTGTGATTAAAGTTTACATTTATTGATTTTTAGCAAAAATTGCCGTTACAAAACTATGGGAAGTGGGGTGTGGGGTATGGGGTGTGGGGTGTGGGGTGTGGGGTGTGGGGAGAATAAATAAAATAATCTCCTATCTCCTATCTCCTATCTCCTATCTCCTGACTCCTATCTCCTGACTCCTGATTAGGGACTGAATCTCCTCTCTGTAGGCAAAAGGAGCGCGACTGAGAGCCTCTTGAAAGAGGGGTTGAGCCTCTTGATTTTTGCCCTGTTCTTTTAGTACGATCGCCGTCGCTAAAATCGGTCGGAAATCGTTAACATCCATCTGTTGAGCTTGTTTATAGGTGTTTAAAGCTTCCGGATAATTTTGCTGCTCGAAATAGATTTTGCCTAAAAGTAACTGAACGGAAACGATATCGATTAAACTAGCGGGATTATTGGGATCGGCAGCGGCTTTTAAAGCACGATCAATCGTGTCTTTGACTAGACTAATCGCCTCGGTATGGCGGTTTTGGCTGAGAAACAAATTAGTTAATCCAGTTAAGGCCCGTAGATTTTGGGGATGGGAGGCCAAAAGACTGCGATAACTGGCTGTGGCTCCTGCATAGTCCTCTATTTGCTGTTTTGCTTCCGCTAAAAGTAGTAGATAATCGGATTGTTGGGGGTTAAGTTGCGCTAATTTTTCTAAAGGTTCGATCGCTTGCTTTAAATCGCCCTGCTGTAGGCGAATATCTAATAATCCCCGCAAAGCCGTCTGATTATCGAGTTCACGCTCTAAAACCATCTGATAACCCAGTGCTTGACTGGCTAATTCCTCTTGTTTCACTGCGGACAGATGACTCTGGCCCGAGGAGTGCTGACTCTGGAGAATAGAAGTCAATAGCGGCATGATTGAGAAAGACAGCAAGGCAAATAACATCAGGATGAGACCGATGGACAGCCAACGACGGTTAGAGAGAGAGGCTTTCATAGACTGGGGTGGGAGGGGACAGACAGGAAAATGTTATGGAAATCTGGAGATTTGATGAGGGGATCGATCGAATTCGCCGCTCTTTATTGAGTACAATGGGCAGACAGTCAAGACTCAAAAGGGTTTTGATAAGGTTGACAGTCAGAAGATCATGGTTCTTAATATACTAGATGCCAGTAGAGTCGCCCTAGAGGGTTATTGCAACCCCCCAGGTCGCGCTTTTGACTTGCTTGATTACTAATTTACTATGTGTCTCCGCCGCTAGGAGTGTGATATGAATCGTCCTGGGAATCGGTTTACCGAATCACCGAAAACCCCCCCGACTCCTGAAGTGGAATTTCAGGAAGTCCCCCTTGAGTCCCCCCATACTGAGGCTGACTCAGCCGTAGAGTCAGCCACCCCCGAAGAAGTCAAACGTCAACAACCGATCCCCCCTCCCAGTCATCTGCGGCAGTATCGGGCGATCGGTCTCGTCTATGGCCATTATCAGCGATCGGAGGAACAATTAACTAAAGGCAATATTTTAACTGCCGATGGTACTCTGATCGATTCTGTGATTCTCGGTCGGGTGATCAGTTTGGTTAAAAATCATCTCGATCTGGAAAAACCCCATCTTTGGGTAGTTTATCCCCGCACCCGTCAGGAAAATGATGCCCTTCATGTTCAGATTGTCGGTGTTTGGGAACCAGAAACCCTGAAAAAAGAGGATGATCAGGAGATAGAGCCTCTACCCGCTTCTACCCCGGGTTATTTTTCGATTCGAGGCGAAGTCATCTTTACTGAACGGGAAAATCAAGCGGTAGTGGTCAAAATCCGACAGATGCCCAAAACTGAAGCGGACAAACCCAAGTTTTTTAAACTAAAATTGCGCGGCACTTTACCAGGTAAACCGATCGGTCGTTTTTGGGATTTTCAGGTACAACTGAAAGGAGATGCCTTAATCATTTTGGAAGGTTTAGACCTCGGTTTTGCCAGTAAGAAAAAACCGATGGGTAAGGGAGGTTTTAAAAAGCCTTTTGATAAAAATCGTCATCCCTCGGCCGATAGATATTCTCGACCGGAAGGGGAAGGAGAAAAGCGACCTTTTGCCCCCGGACAATCCCCTATCCCTCGGCCTTCCCGATCCAAACCCCTATCGGAAAACTAATTTTTTCTAAGGATGGGTGCAGAACCCATCCCTAGGTTTAAGGTTTTTTTTCAGGAGTTATTTGCTCGTTAGTATCTGGGAATACGAGCGCGAATTCTATAACTATAACCTGTTCCCAAAATCTCGGTGATAAAAACCGCCAACTGAGTGCCTAAAATCGCTTCATCGGCAGAACTAAAAGATTTATAATCTTCTATTAACCACTCTTGACCACCATTAACTAAAGTACATCTAAATGTACCAAGAGATTCGGCAATTTCTGTATATTCTGTATAGTTTCTCGTTCTTACTTCGCCCCTACTATCTGCCCTCAAACATAATTGATTAAGTTCTGCATAAAATTTGGCAGGAATTTTGTCTAAATCACCCCCTTTAGTCGCCCAACGCACAAAAAGATGGAAAGACCAAGGAAGATTGAGATAAACTAGATAACATAAAACCAGAATAGTTGTTAAATATAAGGAGGAAGTCAAGAATTTATTATATTTCCTTTTTCGGGATTGATTTAAACGGTTAGCTAAATCTAGCTTTGATTTTCTCATTTTAATTAGTAAAAAATAAGATGTATAAAAAAATCCTGCGTTTTGCTCCGATTATCCTGTCCTTGAGTTTGTTTATTCTAGCGGTCTGGGCAATTAGTCAAGAATTTAAACACTACACTTTTGCCCAACTCTTGGCTAGTTTGGATCATATTACCACAAGTCGTAAGCTAGAAGCTGTTTTTTGGATGGCTTTGGGTTATTTGTCGATGACGGGTTATGATCGCCTAGGTTTTTATTATATCAATCATCCCTTAGCTTTAGGCACTATTATCCGTACTGCTTTTATCAGTTATGCCCTTGGTAATACCATTGGTTTAACCTTATTTTCTGGGACCGCGATCCGTTATCGTTTCTATACTCCTGCGGGGGTGGGGGTGGTGGATATTGCCAAAGTCATCACTTTTACCCATTTAAGCTTTTGGTTAGGAATGTTAGGGATTGGTGGTGTAAGTTTCCTCGTTGATCCCCAACGGATTCCTCAACTTTTAAAATTACCTTTTTTAACTACTAAACCTTTAGGAGTAATTTTTTTATTGCTAGTTACGGGCTATTTTTTCTTGACTCTCACTTATAAAAAACCGATAAAAATCGGCAAAGAAAATATCTATTTACCCTCTTGGACTCTTTCCTTGGCTTTGATTTTGTTGACTTTTATTGATTGGATATTAGCCGCTAGAGTTCTATATCTTCTACTCCCAGACAACCATAATACTTCGTTTTTAGGATTTTTCGGTCTCTACGTATTTGCCATGACAGCAGGGGTATTAAGCAATGTGCCGGGGGGAATAGGTGTTTTTGAGTTTATCATGCTGAGATTACGCCCCGAATATGTATCTAATGCCGAGCTTTTCGGTTCTTTAATCGCCTATCGAGCTATTTATTATTTCCTGCCTTTAATTGTCGCTTTTGTCTGGTTATTGGGTTACGAAGCTCGCAGAAAATAAGGCCTGCAAATTAGCTTAAACGGACAAAAAAAGTCCCCATGCCGTCATAGCTGGGGAGCATCAATCTAGTAGGCTAAAGTTTCTAAAGTTTCGCGTAGATAGGAACAAATGCGAGCATCAGCATCGTCTCTATTTTTACCTGATTCTAGTTGTTCTTGCTGCCAACGCCGAAAACCGGAACTAGCGGCGATGGCTTGTTTTAAATGCTCCCAAGTGTGATGATCTTTGTGAAGTGGGGTGTCGGAAAATGTGGTGGAGTTGCCCATCTTTACCTCTGGTGGTAGGGTTGCACCTTTTAACATAACTTAAAAATGGCTGGAAATTCTGATAACTGGGACACAATTAGCCAGAAAAAGGTGTTGCCTAGCGGGAAAGCTGCGGGGATGACAACACCTTTTTTGAGGAAATCTAGCGGATTTTTAGGAGATTTTGCTGGTTTCTGCCGCTTCTTCCACTTCCACTGCCGCGTTTAAAGCTGCGGGGGGAATGGGGATAGGAAATACCGCCGGCAGGTTAGCGGTGGTATCTTCAGGAGGCTGCGCAGAGTGAAAACGACGGTAGCTTAAAACACCAGCTAGGGTGATTGCTCCTGTAGCGGCGGCAACCCCTAAAATAAGTTTGTTAGGATCCACATGGAAGGTGGTATTGCTGCCAAAAATGCTTTTACCTTTAGCGAAAGCACAAGCGGAAGCGCTGCCGGCATCAAGAGTACCTAAAACAATACCACTGACGAGGGTGGCACTAACGGCGATGGAGGTGAAAAAAGTTTTCTTCATAATTGCCTTGAGGATAGGTTGTCAATAGCGATTATCCTTGCATTATAGATATCTAAATCACAATTGTCTATTTTATTTCTTTTGGTGACATTGAAATAATTTTGTTTAAGAATCATGAATTATCAATATCGTGTCGGGGGTAGTCTTGCTTATAACCATCCTACCTATATCGAGAGAAATGCCGATCAAGAACTGTTAACGGCGTTGAAAAATGGTCAATTTTGCTACGTTTTTAACTGTCGTCAGATGGGCAAATCCAGTTTAAGGGTACGAGTAACTCATATTTTACAGCAATTGGGCAGGGATTGCGCGTCCGTAGATATAACCAGTATTGGTAGCAATGATAATTTATCCCAATGGTATAACGGCGTGATCACCCGTTTGTTTTTAGGATTTAATCTGACGGGAAAAATTAATCTTAAATCCTGGTTGCGCGAGCGAGAGGATTTACCCCCCGTGCAGCGTTTGGGACAATTTATTGAGGAAGTTTTATTAGTTTATTGTCGGGGAGAGAAAATATATATTTTTATTGACGAGATTGATAAAATTCTCAGTTTACAGTTTTCTCTAGATGACTTTTTTTCCCTGATTCGTTATTGTTATAACCAAAGAGCGGAAAATTCCCAGTATGAAAGAATTACTTTTGCTTTATTCGGTGTGGCTACCCCAGCAGATTTAATTCGCGAAAAGACGCAAACATCTTTTAATATCGGCCAAGCGATCGAATTAACGGGATTTAATCTTGCAGAAATTGCTCCTCTAGCTGCGGGATTATCCGGTCAAAGTAATTATCAACCCGACTGCTTAGAAAAAATTATTTTTTGGACGGGAGGACAGCCATTTTTAACCCAGAAAATCTGTCAGCTATTGCTGGAAAGTAATTTAGATATTGAGACGCTGATCAAAGAAAGAATTATTAATAATTGGGAATCTCAAGATGAACCAGTGCATCTGCGAACTATTGCCGATCGCTTGTTAAGAAATCAAGACAAAGCGGGTCGTTTGTTAGGCATCTATCAACAAATTTTAGAAAAGGGGGCAATCCTCTGCGATGATAGTCCAGAACAAGGGGAATTAAGGTTATCGGGGTTAGTGGTAAAAAAGGATAATAAATTAGTAGTTTATAATCCTATTTATCGAGAAATATTTAATCTCAATTGGGTAGAAAAACAATTAGAGCAATTGCGTCCCTACTCAGAAGCGATCGCCGCATGGCAACGGTCTAATTATACCGATGAATCGCGGCTTTTACGCGGAAAAGCTTTAAATAATGCCCTCGATTGGTCTCAGGGAAAAAGCTTAAGTAATCTTGATTATCAGTTTTTAACTGCTAGTCAAAATCTCGATAAAAGAGAGGCAGAAATTAGTCTAGAAACTCAGAGACAAGCTAATAAAATTCTAGCAATTGCTCACCAAAAAGCTACGAAAAGAATTCAAATTGGCTCGGTAATTTTAATTGCTTCTCTTTTGGGTTCTCTCTTAGCTTTTATTCAGGTAAAACAAGCGTGGCAGCAAGTAGAAACCGCTCAATTAGGTATTCAATTACAGCGCAAGGGTGATAGTGATTGGCAACAATTTCAATTTGAACAATTAGAATCTTTAATTGCGGCCATGCAAGCAGTCAATAGTTTAAAAAATATCGTTACTGATGGGCAAACCTTGAGTAAATATCCTGCTACAAGTCCAATTATTACCCTACAACAAATTTTAGATCGTATTCAAGAAAAAAACCAACTGCAAGGACACCGGGGAACTATTTATAGTGTTAGTATTAGTCCTGATCGTCAAAAAATAGCCACTGCTTCCCAAGATGGGACGGTAAAAATTTGGAATCAAAAAGGTGAGAATATTCAAACTTTGACAGGTCATCAGGGAGCAGTTTATAGTGTTAGTTTTAGTCCCGATGGTCAAAAAATCGCCACCGCTTCCGAAGATAAAACCGCCAAAATTTGGAACTTGCAAGGGCAAAATTTAGTCACCTATCCTGACCATCAAGAATCAGTTTATAGTGTTAGTTTTAGTCCCGATGGTCAAAAAATTGTCACCACTTCCAGGGATAAAACCGCTAGATTATGGAATTTATCAGGTGAAACTTTACAGGTATTTAAGGGACATAAAAGATCGATAGATGCAGCTAGTTTTAGTCCCGATGGTCAAAAAATTGCCACCGCTTCCCGGGATGGTACGATTAAAATCTGGGATTTATCAGGTAAAATTATCTTGAGTTTAGGTCAAGATAATATTGAGGCTTTTTATAGTGTTAATTTTAGTCCCGACGGTCAAAAAATTGCCGGAGCAGCGGCCGATAAAACTGCTAAAATCTGGGATTTACAGGGAAATTTAATAGCTACTTTCCGGGGACATCAAGATTTTGTCAACAGTGTTAATTTTAGTCCTGATGGAGAGTTTATAATTACTGCATCTAGTGACGGTAGTGCTAAAATTTGGGGAATGCAAGGGGAAGAAATAACTACTCTCAGAGGACATCAAGAATCAGTTTTTACTGCTGTATTTAGTCAAGATGGAAAACAGGTGGTAACTGGATCGAGTGATGAAACGGCTAAAATTTGGCAGCTGAACAATTTAAATAAAACTAGGGTCGATAATACCAGCGTTAGCATTAATTCCCAGGGCAATATTATCGCTATTGCTAACAAAGATGGTCAAATTACTTTACTCGATTCCCAGGGAAAAAAAATTAGAGAATTTGCCACAAAAATGCGCTCAATCTATAGTATAGCTTTTCATCCCGATAGTAATCAGATAGCGATTACAGGAAGAAATGGAAAAGTACAAATCTGGAGCCAAAAAGGAACAATGCTTCAAGAATTTACTGCTAGTCAAGTACCGATTTATAGTCTTGCTTTTAATGGAGAGGGAACAGCAATAATCACGGGAACAAGCGAGGGAAAAGTTCAATACTGGCATTTAAGTAATTATCGGCCTCAATTAATTAATTCTTGGACAGCCGATGATAATATTATCTATAATTTGGTGTTTTCTCCTGATCATCAAAAAATTGCTACCGCTACTCGGGGAAAGATTAAAATTTGGGATTTACAGGGCAATCTTTTAAAGGAGATTAAAACCGATTCTTTTCCCGTTTATGGAGTTAGTTTTAGTCCCGATGGTGAAAAAATCGCTGCTATTTCAAGGGATGGTACAGCTAGACGCTGGGACATTGACGGAAATTTGCGCTCCGAGTTTAAAATAGAAGAAGATATCGTCTATGGGATCACTTTTAGTCCTGATGGTCAAGAAATTGTGATTATTTCTAGGGATGGTCAAAAGCATCGCTGGCCCTTAGAAACAGAATATAATTATTTACAAAAATTGCTCGATCGAGGTTGTTTTTGGTTAGAAGATTATCTCAGGACTCGTCCCGAAAAACGAGAAAATCTATCCCTGTGTACCGGGAAAATAAAACCATTCACATTTTAAACTTGGTTTGACTGGGTGGGGGGTGAAGGTTAAATTAATTAGTTAATTTCTTGATCTCTTCGGTTTGTCTTATGCAACGGACAGGGTTATAAGGGATGAAACCCTTATAGAAACAGACATTACTGCGATTTTTGTCAATTGTTTGCGATCTGGAGCGAACTAATCAATTAAATCTCTTGCCAGATAAGGATTTAGTCGATTTATGCCTCCCTATAGAATCATACCAAGTAAAGAAGAACCCAACATTTTTGATTTTAACGCTAGAATTTTATCTAATGACCTTTTGTCAACGAGAGAGTCTAGGTATAATCATTGTCTTTGTGTCTTTGCTACTCTAAAAATTTCTTGAGCTGTTGCTGAACCGACAAAACGCCAGTGCCAAGGTTCATAACTAACACCTTGGAAATTGTTTTTCGGAAATGATAGTTCAAAGCCATATTGAGCAGCGTGAACTTCTAGCCAGCGATAGGCTTCAGTAGAGTCGAATGTCAATTTGAGGAAAGTATTAGGACTTTTACCGTCACCAACATCGAGAGCATAGCCTGTATGATGTTCGCTGAAACCTGGAGGCGCACTCAGTTTAGAGGCTGCTTTCTTGCCTCCTTGGCGTTGAATTTGTCGCTCAAACAGCTTTTTTTGATCGGCAACTGAGCGAAAGCCAGAAACAGGAATGATCTCAATTCCCTCTTGTTGAGCGGCTAATTGCATCTGTTTAAACATCTCTGCCGCTTCTCGATTTAGATATGCTTTACGTTCGTAGAAAATACCAATTTCCACTAAATCATTAGCATTTTCTTCGTATTTTATATGAAAAGGAATTTCAGTTTGGTTAGGGAGTGAAGGTACAGTGTGATTCTTGGGAGGTGGCGAAGATAGTGAATAGATGTCATCAGCACCAGTAACCATCTGTTTGAGCGAAGGAACTGGCAGAGCTTTGGATGTATTTGCCAAAGGATAAGGTCGCTGTAAGGGAGGCGTTAGAGTATTTTTAGGGATAGGAGCAGGAGAAATTAGAGAAGTAGAAGAAACTGAAGGCGAGGTAGAAACTATCGCAGTGGTTGGCGGTTCAGTCGGCTGTTTAAACCCTAAATAAATCGATACACCCATTACAACAATTATAGGAATAATAAAATATCGAAAAGCTGAAATAAAAGATTTCATATTAGTTGTAGTAGATGAAAAATCACACTAGAGCTAGTCAGAGCTAATTAATTGAGCAGCAATCCAGCCTGTCGTACCGGACTGAGGATGATAGACTTTATACCACTGATAACCATTTTTATCATAGCTACTACCCAAAATTTGCACACGATCGCCTGTACGGACAGTTCCTACCACCCCATAAAAAGTTCCAGCGCCAGAACGTATATTTTTAGTTCCTGGAGTGCCGCTAACTTTAGCATTAGTTATGGGGTCAATAGAAAGTAAATTACCAGCAATCCATCCATCAGCCCCCGATTGGGGAAAATAAATTTTGTACCAGGGCAAGTTATCACTATTTCTAGCAGATTCGATAACTTGAACACGATCGCCTGGATAGGCAATATGTCTTGGTGCATATTCTAAACCAGGACCACTGCGAATATTTGTCTTCCCTGGGTTTCCTACAATTGTGGCATTAGTGCTTTTGGATTGTATAGGAGTAGGAGCAAATACTCTTACTTGTTTAGCAAGTCTGGCATTTTCTTCCTTTAGTTTTTCTAATTCGTCAAGTCTGGCTTTTTTTTGTTTAAGGTGTGTTTGTATTTGTAACAGTTGAAACAGATTAGCACTTAAAGTTATTGTTAGTAAAAATGCCAAAAATAAAGTTAATTTTGATAAGTTTTTGTTCCACCAAATTTTATATTTCTCTTTTCGCGTTAGCTCATATCCTTCATAAGCGCGTGTGGGATCAACTTTATATGCTCTATTATATTTTTCTAATGCTTGTTGATAGTTTTTAGTGTCAAGATAATCTTCAGCTAATTTAAATAAAGCCGTAAAATGATTAGGATTCAGTTTTGTAATTTGTTCATAAATATCGGAACTAGATAAATTACGATTCTCAGCTATATCTTCGGCCAATTCAAAAAGTCGGCAAGCATCTAAATCAACTTTTTCTAAATCCCAGATAGCCTGTCTTAAAGGATAGCGTTTAACCAACCAATAACGAACTAGCTTAACTTTAATTTTGTAATGAAATTCTGAATTTTCTACTCTCTCTAAAAATTCCCATTGAACTAAATTTTCTGTAGCTTTATTTAAAGCTTCTGTTATGATAACTCCATATTCTCTGAGCAATTTTAAAGGTTCTTCTGTCACTGAATTATTTTTCTTCTCAGCCATTTTCTCCGCTTGCGCTACTGCTGAAAAAACAACTCTTTCAGGAATCGGTAATCCATCTCGAAACCAAGCTAGTCCTCCTTCAGCAGTTTCAATTGCATCATCGACAATTTTAGTAACATCATCACAGGTAATTTCTGACTTATCCTCTTCTTCAGCTTGTAAAAAAAGAGCATTACATATCACTTGAGTAAAATAAGGATGACCTGAACTCAATTCTAAAATTGCATCGATAGCCTGAGAATCATAGTTTAAATAATGTGCAGCAGGTTTAGTAATTAATGCTTTAGCATCTGATTTTTCTAATAAGCCAATTTCTTGATTGACAGCTTGTCTAAATAAGCTTTTTAAGTTGGTTAAATCTTCTACTCTTCTCCCTATTACTGGAATGATAAATAAATTATTGTATTGACCGATAAGAGTTTCCAGATAAGGAAAAAAAGATTCAACTGGGGAATCAGGTGTTTGATCATTTAAAACATCAAATTCGTCTAATAACCAAACCATTTTTCGTTTCTGCTCTTTTAAGACCTCAATTACTTGAGGTAAAAACTCATCAGAGAAAACCGTTTTATAATTCAAGGACAAAGATTCTGATTGAGGAATATTCAACTTATCAGCAATAGTTGAAGCAAGATTTTGTAAGATACTGTCAAGTGGTAGTCGCGTTTTATCATGCAAATCAAAATAGATAAACACGAACTCACCTAGTCCCACAAAATTAGGAATTTGCATGAGTACAGAAGATTTACCAATACGTCTTTGACCATGCAGCAAAACAACTTGTGTATTTTGTTTGAGATTATCTTCAATAAATCTAAAAAGTTTCCGTCGGCCAAAAAATGACTCTCGGTCATAAATGGGACGACCGACAATATAGGGATTTATGTGCCTTGTTTGTGTTGTCATCATGATAATAACCCCCCTACTTGCTCAATGATAGATGCTATCTTATCTTTATTTTGCCATAGCCAACGAATAGCAGTATTAACTCTTGTCGTCTGTTGGCGGCTCATTAAATTAAGGAATCCTCTTTGTCGTTTTTTCAACTCCTCTTCCTGGCTATTCTCGATTTGCTTAATCACCCACCACTCCATTATAGATGAGCAGAAAGAATAAGTAGTATTTTCTTCTCCCTCTACCTTCTTTAAGATACCTCGCTCAACCAAATTATTTAATTCTATTTCTTTTTGACTGAAAATCGCTTCAATTCCGCCGAGAGCGTATCGACTCCTTCCTAATTTGCCTTCTAATTGGGATAAAGCCAGCAACATTAACAAATTTTGCTCTGTTTCAGTGGACAGTTGCCAAATAGCTTGAAATAAGTGTAAAGTGTTTGTTTGAAATTCTTGAATAAATTTTTTCTCATTAAGGTTATTTCCCGAAACCAATTCTTCATATAATAAGAAACAAGCATTTTGCAGTAAAGCTGGATTACCATCAGCAATTTTACGGATAGCTTGTTTCCAACCCAATAGACTCTCACTTCTATCGAGTAAAAGGTTTACTTCCTGATTAGTAAAAGGCTTAAGATTTTCAAATAAATAACCATTATACCAAGGTGATTTATCAGGTGTAAGTTCTGGACCAATTTGACTCAACCGACGAGATGAAGTCACAACTATCGAGATATTTTGCTCCTCGGATTGAGCCAGGGTACGACACTGACTGACGAAGGTATCTATATCAGCTTTCGTATATTGGGAATTGGGACGTAAGGTTACATCGTAATTATCGATAAGTAAAACTAAAAATTTACCCTGTTCTTTAAGTAAACGCAAGATAATAAGCAAATCATTAACCGTGGCTTCTGGTTTTTCTGAAAGAGTATCAATACTGGTTTTTAAGAAAGAAAAATTATTTTTAATTGTTACTAAAATATTGCGCCAAAAATCAGAAATCTTAAAAGGTTCCAGGCTTTGACAGTCAATGAATACAACAACTGCTTGGCTATAATCTTGCCCGCATTGTTCCCAGATAATAGGATATGTTAGCAGTTTTAAAAAAGATGATTTGCCCATACCCGGACCACCCCAAACCGCTAGAGAAGTACGGCTTCTAATCTGATGCAATGCTCTCCTGATTAATGTCTTTCTTCCAATGAAATTTTCAGGAGTAACTCGTTGACCAATAGTGAAAGGATTTGAAGGCATGATCATTTTTTTAGACCCGATTGGAAAAATCAAGGAAGAATGCTTACCCAGTTTGATATTGAGGCTTTAATCTCCCAACCACCAAATCTATTATAGAACCCATTTGGTATCTTTTATAATGTAGATGCTAGGCTGAAAAGGTGAAGCGAAAACCTTGTCCATTATAGGTTTCAGGGAAGAGAGTCTGTAGCCTGTTTAACGGCAATACTTTGGTCTGAACCCCGTCAGTGAATGCGCCACCGTCTAGTCGTCCCCGAAAATCAATAGAGGAGTAAGCTAAAATCTACTCAAGTAGTATGACGAATGAAGAGTAGTCTATCGCAGAACCGCTATTGCCAAAGAAGAAATTGACTGGCCCCCCCGAAAGGGACAAAACGACAGATTTTAGATGGGATTTTCTATCAACTCAAAAATGGCTGTAATTGGCGGGAATTCCCGAAAGATTTCTCTCCCTACTCCACCATGTTCTGGCATTATAAACAGTGGAAAAGTCAGGGAATCATGGTTCTTCGGTTTGTGTTATGCAATGGACGGGGTTTATAATAAATGTAACCCTTATATAGAAAGACATTTGGCAATTTTTGTCAATTGTTTTCGATCTAGAACGAACTAATCAATTAAGTCTCTTGCCAGATAAGGATTTAGTCGATTTATGCCCCCCTATCAAACCATACCAAGTAACGAAGAACCATTTCTTGGGTAATTATTGCCTAACCCACCCGCTCAATAATCTTAACTTTTAATCCGATGAGGGGGGATTTTCTGCGCTTGGCGATCGAGTTTCTGGGGGAGTATCTTCTCCGATAGTTTTTTCTGGGGGCAAATCTTCCTCTGGGGGGGAATTTTCTTCCCTTTGTGATCGAGTTTCTGGGGGAGTATCTTTTTCGATATTTTCTTCTGGAGACAAGTCTTCCTCGGTAACTTCAATAATCACCGTTTCGCTAACGGCAATAGTTTCGACTTCAACAGTTGCGACAGGTTCAGTCGGGGGAATTTCTGGGGCATTTTCGGAGGGTTTGATCTCTTCCGTTGCCAAATCAAAATCATCGAAATCATCGAAATCATCGAAAGTTTCTCCATCATCAATAATTTCTTCGGCTTTTTCCCCAATTTCTGTCACTGATTCTGTAATAGTTTCCCCGATAGCTGCCGCTTTTTCGGCAACGGAGGCAACCGTTTCTTGAGCTTTTTCCGCAACTTCTGTCACTGATTCTGTAATAGTTTCCCCGATAGCTGCCGCTGTTTCGACAACGGGATCAACCGTTTCTTTAACCTTTTCTTTAACTTTTGCTGCTACTTTCTCAGGTTTAGCTTTAGTTTTAGGGGATTGAGAGGGAGTAACTTTCCCCAGACGATTGCCTAACCAACCGACAATAGTAAATAATTTAACCGGTTTGTCGGGATAAAAAAGTGCTTGTCTGAGTTTGAGAGTTTGCCAAGCAAAAGCAATAAATAATATGGCCGCGGCAGCTTGTCCGAGGAGGATAGCGCCTGTAATCCTTCCCGCGCACAACCAGAGGACAAGGGCATAGAATAATCCTACCGCACTCCAGAGAAAATCATCTTGACGGTGGCGATCGGGGGCGATAAAAGCGGTGGTGAGGAGGTAGAGACTACTTAATCCCACCACGACCGCTAGGATATAGGGCAACATTTGCGATTCTCCTTTGACATTTCCTTTTTTATTGTGCGTTATTTGGGGTCGATCGAGTCTATTTTTTGATTAATTTGGGAAATTATCGAGTCAGATAGTCTTTACCTGTGTTTATGAATAGCCAGCGTTAATATTAGGAAATTCTGGGTTTATCCTCTGCTGCTTGTGCTGATCAGATTAAACAAGCTTTCGGATCAAATGATTAAGTTTTGGTCTTTAACAAGCAAAGCAAAATTAGCAACTCTTGATCAACCCACAGACAAACTGTTATCTTTAGTAATTAGTGCCGATGGTAAATATTTAATTATTGGTAGTGCTGACAAAACTGTAAAAATCTGGCAAAATGGGTAATAGTGACACCTCAAGATAAGTAAGTAGTTATAATTAAATTGAAGATAAATTTCGCTTCTGATCCCCCCTGCCCCCCTTAATAAGGGGGGTGCCGATTCCCCCTTAGTCCCCCCTTGATCAGAGGGGTGTCTGACAACTTTTAACACCTACCTACTTAACTGCTATAATTAGAAACTCATGCCGACAATATTTTATTGGGGAGAAGATGAATTTGCTATCAACCAAGCGGTGAAAAATCTGCAAGCAAAACTTCTTGATCCCAATTGGATACAGTTTAATTATGATAAAATTAATGGTGATCGCAATGAGGCAATTATCGAGGCCCTCAATCAAGCGATGACTCCAGTTTTCGGCATGGGAAATCGTTTAGTTTGGTTAGCCGATACGGTTATTTGTCAACAATGTTCCGAGGATATTTTTAAGGAATTACAGCGCACTTTGCCCAATTTACCCGAAAATTCCTATCTGTTATTAACCAGTGCCAAAAAACCCGACTCCCGCTTAAAATCGAGTAAGTTTATCCAAAATCAGGCCGAGGTTAAAGAATTTGAACTAATTCCGCCTTGGAAAGTCGAGGAAATTGCCCAAAGAGTTAGGGAAATTGCCAAAGAAGTGGGGGTAAAATTAACCCCCGATGCGATCGAACTCTTAGCAGAATCAGTGGGAAATAACAGCCGCTTGTTGTGGATGGAGTTAGAAAAACTGCGTTTATTTAAAAATAATTCGGCGGGAACTATTGACAAAAAGGACATTTTAAGCTTAGTCAATGCCAGCAATCAAAGCAGCCTACAGTTAGCTAGTGCGATTTTAAAACGGGAGACAGGCAAGGCCCTCGAATTAGTCAATGAATTATTAAATCGTAACGAGAACCCCTTGGCTATCACCGCCACCCTAGGGGGTCAATTTCGCACTTGGGCAATAGTAAAATTAAAAATTGAAGAAGGAGAAAAAGACGAGAAAAATATCGCCGCCGCCGCCGAAATTGCCAATCCCAAGCGACTATATTTCATTCGCAAAGAGATACAATCCTTTTCTTCTAAGCAACTTCTCGCCACCTTGCCCATACTTCTGGAATTAGAATATCGTCTCAAGCGGGGTGCAGAACCTTTGGCAACTTTGCAAACAAAAATTATTGAACTTTGTTGTTTATTGGTGACTTAATACTCTTCCTTGCTGTTCAGAAATCCTCTAGAATAAGATTCTAGAGACTTCTCAAGAACCACAATGACCGATGATGCCATCCCTAGTCTAAATTTAGCCATCTCTAGTTTAGCCACGAGTAATAATTTCGCCCGTTGGGTGACGAAAGCACCCCTACCGGGGGGATATGTGCATCATGACTGTGAATGGACCGAGAGTCTAACCACGGAATGGATGGCATGGCAGGAAATGTTCTGTCTGGAAAAAATGCCGACCTTGCCGATGTTAGAGCAATTAGAGCGAAATCCCCGACCTAAACTGACTCTTTCGGGAGAAGGCGGCAGTTATGGAGGTCGATTAATGCAGAAACTAGGTATTAGTCTCTGGCAATGGTTATTTCAAGCATCAATTGGTCAAAGTTTCGCCCAAAGTCAGGGAATCGCTCTCGGCAAAAATCAGCCCCTGCGAATTCGCTTGGAATGTCGCAATCCCTATTTAATTCTGCTGCCCTGGGAAATTATGCAGCAAGCGGGTAAACAGGCTATATCTCTGCATCCGAATATACTCTTTAGCCGGACCACCAGCGATGTGGAACCACTACCACCGATAAAACCGAGTAATAGTCTCAATATTCTCTTAGTTATCGGCGAAAAACAGATTAAAACCGCCGCTAGTTCCCTCAACCTCACCGCCATTAATACCGATGGAGAAACTAATCCCGACCAGGCACTGGAATCCGAGGCCGCCAATCTCATCCGGTCTATCTCCCCTGGGGGCAGTGGTTCCCTCCAGAATTGGGGAGTGAAAGTCAAAGTCGATACCCTAATTCGACCGGGGGCCGAAGAACTGACCAAGGCCTTGGATACGGGTAAATATAAAGCTTTTTTCTACGCTGGTCACGGAATCGCCGCCCCCAATGGCGGTTCCCTATTTCTGCGGCCGGGGGAACAGCTAAACGGGACGGAGTTAGCCCAAGCTTTGGTGAGAAATCAAGTTATTTTAGCGGTTTTTAATGCCTGTTGGGGGGCTTATCCCGCTAAATCGGGTCAGGAGATGATTCCCCGCATCAGTCTGGCGGAAGTCTTGATTCACCATGGCGTTCCCGCAGTTTTGGCCATGCGAGATGCGATCGCTGATCGAGAGGCCTTGAGTTTTATCGAAATTTTTACCCGCAGCCTCCTCGGGTTCAAAGACAAAGAAGCGCAGATGTCCAAGTTGTTTCCCGGTCCGAGAGTCCCTATCGATCAGGCCGTTCGTATCGCCAGGCAGCAGTTATTAACCCTCTACAAGTACAATCAACCCGCTTGGACTTTGCCGATTCTCTATATGCACCCGGAATTCGACGGGCAATTACTGCAAACCCTTGATGAGACTCAATCACCGACGGTTATGCCCAATATCTCCGGAACCATGCCCGCCGCTTTCTTATACTATCTTGATCGTCCCGAAAGAAAATGGTCAATCCGTGGTGGTGCCATGAATATAGGACGGGACATGGAAAATGATCTACAGATTACTGAAAAATGGGTTAGTAAAAACCATTGTCGGATAATTTGCCGTAAAAATGCCGATTATCCAGACTATCAATACTTTCTCGAAGATTTCTCCCGTTTTGGTACTTTTATCTACCAAGATGGCCACTGGAAGCAGGTACATAACCAAGAAGTTCCCCTAGAGTCCGGTTTACAGATTCGCTTCGGCAGTTGCCAAGGCCAAATCCTCGCATTTGTGGTGGAATAATTAGGGTTGGCTGAAAAAGTTTGTCGTCGGGGTGGGGTGTGGGGTGTGGGGTGTGGGAAGAATAAATAGAAATAATCTCCTGTCTCCTGTCTCGGAGTCTCCTGACTCCTGCCTTCGTTAACTAAGTTTTTGCTTCCTCTTTCAGGGAATAAATTGGTTTAAACCAACCTTTGCGCCAGAAGTAGAAAATTAAGCCCCCCGCTACGGCTAACATGACTAACCAGACAAGGAAATAACTCCATTCTCCTTTTAATTCTGGCATATTCTCGAAGTTCATGCCATAGACACCAACGATAAAAGTTAAGGGAATAAAAATCGTCGAAATTACGGTTAAAAACTTCATAATTTCGTTTAATTTATTGCCCATAGTGGACATATAAACATCCATCAAACTCGCCGCTAATTCTCGATAAGCTTCGATAATTTCCAGAATTTGAATGACGTGGTCGTAGGAATCACGAAAATAAATTTGTACTTCATCGCTGACTATACCATGATGGTCACGCATCAGTAAATGTAGGACATTTCGCATCGGCCAAATTAAGCGACGCAGTGCCAATAATTCCCGACGGACATCATAGATTTCCTGCATTGTATCTCGATCGGGATTACTAATGATCATATCTTCCAACGCCTCAATCCGATCTTCGTAGTGTTCTACCACGGGAAAATAACCATCGATAATCGTGTCTAATAATAAATAGGTTAAATAATCCGCCCCCGATTTCCGTACTCGTCCCTGGGAAGTGCGAATTCGATCTCTGACTATCTCAAAACAGTCCTGTAATTCCTCCTCTTGAAAACTTAAAAGATAGCGTTTTCCTAGTACAAAACTCACCTGTTCCGTATCAAAACCGCTTTCATCTTCTTTCAGTCGCACCATCTGAGAAATCACTAACAATTGATTGTTATAGTCCTCTAACTTGGGACGCTGCGGCACATTAACCACATCTTCTAATAACAAAGGATGCAGATTAAAAATTTCTCCCACCTGTTTTAAAACCGTCTCACTCCCTAACCCTTGAATATCCATCCAAGACACGGTATTTGTGCCAATATAGGGGGCGCAAGCATTGGGAGTAATATCCACCTTGCGAACGGCGTTATCTTCATCGTAGTCAATTAAAATAATCCGCGAGGGTTTGGCATCCGGCTCGATAATTAATGTCCCTGGTTCACTACCCGGTTCATCATAAAAATAATCGAAGTAGTCTTCTTCCTCGTCTCCATCGGTATCGGGACGATTGTTGACGAATATATCGGGTTGTAGTTGGGTCATAAGCTTACAACAATCTGGCTAGTTTGGGCAATAAGAAAACAGAAAAGTTAAAAAATTTAATTTGCCTAAAGTTACTATCTATCGCCATGAGATTACATTGACATACTCCCACCGTCAAGCTACGCTGTGACGGGGGATTCTTTCCACATCGCTGTTAGAAATTCCTTGTTCAACGAGACAACTTAGATTCTCAATGTCTCCACTGAAAACCCAGAGGTCGGACTCTCCCAAGGCGTTTGGGTCAGTTTCTGTTTGCCCAACAGTACCGTTGAGATGATTTCCCAAATATTGCAACCCTTTTTTAAGAATGTTGATTGCTGCATTATGATCCCTATCTAAGACTGTTTGACAATTGGGACATTGATGAGTTCTAGTGCTTAAGGTTTTTTGAACTCTCGTCCCACAAACTGAACAATCTTGAGTCGTGAAATGTGGTGGTACAGCAACACAAACAATCCGATAAATCTTGGCAAAATAATTCAACCATTCAGTGAATTGATACCAAGAAGCATCACTAATCGACTTGGCAAGTTTACGGTTTTTGACTAAGTTTCTTACCTTTAAAGCTTCATAGACTACCAAATCATTAGACTGGACTAACGCCAAAGCGTCTTTAATTGCTTTGTCTTTACGTTGTCTTGATACTTTAAGATGAAGTCTAGCCACTTTTATCCGTTGCTTGTGATAGTTGTTAGACTGTTTCTTTCCTTTACGAAACTTTTTGGATAATCGTCGTTGTGCTTTTTTTAGTCGTTTTTCTGACTTTCTTAAATAACGTGGATTCTCTACTATTATATTGCCTTGAGCGTCGGTATAAAATTCCTTTAACCCTAAGTCAATTCCTGTTATTTGTCCCGTTGGTTTATGGTATTCTTGCCGTTCTACGTCAATCAAAAACTGGCAATAATAACCATCGGCACGTCTCACAACTCTTACCCGTTTAATCTGTTGCTCTGAATAATAAACTAAGGTTTTTTGATTACACCATAAATCAAATTCTCCTGCTTTAAAACCATCAGTGAACTTGATTTTACGTCTATCATCAGATAGTTTGTAACCCGTTAGTTTATACTCAACCGAACGGCTATGCTTTTTAAACCGAGGAAAACCCTTTTTCCCCGGTATCTTAGCATGACAATTCTGGTAAAACCTATTAATTGATTGCCAGGCTCTATCAGCAGCCGATTGACGAGCTTGAGAGTTTAATTTATTAAACCATGGTGTCTCTTTATTGTTAGCTAGTATCGCACAAAGTTTTTGAAGATCATTCCGGGTTGTCCCCTTATTGTCCATCCAATAACGAACACAAGAGTTACGCACAAACTGAGATGTTCTAATTGCTTCATCAAGTCTTTGGTATTGTTCTGGTGTCCCGTTTTTTAACTTGGCTTCTACGACTAGCATTGATTAATCCTCGACCCTGGATCAATTAAGTATAACACAGTTTACCTACAAATGGTAGAATTAAAATCGTGCTTCGCAGTCAATATCCTGGTCGGATTTCATCCCCCGCAAAGGTTGATGTCTTGTCAAAAAATTTAGCGGGGGCATTCATCCGACATTTTAGATAAACTGAAGATTGTTTACTGATTTATTCCCTCCTGATAATTGTCAACGATGAGATTAATCGGGAGAATTAGCAATATTGACGGCCAAAATTTATGGAATCCGCCTCTTTTATTCCCCGTCTAGTTATCCCCGTCGGTGATCCCGCCGGAATCGGTCCTGAAGTGGTGTTAAAAGCGATCGCCGATTCCCCAATCTCGTCCGGTTGTCAGATTACTCTAATCGGCACCAGAACGCTTCTCGAAAAAGCCTATCACGATCCCCATCTTCTTGATCGCTTTTCTCTGATCGATTTGCCCTACAATCAAGAAAAAATCGTTTGCGGGCGTGGGGATGCCCATAGTGGTGAAATTAGCTTTCTTTACCTGCAAGAAGCCATAAAACGCACCCTCAAGGGCGAATTTGACGGTATTGTCACCGGTCCGATCGCTAAATCCTGTTGGCAGTTGGCTGGTTATGATTTCCCCGGTCAAACGGAGGTTTTAGCTACCATGGCGGGAATTAACCGTTATGGGATGCTATTCGTCGCTAAATCCCCTCACACCGGCTATAACTTACGCACTCTCCTCGCCACTACCCACATCCCCCTGCGAGCAGTTCCTGATGCTCTTAACCCCGATCTGATGACCCGAAAACTAGACCTATTGATCGAGTCTTTAAAGCTAGATTTCGGCATCGATCGCCCCAAAATCGCCATATCCGGCCTTAATCCCCACAGTGGCGAAGCGGGAAAACTGGGAAGGGAAGAAAAGGACTGGTTACAGCCTTGGTTGCAGTCAATGGGACAAAAATACCCGCAAACCCAATTAATCGGCCTTGTCCCCCCCGATACCCTTTGGGTGGAACCGGGACGCGCTTGGTTTAGCGGTGCAGGGCAAACCGCCGACGCATATCTGGCATTATACCACGATCAGGGTCTAATTCCCGTGAAATTAATGGCTTTTGACTGTGCTGTTAATACTACCATCGGTTTACCTTTTGTTCGCACCTCTCCAGACCACGGGACGGCTTTTGATATCGCCGGCCTTGGCATCGCTAGGGCCCAGAGTATGCAAGCGGCGATCCAATTAGCGATCGAATTATGTCAGCAGCGGTACAACCAGAGAACTAAACTAGAGATATAGCGCTCGATAGGAGACAATTGGATATGGGTATCGCTTCAGTTAACCCTGCCACTGGCGAAATTCTCAAGACTTTTACCCCTCTAACCTCGGAGGAATTGGCGGCGAAATTGGCCCTAGCTGAGACAACTTTTCAGCAGTATCGCCAGATCCCCATCAGTCAACGAGGACAGTGGTTACGGCAAGCAGCGGATATTTTGGAACGGGATCAAGTAGCATTGGCTAAAACCATGACTCTAGAAATGGGGAAACCAATCAAATCAGCGATCGCAGAAGTCCTCAAATGTGCCTTGGTTTGTCGTTTTTATGCCGATAATGCCGCCGGTTATCTGGAAGATGTGTTGATTGCCACCGATGCTAGTCGCAGTTTTGTCCGTTATCAACCTTTAGGGGTAATTTTAGCGGTTATGCCCTGGAATTTCCCTTTATGGCAAGTATTTCGCTTTGCTGCTCCCGCTTTAATGGCGGGAAATGTCGGCCTACTCAAACACGCTTCTAATGTTCCCCAATCAGCTTTAGCGGTGGAAAGAATTTTATTAGAAGCTGGTTTTCCCGAAGGCACTTTTCAAACTCTTTTGATCGGGGCCGATCGCGTTAGTGATTTAATTAACGATGAACGGGTAAAAGCCGCCACTTTAACCGGTAGTGAACCGGCGGGGATCAGTTTAGCAGCCGCCGCAGGAAAACAGATCAAAAAGGTGGTTTTGGAGTTGGGAGGTAGTGATCCTTTTATCGTTTTAGATAGTGCCGATATCGAGGCGGCAGCGGCTACGGCAGTGACGGCAAGATTGTTAAATAATGGTCAGACTTGTATCGCTGCCAAACGGTTTATTGTTATGGAAACTGTCGCCGATCAATTTGAACAGTTATTAGTGGCTAAATTCCAAGCTTTAAAAGTTGGTGATCCCCTCGATGAAACTGTTGATATCGGTCCTTTGGCCACGCTATCGATCGTCTCGGAAATTGCCGCTCAGGTGGAAAAAACCGTCGCTATGGGTGGTAAAGTCCTTGTGGGGGGTCAACGTTTAGAGGGGAAAGGTAACTTCTATCTACCGACGATTTTAACCGATATTCCTGTCGGTTCTCCGGGGGAAAAAGAGGAATTTTTTGGACCGGTGGCTTTACTATTTCGAGTCAAAAATATCGAGGAAGCGATCGCTTTAGCTAATGATAGTCCCTTTGGTTTGGGTTCTAGTGCTTGGACGAATAACCCCGCAGAAATTGAGCGTTTAATTACCGAAATTGAGGCCGGTTGTGTGTTTATTAACGGTATGGTTAAATCCGATCCTCGTTTACCCTTTGGGGGGATTAAACGTTCCGGTTTTGGTCGGGAATTAAGTGTGGAAGGTATTCGCGAATTTGTCAACGTTAAAACTGTTTGGATTAAGTAATTCAGTTATCAGTTATCAGTTATCAGTTATCAGTTAGAAAAGCCTTATATTAACTTAATCTTTTTATAAAAATATGCCGCGTATTATTGATAATATTGAGTCCCATTTATTGCCAATTTTACGCGAAAGTTTATTAGCATCCCAACGCGCTGATTTTTGCGTGGGTTATTTTAATTTGCGCGGTTGGCAGTCCATTGATACCTATATTGATCACTTTCTCGGGGGTGATTTGTCCTGTTGTCGTCTGCTGATTGGTATGCAGCAAGCACCCCAGGAATTACTACAGCAATCCCTGTCTTTATTGAAGCGCTCAAATGATATAGATAAGGCTACTTGCGCTCGTTTAAGAAAACAAATTGTTCAGGATTTTTGCCAACAATTAACTTGGGGGAATCCTAGCAATCGAGATCAGGCAGCTTTGCAACGGTTGGCCAAACAAATTCAATCGGGTAAGTTAGTAATTCGCTTATTTTTGGGCTATAATCTCCATGCTAAATTATACCTTATTCATCGACAGGATGTCAATAACCCAACGGTGGGATTTTTGGGTAGTAGTAATCTAACTTTTGCGGGATTACAACAGCAGGGAGAATTAAATATTGATGTCCTTGACCACGATGCTTGTGCCAAATTACAAAAGTGGTTTAATGATCGTTGGTTTGATGCTTGGTGTTGGGATATATCCGAGGATATTGTCAAGGTGATTAACGAAAGTTGGGCCAGGGAAAGTCTTATTCCCCCCTATCATATCTATTTAAAAATAGCTTACCATCTTTCCTTTGAAGCGAGAGCCGGTTTAGCGGAATACAAAATTCCCCGACAGTTTGACCAAGACTTACTAGATTTTCAGAAATCGGCCATTAAAATTGCCGCTCGTTATGTGCAAAGACGCGGTGGGGTATTAATTGGCGACGTGGTGGGGTTAGGAAAAACGCGCATTGCTTCCATTCTAGCATATATTTTGCAGGAAGACTACGATTTAGAAATCTTAATTATTTGTCCGAAAAATCTCCTAACCATGTGGGAGGATTACAGCTATAAATACAAATTAAGAGCGAAAATTATCCCCTTAAGTCAGGTTATGCAGGAATTACCCAATCTGCGGCGCTATCGGGTAGTAATTATCGATGAAAGTCATAACCTACGCAATCGGGAGGGTAAACGTTATCGGGTGATACAGGAGTACATTAACACCAATGAAAGTCGCTGTATTCTCTTGACTGCGACTCCCTACAATAAAAACTATCGTGACCTGTCCAATCAACTGCGTTTATTCATTCAAGAGGATACTAATCTCGGAATTCGTCCCGAAAGACTACTAGAATCTCTGGGAGGAGAAATCGAATTTAATCGCAGATACCAATCTCCGGTCAGGTCCCTAGCAGCCTTTGAAAAAAGTGACTCTCCCGACGACTGGAGAGACTTAATGCGTCTCTATATGATTAGACGGACTCGCGGTTTTATCAAAAATAATTATGCTACAGAAGACGAACAGGGTCGTCGGTATCTAAAATTTGCTGATGGGTCGAGGGTTTATCTTCCCCAACGACAACTAAAGACAATCAAGTTTGACCTACAAGACTCGGTTTATGCGCGTTTATATTCGGAAGCAGTGGTGATAACTCTCAACGGATTGAAGTTACCCCGTTACGGATTGGGAAATTATCTAATTAAAGGATGCCAAGGGACAGGAGAGGAAGAAACCATCTTAAAAAGTCTATCCCGTGCGGGTAAAAGATTAATGGGTTTTTGTCGGACGAATTTATTTAAACGTTTGGAGAGTGGGGGGTATGCTTTCCTGCAATCCCTTGACCGTCATATTCTCCGTAACTATATTTTCCTTCATGCCATGGCCAAGAATTTACCCCTTCCCATCGGGAGTCAGGATCCAGCTTTGTTAGACACTCGTTATCTGGATGAGGATTTAGTCACTCAGGGAGAAGATGAAAGTATAGAAACCGAGGAGACTGGGGGGATAACCGGATTAGAAAAAGAGTATCAAAAAAGAGCCGAACAAGTGTATCAAAAGTATAGCGGTGATTATCGCAAGCGCTTTCAGTGGATTAACCCCGAGGTGTTTAAACCCGCATTGAAAAAAGACCTAAAATCCGATGCCTTGGCTTTAATAGCATTGTTGCAAACCTGTGGAACCTGGCAGCCGGAGACCGACGAAAAGCTAGAGAAGTTATGGCAGCTGTTAGAGGAAAATCATCCCCAAGAAAAGGTGTTAATTTTTAGCCAATTTGCCGATACAGTCAGTTATTTAGTCACTCAGTTGCAAAATCGGGGAGTGGATAAGATTGCGGGAGTGACGGGAAACTCTGCTAATCCTGCGGAAATGGTCCATCGTTTTAGTCCCCGCAGTAATTCTCAGCAAGTGGGGGAAGAAATACGAGTCTTGGTTGCGACGGATATCTTGAGTGAAGGGTTAAATTTACAGGATTGTGCCATTATCGTTAATTATGACCTACCCTGGGCAATTATTCGCCTGATTCAACGGGCCGGAAGGGTAGATAGAATCGGTCAAAAAGCAAGTCAGATTCTCTGTTATTCCTTTTTACCTGCGGAGGGAGTGGAGAGAATTATTAAACTGCGGACGAGACTATCTCAAAGACTGCGAGAGAATGCGGACGTGGTGGGGACCGATGAGGTATTTTTTGAGGAGGAGATGGATAACCAGACTTTATTAGATCTGTATCATGAAAAATCTGAGGTTATCGATGAGGAGGAGGATCAAGAAGTGGATTTAACCTCGGAAGCGTATCAAATTTGGAAAAATGCGATCGAAGTTGACCCTAGTTTAAAACATACCATAGAGACTCTGCCGCCGGTGGTTTATTCTACCCGTTGCCATAGTGGGACAGCAACCCATCCGGAGGGAGTCATGGTTTATCTAAAAACTGCCGGGGGGAATGATGCTTTAGCATGGATTGATAAGCAGGGAAATAGTGTGACTCAATCCCAATTAACTATTTTACGGTCCGCTGCCTGTCATCCCCAAACCCCGGCCATTCCCCCCCATCCCCAACACCATCAGTTAGTACAAAAAGGTACAGAATTAATTGCGGAGGAGGAAAACAACTCCGGATCTAAATTGGGACGATTGACGGGAGCAAAATTTAAGACCTATGAGCGCTTAAAAAGGTATTCTCAAGATAGTAAGGATGATCTATTTGCTCATGAGGATTTATGCAAGGCTCTCGACCAATTGTATCATTATCCCCTTAGACAGTCGGCTCTCGATCGCTTAAATCGTGGTTTAAGAACCGGCATCAGTGACCGACAATTGGCAGACTTACTGGTATCTTTATATAAAGATGACCGTCTCTGTATTGTTCACCCACAAGAATCCACCCAAGAACCTCAGATTATTTGTTCCCTGGGTCTATTTCAACCTTCTTAAGTCCCCCTTATCAAGGGGGATTTAGGGGGATCTAACCAATTCAAGTCCCCCAATTCAAGGGGGATTTAGGGGTATCTAACCAATTCAAGTCCCCCAATTCAAGGGGGATTTAGGGGGATCTAACCTTATCAAGTCCCCCTTATCAAGGGGGATTTAGGGGGATCTAACCTTATCAAGTCCCCCTTATCAAGGGGGATTTAGGGGGATCTAACCTTATCAAGTCCCCCTTATCAAGGGGGATTTAGGGGGATCTAACCTTATCAAGTCCCCCTTATCAAGGGGGATTTAGGGGGATCTAACCTTATCAAGTCCCCCTTATCAAGGGGGATTTAGGGGGATCTAACCTTATCAAGTCCCCCTTATCAAGGGGGATTTAGGGGGATCTAACCCAATTCAAGTCCCCCTTATCAAGGGGGATTTAGGGGGATCAAACCAATTCAAGTCCCCCTTATCAAGGGGGATTTAGGGGGATCTAACCAATTCAAGTCCCCCTTATCAAGGGGGATTTAGGAGGATCTAACCAATTCAAGTCCCCCTTATCAAGGGGGATTTAGGGGGATCTAACCAATTCAAGTCCCCCTTATCAAGGGGGATTTAGGGGGATCTAACCTTATCAAGTCCCCCTTATCAAGGGGGATTTAGGGGGATCTAACCAATTCAAGTCCCCCTTATCAAGGGGGATTTAGGGGGATCAAACCTTTTGACTCCTAACCCTAACAACAATTTTTAATTTTTCCAAGAGGTCTAATATGTCCCTCAACTTCTCCCGGACTCGTGACTTATTATCTAACTTCCAATTTGGGGAACTGTTTATCGAGGAATTGGGATGGTCTCATCCTCGCGCAAAAAAAACTGTTAGTATCACCGTTGACAATCAAGAATATCCCTGTCAACGAATTGCGGAAGTGTCCGGAGTAGCAGTATTAGAGGTGACAACTACCGATATACCCGATGCGAAACTTCGTCGGGACATTCACCAGCAAGTTATCGAAAGAATTGCCGAAAATCTGCTAATTTTCGTCGATGGGGGACGGACACGCAGTTTATGGTACTGGGTAAAAAGAGAGGGAAGTAAAAGTTATATCCGTGACCATCTTTATATAAAAGGACAACCGGGAGATTTATTTCTCGGTAAACTAGCGGAATTAGTCCTCGATATCACCGATTTTGAAGATGGGGAACCCTCCGTGGTGGAGGTGGCCCATCGCTTACAAAAAGGTTTCGATATCGAAAAGATTACCAAGAAATTTTATCAGGAATTTCAGCGAGAGCATTTACAGTTCCTCCCCTTTATCCAAGGAATTGATCGAGAAAGCGATCGAAAATGGTACACTTCGGTTATTCTCAATCGTTTAATGTTCGTCTATTTCCTGCAGCGCAAGGGATTTATCGATAACGACTTCAACTATCTGCAAAACCAATTACAAGCAAGTCAACGACGCGGGAAAAATTTATTTTATCGTCAGTTTCTGCAAACCCTCTTTTTCCAAGCATTCGCTCAACCGGAATCCCAACGAGATGAGACAGTAACTGCATTGGTGGGAAAAGTCAAATATCTTAACGGAGGATTATTTCTCCAACATCCCCTCGAAAATCTTTATCAAAACATTTGTATTGATGACCAAGCATTTGAGAATATCCTCGATTTATTCTCCCGTTACTCTTGGAACCTTGACGACACTCCGGGGGGAAGCGATGACGAAATTAACCCCGATGTTTTGGGATATATCTTTGAAAAGTACATCAACCAAAAAGCTTTCGGTGCTTACTATACCCGTCCGGAGATTACTGAATATCTCTGTGATAGGACGATTAATAAATGGATTGTCGAGAGAAGTAATCAACATTATCCCCGCAAACAATTTGCCAGTATTTCTGAACTACTAATTAATCTCGATTCTCCCCTCTGTCAGCTTCTGATTGAAGATATTCTTCCCCAGCTTTCTATTTTAGACCCTGCCTGTGGTTCCGGTGCTTTTTTAGTGGCTGCGATGAAGACATTAATCGGAATTTATAGCGCGGTGATTGGGACAATTGAACTACGGGGAGACAGTAAATTAAAACAGTGGTTAACAGAGGTAAGAAAATCCCATCCCTCCCTCGGATATTACATCAAAAAAAGAATTATTTCCGATAATCTCTACGGTGTCGATATCATGGAGGAAGCGACGGAAATCGCGAAACTGCGTTTATTTCTCGCTTTAGTTGCTGCCGCACAATCGGTGACAGAATTGGAACCCTTACCGAATATTGATTTTAATATCATGTCGGGAAATTCCCTCATCGGTTTAATTCGCGTGGACGAAAAAAGTTTTAATCTCATGGGAGAGGAAAACATTCTGCAAACCCTCACCGCGCAAAATTATCAGGCAATTCTCGCAGAAAAAAATCGTAGTATTGAATTATACAAAGAACACGCTTTTCGGTTGGGAGAAGTAGAGGGAACCCCCCAAGAAAACCGTCTCCAGATGTTACGCAACCACATCGAGGATGTCAACCGCGAATCGGTGCAGAAATTAAACCAAATTCTCTTAGATGAGTTTAGCGGTAAGTTGTCAATTAAGTACGAATCCGCACAATTAACGGGAAAAGCAAAGAAACGTTTATTAACTCTCTCTGATATGCAATCCCTGAAACCCTTCCACTGGGGTTATCACTTCGATAAACTGATTACAGAAAAAGGTGGTTTTGATGTGATTATCACCAATCCCCCTTGGGAAGTCTTTCAAACCGATGAAAAGGAATTTTTTCAGCAGTATGATAGTTTAATTCAGAAAAACAAACTTGATATAAAATCATGGAACAAACAGCGAGATAAACTTTTAGAGAATCCAGAAATCCAAAAAGCTTGGTTAGAATATTGTAGTGGTTATCCCCATGTTAGTGCTTATTTTAAAAAGTCCGAACAATATCGAAATCAAAATTCTGTAATTAACGGCAAAAGTGCTTCAAGGAAAATTAATCTTTATTGTTTATTTACAGAACAATGTTTTAATCTACTCCATCCCCAGGGAGAATGTGGAATAGTTGTTCCCAGTGGAATTTATACCGATTTAGGAACCAAACAACTGCGAGAAATGTTATTTTCTCAGACAAATGTGACAGGATTATTTTGTTTTGAAAATCGTAAAACAATTTTTGAAGGTGTAGATAGTCGCTTTAAGTTTGTCATTCTAACTTTTGAGAAAAATAAACAAACTCTTTCCTTTCCTGTGGAGTTTATGCGTCACGATGTTGAGGAATTACAACGTTTTCCCCATAAAGATAGTTTAGTAATTAGCGTCGATTTAATCCGCAAACTATCCCCCGATTCCCTCTCGGTAATGGAATTTAAACAAGATATAGATATTCATATCGCTGAAAAAATGTCTCGTTTTCCCATGCTAGGAGAAACCCTTCCCGATACATGGAATCTCAAGTTAACATCAGAATTTAACATGACTACTGATAGTTATTTATTTAAAACTGAACCCGCAGAAGGAAGACTACCTCTCTACGAAGGAAAAATGATTCATCAATTCACCCATCGGTATGCTTTACCGAAATACTGGTTAGATGAAAAGGAAGCAAGACAAGCTTTATTAAAACGCGGTGAAGTCGATAAAGGTCAAATCTTGGACTATCAAACCTATCGTTTAGGATTTCGTGATGTTGCTAGAAATACGGATATTAGAACTATGATAGCTACAATTTTACCTCCTAATTCATTTTGTGGCAATACAATAAGTTTAGAAAAAAATGAGAAGCAAGTAGCTATAAGTTTAAAAGAAAAATGTTATCTATTATCCATTTTTAATAGTTTTGTTTTTGATAGAAGTATCCGAGATAAAGTTACATCTCATTTATCATTCTTTTATGTTTATCAGAACCCTATCCCCCGACTAAAAGAGGGAGATAAATACTTTCAGGAAATAGTAGAAAATGCGGCAAAATTGATTTGTACTACAGAAGAATTTGAGCAATTAGCGAAAGAAGTGGGGATAGGTTCCCATAAAAATGGAGTAACAGAAGAAGCAGAAAGAATCGAAATTAGAGCGAAATTAGATGCAATAGTTGCCCACTTGTATGAATTAACCCCAACAGAATTTCAACATATATTAACTACCTTTCCCCTCGTCCCCGAAAGCGTCAAAATTGCCACCCTCAAAGCTTACCAAACCCTGTAGGGGAATTAGGAAGTGGGGAAATTGAACTAAAACCCCATAAACCCCAAAACCTGTCCCTTGACTGGAAAATAGAAGCTAAAATAACGCCAATTCTTCAATCAGAATAAATCCCTTGAGTACAGGCTACATATCAGGAGAGTCACTCTTGCAAGTGGAGTGACTCTTAAATTATTACAGATGTATCAGCAGCCGCGTGTAAGCATCCCACCGAAAAACTAATGCGCGGGGGGTTTGGGGGCGGCGCCACGCCCCCAACGGGG
>NZ_JACJSV010000036.1 GCF_014698335.1 Microcystis viridis FACHB-1342 | reverse complement strand
TATTGTAGGGGCGAATTGCATTCGCCCAAATAATTGTGCCTACCTACTTAGGACATTCTGGGCGCACGCGATGCGCCCCTACCATTGGCACAATAATAATATTATTATTGTAGGGGCGAATTGCATTCGCCCTCTTTAATTATAAACCCTTTTTCTAATAAATTGTGTCAAATATATCTTGACAAAAATCGATAAAAATGCTAATTAAATTACGAACAGCTTAATATGTCCCGTGGGAAACAGTGGGACAAAAGCGAGCGGAAGACCGCCAAAAATGCCTCTTAGCTTAACTACTATAAGAATTCATCTTTCTATCGTATTGAGGACGACAGGGACTACCCCAAGCGACCTTTTGAGCGGGAATATCGGCAAATACGCTGCTTCTTGCCCCAATAACAACATTAGAGCCAATTTTTACCCCCGGAGCCAAAAAACAATCGGCTGCGATCCATGTACCATTACCGATGAGGATGGGAGTGGTTTTTAAGCCAAAAGAGCGATCGCCGGGATCGTGACTGCCAGTGCAAAGATAGCATTTTTGAGAAATCACACAATGACTGCCGATGGTAACGTTATCTAAACTATAAATCACCACATCATCGCCGATCCAAGTATAATCACCGATCGCCACTTTCCAGGGATAAGTCACCCTTACCGTCGGGCGAATTTTCACCCCAAGGCCGATTTTAGCCCCAAATAGCCGCAAAATAGCGCAGCGAAAGCTATCCATCTGGTGCAAACTGAGGGGAAAAAGAATTCCCTGTACTAACCACCAAAGTAGGATAATTGGATTAGAACGACCGCGATCAAACCAAGATTGATCGTAGGTACGCAGATCTAGCCATGCTTCCTCATCGGTGCGGATTTCTGGGGACATAGGACTTATTTAATCATTTCTACCGGTTGAGGTTCCGAGGGTTTAATCGGGGGATTAACATGGGTATTAACGTTTAATTTACCGCCAAATCTCCGTAATTCGTACAATTTAACCCCAATTTGGTATTCATACTGACTCAAAAGACGACCGTAGATATAACCAGCTTTGCCATCCAAGAAACCGAGACGGATAACATAAAAGAGAATAAAGCGGAGCAGCGGTTTAAAGGGCAGTTTTACCCAAATTTTCTTTAAAAAACGTTTTCTCTGCACCGCGTCACCGAACAGGTGCGCTCCGATCGTGCCACTTTCGTCATTACCCGTGAGAATATTGTAATAAACCCGGGCCTCCCAGTTGGAATAACGATTATGTCTTTCTAACCAATGATAGATATCGCGGAAATCGATGTGCAGCATATCATTTTTTAGATAGCCCACCTTGCCATTAAGGATAACGTGTTCGTGAACTTCGTTATCTCCCGTGTTGGGTATATCTTCCGTGTTTAAATTCTCATATCTACCCGACTTATGTTTAAATAAACGCAGATTCCAGTCGGGATACTTGCCACCATAACGAATCCATTGTCCGAGGAAGAAAACGCGACGATTGAGATAATAACCGTTATAGTTGGAATCTTGGATCACGGTGGCGATTTCGTCCCATAGTTCGGGGGTGATTCTCTCATCACAATCGACGATTAATACCCATTCGTTGCGAAAAGGCAGGTTATCAAGGGACCAGTTTTTCTTTTTCGGCCAACGACCATTAAAATAAAATTGGACTACATTAGCCCCATAGTTGGTAGATATTTCGATCGAGCGATCGATACTTTGGGAATCGACGACAAACACTTCATCAGCCCTAGCAACACTCTCTAAACAAGCGGGAAGGTTAGATTCCTCGTCTTTGGCGGGAATTAACACCGAAACGGGAATTTTTTCTGATTGACTAAACATTGGTACACTGTGGCTAGGTAAAGTGTTCGCATCTTTCCTTAAAACCCTCCGTCACTCAGAAAGCGAGAACTAGGACTTAAGATTTTTTTCAATCATACTATACCTTATTTGGTTTTTAAGTCATTCTCCTGCTTTTCTCCCTAAATTGCTAACTGCGAAATAGACGACTATACTGGGTTTCGTGGTTCATACTGGCAAAACTTAGCCCCCAACTCCAACTGGTCAGGTTTTCATCGGCTAAACTGATAATATCTGCTGTTGCTGTTAATAAACTGGGCTGTAAACCGATCAGAAGCGCTTGTCCTAGGGTTTGTCCAAGGGGAATTAAACGCAGTCCTGCATTGATTAAATTACTTGCCCAACTGTGTAAATAGCCTAAAACCGCTAATTCTTCCCCAATTTGCCAATGACTTGCCCCGATCGCAAAGGCGGTGGCATAATTAGCCTGTTCCGGTAGATTATCTCTGTCTGGTGCTAACTCCCGCAATAGGTTTAACAGCGATCGCCCCATTTGCCAGCTTTGTTGTCTTAATTCGGCCGTTTCCCGCGTTGCCGATAACCAATTGTCCCAATAATTAAGTTTTGTAAAATCTTCTTGACAAAAACAACGATATACCCTTAGCAAAACAGCCGCTTCTAAGCGAATCGAGCCTTGACAAAGCGATCGCTGTAACCAATCATTTAAGCTGGCACTATTGGAGATAATCCCCTTTTCGACGAGGGTTTCTAGCCCTTCAGAATAACTATAAGCCCCCACAGGTAAAATGGGACTAGCCAATTGTAATAAACACAAAAGTTCTTTTTGATCGAGCATAGAAAACCGAGAAAATTGTCCTTAACACAATCAGGGAAATGCTTGGCGCTTCGTTATTTAGATTGAGCGGGTAGAAAGCGGCACTTTGTGAATTATACCGTGATTAATAGGCACAATTATCAACTGTTATACTTATGTCCTCACGAAAACAGCATTTTCTGAAAATAAATCTTGTCGTTCTCCTCTTGATTTTAGCTTTGATTGCTGGGGTTGATCGGGCAGAATTACCCTCTAGTCTTTTGTTTTATCCTCCCGCTACTCCCCCAACTCCGATCGCTGGTTTATTAACCCATTCTTTTCAGTTTCTTTGTTGTTTACCTCCGATTGTTTGCCTTTTTAGTTATGCTTTATTGTCCCGCAAGACAAGTTTCAATAATTCTGACAATTTTTTACTTTTTTCTGGTATAGTAACGGGGCTTTTTGCCATCAATGAAATCTTCAGAATTCATATCATTCTCCTCTATTTTAATATTCCCAAATTCTTAACTATCTCTGTTTATGCCCTCGCAATTCTGATTTATGGGTTAGCATTTTGGCGGCGAATAGGACAAACTTATTACCAAATTTTAATCATTGCTTTAGCACTTTTAACTTTTGCGATTACTATCGATCTTCTCCAGATTAACAATCAAGGTTTTGCTAGTCTAAGTGAAGGAATTCCTAAACTGTTAAGCGCAGTGAATCTGGCCAGCTATTTTTGGGATGTATCTTTTCAAGAAATTTCAGACAAGATAAAATCTCAATAAATTATCCATTCATCTGTTTAACCAGATGTAAAATTTCAGGAAGAATCAGTTTTTCTAGGGCTAATTTAACGGCATTAGTGGAACCAGGGAGAGAAAAGACCAATAGGTTTTGATAAACCCCAGCTATTGCCCTCGATGCCATGGCACGGGAGCCGATTTCCTGATAGCTAAGATAACGAAATAATTCGCCAAAACCGGGCAAAGTAATCCTTAATAAAGGTACTAAAGCATCGTAGGTGGTGTCTCTGGGAGCAATACCCGTCCCCCCATTAAGAATTAAGACTTTTATCTGATTTTGATTGCTAATCTCTGGTAAAATTGCTTGAATTTGTAAGGGTTCATCGGGGATAATTAAGTATAGGCCGATATCATGACCCGATCGAGTTAGTAACTCTTGAATTATTTGGCCACTTCTATCCGTCTCTGGGGTACGAGTATCACTCACCGTGACTACGGCACAGGTAAGATTAAGGGGGGCGGTGTCGGGATGGGGAATAAAGGTCATAATTAGCGATCAGATGAGAGTTGGAGAAAAACAAGCATTAAGAACAAATGTATGTACTGACCAGCCAGTGCAGTCACCGTGAAATAAAAAACTTAACTTTGGCAAGTATTGCCGATTTTTGCTGGTTTTTGCAACCTTTTCGCTGGTAATGACGACAAAGTAAAGGGAACTTCTAGAGAACAGATTATCCCAAAATAACAAAATCGAGATTATCATCTAAGTTGGTATAGATTATGACTGGAATTATGAGTCAACTCAGTCCCCTACAAGCCGAACAAATCAAGGAAATCGGGACTTATTTACGTCAAAAACGAGAAGAAAGCTGCCTGAGCATAGACGATATCGCCGCCGTGACGATGATTAGATTGCCAATGCTAGAAGCGTTGGAAACGGGGAATTGGGAGAAATTACCAGAATTAATTTATGTCAAGGGATTTATTAAACGCTACGGTGATGCCCTAAAAATTGATGGTAAAGCTTTAGCCGATCGCTTGTCTCCTAGTGCGGAACAATTAGCTCAAGAGGTAACTATCCCGAAAACACTGCCCACAAAAGCTACCCCCATCCCCAAGGCTGAACCGGCTGCCCCAAAAGCGGAACGAGTGAAACCAGAAAACTCGGCCCCAGAAACTAGCCCCCAACCAGCTAAATCGACCTTTTTCGGGATATATCTCTGGTTAGGCTTACTGGCGGGCATATTTTGTGGTATTGGCTATCTTTTCCTCCGTCCCCCTCTCTCTAATCCCCCTGCCGTTACTCCCTCTCCTTCCCCCGTGGGTTCCCTCGCACCGGTAGTCCCTCCTGCGCTGGTAGCCTCTCCTTCCCCTTCTCCTCCGCCAAAAGTTCCCCTCTCAGCCGAAGTAACTATTGAACAGGCCACTTGGGTAAGGGTAATTGCCGATGGCAAAAAAGTCCACGAAGGCAATCTCCAACCCGGGACCAAACGAACTTGGACAGCCCAAAAGAGTTTAAATATTCGATCGGGCAATGCTGGTGCTGTTAAAATCTCTCTTAACGACAACCCTGCCCAATTAATGGGTAAAGCTGACCAAATCGGCGAAATCACCCTCACTGCACCCCCTCTCAGTGATCAGTAAACAGTAATCAGTGAACTAAAAACTCACATCTGAAAACTGAAAACTGAAAACTGAAAACTGAAAACTGATAACTGATAACTGATAACTGATAACTGATTAGGCTGCATCATCCCAGATGGGGGTAAGGGTTTGATAATCGTAGCGGGAAGCGTTGGGATGACAGGTGACACAGGTGGTGTGACCGAGAGGAGTGGGTAAATTGACCCTAGGGTGCAAAACCTTTAAATAACTGGACTGTTCAATTAGGAGGGGAACAAAAGTAGTCTCCCTAAGAGGGCGGGAAGAATAACTGAGATAATCCCAGATAAGACGCTGAGTAATGCCGACAATTGGTTTTAAACGGATACCATAGTGAGAATTAGGATTTTCTAGGATTTTTTTCCAAGTTTGACTCGGTAGGATGCTGGGAGGAATGGCAATATGGCAGGTGGCACAATTTTCTAGATAGGTTTGCTCTCCAATTTGATAACGATTTAGCAATGTATCCGAGGAGGGAGATTGGGCGATCGCTGGTTGTTGAAGTAGCGAAGCCAGTAGAATACCCCCTAGAATACTGAGGAGAAAGAGGATCAGAAAAAAAATCGATTTCACTTGACCGCTGGAAGGCATGACTGGGATGACGAGTAATTGAACACAATTTTGACACTCTCGCCATCACAATGCCAAGCTGTGTGATGGGAGATTCTTGCTTCACAGAAACCTGCTTTTTGAGACGAATCCCAAGGAGTCTTACAGTCTCTCCACAAGTTTAAACTCCTGACTGCCCATCAGTATTTGGGTTCTTCTGGTTTATGTGTGGAAACGAGGTCTATACTGATATTTTCTAGTTTCTTCTGCGGCTCGACTGAGCATCGCCGAACGTTAAAATAGCCCTAAAAGTCTTGCTTGATAGGTATTTCACGGTTTCATCAGCAAAAATTATAACACAAAGTCGAGAAGAGCCTCTTAACTTTTTTTGTATCAAAATTACTTGAACGGGGGCATTAAAAGGGGAGAATTACCCCATCAATCTAGACAAAGAAACTATTGACTGCAATAGGGCCGAGCGCCGGGAAAGCACCCGTTAACCCAGTCAGATTAATCACCAAATCATTAGCACTTTGGAAACCTGCTGTACCGTCGTTGATAATTAGGTAAGTGGTAGTAGCATTAGCAACCCGCACTAAAGCAGCACTGTTAGTTCCGAGAGCTTGATTTCCGGCTGTTGCGCCATTAGCATCGGTAAAGACGTTAGTAACAATAGTGTCAATATTAGTCGTGGTGCTATCTGTTGCCCGGGTAAAAGCGACCGGGGCATTAATGGCCCCACCAGCTTGACTAAGCAGGTCAATCTTATCAGTACCGATAGCAAAATCCGTAACTCGGTCTAGGGCTGCGGCAGTGGACTGACCAAACTGGAAGATGAAGATGTCTGTCCCTGTCCCACCGGTTAAAGTATCGCGTCCAGCAGCACCATTGAGGGTATCGTTACCAGCAGCACCATTGAGGCTATCGTTACCAGCAGCACCATTGAGGTTATTATTGCCACTATTCCCTGTAATCTGGTTATTTAAGCCATTACCCGTGCCATTAAGATTACCACTACCAGTGAGGAGGAGATTTTCCACATTGTTAGGAAGGGTATAGGAAAGGGAAGCTTGCACGGTATCGGTTCCCTGGTTGAGAGCTTCAATGACCAAATCCCCGGCGTTATTTACCGTATAAGTATCGTTTCCGGCTAATCCAGTCATGGCATCTGCTCCAGAGGTTCCCACAAGGGTGTCCGGACCAGAAGTACCGATAAAGTCATCATTATTGATGGTTCCGGTGGCAGTAGCGGTGGTAATGGTAGCGCCGTTGGTGGCATTGGAGAGGGTGACGGTAAAGTTTTCGTTCAGTTCTACTGTTGTATCTCCCTGAACGTCAACAGTAATCACCTTACTGCTTTCTCCCGGGGCAAAACTCACTACCCCACTGGGTAACAATCCCCCAGCAAAATCAGTGGCATTGGCAGGATTGCTGCCGCTGCCGGTAACTGCCCAGTCAACGTTATTGCTTCCCGTGGTGTTATCCCCACGAGTGACGGTGAAAGTAAAGGCTTTACTGCCACTGTTGCCCTCGGTTTGATTGGCATTGGTGGCGGCAATGGCGAGGGTGGGAACTGTGGGACCACCCACATTTAAGGCCCACAATTCCTCACCGTTAACGCCGTTATCGGCAGTGAAGAACAGGGTGTTGCCCACTACCGTCATATTGTTGGGGTAGGAGCTAGAGGCACCGGGGGAGATGTCGGCCACCAGAACTGTACCCGCCGCCGTGCCATCGCTTTTCCATAATCCCCCACCGTTAACGTCGTCATAGGCAGCGAAATACAGGGTGTTGCCCACCGCCGTCAGATTGCGGGGGTAGCTACCACCTCCGGGGCGGATATCTTTGACCAGAACTGTACCGGCCGCCGTGCCGTCGCTTTTCCACAATTCATGGCCGTCTCCTACCCCACGGGCACTGAAGAACAGGGTACTGCCCACCGCCGTCAGATAGCGGGGGTAGGAGCTATAGGAACCAGGGCCGATGTTCTTGACCAGAACCGTACCAGCTGCCGTGCCGTCGCTTTTCCATAATTCTTGACCGTTAACGCCGTCATCGACAGTGAAGAATAGGATGTTGCCCACAGCAGTTAGAGAAAGGGGGTAAGACCAAGAGGCACCGGGGAGGATATCTTTGACCAAAACCGTACCGTCCGCCGTGCCGTCGCTCTTCCACAATTCCCCACCGTTAACGTCGTCATAGGCATTGAAGAACAGGGTGTTGCCCACCGCCGTTAGACTGTGGGGAGAGGTCAGAGGGAAAGAGAAACCAGGGCGGGTATTTTTGACCAGAACCGTACCAGCTGCTGTGCCGTCGCTTTTCCACAATCCAAACATACCGTTAACGCCGTCAAAAGCAGTGAAGAACAGGGTGCTGCCCACTGTCGTTAGATGGCGGGGGTAAGACCAAGAGGAACCGGGGAGGATATCTTTGACCAAAACCGTACCGTCCGCCGTGCCGTCGCTTTTCCACAATTCCCCACCGTTAACGTCGTCATAGGCAGCGAAGAACAGGGTATTGCCCATCACCGTCAGATTGCGGGGGTGAGAGCCGGAGAAACCAGGGTAGATATCCTTGACCAAAACCGTGCCCGCCGCCGTGCCGTCACTTTTCCATAATTCTTGACCGTTAACGCTGTTATTAGCCCGGAAGTAAAGGGTGTTGCCCAGCGCCGTCAGATAGCGGGGGTAGGAGCTATAGGAACCGGGGCCGATGTTCTTGACCAGAACCGTACTGGTCGCCGTGCCGTCGCTTTTCCACAATTCATAACCGTTCACGCCGTCATTTGCCCGGAAGTACAGGGTGTTGCCCACTGCCGTCAGAAGGCCGGGGTCGGAGCTATAGCCACCGGGGCGTATATCCTTAACTAAAAAAGGAGTTGACATGATTTTTTCCTGAATAAAGGGTGAAAATTTTAAAATCGCCGTTTCCCGCACTTGGGACAGCCCTAGTCGTTACCATGCCAAGAAGCGGCTCAATCATCGCCGTCAGCGTTGGGTTTCATGCTTTAACCCAACCCAAGTTCACCTCTGGTATAGATTAGAATCGATTATTAACATTGATTTTTGCTTATGATTTATTATGGTTTCAGTGGGTATTAATGGGGGTTATTATAAACAAACCAATCAATATTATTGATAAAGTTTTTTGAACGGCTCTTCTGGTTTATGTTTGGGAACGAGGTCTATTCTCGCGAAACAGGTGCAAGATTTTGAGGGAATCGTGCTTCAAAACCTTGCGTTTTCATCGGCCCCCGTCCTGTAGGGGCGAAGCATTCGGATAAAAAATCTACGGTTTCACCGATAGGTTATTGCCCGAATGCTTCGCCCGTACTTCTTGCCGCAAACCCTAGATAGAGTCCTACAGCAGCGGGCAGAAGGTAGTATTTTCGCCGCTTTTGCCCCCTTTTAGAGAGATTCTTCGATCACGGAACCATCTTCTTGCACCCAGGCGAGATTTTTAATCATTCGATCGCGGGCATAGGTGCGAATTTGTGCCTCGCTGCGACCACCTAAATCGATCGCCACCCTCAGATTCGGATCACTGGTGCGAAGGGAGCGAGCTTTACTAAAAGTCGCTATCTGGGCGTTATTACCCAAAGGGATAAGCAACCAGTCGAGGGGGGGAGCTTGGGTGGGTAAAGTCTGCCCTGATAATAGACTTTCGTGCAGTTCTTCGATATTTAGGGAAAAACCGATACCCGGAGCCGATTGGCCCTGGGGATGAAAAACGCCCAATAATTGATCATAGCGTCCGCCCTGGCCTAAAATACTGAGATTTTGCTGGTGATCACTAACCGCTTTAAAAACGATGCCGGTGTAGTAATCAAAGGTTTGAATCAGACTTAAATCGAGAATTAGGGGGAAAGGACTAGAGCGATCGGCATTAAGCAGCTCTACTAGGGATTTAAGGTTATTAACGGCTTTTTGGGCTGATTCTTCCTGGGCTAATAGGGCCACTTGTGCGAGGACATCGTGAGGATTACCGCGCAGGTGAAATAATTTTCGGGCTTGCTGCCGGAGGGTTTCGTTGGGATAGGGAAGATTTTCGAGGCTAACATAGTCCAGGAGGGCTAAACAGCGTTTCACCTGTTCGCGTAAGGGACCGGGAAAAGGGGAAAGTAGGGAACGAGTCAAACCCGCTTCTCCTAAAATAATCTGCCAGTTAGGGACGGCCAAACTATCGAAACAGTCAGCCAGGAGCAGTAAAATCTCGGCATCAGCTAGTAAACCGCCAGAAAAGAGCAGTTCTACCCCTGCTTGATAGAATTCCACTTGACGACCGTGATAACCGGCGCTAGGGCGACGAAAAACGTTGGCCCGATAACAGAGACGTTGGGGATAGGACTCCCCACTCATGCGGGTGACGGCACTACGCGCAATGGAAGCGGTTAATTCAGGGCGTAATCCCGATAGTCCTTGACTATCCCCGTGGAGTTGGATCACGGTGCTGGGATCGATCGTACCGCCTGCGGTGAGGGTATCGAGCCATTCAATGGTTGAGGTGACGATCCTTTGATAGCCCCAACGCTGAAAGACAGACTGAAGGCGATCATTAATCCAGCCTTTTTGGGTAACTTCTAGGGGTAATAAATCCCTTGTCCCCGCCGGGGGTTGATGAATCATCGAAAATTTTGGGTCTGAAACCCCGTCGTTCTACGACGGCTTTACTGTTAAATATTAGCACATTTACAAAATATATGCTAGAATGTGAGACATGGAAAAAGCCTACTCGTTTCGATTTTACCCCACACCAACACAAGAGTCGCTATTGCGGCGCACTTTGGGCTGTGTAAGATTAGTTTACAATAAAGCTCTCCACGAACGAACACAAGCATGGTACGAAAGACAAGAAAGAGTAGGATATGTTCAAACTTCTTCAATGCTAACCGATTGGAAAAAACAAGAAGAATTAAACTTTCTCAATGAAGTAAGCTGTGTACCTTTACAACAAGGGTTAAGACATTTACAAACAGCTTTCACTAACTTCTTTGCTGGTCGTACTAAGTATCCTAACTTTAAGAAAAAACATCAAGGAGAAAGTGCCGAATTTACCAAATCTGCTTTTAAATTTAAAGACAAACAAATCTATTTAGCCAAATGCACAGAACCTTTACCTATTCGATGGTCAAGACAAATACCAGAAAGCTGTGAACCAAGCACAGTAACAGTCAGATTACATCCTTCTGGACGCTGGCATATTTCAATTAGATTTGATGACCCAACGATTAAGCCATTACCAGTAACAGATAAAGCCATCGGAATTGACTTAGGAATTAGTAGCCTAGTAATTACCAGCGACGGCGATAAAGTATCTAATCCTAAGCATTTTAAAAAGCATTATCGGAGACTGCGAAAGGCCCAAAAAAGCCTTTCTAGAAAACAGAAAGGGTCAAAAAATCGGGAAAAAGCAAGAATCAAAGTAGCCAAGATTCACGCTCAAATCACCGATAGTAGAAAAGACCATTTACATAAGCTAACCACTCAATTAGTTCGTGAAAACCAAACGATTGTGGTTGAGAATTTAGCCGTTAAGAATATGGTCAAAAACCCGAAATTATCTCAGGCAATATCTGATGTAAGCTGGGGAGAAATCACCCGACAATTAGCCTATAAATGCCGTTGGTATGGGAGAAACTACATCGAAATAGATAGATGGTTTCCTAGTTCTAAAAGGTGTAGTAATTGCGGGTATATTGCTGAGAAAATGCCGTTAAATGTTCGAGAATGGGATTGTCCAAGCTGTGGGACTCACCATGACCGAGATATTAACGCCAGTAAAAATATTTTGGCCGCAGGGCTTGCGGTGTCAGTCTGTAGAGCGACCTGATGACCAGAACAGAGTAAATCTGTTAAGGCAGGTGCGAAAAATCCTTCGGGAAAGAAGCAGAAACCCAAATCGTGAGGTTTGGGAATCGCCGTCCGTTTTACGGCGGCGAGGATGTCAAGGGAGTTTGCTAATCAAAATCGGTGGCACTGGTCAGTCCTATTTCTTTTTACCACCAAATCGAGACCAAAAACCGCCCTTGCGCTCTCCTTCCTCTTTTTGTCCTTTCTGGTCTTGCATTTCAGTATTAGAATTAATTACTTTATCTAGTTCCCGTTTGCTCCTAATCACCGTCGCATCTTTGGGGTTGGTTTGCCAAGCGCGATTGATATGAACCCGGGCCATGGACAGTTGATTTTGTCGCAGGTAGGCTAAACCGATCAGGGCGTGACAGATGCCATTATCCGGTTCTTGCCGCAGGGCATCGCGCAATTCTCGCAAAGCTTGGGCGGGGTTATTTTCGTCAAGAGAAGCTTGGGCGCGGCGAATATAGGCTTCTAGGGGCGATTCCTTCGCTTTAGCTGGGGCTGCCGTGGTGACAGCCGCGACCACTAACTCGGACTGGTTAGTATTGCCCTGGGAGATAAAGACTTTCGGGGTGGTTTTCCTGTTGCCCCTACCTTCGGTTAAGATCAGATAAACGAGATTGAGTTCACTGAGTTGGGCGATTTTTTGATAGGTATTTTCCAGAGCGGTATATTGATCGATCGCCAAAGATTGCAGGATTTTTTGATAGACTAATTCGTAGTTAGCGCTAGATTGGGCTAGTTTTCTAGCTGGTTCGCTACTGATGGTGATTTTACTCAAATCTCTCCCCATTGCCTTGCCCATTTGTGCTAAAACAAGGCGAAATTCTTCGCGAGATAGATCGTGGCTCAGATGTTCGTAGGCGGGGTTAACTAATTTTGAAAGTAACTGATGAGCCTGTTCTTTTTCATCGGGGGTGTAAGTGCGACAGGTATCAGGATGGAGTTTATAGGCGATTTTTAAGTAACGCTGGCGAATCTCCTCCTGTTCGGCATCGATCGAGACTCCTAAAATAGCGAAGTGATCGATTAAATCATATTGAAATAATCCCTGGGAAATTGGAAAAGTCATAGAGAGTATCCTAACTTTAATCAAAATGATAATCGCATTAAAACTGAAAGCTCCAAGAAGCCGCTTTTTGCAGAGCTTGGCTTAAGGGGGTGTGAATCTGTCCGTTAGTAGCCAGGATTCGCCCCGTTTCTATCAAAAAAGGACTCTCATCGTAGGCGCTAATTTTACCCCCAGCTTCTTCGATCAGAATAACTCCTGCGGCCAGATCCCAGGGATTAATCCCTCGTTCCCAATAACCATCTAAGCGCCCACAGGCCACATCGGTTAAGTCGTTGGCAGCGGAACCGCTGCGGCGTACCCCTTGGGTCAGATGGGTCAAATAACAGAATTCGGCATAATTATTATCGGAGGTTTGACAGCGATCGTAGGCAAAACCCGTCACCAGTAAACTTTTTTCTAGTTCACCGGTCCGGGAGACATGGATGGGACGACGGTTCAGAGTGGCCCCCAAACCCCGGGCTGCCCGAAATAGTTCCTTTCTAAAGGGGTTATAGATGACTCCCACTGCTGCTATCCCTGCGATCAGTAGTCCGATGGAGACGACGGATACGGGATAACCGTGGGCATAGTTGGTGGTTCCATCGAGAGGATCGATCGCCCAGAGATAGTCGCTATCGGTCCCTGGCAGTTTTCCCGATTCTTCCGCTAAAATCCCGTGTTTGGGAAAGTGACGGCCAATAATTTTGAGAATTTCTGTTTCTGCTCGACGATCTATTTCCGTCACTAAATCGCCCGATCGCCCTTTTTCTTCTATTGTCTCGATTTTACCCCAATTATCGAGGATAATTGTTCCCGCCGCTAGAGCGGCTTCGCTGGCAATGTCTAAGTATTTTTCTAATTGGCTGCTGGTATCTAGCACGATTAATCCCTAATCTATTCCTCATCTAAGGGTAAACCAAAACGCACTTTCCCACGAGCAAAAAAGCGACCGAATTGCAGTTCATAGACTTCATCTTCGTCCTGGGTGGCTACTTCCAGATCGCCACGGGCATAACTGACACAAAGTAAAGCATAACCTCTGGCTTTTAATTCCGGCGATAGTCCGATCGCTTCTGGTTGATGGATATCTCCCGATAATACCCTGACCGCGCAGCTGGTACAAGCTCCATTGCGACAGGAAAAGGGTAATTGATAGCCCTGTTTTTCCAGACTGTGGAGTATATAGTTATCCTCAGGAACGGTGGTGGTAATTTTTTCGCCCGTCTGACGATTGTTAACGGTGATTTGATGATATTTAGTCATAGTTTAGTTAGGCGGAAATTAAAGCTGTAATTCTAGATAGTTCTGAATTTAGGTGCTATTTTGGTCAGCCGTCTTGATTATATCATAAATCATTGCTCAAATAGTCATCATAATCTCTATAAATGCTTCCTGACAAAGGGGGCGGTTTTCGGGGAATTTGCCTAAATCTAAGAATCTCCTACCATCATCTTTAATCCTCAAAAATCTACGCACTTGAGATAGGCGAAAAATCAGCATCTTTTCTTAAATTACAATGAAATTGATTAATGTTAATAGTTCTCACAAAACGTTTAGGAGAGAGAGACTTATAAGGTTTCAGGCTGGGAATAGATTGACGCACGATTTATCTATTTGAAAAGATTGGTTACAATTTTGTAAATCTCTCCTAAGGATTTAGCCTGTCTCTTAATACTGCATTACTCAGTTATTATCAATTACAAGTCAGCATCAAATCAGGTTATGCCGTCATAATCCCAATCGATCGCCCAGTAGTCAATCAAGGCAGCAAGGTTATCCTTAATCGCCTTCCTTAGTTCGGCTTTTTAGTGATCTTGTCAAAACCTGTACTTGATGCTTATCAATATTGTCATTAAACAGAGTATCGGTACATTCAGAACGTAAAGCTTTCCATAATGTTGCTTCTTCATAGTGTTCAATCTCTTTTGGAATATAGTCTAGGAGAGTTTTAGAGCAAACTACTATTAAACGCTTTTTAACTCTTGAAAATGCAACGTTTGAGCGATTTAAACTAAGAATGAACTCCACAGTCTTGCCAATTGCTGATGGATTACTTGCTGTTGCAGAAACGATCACATTGTCACGCTCACCACCCTGCACTTTCTCGACTGTATCAATTACATCTACAGCGTTTTCATAATAATTTGCTAATTTGGTTTTTAGTAGCGATCTTTGAGCGCGATGGGGTGTAAGAATTGCAGTAGAACCATTAGGAATATCTCCTCCCGCATCAAGAATTTTTTTGATTATTTTCACTTCAATTTGATTGCTACGTTTTGATTCACGTTCATCATGAACAACAAGATAAAGACCTCCATTTCCCTGTAAAAGTTTTTCCCAAGTTCCCGTAATTTCATCTTGTTTTATACTTTCATCTCTTGGTTTTCCTTGTAATTCAATGTTATCTTTGCGATAAAGACGTGCAATAAGTTCACGAATTTCATGGGGTAAACGATGAGTATAATCTAAAGCTGAACGTAATATTGCTTCATCAGATATTTCAATATCTGAGTTTTCTTTAAGATTTTGAATAGCTTGATAAGCACTGACATAGGGTTGATAAAGTAAAACAGGAGGACGATCTTCATTTTCCCAATCATGAGTAATAATAGGAGCGAGTTGTCTGTGATCTCCTGCCAACATAATTTCACCATCATCTTTAACTAATGTAGCTAAAGCCAGAAATTGAGGAAATACCATCATACTTGCTTCATCGACTATTAAAGTAGTTGTTTTAAAACCTTGAGGATAATATTGAGGAAAAGTTTTTGCCTGTTGCAGTGTATTTAACATCTTTAAAATTGCGCCCGTTGTTCCACCAATAACTGCTATACAGTTATATATAGTTATTTTTTTAGCTGTTTTCTTACCTCGTAAATTATTAATTTTTTCAAAGCAAGATTTTGCGGAAAAATCAGTGATATTTCCGCCTGTTCTCTTAATTTCTTTAGAATGCACTTTACTCAACTTAATTGGTGGAACAGAAAGTTGATAATCATTGGCGTGTTCTTGCAAAGTTGGCAACAATTTATCTAAACGTAAGAGTAAATTATCTACAGCAGTATGCGTATGAGCCGCAATCAGAACAATATCGCCAACATTGCGACGCGCCAAGATTCTTAGAAAAGTAGCGATCGCAGTTGTTTCTGTTTTTCCAGTTCCCGGTGGTCCTTGTAAAAGTTGAATTCTTGTATTCAATCCCTTAATAATTACTTCAAGTTGCTTTTCATCCAGTTTTTGATTGTTTGATAACGGTAAAGTATCAAGTAGATTAGAATATTGTTCTAAATCATTCTCCGAAATAGGAGTTTGTGGGGGGATTTGAGGAGTTTGCGGATTTAACCATTTACAAATGTGATTATCTTTAGCATTTTGTAATTTTTGATCAACCCTTCCAGCTATAAAATCCGATGGACTTTCATCTAAAGTCGCGTTTTGAAAAACTTGTGTTACGCCGTTATGAGATTTACTGTAAAGTCGATAGAGTTGTGACTTACCAGGAATAACAGAAAGCTCTATCTGCTCAGTATCCCAGTCAATTTTTTCTACAACACAGGTACTTCCACCAGCAAAAAGTTGTCTGATTGTTTGACCTTGATGTGGATCTTCGGAACTAGGACTAAGTCTAACAAAAGAACCTACATCAATGGTACAGTTAGCTTGTAAAACTTCAGCCGTAATATTATATCCATCAAGATTAATTTCTGCTGTTAGTCTATTATCACCCTGTAACCTTACATTTTTTACAGGTATTGTTCTCCCTAAAGAAACACGGTAGATAGGTGGTATTAAATGATTAGCAATCCAATCTGTTACCTTAACGTGCTGATCCAAACGAAGAAAATCAATAGCTGCCTGGGCAGCATCCACATCTAAACTAAAAACGGGTAAATCAGCAATAGTCAAAGATTTTTTTGTTATTTCTGGATTCTTAAATCTAATTCCTTCTTCAATCCATCTGATAGCATGAGTACGAGCGCGAAAATACTCTTTTAAATAATTCGGTTTTTGTGCTTGATTGTAGCGTTCAATGGAGCTTTTTAACTTGGGGGGAAGTGTTGGCTCATTAGGGTCAGGAAGTGTTCGCCATAAGGCACGCCAATAAGCTGCACTTAGAGAATTAAAGTATCTTAGTCTAACTTCAAACTGATGCTTACGAACATTTTGAGATTGTGATGTCGCCCATTGATTATTATCATCTATTTCTAAATTATTTTTAAAGTCAAATATATCTTGAGAAAAAGCCTGATCTAAATTAACAAGCCTTCCATTGATCTCCCGTCTCCAATGGTAACGTCTTCCAAACCACTTAAGAGAAGTGACAACCGCTAAATCTCTACCTGTCCATCCTAAAGCATAACGGCGATCTACTTCATCGGAAAGACAAGAGTAAATAAGTTGTTCTAAACTTTCTCGACATCCTAGTAACTCTCGTAAATGACTCAATAGTGCTGAATTAACGCGAGAACATCCCTCAACTAATTGAGTCATTTCTTGACGTGACCAAACATAAAAATGAATGGGTGCTTGTTCTGTTTTAGCTATCTTGGCAATCTTACCAACTAATTCTAATAAAAATCCTTGTATTAACTCTTTTTCAGAACCATTATCTTCTTTATAATCTCCTGTCCATGCTGAAGTTTTAAATTTAATTAAATCTTCTCCCTCAAGTTCTTTTTCTTTAAAAATAGGTTTATTATTTTCATCAATTCCTTCTTCTAAATATTCTTTAATGTTAGGATCTGGTTGCCATTTACCATCTGCATTTTGCTCAAATTTTGGGTCTAATTTTCCCTCACTTTTAGTAACATGAGCAGCCAGCGCACCTATTCTATTTTCTACATAATCATACTCAACAGAAAGATAGACACGAATAAGGCGTTTTCCATTAATTGTATGTTCTGGAAGTTGACTCTTACCTGAATAACTCGGAAGTGCCGTCACTTCATAGGTTCTTGGATCTAAGTCTCCACCAGGAAGAGTCCGCCGACGAGTGTTTGCCTTTAATTTAAGCAGTTCTAGATTCTCTGTAAAACTTATATCTTTTTGAAGTTGAATAGCTTGATTTCCTGCTAAGTCAATCTCGGCTAAATCATCAAGATTTTGAATACCTACTTTATTCAATGATTTAACAACTGATGAATCTATTCCCAATAATTCTAAACGGCGTTCTCTTGCACTTTCAGCTAAACAATGAACACTCAATGTGCAGTCACTACATTTTTGGTCTAATTGATAATCTAAATCAGTTAAATCAGTTTCAATAATACGTTTTAGCACACCATCAGAAGCTACTAAACGATTAATATCAGCTTCTATTGTATCTAGGTTTAAAGCTTCAGATTTAATAATATCTTGACTTTTATTAGTATTTTCATCAATGCGAACTACAACACATTCAATATTTTTAGGCTTTAAATTTATTCCATTGATAGTGATTGGATTATCGTTTATCAGTTGACGTAAAAGCATTCTATATAAAGCAACTTGTACTCGATGATAAGTTCTATCTTTTCGAGACGCTTTACACTCAACTAATCGCAGTTTAGGTTGTTCATTTTCCCAAAAAACAATTACAAAATCAATTTGCCCACTAATCTCAAATTCTCCCAGTTTTCCATTGATACCAATTTCCCGTCCATAAGCTTTTTGTCCGACTGACAAATTTGTTAACTTTTCAACAAAGTCATTCCAATTAGTTGATTTGTCTTCCTTAGAATTCTGCTCTATTTGGGTTAAATCTACTAATCCTTCTTTCTGAAGTGATTTCTCCCATTCATCCTCTCTTTTTCGACCTTCTGCTTCTAAAACCGGGTCTAAAGAGGTTGAAAAAATCAACTCATAAAAAGGAATATCTTTTTTGGCAAGTTCATAATTTTTGTACTTTAACTTAAAACGGCGATCGCATGATTGATAACGAATATATTCAGCAATGTCAGTAGCTCTAACCAATGGGATTGTCATTTGAGCTTCTTGGTTCTCCGTATTTTCGTCGGGCATATTCGTAGATTTCTCGAATTTTTGTATTATAATTCACTAAAATTTGTCATTTTACAACACTTTAGAGGAGATATTTTCTCTATTTCCCCGTCCTCCTTCTTTTTTACCTGATAAATATCCCACCGCAATTGCAGATTCAGCCAGAAATCGGGTGAGTTGCCGAAGAACTTTGCCAGACGGAGTGCCGTGCTGGGGGTAATGCCTCGTCGGGCATTGACTAGCTCGTTGACTCGCTGGTAAGGAACGTGAAGTCTTAAAGCCAGCTCTCGCTGTGTCAGGTTCATCGGTTCCAGAAAATCATAAAGGAGAACTTCTCCTGGATGGCTGGGGGCGCGATGGGTTGGTACTCGGATCATCTTTCACCTCAATGGTAGTCCACTATCTCTACTTGAGAAGGTCCGCTTTCTGTCCAAACGAAACAGATGCGGTACTGGTCGTTGATTCGGATGCTGTACTGCCCCTTCCTATCTCCTCGGAGTGCCTCCAACTTATTCCCTGGTGGAATTCGGAGATGGTTTCTTGACTAGGTGCGCTTGTGCCACCTAGCAAAAGTGAGGGAATGGCCGCTAAAAAAGGAGATATTTTCATATTAAACAAGCAAGGGGAAATATCAGGTATTCCAGGAAGAATAATTTCCAAATAAATTGGTAGAATCGGCTGATTTCGCTTTTATCTTCTAAATTTACTCCGCGACTACGCCACCAAAGAAGAACAAGTAGGAGCAGATGGGCGACAATGGCCAGAGGAGAATTAATTCCCGTTATTCCCAAGAGACCGACGACAATCATACCTGCATAACACAGAGAAATTGTCAAGAGAGAAATTGTTAAGATTTTTTCTGGGCCGAGCAGCAGGGTAAAAGTGGTAATTTGGTAAATGCGATCGCCTTCTAGGTCAGGAACATCCTTGAAAATAGCGATCGCAACGGTGAAAACGAGAACAAAAGCGGTTAAAACCCAGACTGAGGGATAGATAGACTGATTTTGATTAATAACTGTGTTGTAGTGGCGAAAAAGACCTAAATTAACGATGACACCCCGGACGGTAAAAATACAGAAGGCTGCCCAGAGGGGAAAGCGTTTTAACCGCACTGGTGGCAAGGAATAGGCAGTGCCGATGAGTAAACTAATCCCCACGGTGATTGACAGCCAAAAACCACCGATAAAAGCCAGTATGATTGCTAAAATACCGCTAAAACCCACGATCAACCCGCCTGTTAACCGAGAAAATTCGCCCTTGGCTAGGGGAAGATGGGGTTTATTGATTTTATCGATGTCGATGTCTTCCAACTGATTTAAACCGACAATATAGACATTACCCGCAAGACAAGCAGTCCAAGTGAGCAATAAAACCGACCAATGGCTAAAAAAATCGCTAATATTGCCTAAAGCAATCAAATACAGACTTAAAACACTTAAAGAAGTGCCGATAATCGTATGGGGACGGGAAAATTTCCAGAGACTCCCTAACCGGTCGAGAAAGTTAGGCCGGGGATGGTTAACTGGAAGAAAAGGAGCTTGATTCATAAAAAAAAATCAATCCTAGGACAAGTAATCTGTTAAAATAATAATCCAGACTCAAACCCTGTGGAGAGGTGGCAGAGTGGTTGAATGCGGCAGACTCGAAATCTGCTTTAGGGTCACACCTAACGTGGGTTCAAATCCCACCCTCTCCGTTGAACTGATAACTTATAACTTAGTGCTGTCGTTAAGGAGCTTAAGGGATGTAGCGTTGTCCTGGGTGGTTTCCGCAAGAGCAAAAGCTTTTCTAATACCTCTTAGCTTATTCACTTTTTCATGGCCAGGGTCAAACCATCACCAATAGGAATAATACTGATATTGACCCGTTCATCCTGCTGAATTTTGGCATTAAGGGAACGGATAATTTTGGTGCGATTATCATTGCTATCGGCCGTCGCTACCCGTCCTGACCAAAAAACATTATCAATAGCGATAATTCCGCCGCTTCTGACCAATTGCAACGCCTGTTCGTAGTAGCAATCATAATTACTTTTATCGGCATCGATAAAGACAAAATCAAAACTATTACTTTCTCCCCCGGCGATTAATTGATCTAAAGTCTCCAGGGCCGGGGCAATTCTTAAATCGATTTTATCGGCGACACCGGCCTGCTGCCAATAACGGCGGGCTATACTGGTATATTCTTCCCTCAGATCACAGGCGATGAGCTTGCCTTGCGGGGGTAAAGCTAAGGCTACCACTAGCGCACTATAACCGGTAAAAACCCCTATTTCTAGGGCTTTTTTCGCCCCGATCGCCTGTACCAAAAAAGCCATAAACTGACCTTGTTCGGGGGCAATCTGCATGACTGCCAGGGGTTGAGAGGCAGTTTCTTGACGTAATTGAGCTAAAATCGGAGATTCTCGCAGACAGATAGATTGATAATAGGAATAAAATTGTCGATCGAGTCCAAGAGTTTGATTAGCCATAAAAAAATTCCTAGTGGATGGATTTATCGGGTAAAATTCTGGGTAATCTGAAGCTAGAGAGAGCGCATTGGTTGACCAAAAAGGAAGACTTGGCAGGAAGCAAATCATGATGAAACCCGACTGGGATCATTTCTTTAACGAAGATCTCGAACAGTTGTTAGAGAGTTTAGAAGACAAAGACACCGACGGTGACGAGACCCTAGACGAACTTAGCTTTTTATTTGAGCAGACTTCCCCGCCAGCGGCGAGGTATGGGGCTTCTCTTGACCAAACCCTGTCTTTCTTGCCCTTAGAACCGGAATTAGCAGAACTTTTTAGCGATAGCATCAATTGGGAAGAAACCGCCACTAATGATCTTCATTCTACCCGTGGGACTGCTGCCAAGTCAGAAGCCGAAGATTGGGATGATCTGGAATCGCTGCTGCTAGAAAATGCAACAGTCCAGGACTCAGAGGCAATTATAACCATCAGCAACCCGAATTTTTACGACAGCCTCGAAGACTTAGAAGCTTTTCTGGAAAAACCCACTCCACCAGCGCAATCGCCACTGCCGGACATCTTTGAATCCCTAGAGGTCTTCCTCTGGGAATCCACAGCAGGGGAGCCTCTGGCCGCGACAGAACCTCTCCAACGGTTAGAATCACTGGAAATTGCCACGGAAAGCTCCCCAGAGCCTGAATTCAAGGATTTAGAAAAACTCCTCGAAGAAACCAATCCACCGGTCGGGTTAAATAACCTGCGTCCCCTTGTTGGTAAAGCTTTTGAACAGACGATGCGGGTGCCGATCAAACAATTGGACAACCTCAGCAATCTGATCGGGGAACTGGTGGTTAAACGCAATCACCTTGAACAGGAACAGGATCGCCTGCGTCTCTTTTTAGATAATTTGCTAACCTGCGTCCAAAATCTCAGCGATGTGGGCGTTCGGATGCAGGATCTCTATGAAAGAAGCCTCCTAGAAGGGGCTTTACTGGCTAGTCGCAATGCTGGTGGTGCCATCGGTTACGATGGAGTTCAGGGAAAAAATCAGGGCAATTCGACTATGACTGGGGAACTAGATGCCCTAGAGATCGACCGTTTTACCGATTTCCACTTATTATCCCAAGAGATGATCGAATTGATCGTGCGAGTGCGAGAATCGGCCTCTGATCTTCAATTTGTCGTCGATGAAACCGATCAGGTGACGCGCAGTCTGCGACAGGCTACCACCCAACTACAGGAAGGGATGACCAAATCGCGCATGGTTCCCTTTAGTCAAACTGCCGATCATCTACCCCGGGCAATTCACGATATTTCCCTGAAACTGCACAAACAAGCCAAATTAAAAGTGGAAGGAGGGGGTGTTCTCATCGATCAGATGATCCTCGAAAATCTCAATAGTCCCATGATCCATCTGGTCAACAATGCGATCACCCACGGCATTGAATCACCCGAAGAACGCCTGGCCAAAGGCAAACCTGTCCACGGTACGATCTCGGTTCGGGCATTCCTACAGGGCAATCAAACCGTGATCACCGTTAGTGATGATGGGGCCGGTATTGATGTTAATCTGGTTAAACTTAAGGCGATCGAAAAAGGCCTGATCAGCGATCGGGAAGCTCAAAACCTCAGTACCCAAGAAGTCTATGAAATTCTTTTTCATCCCGGTTTTAGTACCAAAGATCAGGCCGATGATTTTGCCGGTCGTGGGGTGGGTTTAGATGTGGTGCGTACCAGTTTAATCGATGTGCGCGGGACGATTACTATTGACTCGGTACTGGGCCAAGGAACCACTTTTACCCTCCGTTTACCCCTAACCCTGAGTATCTGTAAGGCCCTCTGTTGTGTTAGTAATCATGCTCGCATCGGTTTCTCCATGGACGGAGTGGAAGATGTGAGGGATTTCCGGGCCAGGGATATCCAAATGGATCGGGAGGGACGGCGCTGCGTTTTCTGGCAAAACACTTTACTACCTTTCCAACCCTTGAGCGATTTGCTTTCCTACAATCGACAACTTAGTCGCGGTAGTTTTTACACCGGCAAACAGGGGGAAGACTCTTTTGCGATCGTGATCCTGCGCGGTGGTAATAATCTCCTCGCGGTACAGGTGGATCAAGTGATCGGGGAACAGGAGATCGTGATCAAACAGATTGAAGGACCGATTCCGAAAACGGCTGGGATTGCTGGGGCGACGGTTTTAGGCGATGGTACGGTGATGCCCGTCGGCGATGTGTTAGAGTTGATCGACATCGCCAGCGGTCGTCTGCGTATCGATAACGGTGGTCTTTGGCGCCAATCCGTACCGCCTGTAGATGTGGAAATTAGCCAAAAATCCGAGGCTATGGTTCTGATTGTCGATGATTCGATTACTGTTCGGGAATTGCTCTCTTTAAGCTTTAGTAAAACTGGTTATCGTGTGGAACAAGCTCGGGATGGTCAAGAAGCTTGGGAAAAATTACGCGGTGGTTTGCCCTGTGATATCGTTTTTTGTGATATCGAGATGCCCCGCATGAATGGCCTGGAATTACTGTCTAATTTGCAAAAATACCCCCGATTAGCGACGATTCCCGTGGCTTTGTTGACTTCCCGAGGCTCGGAACGTCATCGTCAGGTGGCGGCGAAATTAGGGGCCAGTGGTTATTTTACCAAGCCCTACACGGAAATAGATTTACTCTCGGCAGCTGAAAGAATGATTGCGGGGGAAGTATTACTAGCTAATAGTATTAAAGCGACCTCTAATCAGCTTTCATCCTCCGATACAACGATTATTGATAGTGATCCCGCTAATTTGTTAGCACAATCGAGTCCTCTCGTCTTGATTGTCGATGATTCGTTAATAGTGCGGGAAATGTTAGCGATTTCTTTGGTTAAAGCTGGTTATCGCATTGAACAGGCCCAGGACGGTTTAGAAGCATGGGAAAAATTACAGGCCGGATTAGCTTGTGATCTGATTCTCTGCGATATCGAAATGCCTCGCCTGAATGGGTTAGAATTACTCTCTCGTCTGCAAGAGGATGAACAACTTCAGGGGATACCAGTGGCGATAATTGCCTACCAAGGGACGCAAAAAATGCAGCATCTTGCCGCCGCTAAAGGGGCAAAAGGTTATTTTGTCAAGCCCTATATTGAGGATGTTTTACTTTCAGCAGCCCAACGTTTAATCGCTGGTGAGGTATTAATCCAGAAAGAAAGTTCCGTGGATTAGCTGAGGTTGAGTAGCTGGTTATAATCAAATTTAAAATGGATTTTAGGTTCGATCCCCCCTGCTCCCTAGGGTTGATTCATTTAAATTAAGTACAACTGATGCTAAATTCAGTTATTAAAAACTGATTATTTATTCTCCGTTTTGCCTGAGTGCCTCTCTTGATATGTAGTCCATACTCAACGGATTTAGTATGATAAGCATTTCAGGGCTCAGGAAGAAAGTATGGGGAAAATAGGCCAGCAATTCTAAATTTGCCCTGTAATAAGGCTTTTGGGAGTTAGTTCGCATAATACGGGGTAAAATTCAATGGGATGGCGAATTTCATTTCACGAGTCTTCGGGCTTTTGACGTGATAGTACACCCAAAGTTGCGCCAAAAATCCCCCTTTAAAATGTTCTTTAAATCCCTAAAAGGCTTGCTGTGTCTAAAACTGAGAATTGCTGAGGATTTTGCCGATAGCTTGCAGATGTTCTTGTAATTGCAGTTCTTCTTGAGCATTCATGATGCCTACATCTGGTATGGTTAGTTTAGGACTAATTATCCTCTATCTCCCTCTTCCTAGCCATCAGCATTTATACTCATTACATATCTGGGATGCTCCCCGTTGAACAAGCAATTTCCGATAGTGATAGGTCAAGAATCCCCCGTCACAGCGCAGCTTGACGGTGGGAGTATGTCAACTATTCTGATTGTTATTTGTGGGGCAACTGCCACAGGAAAATCCAGTTTAGCCCTACAATTGGCCGAAAAGTTTAATTCAGTAATTCTCAGTGCCGATTCCCGACAAATCTATCGAGAATTTAATATTGGTACTGCTAAACCTAGCTTAGAAGAATGTCAGCGGATTCCCCATTATCTAATTGATATTTGTGATCCTCAAGATAATTTTACCCTAGCACAGTACCAAGAACAGGCTGAGAATTTAATCAGCAATCTCCAATATTCTCCTCTGTTTTTGGTCGGTGGTACGGGACTTTATATCAAGTCCATTGTCAAAGGTTTAAAAATACCGAGGGTTTCTCCTCAAGCGGATTTGAGACGGCAATTACAAGCTTTAGGACAATCCTATCTTTATCAAATTCTAATGCAGGTAGATGAAGAGGCCGCTAAAAAAATTCATCCCCATGATCAGGTCAGGACTTTACGCGCTTTAGAGGTTTTTTATGTGACAGGAAAACCTATCTCTAGTCAGCAGGGAGAAAATCCCCCCACTTATCCAATTTTACAAATTGGTTTAGACTGTTCCCCAGAAAGTTTAGACAAGCGGATCACTGTTCGTACTCATCAAATGATCACAAGGGGATTAGTAGCAGAGGTGCAGAATTTGGGGGATAAATACGGTTGGGATTTGCCACTTTTGCAGACTTTGGGTTATGCAGAGATTAAGCAATATCTCCTCGGAGAAGTTTCTTTAGAACAGGCGATCGATCTAATTATCCTCCACACCCGTCAATTTGCCAAACGTCAGCGCACTTGGTTTCGTGCCGATGCTAATATTGTCTGGTTTCCCGTCGATAAAGAAAATTTATTGGAATTGGTGGAACGAAAAATTATTTTGTTTCTTGAGGGGTTGTCAAGGCCCGATATAAAAACACATCATCCTGATTAACGATTAACTGAAAGTTCTCATTTTGATTCAGTTTATTTAAGTGATCATCAATTAGTTCTGGTGAACTAGACCAACCGGGATGACGGCGATCGAGTAGGATATAATTAAATTGATTTAAATCCAGGGATTGGGAACCTTCGATCGCTAATTTGATCATTTTCCGATGGGTAAGATGGGGGGCAATTCTAGAAGTAGTCAAGACACTGTCACTGGTGGTAATTTGGGTAAGAGCTTTTTGGGTGGCGGACCAAGTATCGAGGGAATTTAAATACAGTGACCAAAAATAGCCGTATTTAGCTAGGGCAAAAAAGGCAATAATTGCCCAAGTAATTATCCATTTAGGTTTTTTTAACCAGTTACCATTATGGGCTAAAGTGGCGATAACCGCTAGAAATAAAAAGGGCAAAATTGGCAGGGAATATTGAGTGGTTAAGTTTTTTTGTGGGGCATGATCTGCTAATAAATTTAAAGCGAGTGCGGGAATAGCGGCAATTATTGCGGTAGAATAGCGCCAAGATAAACCCCAAACTAAGGGAATAATTAATAGGATGAGGTATTCTAGATTATTGCCAGTAAAGATTTTTCCTAAGACAAGATCGGGTTTGAGGAAAAGATTAAAGATAATTGCTGGCAAACTATCTCCTAGATAACTATATCGAGAATCAGCCATTTCAATAACTGCCGATTTTCCTGTCAGGAGAGGGATTAATAATTTCGTGGTGATAATAAACCAAAGAATGCCGCTAATCATAGCAATTATTCCTGGGATTTTTTTCTTTTCCCAGAGAAGTAACCAGATACCCATTCCCAACAATGTTAAAGAGAGAATTGCTTTACAACCGAGAATAATAATAATTCCTAGACAAAATCCCCAGGGATTATTTAATCTTGCCGCTAAAACCGTCCAAAAAATGGCTGGCACTGCGATAACTTCTGGATGAAAATCAAAGAGATTAACGTTAAAAATCAGGGGATAGAGCAGATAAACTAAGGCTAATGTATAAGCTTGTTTTTCTTTTAATCCCGCTTGTATTGCCAATTGCCAGAGGGGAAAAACGGCAAGGGAAAGGGAAAAAGCTTGCAAGAAAAGCAGCCAATAAACGCTAGGATAAATTTTATAAAGTAAGGCTATAGGATAGAGAATAAAAGCGATATGATCGCCTAAGATATGGTAGCCAACAAAAGATATAATCGGTGGTTTAGCTTGAGAAATTAAGTAAACTCCCTGATCGAACCAACCAAGATCAAGAGCATTAGATTGAAATAAAATATGTCTGATAGCACTGCAAATAAACAGGATTATTGTAGCGCAACCAATTAACCAAAATAAATCATTCTTTTTGTGCATAATCGTTAAATTTTACTGGGATCTTTCGGGATTATTACGACAATACTGCCAAGTATCTCTAAAATAAGAAGCAACTTCAGTAAACCATGCTTTAAAAATATTTCTGTTCTCACTGGTGACGATAACCCCATTAATAAACTCTTGCCATTGGGGATCATTAGCGGGAAGAATGAAACCATAATAATCACAATTTAAAGGATTGCGGGGGATAAGTTGATAATCTTGTTCTAAGGATAAACCGAGAATGACAGCTTCTCCAATTAGCAGAATCCCATCACTAGCAAAAGCATCTATTCTATTCCTTCTTAAACTTTGAATACCTCGCAGTCTTCCCGTCACTCCTTGAAATTCTTGATAGGTAGCAAGAGGATATTTTTGTCTTAATAATTCTTGAGTGGTGGTATCTCGCAAAACTCCAATACTTATACCTTCTAAGGACGAAGAAAAGTTAAAATTATTCTGATTATCACTCCGAACTAAAAACTGAGTTCCCGTCACAAAAAAAGGGCGAGAAAAACTGACACCATCAGGTATATTTTTTCTGATACTATTAGGACCACACTCAAAATCAACGGTTTTATTTTCCAATAACTGGAAGCGATTAAATAAAGTCGATTTATAAATTTTGACACTGATGATTTGGAGGTTTAATTTGTGCTTGAGTTCTTCTCTAAGCAATTGGATAAAATCTAAGCACAATCCCTGCAAATTATTATTACTATCTCGATAGCCAAACGGAATGGCATCTTCTCTCATCGCTACTTCTAATAATCCCGTGCGTTTAATTTTTTCTAGCACTGTTTCAGATTTAGCTGGGAGAGTAGCAAAAACATTAGATAAAATAACGAGAGTAAGAATGATTAATTTCATGGTTTTTGCCGAGATTATTTAAGATTTGTTATGGACTTGATCCCACTGATCTAAAATGTCTTTGAATAATAATTCATCTAACCATGTTTTTACTACCACTGTCAAAGGTAAAGCCAATAATAAACCTAAGATGCCAAACATTTGAGCGAAGAAAATTTGAGCGATTAGGGTAATTGCCGGTAGTAAAGATACCTGTTTAGCCATGACAGTGGGTGTCAATAAATAACTTTCGACATTTTGGATAATAAAATAGAGAATCAGAATAGCGACAATTTTCCAAGGTGCATCGATAACAGCAATGAGGATCGGAAAAATCACACTAGCAGTCGGTCCGATATTAGGGATAAAATTGAGCAATCCTGCTAGGATAGCATGAACGAGAACTAGATTAATTTGTAGAACCAAAAGACCGAACCCACTTAATAATCCTACCATAGTTGAACTAATGGCAATTCCCAACAACCAATTACCTAAACCCGCTTCCGATAGGGTAAGAATTTCCTCAGCACGACGACGATAGAAGTTAGGAAATAATTTTAAGAAAGCTTGTCGATAGGGTTGGGGGTTGGCTAACATCATCATTGCTAACACCAGCACGAATAATAATTGCAAAATTGCCGCAACCGAGTTAGAAAAGAAAGTAAAAAAGTTACTAAAAACAAAAGTTCCTAAAGGTTGTAACTGCTGTCCTAAATCAGTTAAATTAGGCAGCGATGGCAACCAATCAAATTGAAATTGTTGTCGCCATTGAATCGAGTTATTGCGGACTAAATTCCAAGCTTGCGGTAAAAGTTCAATTAATTTTTGAAACTGTTCGATAAAGGGGGGAACAATAATTATAAAAAATAAAATCGCAATTCCCAGACTCGTCAGCAGGGTAATTAAAATAGCCAAACCCCTTTTAATACCTAATCTCTGCAATCCTTTCACACATCTATTTAAGGCTACGGTAAACACGATCGCCATAAAAATCAATAATAACAGCTGTCGAATCTGCCACAATACATAAAGAGCCATTATTAAACAGATAAACCCCAACCACTGACCAAATTTCACGACCTTAATTTATCCTATCGGGACAAATTTTATCATACAGCAGTCCGCCGTCAGTGGTCAGGATTCAGGATTCAGTCTTCGGGAGATTATTTTTATTTATTCTCTCCATCTCCCCATTCCCCCATTCCCCCCATTCCCCCACTTCCCCACTTCCCCACTTCCCCACTTCCCCACTTCCCACTTCCCTTTCAAATCAGCAACGCCTTGGCTTCTCCAGGATGATATTCTAGGAGTTAATCTTTATGTAAATCCGTTGTCACAGAGGGAGCTAACTCATGCAAGTAAATAATCTCGGCTTTATCGCTAGTATCCTATTCGTCCTAGTCCCCACCGTTTTCCTCTTGATTCTGTTTATCCAAACCAGAGAGGAAACCGAGGGTTAAATTCCTTCCCTATCCAGGGTAAGCGCATCTTAACAAGCCTTGACAAAATGAACTTTATGTGAGTTGCTTACCCAGAGAGCGATTCAGGCATATTTGAGGAGAATTGGCCATCTCAATTGTTAGGCAAAAATCCACCCATTTGGTCGATTTCCTAACTATTTTGATTGACTGGTATCACTTGAAATGCCCATGCGGATCACAAAATTGGCCAATTGTCAATAGCGTTTGAGATGCTCTCACCCTGCTTCCCTATCCCTATTCTTCCTAAAAACCCCGGTGATTTCTGGAAGTCATGCGGGGTTTTTCCCTTGAATTAGGGGAAAATGCCAGTTTCGTCACCTGATCCTAAATCCGCTGAGTATAGGCTACTTATGAGGACAAGCACTTATGCAAGAGGCAAAAGGGTGAATAAATAAAGTGATTTCTGATCAAGAAGATACCTGATAAGTAGTTGGAAAAAAGTAAAGTTAACTGTGGGGTAAGGAGTCGGTCGTCGGTCGTCAGTAAGAATTACGGCAATTTACATTTCTTAAGATAGACAACAGAATTTATGTCCGACTACTTAGTAACCATAATTGAGAAAGTTTGTGCTGCTTAAATAAAGAGGTTTTGACAACCAAATTAAAGCATATCTAAAGAGTTTTGAGTTAAAAGTTAAACTTCAGGTTTTCACTTAGAACTATTGTACTAATTAACTAATTTTTTGGGTAAAATTATTTAACTCACCACTATAACATATAACTAATTTTCAAGAGTTATATAATTTATAATTCATAATTCCCACTCCCAACTCCGGCTCTCCCTTTTGCTGAAGAAAAACCCCACGGTTATAGAAATCTTGGCGGAAAAGTCTCTACAACCAGGTTTTTCTAGGAATATTAGGAAAGGAGATTGCCGCGACTACCGTTAGGAAGAATAGTTTCTTCAAGGGAAGCGGAAAGAAGATTATTTTCGGTTAAAATCGCCCCGATTAAATTAGCTCGTTTGAGATTAGCTCGTTTAAGATTGCTTCCCACTAAATAACTCAAGAGTAATCCCGCTTGGTGTAGATTAGCACCGGAAAGGTTAGCGGAGGCTAAATTAGCGCCGAGAAGATTACAACCGGTTAAGTTAGCTTGGCGAAAATTGGCTTTATTCGCGTCAGTTTTGCTTAAATCGGCACCGGTTAAGTTAGCTCCCTCAAAATCACTACAATTGAGGTTAGCTCCCGTCAGATTAGCTCCTTCCAGGTTAGCATAACGTAAATCCGCCCCCCGTAAATCCGCCCCGCGCAAATCGGCATAGCTGAGGTCGGCGTATTGAAGGTGGCAGTTTTCCAGATTAGCTTGATAGAGATAGGCTCGAATTAGGTTAGCCTCTTTTAAGTTAGCATGGCTAAGATTAGCAGAGCTAAGAATAGCACGAGTGAGAATAGCCCGTTTTAGGTTAGCTTTCTCCGCCATGGCATGGGTTAAAGTGGCTGAGGTGAGATTAGCCGCTTCCAGATTCGCCTTGAACAGTTGAGCAAAAAGTAGGCTACTGTGAATTAAACAGGCAGAACTTAAATCAGCCTTTTTCAGAACAGTATTACTCAAAATTGCGCCGCTTAGGTTACTTTGGTGCAAATTTGCCCCAGAAAGAGCGGCTTTAGTCAGGTTAGCATCGATAAGACAAGCTTTGCTTAAATTGACTTCTTCTAGGTCAGCAGCCTTGAAATTAGCGTTAATTAAACAAGCTTCGGTTAAATTGGCTTGTCTTAAGTAACTATGACTTAGGTTAATCTGGTTTAAACACTGTCTCTTTAAATTGACTCCGCTAAGTCTGACTTCCGCAAAGTTGCGTTCACCTCGATTATACAGTTCGATTAGATGCTCACGATCGATTAAGGCATTGCTACTCATAAAATAACTAAATTGTCCTGGAAGGTGATTTCCAGAGAATTGGTTGGGGAAAATTACTGATCATGAAGTCGATCTCTAAGATTAGTACAGGGAGCGACTGGGGATTTTTGCGAATAAATAGAAATTTTCAACCAATTATGGGCTTAAAATCCCTATTGGCAATTACTGAAGCGGGTAAATAACCACAAGAATCGGGGTTCAATACCAAAAACAACCTTTACCTAAACCCGCCACTTGTTACCAGCCAGGTCTAGGCATTAAATTAGAGAAGTCTTGTGCGTCAGTTTTTCTGACTGAATCTACTGCCTCGCCGATGTCTTGACTCGGTATCATACAGTTGAATTTGTTAGGTCTGCTTAGTCAGTCCAGTAGCCAACAGGCTAAAACTCTTAATCACCAGATTTCGGGGACTTTCTAGTTGAGCAATCATAAAACTTCGTAAAAGTCAATCCCTCTTAAGGATAAATCGCCCCATTCTCTTCCCTGAAGCCTTGGCTCAACCAGTTTATCAGGTTGTGGTCTGTTTTGGCAAGAGGCGTTAATGGCTTTTCAGTAATTCCCAAGGCAAACGGTAGCACAGAATACAGAATCATTCTTACTCTTGCCCTTCAAAATCAAGTGAAGGGTTTGAATAGTGGGTTTCGGGGGAATGGAAGTCAAACAACTGAATTTTATGGGGATGCTGAACTATTTCCAGTTAGTTATCGCCGGGATAACTGACCCTCGAAATGCCAGCAATGCCAGCCGCTACAGTCTGAAAGACTCAATATTAGTGGCATTTGCCGAGTTTTTTCGCCAGAATGAATATTTCTAGAATATCAGCGTCAACTTAATATAAGTAGTCGTGCAAAATTAATTTCCTAGTCGAGACAGGAGACTCCGAGACGGGAGACGGGATACAGCTGTTAGGGATCGGATTTGAGTTTTCAGTTCACTGTTTACTCACAGCAGAAGTCTGACGGAGTAGTGGCTTAGATGTGTAATTAATTGTGCTTAGATAATTAGCGATCCTAAATCATTTTCAAAAAAGTGATAAGACAATATTGAATGTTTAACTATACCAAAGACAAAATGATTTTTATTTGGGGTTGTAGAAGGCAAATCCTGATTTTTTGCAGAGGAGGGGATCGAGGTTGTCGAGCTTGTCTTTGTAATGGTTATAGGCTGCTAAGACCTCCTCTTTGGTCGGCTCTAACACGCAGTCGAAGCGACGCAGCACGGTGAAAGGCAAGATGACATCTTGATATTTGCCGCGCTTAAAGGTATCGCGGATCAAATCCGCGATACTCCAAATAAAACTTACCTTGTCACCGAAGTTGTTCATCTGTTAAGACCGCAGTTTCCCCGCGACCAACCCCATTCTTCCACTCCCACGGAAATTTGCGAACCGGGACGGACATCTCCTTTCGATAAGTCTATCAGAGTGACACTGACTGCGGCGAATAAACTGCCCCGATAAATCGGCTGTCCTTTGTTGTTAGTATTTTTAAAACTAAGACTAGAAACTTGGGGAGGTTGACCGGAGCGTGTCCAGCGAATGCGCTCAAAACGTCCATTGATAAATTCTGCTGAATAGGACCAACCGTTATTCATGCGGCCTCGACAAAAAAGCTGTTGTGTGGCTACAGTAGCGGGAATATTGACAGATAAACTCAGAAGGCTGAATGTAGCGAGAGCGATCGGCAAAAATTTCATAAAAGTTGGCACTATAGGGTCAAATAATCCTATTATAAGTTTTTAGTTCGCAAATTTAACTATCGCGGCCGCGGTAAGTTCCGGTTTTTCGAGGTGGGGAACATGACCACAGCGAGGAATCCAGACCAGTTGATTATTGGGTAAGGCCTGCTGAAATATCTTCGCGTCTTTTGTGCCTAAAATTTGATCGTTTTCTCCCCAAATAATCAGCGTTTCTCGGTTTATTTGGCTTAATTTCGGCAAAAATGCCCCATAACCGCCACTTTTGGTAAAGGAGATTAAAGCCGCACTCCAGTGGGGACAATTCAGGTGCAGATTGGCACAGGTGCAAGCATCAACAGTGGCTAAAGTTGCATCAAAATAGGCAGTACGACTGATATTTTGACGCACGCGGGGATTGGCTAAAAAATTAGTTGCCCACTTATCGAGGGGAGAAAACATCAATTTACCCAAAACTGGGGGGTTAGCTAGTCCTGCGCTGTCAATCAGGACTAATTTCGCCACTATTTCCGGGTAGGAGAGGGCAAAATCTAGGGCCACTGCACCCCCCATGGAAGCACCGACTAAAATCATCGGTTTAGCGATCGCAGTTTGCCAGAAATGGTAAAGATGGCTTTTAATAGTTTTCGGAGATACTTGTAAATCTGGGTATCGCTCAGTAAAACCAAAGCCGAGCAGATCTATCGCCCAAGTTTCCCTATTTTGGGCGAGTAAGGGTAGTAAACGCCGAAATTCCAGCAGGGAACTATCAAAACCGTGTAGAAGGAGAAAAGGCGGTTGACCTTGCCCTTGTTGACTATAGGTAGTTAGAATCGATCGAGGATAGATGGGGCTATCGATGGCAATTTGTTGGATATTTTCGAGGAGAGCAAGGGAGGTATCTTCACTCAATCCCTCCCTAACAGTGGGTAGAAAGTTAGGATAATTCACGGATGAGGGCGAAAGTTTTCTAGATTTTCCGAGCATCGGTGCTGATTTTAAGCTGTTGACTATCTAAATTACTCGTTAGGACTGTCTATGAGCAGGAGAGCGAGGAGAGAGAGTTTCAGCATTTGTACTAAAATACTCAATAGGCAGTTTAAATGCAGTACAGCTTAACTGATAGCTAAAGGTTATTTTAATAGCTAATTTCGAGGGTGACAGCAGCGCGCAGGGTTTGTTCCCCTCCGATAACCGGGCTACTGGCAGCATCGGCACTCCGAAAAACCGCTTCTGAGCGGGCTATTGGTACGGGATTACTGGTATTACCCACTTGGATAGAAACCGTTTCTTTCGGCACTAAACCGAGGGCTTGTAACACGATTGTAGCCTGTTCTCTAGCTTGTTCCGTGGCTTTGATGAGAGCGGTTCTTTGGGCAGCTGCGATCGCTGACTCTCCAGCAGTAAAACTGACCCCATCGATGCGTGTTGCCCCGACTTTGACCGCTTCATCGATTAAAATACCCGCTTGGGCTATATCAATCTGAAAACTAATCAAATTAGCCCCGATATAACCGATTAAACGTCTTTGATTGTTGCTGAAGTCGTAATTGGGCTGTAAACTAATGCCGGTGGTTTCCAATTTTTCCACTTGACGGGAACGGAGAAATTTAACCACCGCATCGCTACGAGTGGCGGTTTCCCGCTGCACCTTACCCGCTTCTTTGCCTTGAACTTCTACCCCTAAGCGCACTATTGCTTGAGAAGTGGCGATATTTTCTATTCCTTCTCCCGTTACGGTAATTGTCCTCAATTCTCTTTCGTTTGCGTAACTAGGCATAACTAATCCGGTGTTGATGAGGATAAGGGACAGCAAAAAAGCCAAGCAAAATTTTCTGTAATTCATGAAAAATCCGTAGCGATCGATACTATATTTCGATTCTAGCCTTTATTTTGGGCAATTGAGTGGAAGATTATCCCTTTTCTGTCACTTTCGGAAAATCCCCGTTAACTCCAACTGCTGAAACTCTTACAGCCTTTCTCACAAATATGAAGTACAATGTTATCGATATCCTTTCCAAGAGAATTTACTGGAAATTCTGGCCAACTGGCGCAAGAGTTTGGAATTAAGAGATAATTTAAGTGCCGAAGAACAGGAGGACATTATGAACCTATCACCAGCTTATTTACAACAACGAGAAGAGTGGAAACAAGAAGGAAAGCAAGAAGGCACTTTAGAAGGACAACTATCCCTGATAAGCAGTCTTCTGGAAGGACGTTTTGGCAGCCTAGATACAGAATTATCTGGTCTGGTGGAACAGATTGCCCAACTTCCTATCTCGGAACGCACCGGGTTACTTCTTTCTCTGGCTAATTTATCTCGCTCAGAACTGTTAGAAAGATTCAGGGAAAATTAAACTTTCACTCCCCCTAAGCTAGGAAAAACTATCCCCAAGCATTAATAGAAAACGGTTTTCTCGGAGAAACCCGTTTTCTGTGCGTTACTCAACGGATTTAGTATGACAACTGATAAAAACCCCTCCAATTAATGAAGGGAAATTGTAGGATTTTATTGATGGTATTAGGAGACTTTTGTGGTTTCTTTTTCTGAAAAGACGGACAATAAAAGGAAAATACACACTTTTGTCTTTATAACTGTATTTTAAGCTACATTTTTATAAATATTTACATTCCTCTCCGTCAGGCTTCTTTGGCAACTTTAAGAGCGATCGCCTTCTATCTTTTAGTAGTCAATAATGCCGATGACAAGAGCTAAGTTAAGATTGAAGGGCATTCAGTTGTTAACTCATGTAATTCTTGAGTGGGGGTAAACGATGACGACACTACTTGTGCAAGCGACCTCGGCTCCTTTGATGATTGATCTTCCTTGGATTATGCCGATGACGGAGGAGCAGTTTTATGAATTTTGTTTAGCCAATCGAGATTTACGCATTGAACGCAGTGCTAGTGGAGAAGTGATCGTTATGCCTCCTGCTTTTTCAGATACGGGTAATCGCAATTTTAATATAGCTCTGCAACTGGGGAACTGGTCAGAACTAGATGGGACGGGGCTTGGGTTTGATTCCAGTGCGGGTTTTACGCTGCCCAATGGTGCGACTCGTTCACCCGATGCTGCTTGGATTAAATTAGAACGCTGGAATGCTTTAACAGAAAAACAAAAAGCCTCTTTTGCCCCCATCTGTCCCGATTTTGTCATTGAATTACGTTCTGCTAGTGATACAGTATCCAGTTTGCAGAAAAAGATGGAGGAATATATTGCCAATGGTACTTTATTGGGTTGGTTAATCGATCGCCAAAATCGCCAAGTCTATATTTATCGTCCCTATCGAGAACCGGAGATTTTAAATGCTCCTGAAACCATTAGTGGTGATCCAGAATTGCCGGGGTTTGTATTAGTAATGGCTAAGATTTGGTAAATGCGATCGCTGATGAAAGGTTCCGTCAATATAGAACAACTAAGCACGATTAACGCTGTTCTATATTGTTGCTCACGGGAATCCTCAACACTGATAGAACAGCGATAACTAATCATCCTGTTAAGATTGGGACAGGGTAGCCAATTCTAAGGCTAAAGGATCAACCCGGCGTAAATTTGCCCCTAATGCTCTTAATTTACCCTCTAAATTATCGTAACCTCGATCGAGGTGATGGAGTCCCTGCACAATAGTAGTCCCCTGGGCTGCTAATCCTGCTACCACCAAAGCTGCCGAAGCGCGTAGATCCGTGGCCATCACCGGCGCCCCAGACAGGAAAGGCACACCGCGCACTAAAGCCACATTTCCTTTGACCTTGATATCTGCTCCCAGACGCTTTAATTCGGCCACATGACGCAGACGATTTTCAAAAACCGTCTCATTAACCACGCTACTGCCCTCGGCTAAAGTTAATAGAGCCATAAATTGGGCCTGCATATCCGTGGGAAACCCGGGATAGGGCAGGGTTTCCATATCGGTGGCTTTTAAGTCTCTAGGGATAATCCGGAGACGATTGGGACCATCTTCCACCACTTCCGGACCGATTTCGTGCAGTTTGGCAATTACCGAAGCTAAATGGCTAGGAATCACGGGATAAAGACTAATTTCCGAGCGGGTAATCGCCCCAGCTATCAGTAAAGTCCCGGCTTCAATGCGATCAGGAATGATACTGTAATCGGTACTGTGCAGACGGGAAACTCCCTCAATAACAATTGTATTGGTCCCAGCACCGCGAATTTTTGCCCCCATGGAAACACAAAAATTGGCTAAATCAATCACCTCTGGCTCCTGGGCCGCATTACCGAGAATGGTTTCCCCGAACGCTAAAGTCGCCGCCATCATTAAGGTTTCCGTCGCTCCCACACTGGGATAATCCAGATAAATATTCGCCCCTTTCAGACGACCATTACCCTTAACGCGGGCGTGTACCATGCCGCCATCGATTAATACATCTGCACCCATTGACTGTAGGCCTCTAACGTGCAAATCCACTGGTCTGGCCCCAATGGCGCAGCCGCCGGGGAGGGGAACTTTTGCTTCTCCTAAACGGGCTAAAATCGGTCCAATGGCAAAAAAACTGGCTCGCAACTGGGAGACGAGATCGTAGGGCGCTTGAGCTTGTTTGAGGTCTCTGCCATCAATCTCTAGTCTATCTCCGGTGTGACGGACTTGCACGCCTAAAGCCGAGAGAATTTGACTCATCCGCTCGATATCGGCTAGGGCAGGTACATTACTAATCTGGCACTCGTCGGAGCAGAGTAAAGCTCCCGCCATAATCACTAGAGCGGCATTTTTGGCACCACTGATTTTAACTTCACCCTTGAGAGAGTGACGACCTTGAATTTCTAAATAGGGATGCTCGATATCGATAGTCATAGGATCATTCATTTATCTTAGTTGGGAGTCTTGGCTAAGGCAAGCTTCGGTAAAATTAGACTGCATCTTATCAGATTTTTGAACGAATTATCGGTGATTCTACCTCGAAAAACGATTTTTGTCTTAATTATCTCAACTATCTTGACTTATGGATTGTCCGATAGTATAATAAGAGATCGTGAAAGAAAAATGCGGAACTGGCGGAATTGGTAGACGCGCTAGATTCAGGTTCTAGTGTCTGCAAAGACTTTCGGGTTCAAGTCCCGAGTTCCGCATTATCTCCCTCAAAACGTAGTTATTTAGGGCAGCCCTAGCGGGGTGAAAAATCTGATTGGCTATGATTAGCAGTGTTCAAAACCCTTTAATCAAGCAAATTCGCAAGCTACACCGCACTAGAGAGCGACAGGAGCAGAATTTGTCCTTAATTGAGGGAACCCACTTACTAGAGACGGCTTTAGCCCTGAATTGTTCCCTAGAGACGGTTTGTTATACTGAAAAGTGGCAGCAAAGACAGGGAGAATTAGCGGAGAAGCTTCAAAATCAGGCGAAACGAGTCGAGATAGTTTCCCCGGAAGTCCTCGCTTCCCTAGCGACAACGGTTAATCCCGATGGTGTGATTGCCACTATTTCCCGTACTCACCTTCATCCAATCCCCCAAAATCCGCTACAATTGGGCTTAGTTTTGGAAAGATTGCAGGATCCAGGCAATCTCGGCACTATTATCCGCACTGCCGTGGCTACGGAAGTACAGGGTATCTGGTTAAGTCTCGATAGCGTCGAAATCGATAACCCCAAAGTGATCCGCAGTTCGGCTGGGGAATGGTTTCGATCGCCCCTGGTGGTAGAATCGGATTTATCGGCTTTAGTGAAAAAATATCAAGCACAGGGGGTAAAAGCGATCGCGACTTTACCCACAGCCACCAAAAGCCATTGGGAGATTGATTTTACCCGTCCGACTTTAATATTATTAGGCAATGAAGGAGCCGGTTTATCACCCCAATTAGCGACTTTAGCCGATGAAACGGTGAAAATTCCCCTCTTTGGTGGTGTAGAATCTTTAAATGTTGCGATCGCTACTGCTGTCATCCTCTACGAAGCTAGAAGACAATTAAGCTGCCCGCGCATTTGAATTGCTTGTTGAGATGAGGCACTCATGCAAGGGGCAAGAGGCAACAGTAAAGAGATTGGGGGAGATTTAGCCAATCTAAGAAAGTGATAGCAAAGTAGCGATTGCGGGGAGCAGTTTTGCACATGACTCGGCCAGTTTGGCAGCATCGGGCAAACCGGCAATCGTTCCTTTGAGAATTTTCAAAGCAGTTTTTGCCGCTTTTTGGAGTGCATTATCTTCGGGTTTCTGTCCTGCTTCTGCGAGGGTTTTGACCTGTTCCATCGCCTCCGCTTTATCTTCCGGCGCTAGGTGGGATTCATTTTTGATCGCAGATTGAAGCTGTTCGAGCAGTGTGGCCAGTTGAGTTGCTTCAGGGGTATTCGTCGATTGCAGTTGACCGATGCTGTTCGTGACCACACCGCTAATTTGTCCGAGTGCAACCCCGGTCATGGTTTGGTTTTCGCCTGCGGCGGCAATTCCGCTCACGTTTCCCTGTACGCCGCTGATGTTGACGTTTCCTTTATTTTCTGTCATAGTTTCTACATGGTTGTAATATTTTTCCACGTGAATCTTTGGGCTGCTGATGGCGGGTTCAGCAAAGTTAGAATCAACCGCTTCATAAGCCTTTCCTGTTAGAGTGCCCTTGTATTGAACGGACTTCGAGTCTTTTTTTTGCCATTTAACATAATCATATTCTTCTAATATATCGAAGGTTGCGAATTCGACATAAGGAGTGATATCAAAACCATTGTAATCTACCCAAAGATGACTGTTAACAGTCGGACAGTAGTACCAAATACTGTCCTCTTTAAGATGACCAGCCCGTACTTCTTTGACTATCCATCGTAAAAGGTTTTTTTGATTTTCTGTTAGACTCATATTTACACCTCCAAAAATAATTAACAGTACCATTATACTATGTAGTTTTGATTTTCGTAACGGGAATTTGCTAAAACCGACATCTATATAGGGTCTGCTGAAAAAGTACGGGCGAAGCATTCGGATAGAAAATCTACGGTTTCACCGATAGGTTATTGCCCGAATGCTTCGCCCCTACAGGACACGGGCCGATGAAGACGCAAGGTTTTGAACGACGATCCTCTCAAAATCTTGCACCTGTGAGAGCAAAACAGAACCCTAAAACCCTTACCTTGTCTATATTTCACATTTATTCAGCAAGCCCTATATAAATCCCTCGGATAGGTGAAACTGTTTCTATGAATAGTGAAATTTGAGACAGTCAACCAATTTTTTACACTTCCGTTTTTTTGGCAGGTTTTGGCGGAATTTGCTCGGCTGTTAAGGTGACAATTTGGCCATCTTTGAAAATGCTGATAGACTCTCCTAAGAGGCGGTGTCTCTCAATTGCTTCTGCGATTGCGACTCTGACACCTGTATCGATTCGTTCCGATAATTTATCAGGAATTGGCTCAGTCATTGGCTGCCTCGGTTATTTGTTGTCAGATAGAGGGGTCATAGATTTCTGGGGTTGCTGATTGGCGATGGGAATCTTCTTGTGTGGGGTTTTTAAAACCTGGAGCCAAAGTAACTTTTGGATAGGATGCACAGTTTGGTGACTTTCTCTCACTTATGATGAGCAGCAGAAGTTATTCAAAGAGGGCGAATGCAATTCGCCCCTACAATAAACAATATTATTGCGCCAATGGTAGGGGTGCATCGCGTGCGCCCAAAATGTCCTAGATAGATATTTCTCCAAAGCAGAAAAATTAATTCTGACTCAAAAATAAACTGGGCAATCCGATAAGATTATCCTGCTTAAAAAAGATCGAATTTTGTTGTCGCAATTTACCGATTAATCTTGTTACTGTTACTCTGGTAGTGCCGATGGCGCTGGCAATTTGAGCGTGAGTTAGGGGATAGGGAAGATAATAGCCTTCTACACAGGGTTGACCGTATTCTTCCAGTAATAAAACCAAGAACCCCATTAATCGATCGAGGGAGCGTTTTTGACCGAGAATACTCAACCAAAATAACTTACGCTGGTATTGATGGCGAAAAGTTTCCATAACAGCCGATCGCAATTGCGGCCATTGTTGTAGGTCTTCCCAGTATAACCAGACTAACTTGGTTCCGTCTAGATGAGCTTGGGCTTGTAATTGAAAGGGAAATTGAGAAACAATCTCAAAAGGTTGACCTGCACCCACAAAACCGAGAAATACTTCCTCACTATCGGCAATAGGTAGTTGACGGGGAAATTTTTGGTCGATAACGTTAACTTGTGCCTTACCAACAATACGAATCGCCCCAGATTCGACAAAGTATAACAGTCCGGGGCGTGTGGCGACTTTTTCATCTTTGGCAAAGGTATGATTACGATAATGGGATTTTGCCCAGTTAAAGATTTCTGTTTCTTGACCGATTAAGGGTATAAAATCCGACGAAGGAACCGAAGAAGACATTAAAATTAATAACCCATTGGGGCGTTGAGGGAACTGTAAACTAATGTAACAAAAAATTGCTGCGATTGGGGGGGGTCTTGTGGCCGCTCGATGCTTATTGGTCAATAATCCCTAAAAGTTGCGGGGATTGAGCAGATAGGAGAATTATTAAGTATTCTTAACAGAATACCCGCCCCAATGTTACAAAAGCGAGATAATCACCTTATCTATTCTTAACTTTTTCTCGCTTTTCTGGGGACTATGGCATAAGATAGGATGCGTGACTATTAGTTTTCTATCTATGATATAGCGTTTCTCTTAAAGATGAAGTATAAAGAAATTTGGCATTATCTCTTGGCGACCGGCTACTGTTAACCGTTCCCTGTTCCCTAAAACCAGATACTTCGTACCTCACTATTAAGATAACTGCTATAGATTATAGTTGATAGATAATTTAAATTTATACTTTTCCTTAAAAACTTCGGTCAAACTTGTATGAATAGCATTAGACAAAAAGTGGAATCCCTCTTGAATCAATTACCAGATGATTGTTCAATTGAAGATATTCAGTATCATTTATACGTTCTGGAGAAGGTGCGTCAAAGTTTGAGCGCTGCCTCTCTGGAGAATACAATCCCCCAAGAAGAAGTTGAGGGTCTTTTAAACAAATGGCTGATCGAGTGAATTATCGCCTTGTCTGGTCGCCCAAAGCAATTGAAGACGTGGATGCGATCGCATCTTATATTAGTCGAGATTCCCCGTCCTACGCGGCGGCCGTCGTGCGTCGAATTCTTGATATAAGCTATTCTTTAGAAAATTGTCCCCTAGAAGCGAAAAAATGCGCCGAATTTAGCGATGATACCATCCGAGAAAAGTCTGCCTATGCCTACCGTCTGATCTATCAAATTCAAGGAGCAGTAGTTATTATAGCGGCGATCGTCCATAGTAAGCATTTCTTGGATTGATCGAGTCAGTGATCAGTGATCAGTGATCACTGATCAGTTATCAGTGGTCAGTTATCAGTGGTCAGATTTGAATTTTCAGTTCACAAGGGCTGAATCTAGTACCCAATTTGTTAAGCTAAAAGCTTTAATTTACTCAGTTTCTAACCTTCTTTTTAGGTAGGAGAATTGCCAGATTCTTTCTGGGAGCCTATTGCCTGTTGCCTTCAGTTCACTGATTACTGATTACTGTTTACTGATCACTGAAAAGTCCCCCACCCGCCAATTTTGAGCCTAATTCCCGCTTAATCCGGTTGAGAATCGAGGTTTCATCGAGGGAATCGAGAATACTGGCTACCACTGCCTTCGGGCCATCGGGTCCCCAGGTGGCCCCATTAGCGAGATAGGTTTTCGTCACTTGGCCGATCGCATAACAGGATACACCGGCAACCCCCGCTTGAGTCAGGGCGATCGAAGTATAGGGAAGGAGAGAAATGCCGCCAGTGGCAGGAATCGAGAGGCCAAGCAGTCCTTTGAGGGAACTTAAGCCCAAAACCGCTAAAAATTCGCTGGCACTAATACCCCCCATATTGAGGGCAATTTTTTGTAAAAGAGCGATCGCCCCCCGACGAGTTAAATCGATGCCGTATAAGCGAGAAAGAGCGAGAATCATGGCTAAATCGATAACTGCCCCCGTAAACAGATCCAACACCGTCACCGGATTAAGAGCGATCGCCGATGCTTTGATCATCACTGCTTTTTGAATCAATTGATTAGCGCCGCGATCACGGATAGCCATTTTGCGGGCGACAATTTGCTCGTTTACCTCGTCCGCATACAGCATAGAATTGAGTGCTACGAGGGATTTACCCTCTCGCTCTAGAATTTCCAAAATTTTGATTTTCAGGGCTTCTATCTGGGGTTTTCCCCGAAATCGTTGCGTTTTTAGCCGCCCATCCTGCCCTTTAACCGTCTCCGCCAAGAGGGGAGAGGCCGCCACCATAACGATCTCATCGGGGGAGAGTAGTTCTTTCACCCGTTCTGAGGCGATTTTCTCATAGATAGCGAGGCGATCGACTTCCGGATACTGATCGATTTTATTAAAGACCAAAATCATCGGTTTTCCCGCTTCCCGCAACTTGGCCAGGGCGGAAAATTCCACTTTGGTCATATCACCAGAGATGATAAAAAGGATTAAATCCACCTGCTGCGCCACCTGACAGGCGAGAATTTCCCTCGTTTGCCCATCTACCTCATCAATACCGGGAGTATCAAGCAATTGCACCTGAGCATTACCCTGGCCGTTCAGGGTCAGACGCGCTAGATTGGGGAAAGTATCATCGCTGCTCAACTGCCAATTTACCCCTTTAATGGTGCGGGTAACTCCGTGTAGAGGACCGGTTGTAAAGATTTCTTGACCGACCAGAGCATTTAAAATCGAGGATTTTCCCCGGCCCACCAGACCAAAAGCGGCAATTTGAATCAGGGAGCGATCGAGTTTTTCCAGCAGGGCCACTAGGCGATCGATCTCCGCTTCTAGACCAATTTTCTCGATCGAGGTAAGATCCAGACGCTCAACAAGTTTGCCCAGAGAATTGCGTGCCTGATTATAGTTGAGTTCTTCTTGAATAGTGCCGACACCTCGAAGCGCTTGTTCTAGGTCTTCGGTATTCCAAGCTTGATCGAGGAACGGGTCAGAGGTCATTTCAGTTATCAGTTATCAGTTATCAGTTATCAGTTATCAGTTATCAGTTATCGGTTATCAGTTGTCAGTGATTAAGTGGGTGGGTGTTAAAAATTGTCAGATACCCCCCTTATTAAGGGGGGATTAAGGGGGGATCAAGGGGGGAACCATCTTCAATTTAATTATAACCAGCTACTTTATTAAGGATAATCAGGATGAGTGTCATCTACGACTTGGAACACATCACCACCTATCATTATCGTAAACCGGTAACTTTTGGGGAACATCGGGCGATTTTTTTGCCTAGTGCCGGTCACGGTGAAAGAATTATCAGTTATTCTGTAGAAGCGAATATTGCCGCCAAAACGCGCTGGACTATGGATACTCTATCTAACAACGTGGTAGGGATTGAATTTGCTGAACCAGCGTCAGAATTAATCGTTACCTGTCGATTACGGGCGGAACATTTTGGCTTAAAAGCGATCGCTGATTTTCCCCTCGCTCAACGGGCGATCGAAATTCCCATCCAGTACACCCCCGATGAATGGTTAGATCTAGTGGTGTTTATGCGTCCCCACGCTGAGGATGCCGACGGCAGCTTGGCAGCTTGGGCCAAAAGTTTTGTAGCGGGGGACCAAGATAATACCCTCGATGCCATGGCAAGAATGATGGCCGCTATCAAAGATAATTTTACCTACCAATCCAGAGAGAGTGAAGGAACTCAATCCCCCGGAGAAACCCTGCGGCTAAAGTCGGGAACTTGTCGCGATTATGCTTGGTTAATGATCGAAGCTTTGCGAAGATTGGGTTTAGCCTGTCGTTTTGTCAGTGGCTATCTCTACGATGCTGCCCTCGACGGTGGTGAAGTGGGGATGACTGGCTCTGGTGCTACCCATGCTTGGTTACAGGTTTATCTACCGGGGGCCGGTTGGCGTAATTATGATCCGACTAATCAAATTACCGCCGGCTTTGATTTAATTCGAGTGGCGATCGCTCGTCATCCCGGTCAAATCATACCTCTTTCCGGTTCTTGGTTTGGTGATGCCGATGACTTTTTGTCTATGGATGTTAAAGTGACCATTCGCAAGCTGGGGACGCTGCCGGATTTTGATCCGAGGGAATAGGTTGAATTATCGGGTTTTTCCTTGACTGGCGATTTTCCAACTAATCCTACTTGACCCAGGGTAAGCGCATCTTAACAATCCTTGACAAAAGGGACTTGATGTGAGTTACTTACCCAGAGAGCGATTCAGGCATATTTGATCAGAATTGGCTATCTCAATTGTTAAGCAAAAATCGACCAAATGGGTCGATTTCGTAGCTATTCTGATTGACTGGTAACACTTGAAATGCCCACGCGGATCACAAAATTGGCCAATTGTCAATAGCATTTGAGATGCTCTCACCCTGTACTACTACTGACTCATAGCTGTTATAATTAGATAAATGTCCCAGCCAGGGGAAAAACTATGACAACTCTCGACATTTTACCAGAAGTTACCTGTCCCCCCACGGATTTATGGAGTGATGAACCACCCTTGGAAAGTGATTTACACCTGCAACAAATCATAATTCTACTCAGTTGTCTAGAATTATTATGGCAAGAGAAAAACGATTACTACGCTTCTGGTAATCTGACTATCTACTATAACGAAGAACAACTGAAAAAGCGCGATTTCTGTGGTCCTGATTTTTTTGTGGTTTTAGATACAGAAAAACGTCCCCGCAAAAGTTGGGTGGTTTGGGGAGAACAGGGGAAATATCCCAATGTGATCGTCGAGATTCTCTCCGATTCCACGGCCAATATTGACCGAACTAAAAAGAAAATTCTCTATCAAAACACTTTTCGCACTCCTAATTATTTTTGGTTCGATCCTAATACCTTAGAATGGCAAGGATTTAGACTAATTGAGGGACAATATCAAGCTATTTCTGCTAATGA